>NZ_SEWE01000007.1 GCF_004167665.1 Hymenobacter persicinus | reverse complement strand
GGCCCGCTGGGATGGCAACGCCTGGCAGGCCCTGGCTAGCGGACCGCCCACCTTTGCCAGTGCCATCACTGTGGCAGCCAACGGCGACATCTACGCCGGCGGCGTTTCGGCCAGCGGCAACGGCTACCTGGCGGTTTATAACGGCACCAGCTGGCGCATCATCACCTCTACGCTGAGCGGCCCCACTCTCTCGGCGGGCGGACCAGTGCGCAGCCTCGTGCCGGCCCCGGGTGGCGGGGTGTACGTGGGCGGGGGCTTTCTGTCGGTCGGTCCCGCCGGCACGCAGTATTTAGCCCGCTACAACGGGAGCAGCTGGAGCAGCGTGGGCGCGCTGGGCTCGGGCGGGCAGGTCAGCGTGGGGGTGTTTGCCCTGGCCTTGTCGCCCAACGGGGACCTGCTGGTAGGTGGCAACTTTGTGAATGCTGGTGGCAACCCCGACGCGGATTACGTGGCTCGCTACAGTGGGAGCGCCCTGCTTCCTCTGGGCACCGGCTCCCGTATGCCGGCGCGGGCCCTGGCCGTGGCGGCCAACAATGATGTGTACGTGGGCGGGGATTTCACCGGTACCACGGCTCAGCCCGAGCTGAACCGCGTGATGCGCTGGGACGGCACGGCCTGGCAGCCCCTGGGTACCGGCCTCGATGCCACGGTCATTGCGCTGGCTGTGGCTCCCAACGGCAACGTGCTGGCCGGCGGCTACTTCAGCAGCGTGGGCGACCTGAGCAAGACCAGCGCCTACTTTGCCCTCTACCAGCCCAACGGACCGCTGGCTGCCGGCAACAGCACGCCCCAGGTACCGCTGGAGCTATATCCCAACCCGGCGCGCGAAAAAGCCACCTTGCTTCTGCCCGCCGCCCGTCTGGCCCGCCGGGCTCAGCTGCTGGATGCGCTGGGCCGGCCCGTGCGCACGCTGGCCGTGCCCGCGGGAGCCGTCAGGCTGACCGTAGACCTGCGCGGCGTGATGCCGGGCTACTACCTGCTTCGCTGCGACGGGCAGAGCGTCCGGCTGCTGGTGGAGTAAACTCGGCAGCCTAGTAGGCTAAAACAGGTTGTATCCGTACCCACAAAGGCCCCATTTCCGAGCTGGAAATGGGGCCTTTGTGGGTACAAGCCAAGAAGGACGGTCAGTTAACCGTTGGTTTTCTTCACCTTCACTTTACCGTTCTTGGCTTTGAGCTTGCCGGCGTCGCCGGGGTGCATGCCGCCGCGGTGGTGCTTGGCTTCGAGTTGGGTGTATTTGGCGTACTGGTCGGCAGTCAGCACTTCCTTGAACTGGGCATCGTACTTGGCGCGGTTAGCCTTCATCTGCTCACCCATCTGTTCCCGGGGGCCCGGGGCGGGTTTGCCCTGACCGCGCATGGTCTGCATTTCCTGGTCGCGGGCCAGCATGATCTGCTGCACCCGGCCGGTTTGCTCGGCGCTCAGGCCTAACTCCTGGGTCAGGCGCTGGCTTTGTTTGGCGGCCCGTTGCTCGGGCGTCATGTTGTTGTGATGGTCCATGCGGCCGGCGGGCGGAGCTGGCGTAGCGGTTTGGGCGGAGGCGGTGGCAGCCGTGAACAGAAAAGCGGCGAAGAGAGGAAGCAGGAGCTTTTTCATGGAAAACAGAAAAAAAGTTGACGGGAGGTTAAGTGAATAAGGTGGCCCGGGCGGTCAAACCGCGGCGCCGGGCTGCTATTGCCAAAGGCAATAGTGGGGCCGCAAACCGGGCCAGCCGCCGGCCTAAAGGGTTTGCTCGACGGCGGGCCCGATTGGATCGGCGCACTCCGCATTTCACCCGACTAGAAGGCCCCGGACAAAATGGTAGAATGTAGATTGGCGATTCGGCTCAGCTCGGATAGGATTAGAGTAGCAGGGCACCACGCTGGGGTTGATCAGCAGTTTGTGGCCCCGCGGTTAGCCGCTGCCGCGCTAGCCAATGGGTATCAGGCTGCTAGTAGTGATAAACTGGTGGTAGGTACGAATAGTACCTGCTGCCTGCGGGGATTTTTGTTGCGTAGTTCACTGCGTTCCGGAAGGCAAGCCGGGCGCTTTGCGTATTATAGCGCTTCAAATAAAGATTCCAGCTTTTCCCTTCCCGCGTTATGGCGCTTATCAGTTCCCAACCCCGCAGCGACGCTGCCCCAGCTTCCACCGAATCTGGCTTAGCGCCTAGCTACACCTCGGCGCTGGGCTCGCTGACGGTGCTGTTTTTCATGATGGGCTTCATCACCTGCCTCAATGACATCCTGATTCCGTATCTGAAGGGCCTTTTCACGCTCAGCTACGCCAAGGTTAACTTGGTGAACTCCTGCTTTTTCGGGGCCTACCTGGTGATGGGCGTGCCGGCCGGCCAGGTTGTCAAGCGCCTGGGTTACAAGAAGGGCATGCTGGTAGGGTTCCTCGTTGCTGCCCTGGGCTGCTTTCTGTTTTACCCTGCCGCCGAAAGCCGCACGTTCGGGCTGTTTTTGGGGGCGCTGTTTGTGCTGGCTACCGGCATCGTGATGCTGCAGGTGGCCGGTAATCCTTACGTAGCCATTCTGGGGTCGCCCGAAACGGCTTCTTCCCGCCTCACGCTCACCCAGGCCTTCAACTCCCTAGCTACCACCATTGCCCCGCTGCTGGGCTCGTGGCTAATTCTGTCCCATCTGCCCGACCTCAAAACGCTCACCGCGGCCCAGACGGCCGCCCTCGACATTACGGCCGTGCAGTACCTGTACCTGGGTATCGGAGCCGCGTTGGTGCTTATTTTTCTGCTGCTGACCTTTCTGAAGCTCCCTACTATTGCCCACGCGCCAGCGCCGGCCGGCGATACGCAGCGGGCCTGGAGCTATCGGCATTTGCTGCTGGGACTGGTGGGCATCTTCACTTACGTGGGTGCCGAGGTGGCCATCGGGTCGCACATTGTCAGCTACCTGGGCCAGCCGGAGGTTATGAATCTGTCGGCCCAGGCGGCCGGCGACCAGGTGGCCTACTACTGGGGCGGTGCCATGGTGGGCCGCTTTTTGGGCATCGGCATTCTGCGCAAATTCCGCCCTGGCCGGGTGCTGGTCTTCAACGCTCTGCTGGCCGTAGTGCTGGTGCTGATTTCGGTGAATACCACCGGAGCCGTGGCCATGTGGAGCTTGCTGGCCGTGGGCCTGATGAACTCGATTATGTTCCCCGTCATTTTCACCCTAGCCGTGGCCGGGCTGGGGCGGCACACCGAAGATGCCTCGGGTCTGCTCTCAGCCGCCATTGTCGGGGGGGCCGTCATCCCGCCGCTGTTTGGCCTGATTGCCGACAGCACGTTCGGCGGTGGCGGCGTGCACGCGTTGCGCTTGGCCTTTGTGCTGCCGGTGCTCTGCTACCTCTACATTGTCTGGTACGGCCTGCGCGGCAGCCGGCCCACGCCGGAAGTAGTCCCCGTCGTTTAAGTAGCCCCGCGAAAACGCAAAAACCGGGGAGAAGCTCTGCTGCACTGCGGAGTTTCTCCCCGGTTTGTTTTTGGCCCCCGCAGTACGGCTTCGCTCCGAATGGGTGGTGGTTACAAGGTCTGAATCACTTCTTCCGTGAGCTGGCACTGGCGCTGGTGGGAGTAGTTCTGCACGTGGGCGTAGGCGTTGAGCACGCGCTGCCGGGTGGCGGCCGGGTCCTGCAGGCAGCGGCGGATACACTGGGTACAGGCTTCCACGTCGAGCAGGGGGTAGAGCAGGGCCGTTTTCTCGTGCTCCACCAGCTCCAGCGTGCCCCCGGTGGCCGCCGCCACAATGGGCACCTGAGCGGCCATGGCTTCGAGCGTGACCATGCCGTAGGTTTCATTCACGGAAGCCAGCACGAACACGTCGACGGCGTGGTAGAACACGGCCGGATCGGGGCGGAACTGCCGGAAGTGCACGTGCTGCTCCAGCCCGAGCTGGGCCACGAGCCGGCGCAGGTGCTGGAGGTACGCGTCGCCCTCGTTGAGGGTGATGTCGCCCATAATCAGCAGACTCACGTCCAGGGTAGACGTAGACCGCAGCCGGTCAAGAACCTGAATGACGAACTCCTGGCCCTTGCCGTCGTCGAGGCGGCCCAGGATGCCGAGCAGAATCCCTTCGGTGGGCAACTCCAGAGCCCGGCGAAATTCGGCTTTGGGCGTGGCTGGCGGCGCAAACTGCTCCAGGGGCAGCCCCAGCGGCACGAGGTGGACGCGGCGGGCGTCGTAGCGGGTTTGCTCCGACACCTGCCGCACCAGGCCCGGCAGGGGCGAAAGCCAGGCATCGACCAGCCGAAAGCGCAGGGTGTGAAACAGGTCGCGCTTGGCTAGGCCCAGCTGCATGTGCTGCTGGTAGAGAATGCGCAGCCGGCCGCCGAGCAGCAGCTTGGTCAGCGTCACCAGGTTCAGGTCCTTGTTCTGGGTCACGACCAGCGTGTCGAGCTGGTGCTGGGCGAGCTGGGCCTTGAGCTGCTGGGCCGCGCTGGCCACGCCCAGCCCGCGCCGCGCCGTCAGGGTTTGCAGGGGCACGCCCCACTGCCCGGCCAGTTCGGCTAGGGGCGTAGCCGGCGGGGCAAAAAACACCACATGGTGACCGCGCTGCCGCATCCAGTCGGCAAACTTGAGGCTGTTGAGCTCCAGTCCGCCCAGGCTGGCCGACAGGCACAGCACGCCCAGCCGGAGCGCGGCCGCGGCAGAAAAGGGAGGGCCCGCAACGGGTGGGGGCAGGGAAGCAGAAGGGCCAGTCATCGGCAGGGCAACAGGCGCGGACGCCAGAATCGGGAGCAGGAAATAAGGCGGGGCAGCAGGGCCGGCCCGGCAAAAGTACGCGCTACGGGCCGGGATTCGGAAGGCCGGCGGATGGAGCCTCCCGGAAAGGCTGGCCCGGGCTCAGCTCCAGCGGCTCAGAAACTGCGCAAACGGCTCTTTATACTGGTCGCTGACGGTGATGGTGGCCGAGCCAATCTGCACGGTGTTGCGCCGGATGGCCTCAATTTTATCCAGGGCCACGATAAAGGAGCGGTGAATGCGCAGGAAGCGGCGGGCGGGCAGCTTTTCCTCCATGGCCTTGAGGCTCATCAACGAAAGCAGGGGGCGGGGCTGGCTGCTCAGATGCACTTTCACGTAGTCCTTGAGGCCTTCCACGTAGAGAATATCGTCGAGGGCCACGCGTACCAGCTCGTATTCTACCTTCAGAAACAGGTGCTCGGCTTCCTCGGCGGGCGCGGCGGCTGGAGCCACTGCCGCCTGACTGCCGTGGGTGATTTCGGCGTAGCCCCGGGCTTTGGTGGCGGCCCGCAGAAACTCCTCGTAGCTGAAGGGCTTGACCAGGTAGTCCAGCGCATCGACGCGGTAGCCTTCCAGGGCGTACTGGTTGAAGGCCGTGGTGAAGATGATGCGCGGCCCCGTGCCGGGCTGCCCGCGGTCCAGAACCCGGGCCAGCTCCATGCCGGTCAGCTCGGGCATCTGAATGTCGAGGAAGAGCAGCTCCACGTCGGGGTGCTCGTGCAGGCTGCGCAGGGCTTCCACGGCGCTGGTGTAGCGCCCGATCAGCTCCAGAAACGGGGTTTGATCAATGAAGGAGCACACCAGTCCCAGGGCCAGGGGCTCGTCGTCGACGGCAATGCATTTCAGCGGCGTCATAGATCTTGCAGGGTTAGAAGGACGCGAAACTCGTGGTCCGCGGTGCCGTCGGTGACGGCCAGGGTGTAGCGCCCGGGGTAAAGCAGGTCGAGGCGGCGGCGGGTGTTGACCAGCCCGATACCGTTGCTTTCGTCGAAGCCCGCGGTGGGCGTGTCGAACTTGGTGTTGCGCACTTCCAGCTCCAGGCGCTGGGGCGTGGGCTGGCGCACGGCCACAAAGATCCGGCTGGGCTTGGTGGCGCTGACGCCGTGCTTGAAGGCATTCTCGACGAAGGGCAGCAGCAGCATGGGCGCCACGGATACTTCCCGCAGCGGCTCGGGCCACTCCACCACCACTGCTACCTTGTCGGTCAGGCGCAGCTTCATCAGCGCCACGTAGTCCTGCACGAAGGCCAGCTCCTTGCTCAGGGGCGTAGTATCGGTGGGGGTTTCGTAGAGCACGTAGCGCATCATCCGCGACAGAGTGTGAATGGCCTGGCGGGCGCCGTTGCCGTCGATGACGGTCAGGGCGTAGATGTTGTTGAGCGTGTTGAAGAAAAAGTGCGGGTTGATCTGGGCCTTCAGAAACGACAGCTCGGAGGTCACCTTCTCCTGCTCCAGTTCCTGACGGCGCAGCGTGTCCTGCTGCCACTTGCGCACGGCCGTCACGCTGGTGCTGATGCCCAGCACGAGCAGGGTCGTCAGCAGGCCCTTGTTGTCGAAGCGGCGCGGGCGCGGGGGCAGGTTGGCGGGCGTGCCGGGCGGGCGCAGCACTACATCCATGAGCTGCTGCAGATTCAGCCACGAATCGATGAGCTGGGACAGCAGAGTAATTACGGCCGCCGTAGCCAGCAGCGCCAGGATAAACCAGCCGATGCGGCCGCGCAGCAGCAGGCGCGGGGCCGTGACGTGGGCCGTAAAGTAAAAGGCGCCCACCCAGAGGCCGAACAGGAGCAGCTGCTTGATCCAATACTCGGTGGGCAGCACGAAGCGGCCCATAATCGGGTTGAGCAGCAGCAGGGAAAACGCAAACAGCACCCACACCAGCACGTGGGTCAGCGGGGTAATGTAGCGTTGGAGGGAAACGGTAGGCATTGAGCAGTGAAAAGCGGAGCGGTAAACTTAGCAGAACTTCGCGCCCAGCGCCACCCAAACGGACCGCCGCCCCGATTGTATCGACGGAAACCGGCGTTTGTCCGACCGCCCTGCGCCCGAAGGCGGCACTGGCCCGTACAACTCCGGTCCAGCTTTCGCGTAGATTGCTACGGCCTGTTTCCCCGACGCCGTAGTCCCGCGCGCAGGCCTTCTAGTAATGCTGAAATGGCTTTTTTGCGGGGTTCTGTCCCTGCTGCTTACCCCACTTTCCTCTTCTGGCTACTCCGTGCTCACGCACCAGGCCAACATCGACTCCACCTGGAAGCGGTGCCTGCTGCCGCTGCTGCAAACCCGGTTTCCCGGGGCCACGAAAGAAGAGCTCATTGAGGCCAAAAGCTACGCCTACGGCGGGGCCATCATCCAGGACATGGGCTTCTATCCGTTCGGCTCGCAGCTGTTCACAAACCTGACCCATTACGTGCGCAGCGGGGACTTCGTGCGCAACCTGATTGAGGACTCCCAAGACCGCAACGAGTACGCCTTTGCCCTGGGCGCGCTGGGGCATTACGCCGCCGACATCAACGGCCACCCCGAGGGTACCAAC
The DNA here is from genome assembly GCF_004167665.1 of Hymenobacter persicinus. Taxonomy (GTDB): domain Bacteria; phylum Bacteroidota; class Bacteroidia; order Cytophagales; family Hymenobacteraceae; genus Hymenobacter; species Hymenobacter persicinus. The sequence continues at coordinate 125,270 of NZ_SEWE01000007.1, read as the reverse complement.
AAGGCCATGGCCTCAGTGTATCCGGATTTGAAAGCCCAGTTCGGCAACATCATCACCTACGACGAGGCGCCCAAGCAGCACACTCAGCTCGAGTTTGCCTTCGACGTGGTGCAGGTGGCCGCCGGCCGCTACCGCACCGAGGACTACCACAGTTATATTGGCTTCAAGGTCAGCAAGCCCGTGCTGGAGCGGGCCTTCGAGAAAACCTACGGCCTGAAGCTGGGCCAAGTCATTGCCAACGTGGACCTGAGCATCAGCAGCTACCGCTTTGCCGTGAGCCAGCTCATCCCGACGGCCACGCGGGCGGCCTGGCAGAGCCAGCGCAAGGAAATCCGGGCCCTGAGCCCGCAGGTGCGCCGCCGGGAGTTTATCTACAACCAGAGCGCCCGCAAGTACCGCAAGGAGTTTGGCACCGACTACGAGCAGCCCGGCACCGGTGCCCGCATCCTGTCGTTGGTGGTGCGCATCCTGCCCAAAATCGGGCCGCTGAAGCCCTTTGCCTTCAAGCTGCCGACGCCCGAGGCCCAGGCTTTTTTCAAGTCCAGCTTCAACATGGTTCTGAAAAACTACTGCTCTTTGCTCGAACAGGTGCGCGACAAGCCCCAAAACTTGCGCTTGGCCAACACCGACTTCGATACTGGCCACCAGACCAAGACCGGCGAGTACCCGCTGGCCGACAAAACCTACGGTGAATGGCTGCGCAAGCTGGCCAAGGAGAAGTTTGAAGGCGTCAGCGCCCCGCTCAAGCAAAATATCCTGGCGTTCTACGGCGACGCGCCCAAGCCTTCCAAAGATGAGGAAGAGAAAGAGGCCAGCACGTTCAAGGAAACCCAGCAGGCCCTGGCCGAGCTCAAGGCCCTGCCCGTGCAGTAGCTTTACTCCACTGCCAGAATCTGAGCTGCAGCCTTTCCTGCTGCCCAGACTCGAACCAGATACAAGCCCGTAGAAAGCCCACTTAGATTAACGTCGTGACGCCCGGTGTTGTCCTTTAGCACTATTGCTTGGCTAAGCGCCACCCGGCCTGTTGCGTCCGTAATAGTAAGCGTGCCCAAGTCGCCGGCCAGGACGCCAGGCACTACACTGGTGACCCCTAGATGAGCCGGATTGGGGTATAAAGCCAGTTGTTTCAACTGCTTTGACTTACTTAGAGCCGTCAGGGTGTTGTCGTTGATAGCAGCCAGAAATCCAGTACTTGTACCAAGGGGAGAAGCAATGGTAAAGCTGCCAAAAGCCGCCTGAGGTACCACGTACCCGCCAATGTAAACGCTCGTAGCAGTGAGCGTGATACCCTTAGCGTAATCGTTATTATCACCCCCAGCCTGCAGGGCCCAGGTAAAGCTTCCGGTCGTCCCTGTATCCGTGAGCTTTGTTACAAACACGTCTGCATTCACTGGACTAATCAGCACGGTGGCACCAAAGCTGGCATTACCGCCTTTGAAAGAGCCCGTAGCATAGATGGCGGTTCCACTTACTGCCAGAGCATCTACTTGGTCCAGCCCAGATCCCCCAGCCTGTTGCGCCCAGACAAAACTACTGCTCGCCCCAAGATCTATAAGCTTGGCAATAAATACATTAGAGTTGACAGGGGTGATTATAGGATTGGTCAGAGAAACCGAGCCAAAGGTCGCCGTCGCACTAAAGAAGGCCCCGGCTACATACACATTGCTGCCTTGCACTACAACGGAGTTGGCAACATCACTGCTGGCACCACCGGCTTTTTGCGCCCAGACGAAACTGGCGCTATTGCCCGTGTCCGTCAGTTTAGCTATAAAGACGTCGAATAAGGTACTGGCACTTCCGTTAGTAAGGATGATGCCGCCTAAATTGGCAGTTGCGCTAGCAAAATAGCCGGTTAGATAAATGTTGGGGCCATTCACCGCAACCGCCTGTGCGAAGTCGACGCCAGTACCGCCAGCCTTTTGCACCCACGAAAAACGCGCACTGCTGCCGTCATCAACTACCTTGGCGACGAACCCGTCGTAGGACGCTGAAGAAGGGCTGCTATTGACGAGAGTGAGGGTGCCAAAATCAGCTGTGGGACTGGAAAAGGAGCCGGCGGCGTAGACGGCATTGCCGCTTACGGCCAAGCCATGAATCTCATCGTCGCTGGTGCCACCTGTGCGCTGGGCCCAAGCAAACGTTGCGTTGGTACCCGTATCGGTAAGCTTCACTATAAATGCGTCGTCTGTGCCCGTGCTGCCAGCATTGGTCAGCACTTGACTGCCGAAGCTGCTTGCTGCTCCGGTAAAATAACCTGCTACGTAAATGGCCGTCCCATTCACCGCTACCGCGTAGGCTTGGTCGATGCCTACGCCACCAGCCTGCCGCACCCACGAAAAGCTGCTGCTACTGCTATTCCACTTAGCGACAAACAGGTCGGAAGCCCCGGCACTGGTTAAAGTAACCGTTCCCAACGTAAGGCTTCCAGAAAAGCTGCCCGCTATAACGACGTTGCCGCTGGCGCCAGCTGCTGTTGCTTCAACGTGCGAAAAGCCACCCGTGGCCTGAGTTGGAGTTATGGCCATCTGCCAGGCGGCATTCTGGCCATAGGCGTGGGGTATACTTGATAAGCAAAATAACAGGGATAGTATACCGGGGATGCTCGTAAAGCATTTTTTCATAAGTGAATGAAGAGTGGTAAAGGGAAGTAAAAACCCGCTTCACTCAGCCAGCAGCCAGAGCATGGCCGCGCCTTCGTCGCCGAACAGCTGCATTTGGTAAGGGCGCTCCGGAGCCATGCCGTAAGTGAGCTGCTGCATCTGGTAATCATCGGAGGCGTACACGGCCAGGCGGGCGGGGGAGCACAGCACGGCAATGCGCAGGCGCGCCGGCCGAAGGGCTGCCGCCGCCTGCGGAAAAAAAGTGGTGGTTGTCCAACTGGCCAGTTCGGGGTCAAGGTTTTCGCGCCGACGCACGTCGAGCAGCCACAGGGCCGTAGGCAGGGACTGGGCCTCGGCGAGCAGGGCGGCAAAGTCGGCTTGCAGGGCTCCGACGGGCGCATCGTCCTGCCAACGCGCTACCAGCGTAGCCAGGTCGGGGCGGAAAGTAATAAGGCAGTTGGCGGCAGACATCAGACGCGAAGAGGAAGAATACAGGGCCGAAAACACCAGCCCACGGGCTACTCGTGACTCGGCTGCTGCTGGGCCAGCAGCCACTGCATGGCCGGTCCTTCGTCGGCGAAAGTACGCAGGCGGTACGCTTGGCTGGAATGCTCTGCCTGGGCCACGGTGGCACGCAGGGCCGGCTCGAGCCGAATATTTTCCACCCGGGCCGGCGCCAGCAGGTAGGCCACGAAAAGCGGGTCCGGGGCCAGCGTGGCGGCCATTTCGGGCAGCAGGCGCTGGGCCACCCACTCCGACTGAAAAGCATCGAGCATCACGCGGCGGCGCACGTCCACGAGCCAGCACGTGGCCTGGTGGGTATGGCTAAGAGCCGAGGCCGAGCGAAATCCTTCCTGCAGCTCCTCAAACGTGACGTCGCGCAGCCAGCGGACCGTCAGAACCCCCAGGTCCGGGCGGTAGGAGAGCGTCAGGGGAGCCAACTCGGAAGGAAAGGGCGCAGTAGTCATGTCTGAAAGATATAAAATCAGCGTGACAGTTGGACTTTCGTGTGGCAGAGCCTGGGTGGCCGGTTATTGTCCGTCGGTGCTGCCGGCCTGCACCAGCCCGCCACTCAGGCGTCGCAGGATGGTTTCGGCCTGCTTGGCCTGGTAGCGGATATCGAGCAGACGCACCTCGGCGTCGAGCTGGGTGCGCTGGGCCTCGCGCAGCACGATGGGCGTGAGCAAGCCCAAGCGGTAGCGCTCCAGGGCAATGGCCACGTTTTCGCGGGCCAGCAGAATGTTGGCTTCTTCCAGCTCAAGCAGTTGCAGGCGGTTTTGGTACTGGGCGTAGGCCTGTTCGGCGTCGGCGTCGAGCTGGAGCTGGGTCTGGCTGAGCTGCAGCTGGCTCTGCTCCTCGCCGATGCGGGCATTCTGCTCCAGGCGGTTGCGGTTGAAGCCGTCGAAGATGGGAATGGAGGCCACCAGGCCGTAGCTGGGGCCAAACACCCGGTTGGTGTTGGAGCCCAGCACGCTGCCCTGGGCCGTATTGATCAGAAAGGCGTTGTTGACGGTGCGGGTCAGGCCGTAGCCGCCCTGTAAGCCGAGCTGGGGAAACCGGCTGGCCCGCACCAGGCGCCGGTCGTACGTGGCCACTGCGGTGTTAAGCTTGGCCTGCTGCAGGCGGGGGTTGTTGACTTTAATGGCTTCGGTAATGGCGTCGTGGTCCAGGTCGCGGGTTACCACGATGGAGTCGGCCGGGCTGAAGTCGAGGCGAGGGGCGCGGCCCAGCAGGTTGTTGAGGTTGATTTTGGCCGTCGTCAGGGTTTCCTGCTGCTGAATCAGGGCCGACTGGTCGGCGTTGTAGTCCACGCGGGCCGTCAGCACTTCCACCTTGGCACTCACGCCCACATCCACGCGGGCCTGGGTGAGGTCGATGCGGGCCTGCCCGATTTTGAGCGCTTCCTCAATCGACTTGATCTTGCCCGACTCGCGCACCACGGCGTAGTAGGCGTCGGTAATGCCGGCCACGGTTTCCTCCAGCGTGGCCCGGGTGAGCTGGCGCTGGCTTTGGTCGAGGGCCTTGAGCCGGTCGTAGGCAATGAACATGCCCAGGCCGTCGAAAATGGTCCAAGTGGCCGCTACGTTGGCATTCAGCCCGTTCACCCGACCCCCGTTAATAACCACCGGGGCCGCCTGCTCCCGCTGCTGGCGGGTGTTGTTGATGTTGAAGGTGCGGGAAGCGTTGCCGTTCACGACCGGCAGCTGGCCGGCGTTGCCGCGGGTGACGTTGTTGCTGGCAATCTGCTCGTCGGTGCGGGCCAGCCGGATGTCGTAGTTGTTTTGCAGGCCCAGCTGGATGGCCTCGGCCAGCGTCAGGGGCGGGGCAGGAGCCACGGTGGCGGGCCGGGCCGTCTGGGGTTTGGCCTGGGGCTTCGTCGTGGGCTGACGCGGCGGCAGCACCGGCTGCTGGGCCAGGCCCGCGAAGGGCAGGGCCAGCAGGGCGAGCGTCAGGCCGCGGTGGGGAAATAGAAAACGGGCGGGGAAGGGCATTCGGATAAAGTAAGGTAAGTCGTCCGGCGGAGTTGGGTACGGCGGCCTCGAAGCGCAAGGAGTGCTTCAGCGGCCCTCCGCCGGACGTGCTTGGCTGATTGGAACTACGCCGTGACGGCCTTTTCGGGCTCCTCAGTGGGCTTGTGCTTTTTGGCCGTGGCGAAGTACGAGTACATCACCGGCACTACGTAGAGCGTCAGGCCGGTGGCGAAAAACAGGCCGCCGACCACGCCGATGCCCATGGCGCGCCGGCTCAGGGCGCCGGCGCCGGTGGCAATGGCAATGGGCAGAATGCCGAGGATGGCGCAGAGCGAGGTCATCAGAATGGGGCGGAAGCGGGCCGTGGCGCCTTCCACCAAGCCGGTCATGTAGTCCACGCCTTCTTCCACGCGCTGGTTGGCAAACTCGACGATGAGAATCCCGTTTTTCGTCACCAGGCCCACGAGCATGATAATACCGATCTGGGAAAACAGGTTGAGCGTCTGGTTGAAGTACCACAAGCTCAGCAGGGCGCCCGACAAGGCCAGCGGCACAGTTACCATGATGATAACCGGGTCGCGGAAGCTCTCGAACTGGGCGGCCAGCACCAGATAAATCAGCACCAGAGCCAGGCCGAAGGCGAAGAGCAGGGACGAGGAGCTTTCCTCGAAGTCGCGCGAGGCCCCCGACAGCTCGGTGGAGAACGTGTCGTCGAGGCTTTTGTCGGCAATGCTGCGCATGGCGGCAATCCCGTCGCCGAGGGTTTTGCCCGGGGCCAGGGAGGCCGAGAAAGTGGCCGAATTGTAGCGGTTGAAGCGGTACAACTGGGGCGGGGTGCTGCTCTCGGTCAGGTGAATGACGTTGTCGAGCTGCACGAGCGTGCCATCGGCGCTTTTCACCGACAGCAGGCGTACGTCGAGGGGTTGGTTGCGGTCTTCGCGCGCCACCTGCCCGATAATCTGGTACTGCTTGCCCTCCCGGATAAAGTAGCCGAAGCGCTGCCCGCTCAGGCCGGCCTGCAAAGTCTGCGAAATGCTCTGCACCGACACGCCCAGGCTCTGGGCCTTTTCCCGGTCAATGTTGACGCGCAGCTCGGGCTTGTTGAACTTCAGGTTCACGTCCACGAACTGAAAGGTGGGATTCTGACGGGCGGCATCCAGAAACTTGGGCACGGCCTCGCGCAGCTTCTCGAAGTCCTGGGTCTGGATAACGAACTGCACGGGCAGGCCACCACCCCCGCCGCCACCCCCGCCGATGCTCTGGTCCTGGGACACGGAGGTGCGGGCGGCGGTCAGCTTTTTCACCCCGGCGCTGAGGCCGGAGGCAATCTGGTCCTGGGTGCGGGGGCGCTGGTCGGCGTCGAGCAGCAGCACCCGGGCGTTGCCCGAGTTGGAGCCCCCGCCGAAGCCCGGCGAGGTCACGGCAAACACGCTGCTCAGGTTGGCCGCGCCGGCCGAGTCCTGGGCCAGCTTGCTGAGCTGGTCCATGTAGGCGTCCATGTACTCAAACGAGGCACCCTCGGGGCCCGTGGCGTTGATGTTGACGCGGCTGCGGTCTTCCACCGGGGCCAGCTCCGAAGGAATGGCTTTCATGAAAAACCAGATGCCCACGCCCGTGCCCGCCACCACCAGCCAAGCCAGCCAGCGGTTGCGCAGAAACGTCTGGAGGCTGTCCTGGTAGCCGCCGATGAGCTTTTCGAAGAAAGGCTCGGTTTTGCGGTAAAACCAGTTGTGCTTTTCCTGGCGCTTGAGCAGCACTGAGCACATCATCGGCGTCAGGGTCAACGACACGAAGGCCGAAATCAACACCGAGCCAGCCACCACGATGCCGAACTCGCGGAACAGGCGGCCGGTGATGCCGGTCAGGAACACCACGGGCAGAAACACGGCCGCCAGCACGATGGTGGTACTGATAACGGCCATCAGAATTTCCTCGGAGCCCTTGATGGCGGCCGTTTTGGGGTCTTCGCCCTCCTCAATGCGGGAGTAGATGTTCTCCAGCACCACAATGGCGTCGTCGACCACCAGGCCGATGGCCAGCACGATGGCCAGCAGCGTGAGCACGTTGATGGAGAAATTGAGCAGGTACATCACGAAGAAAATCCCCACCAACGACACGGGAATGGCCACCACCGGAATCAGCGTGGAGCGCCAGTCGCGCAAAAACAGGAAGATGATGATGACCACCAGCACGAAGGCCTCGATGATGGTGTGTTCCACCTCGTTGATGGACTTGCGGATGAAGACCGAGTTGTCGAAGCCGGGCTTGAGCACCAGGTCCTTGGGCAGGTCCTTGCCGTAGAGCTCAATGCGCTTGTTGAACTCGTCGGCAATGTCAATCTGGTTGGAACCCGGCTGGGGAATCACGGCCAAACCCACCATCGGCACGCCGTTGACCTTGAAGATGGTCTGGTCATTTTCGGGGTACAGCTCCGCGTAGCCCACGTCGGACAGGCGCACGAGCGAGGCGGCGTCCTTGCGGATAATCAGGTTGTTGAAGTCGGCCACGGAACTCAGCCGGCCCATGGTGCGCAGGGTGAGCTGGGTGTTTTGGCCCTGCACGGCCCCGCTGGGCAGCTCCACGTTTTCCCGGGTGAGGGCGGTTTGTACATCCACGGGGCTCACGCCGAGGGCAGCGAGCTTCACGGGGTCCATCCACAGGCGCATGGAGTACTTCCGCTCCCCGTACACCCGCACCTCCGACACGCCCGGAATGGTTTGCAGGCGCTCCTTGAGGGTGTTGTTGGCGTAGTCGGTCAGCTCCAGCAGGGTCCGTTTGTTGGAGCTGAGGTAGGTCATCACAATGGGCTGGGAGTCGGCATTGGCCTTGCTCACGATGGGCGGGTCAATGTCGCGGGGCAGACGGCCCTGGGCCCCCGATACTTTGTCGCGCACGTCGTTGGCGGCCGTTTCCAGGTCGGCGTCGAGGTCAAACTCCACCGTAATCTGGGTGCGGCCGTCCCGGCTGTTTGAAGTCAGGTTCTTGATGCCGGCAATGCCGTTCAAGGCTTCTTCGAGCGGCTCGGTCACCTGGCCCTGCATCACGTCGGCCGAGGCCCCGGTGTAGCTCGCCGACACCGTGATAATGGGCGGGTCCACGCTCGGGTATTCCCGGATGCTGAGGTAGCGAAACCCGATGACGCCGAATATCACGATGACCAAGCTCATCACAATGGCGAGAACCGGGCGGTTGATACTGGTTGATGATAAGCTCATAGAAGAGAAGTTAAGTCGGATAGCGCCGCGGCGGCGCAAAAATTACCGGGGTCGCGCCTTGACGAAGCGCCGGGACTGGGGCTCGTAGCCCAGGCGTTGGTAAAACCGGTGGGCTGCTTCCCGCGGTATTCCGCTGGTTACTTCCACGCGGCCGCAGCCCCAGGCCCAGAGCTGCTGCTCGGCGGCAGCCAGCAGCTTGGCTCCAAGCTGCTGGTTGCGGTAAATGGCCAGCACGCCCAGCGTCACAATGCGCCCGTCGGGCGGGCGGTGCAGAAACGGGGTGCGGTGCAGGTGCACCAAGCCGATTCCCCGGGTTTCGTATTCGGCTACCAGCAGCAAGTCGCCGGCGGCCGTGAGTTCTGCCAGCCGGTTTGCCACCACCGCCGGAGTAGTAGCGTAGTCCAGCTCCGCGACCAGGGCTGCTAAGTCGTTGGCATCAGCGGGCGTAGCCGGGCGGATGCTAACAGCGGACAGCGCAACGGTCGGGGTGGCAGTCATTGGGGCTTACCGGCTGGTGGGCTGGGCTTTCACCGCGTCGCCGGGCTTAACCTGCAGAATGCCGGTGCGAATCACGGAGTCGCCCACGGCCAAGCCGTCGGTAATCTGGATGACCTTGTCGGAGCGAATTCCGATTTTCACCTTCTTCGGCACCATCTTGCCCTTCTGCACGGTGTAGACGCTGTAGCCGCTGGCCTCGGGAATCACCGACTCGGTAGGCACCTGCAGGGCGTCGGTGGATTCGCCCAGCTGCAGATTTACCTTCACGAAGGCGCCGGGGCGCAGCTCGTTGTTTTGGTTGGCGTAGCGGGCCCGCACGGGCTGGGTCCGGCTCACGGGGTCAATCTGCGGGTCAATGGCGTAGACCTTGGCCTCGTACTTCTTGTTGGTGCCTTCGTCGGTGATGCTGACCACGTCGCCGACGCGCACGTTGGCAGCAAAGCGGCCCGGTACGGCGAAGTCAATCTTCACCGGCCGCACCCGCGAAAGGGTCGTAATTTCGGTGCCGGGGCTTACGTAGGTGCCCACGGTGGCCGTAGTCAGACCCAGCACCCCGCTGAACGGGGCCCGCACGTAGGCTTTGGCCAAGGATGCCTGAAGGGCCTTCAAGTCGGCCTGGGCGGTCTGGAGCTGGTTGTTGGCCTGCTCGTATTCCTGGGCGCTGATGTACTCCTTGTCGAGCAGGGTGCGCTGGCGGCGCTCCTGGTCGCGGAAGAGCTGGATGTTGTACTGCTGCTTGCGGATGGCAGCCTGGGCCTCGTCGGCGTTGATGCTGAACAGCAGCTGCCCCTTGCTCACCGGCTGGCCTTCCCGGATGTTGAGGCTGGTAATCTTGCCCGACAGCTCGCTCTTAATAACAACCGACTCATCGGCCAGCACCGAGCCGGTGGCGGCCACTTCGTCGGAGAGGTTGGTGGGTTTTACTACGTAGACCTGCACGGGCAGGCGCTGGCCGCCGCCCTTACCGCCCGGGCCACCCTTGCCCGCGCCGGCCCCGCCTTTGCCGCCACCTTTGGCATCGGCGTTGGGGGAGGGGAAATACTTCATCTTGACGAACACCAGTCCGGCTACGAGCGCCAGGGCCAGCACAATCCATAGTACGCGGTGGCTTTTACCCGCCGGGGCTTCGGCCGTTTCTAGTGCTTCTCTTTCCTGTTCCTGGGTTTGCATATAGGGGGCATAGTTCCGGCCTGGCGCTGCGGGCCGCGTTAGGAGCGGGGCAGCAGTTCACAACGCGAACCGGCGGATTAGGGTTTACTTCCACCGGAGCGGGCGGCCAGGCAATGGGGGTAAGACACAAAAAAAGCCCGCGGGTTGCAGGCTTTTTTTCGTTTGGCTGGGCTGGCGCTACAGGGCTTTGGGGTTGATGTAGCTCTTAGCCAGGTCGTTGAGCTTGGTATCGGTGCTTTGCTCTTCCTGCAGGGTTTGGCGCAGCAGCGCGGCGGCTTCGGCGTGGCCGGTGCGCTCGGCATAGTGGGCGGCCGTGCCATACCCGGCTATTTCGTAGTGCTCCACGCGCTGGGCGGCGGCAATCAGGCCGGCATCCTTCACTTCGTCGGAGGCATCTTCGTGCATCATCTCCTTGCCTTCCTTGAGCAGGCCTTCCATGGCTTTGCAGGTATGGCCAGCGAGGTCGAGGCTCAGGGTGCGGCCAATCTGCTCGAGGCGGGCCACCTGGTTTTTGGTTTCCTGCAGGTGGGTCTGGAAAGCCTGCTTGAGGCGGGCGTCCTTGGCCGTGTCGGCCATGTCGGGCAGGGCTTTCACCAGTTGGTTTTCGGCGCTGTACAGGTCGCGCAGTTGCTCGTGCAGCAAATCGTCGAGGGTGCTGAGTTTACCCGAGAAGATTCCCATAATTGGCAGGTTTTAGGAGGAAAGAATAGGGCGCTAAGGAGTTGCTTGGTGTACGCTGGCCGCTTCCCGGCGTTATAGCCCAGCTTGTGGTGGCAGCGGCGCGCTGCTTACCTTGCCGGCCTTGTTTCGTCCCGCTTGGCCCATGAGCATTCCCCGCAACCCCACCGAAGCCCACCGCAATTTTTTCCAGGAAGTGCACGAAGTGGTGCGCCTCGTGCCGCCGGGACGGGTCACCACCTACGGGGCCATTGCCCACTACCTCGGCGCCCGGCACGGGGCCCGCATGGTAGGCTGGGCCATGATGGCGGCGCATACGGCCGACGGCTACGTGCCCGCTCACCGGGTGCTCAACCGCCTGGGTATGCTCACCGGCCGCCTGCACTACGCCACGCCCACGGCCATGCAGGAAGCCCTGGAAGCCGAAGGTATCCCCGTGGTCGACGACGTAGTACCGGACTTTAAAAAACGATTCTGGGACCCCAGCGCGGAGCTGGAATAAGAACGCCCAGCTAGTGCCGGGGTTCGCGCAGCCGTAGGTGCTTGAGGTGAAAAGCCCCTTCCTTGGTGGGCATCGGCTGCACGGCCGGCTGATGGGTGTCCTTGTTTTGCGCGTAGTTGAGGTAAGTGGCCGTGCCGAACAGCGGCACCAGCGTGTAGCAGGTGCGCTGCTCGTCCAGCAGGCAGATGGTCATGTCGCGGCGCCGGTCGTGCCAGGTCAGGGCCAGGTACTGCTCGGGGCCCAGGGTGCCTGCCTCCTTGCCATCGACGAGAACCTGCAACGGCGGGCCGGCGCTGGTGGCCGCGCGGCGGTACAGGTACACGGCGGCCGTGTCGGCAGTGGCAAAATCGTTGGCGGGGCGCTGGGCCACCAGGTTGCCGGTGATGACGCTCAGTTCGTAGGGCATGGGCTCTTTGCCGCCCGCCAAGGCCGCGGCGGCTACGCCCCCGGCCAGGCCAAACATGCCGCCCAGCACCACCCCGGTCAGGGCATCGTTTGGATCCACGGGGGCGAAACCAGTAAAGGTGTAGGCTGCACCACTCGGCGTCAGCAGAAAGTAGCTGCCCCGCTGAAAGATGTAGGCATTCTGCCCGTCGGACAAGCCCCATACGCCCCGAACCGGCGCGCGGGTGCCGCTGAAAGACGGCTTCAGCAGCAGGGCGTCGATGTCCGGCTGGCCGGCCCACTGCTTGCCGGTGCGGGGCTTCCGGATTAGTTCGAAAGGAGCGGTATCCGGGTTCGGGCTGTTGTTTTGAAACTCCTCGAGCGTGCGGTAGAAACCCCGCTGGGGCGTCAGCGTTTTTTGAATCGGGAACTGATAGGGCTGGAAGCCCGCGCCCTGCTGTACCTGGGCCAGGGTGAGCGGGGCAGTTCCTGCGCTGGGTTGGGAGGTGGGCGGCAGCGCGGCCAGTTGCAGCAGGGCGCTGGTAAGGATTTTGGCCAGGTTGCCGGCGTGCTGCTTGGTCACGTCCAACCCTTTCGACTCAGCCCCCAGACTCACGGAAAGCAGCGGGTAGAACTGCTGCCCGTCGCGGAGCAGGAAGTCGGCCATCACCTCGGCATTGGCCCGCTCGGAGCTGGCGCGGGTTTCCTCCGCAATTTTAAGCCGGTGGATTCGCAGCACCACGGGCCGCATGCCGCTGGCGGCTGGTTGCGGGCCGACAAAATGCAGCACTTCCTCTTCCAGACGGTGAGCAAAGTTAGCGGGTACCAGATGGTTGTCGAGGCCCTGCTGCACGTAGCCGAGCATGGTGCGGTCGGGGCGGGCATCCACAACCTGCTCCACCCAAAACGGGCTGGCGGGGGCACTGGCGGCGGGAAGGTCAATGGCAAAAACCTGGGCGGCCGCGGCCTGGGCCGAGAACAGCAGCGGGAACAGAAAAGCAGTCTTCATCATAACGTGGAGTGACTATAAACCAGTAGCGGGGCGCTCATTTTGCTTCCGCGCATTCCTGCAGGGCCGCCGCGCCGATATCCACCGACACGAGGCGGACCGAAGGTGCGGGCTGGGTGGCCGTGCCTAGGTGGCAGTCGAGGTAATTGGCCGCCCGCAAATCGGGGCGGAAGCGGAAACAGGCCTCGCGCTCCGCCTGCCCGCACACGCTGATTTCGGCGGGGGCCCCGGCCGGCATGGGCAGGGTCAGGTACTCCCCGCCGCGCAGCGTGCCCATCACCTGCCCGTTCAGCGATACCTGCACGGGGCGGTCCGGGGCGGCGTCGGGCCGGCGGTACACCACCACGGTAGCCACGGCGGCCGGCGCATCGGCCCGTTCGGTGAGCGGAAGCTTCTCGCTGGAAAAGCCCGTGTCGGGCCAGAGCTGCAGGGTCGCCGCCGTCCACCAGGGCTTTTGCAGGGCCAGCGTGCCCGCCGGGGTGTAGAGCATAGTCTGGCTCTGCTGGCGCGGGTCGATGTAAACCGGGGCCTGGTATTCATAGCCCGCGGCGGTGCGCTGCAAGGGGTAAAAGGCGCCGCCGTAGCGGACGTACTGCTGGCGTCCGTCGCAGAAGCCCCAGTAGTCGCGGCCATCGTGCCACTGGCCAGTGGGCGTGTCGCCGCGCAGCTTCAGGCCGGTGGGCTGGGTGCCGACAATTGCCCGGGTCCCGAACATAACGCCCTCCTTGGCTTCCCATTCCACGCCGGCCAGCGGGGTGTTTTGCTGAAAGTCGGCCACGGTGCGGTAGACGCCGGGGTGCAGCTTGGCCGCCGTCTGGACGGGGTAGGGCTCCGGGGCGGGAGCATGCAGCACCTGGGCCCAGGTCAGGGCCGGACCGGCAGCGGCCTGCTCCGAACTCAGGGTGGCCATCGGGGGCAGGGCCATGAGCAGGGCCCGGCTGATGTTGGAGTCGTGCCGGCCCGTGACGTCGAAGGCCTGGTCGGTTGTCAGCTCCGCCGCGTGGTACACCCGGTGGTAGCCGTCGGCATGCTGGTAGTAGAAGTCGGCCACCACTTCGGCCTGGGCTACTTCCTGCAGGTTGGCGGCCTGCTCGGCCAGGCTCAGCCGTCGTACCACCAGCACCAGGGGCAGCGCCTGCGGGGAGCGGGGCACCTGCCCGTAGAAATGAGTTAGCTCGTGTTCCAGACCCTGCGGAAAGCGGGCCAGCCGGCGCATGTTTTCCGCCCCGCTGCTCAGCCAGCCCAGGCCGCTTCGGGTGAGGCGGGCATCTACGACCTGAGCCACGTACACCGGCCGCGGGTTCGTGGCCCAGGCCGACTCCGCCGACAGCTTGACGGTGTAAAACAGCTGAGCGCGGGCGCTAGGGCAGCTAGCTACGCCAACCAAGGCAGCCAACAGGCCGCCGCGAAGAAGCGAAATCATGGAATGAAATAAGCGTAAAAGGCAGGCTGATAAGAAGCTAGCAATACATCAGCGCGGCCAGCGCCGGCGCCATAACAAGGTGACGCGACGCAGGGAATTGTCTGGGGACGGGCGGGGCTGATTTTTCGCAAGATACGGGCAAAAAGCACGCGGCCGCGAAACTCTCGGGCTGGCTTTCCGGCTACCTGCCAATCCCTTATCTTTGCTTAGCGCAAACGCTGTAATTCCCACTGTACTGCATGAAACACACCTTACTCACCTTTCTGCTCGCTTGCCTGGCCGTCCTGACGGCCGCCGCCCAAAGCACATTCTCCATCAAAGGCCGGGTGCTGGATAAGCTCACCGGCGAGGCCCTGCCCGGCGCCACAGTGCAGGTAACCGGCAACGGCGTCAATACCGGCGCCGGGGCCGAGGCCAACGGCACATACCTGGTGCCAAACCTGAAGCCGGGTACATACTCGGTGAAGGCCTCCTTTATCGGCTATAAAATCACCGAGCAGCGCGTGGTCATCACCACCCAAAACGCTACGGCGAGCTTCTCGCTCAACGCCGACAACGCCACCCTGAATGAAGTGCAGGTAGTGGGCTCGCTCGGCATCGCCGTGGAGCGCGAAACGCCCGTGGCTTACTCGGCCGTGAACGAGGTGAAGCTGCGCGAAACGCTGTCGAACCGGGACCTGCCGATGATTCTCAACGAGACGCCCGGCGTGTACGCTACCCAGAGTGGCGGCGGCACCGGCGACTCCCGCATCAGCATCCGCGGCTTCGACCAGCGCAACGTGGCCGTGATGGTCAACGGCGTACCGGTCAATGACATGGAAAACGGCTCGGTGTTCTGGTCCAACTGGGACCTGGGCGACGTGACCAAGTCGCTGCAGGTGCAGCGCGGCCTGTCGGCTTCGCGCATCGCCGTGCCATCCGTTGGGGGCACTATCAACGTGCTGACCCGCGGCTTCGACGACAAGAAAAGCGTCATGGCCCGCGTGGAAGGCGGCTCCAACGGCTACCGCAAGGCCTCGCTGATGATGAGCAGCGGCACGCTCAAGGGCGACTGGGCTTTCACGGGCTTCGCCTCGCGCCGGGTGTCCGACGGTTGGGTTGACCAGACCTTCGACGACGCCTGGACTTATTTCGGCAACGTGAGCAAGAAGTTCGGCAAGCACCGCCTGTCCCTGACCGGCTTGGGCTCGCCGCAGAGCCACGGTCAGCGCAGCTTCGCCAGCCGCATCGGCGTGTACAGCAACGCCAAGGCCCGCGAGCTGGGCGGCAATCAGGTTATCAACGGCGACAAGGGCTTTGCCTACAACCCGAACTGGGGCTACCTGCGCCGCTACCACCTCGAAGGCAAAGAGCGGGTGTACGAAACCGACAAGGCCGAGGTCGTGAACGAGCGGGTGAACTACTACCACAAGCCCCAGATCAACCTCAACCACTACTGGAACGCCTCCGACCGGCTGTTCATTTCCACGGTGGCCTACGTTTCCATCGGCTCGGGCGGTGGCTCGGGCGCCAGCGCCACGCTGCCCCTGGATGCCAACGGGCAGGCCGACTTCCAGCGCATCTTCGACACGAACACCAACGAGCTGCCTAACGCTTCGAACCCCACCCGCCGGGCCAATACCTACCTGCGCAACAGCGTGAACAACCACCGCTGGTACGGCTTCATCACCGGCGCCGAGTACAAACTCACCGATGCCGTGACCCTCGCTGCCGGCGTTGACGGCCGCACCTACTACGGGGAGCACTACCAGGAAATCCGGGACTTGCTGGGCGGCGACTACGCCACCAACACAGCCAACCGCAACACCGATCCAACCACTCGCCTGGGCCTGGGCGACAAACTCGGCTACAACTACGACGGCAAAACGCAGTGGCTGGGTGGCTACGGCCAGGTGGAATACAAGACCCCGGTGCTGTCGGCCGTGCTCAGCGGGACGGTTTCGCAGATCGGCTACAAGCGCATCGACTACTTCAAAGCCAAGCAGGTCAACGTAGACGGTATCAACTACGACGTGCCGGCCTACACCATCAACCCCTCGGGTTCGGCCAGCCCCTACACCCTGACGCTGAACGGCAAGTCCTACACCAACGCCGACGGCAAACGCGTGGAAACCGACTGGGCCCGCCTGACCGGCTACAGCGTGAAAGCCGGCGCCAACTACAACCTGACCGAGCACAACAACCTGTTTGCCAACGTGGGCTACATCAGCAAGGTCCCGTTCTTCAACTTCGTATTCGACCAGAACTCGGGCCGCAAGCTCCAGGACATCCGCAACGAGGGCATTGCTTCGTTTGAGCTGGGCTACGGCATTTCGTATCCGTCGCTGAAGGCCAACCTGAACGGCTACTTCACGAACTGGACCAACAAGAGCAGCTCCACCACCGGCACCGTCGACGGCGTGCCCGTGTTCAACAACGTGCGCAACGTGAATGCCCGCCACATGGGCGTCGAGCTGGACGTGGCCCAGGAAATCAGCCGCCGCGTGCAGCTGAACGCCGCCATTTCCATCGGCGACTGGCGCTGGAGCTCCACCGGCCGCATCACTCAGGTAGATGAAGGCGGTAAGGTCCTAATCAACGACGAGCCCATCTTCATCAAGGGCGTGCACGTCGGCGACGCGGCCCAGAACCAGTTCCAGCTGGGCCTGCGCTACGAGCCCGTGACGGGCGTCTACGTGCGCCCCTCGTTCCTGGTGTTCTCGAAGTACTACGCCAACTTCGACCCGGTGAACCTGCGCTCGGAGGAAAACCGGACCGACACCTACCGCCTGCCCACCAGCCGCAACTTCGACATTCACTTCGGCTACGACGTGAAGCCAATCCGGGAGCGGTACCGCCTGTCGTTTAAAGCATCCATCCTGAACGTGTTCGACCAGTATTTCATCACCGACGTGCCGACCCGCAGCGTGGTCGACCCCACCCAGGTGAACTCGCTGGAGGCCTTCTTCAACCGCGGCCGCACCTTCACGGCCGGTATGTCGCTGGCCCTGTAAGCAGCGCCAACCGGCCCGCGGCTAAACTTAAAAAAAGCCGGCTCCCTGAATGGGAGCCGGCTTTTTTAGGTATCAGTACCAACGTTGAGCGCTACTGCGCCGGGGCGGAAATCTTACAGCGTGGCCAGCTTGGCATTCGGAGCGGCTGCGGCCATGATGGCCCCGCGCACTTCCTCCGGGTTGGCGTTTTTGAGCAGGTAGCCGTGGGCGCCCTCGGTGTGCAGGCTGTCGATGAGCTCGGGTTCGTCGTGCATGGAGATGATAACCACGCGCACCCGCGGGTACTGGGCCCGCAGCAAGCGTACGGTTTGCAGGCCATCGAGCACGGGCATTTGCAGATCCATCAGCACCACATCGGGTACGATGCCTTGGTCGAGGTGTTCGAGAAGTTCCTGCCCGTCGCCGGCTTCGAAGAGAACTTCCATGCCCGCAAAACCGCTGATCAGGGCCCGCAAGCCTTTGCGGAATAAAATGTGGTCATCGACCACGGCAAGACGAATGTTGGGGTTGCTCATAGGGCGGAAACGAGGGTAGGAGCCTGATCGGCAGGAAGATACGGAATCGGGAAGGAAATCCAAATGCGGCTGCCCGCGCCGGGCGCCGATTCATGGCGGAGCGTGCCGCGCAGTACGGCCACGCGGCTGCGCAGGTTGGTCAGACCCAGGCCGGTGCGGGAGCCGGGCGCGGGTTGGGTGTCGCCGGCGGCCGGGTCGAAGCCCACGCCGTTATCAAGGTATTGCAGGGAAAGGTAGTCGGGCCCGAAGTCGATGCTAACGCTGATGGAGTCGGCGTGGGCGTGGCGCAGGCCGTTGCCAAGCAACTCCTGCACCACCCGATAAACGATAAGCTCCCGCTTGGGGTCGAGGCGGCGGGGCTGCCCGCGCTGCTCAATGAGCACCTGGGTGGGGCCGTCGGCGGGCACGGTGCGGGCCAGCGCGTCGAGGGCGAAGGGCAGGCCAAACTTCTGCAAGGCGGCTGGCAGCAGGTTGCGCGAAATACGCCGCACCTCACTGATGGCCTGATCGAGCAGGGCGGTGGCTTCCTGAGTCAGGTCGGGCTGGCCCAAGGTGCTGAGGTGAAGCTTCACGATGGCCAGGGTAGTGCCCACGCCGTCGTGCAGGTCGGCGGCAATGCGGCGGCGCTCTTCTTCCTGGGCCAGCAGGGCCGCTTCCAGGGCCTGCTGCTGGGAGGCGTCGCGCACTTGGCGCAGTTGTTCCTGCTGGCGTAGCAGCCGCCGCTGGTAGCGCAGCACAAAGGCTACGATGCCCAGGGCCAGCAGCAGCAGCACCGGCGTGGCCAACATTACGGGCAGCAGCCAGCCGTTCATGAGTGCACCGGAGCTTGCGGCTTCCGGTCGGCGTACCAGAAAGCCAGGGCGAAGAGACTGTACTGAATCAGATTCACAATAGAATTGATGGTATAGACAACTTGGTTACTCGCGTAATCCTTGGCCGTCAGAAAGTGATTGATGAAGACATACATCAGTACCGTACCCGAAAAGTACAGCACGACGGCCGTACTCACCAGAAATAAAGGGTCGTGCTCCAGGCGCACGACTTCCAACTCGTTGAGCAACTGTTCGAAATAAAGCAGGGCCAGCCCAATCAGCAGCGCGCTCTGCAGCACGTGGGTGAAGGCATTGACCTGGTGCATGCCTTCGAGGTAAAACGTGTCGAGCAGGGCGAAGGCGGCAAACAGGGGGGCGGCTACCACAATAAAACGCCGCCAGAGCGGCACCCGCAGGGTAAGATAGTAGATGCGGAAGAAAAACAGGGTTTCGGTGATGGTAAAGGCTTGCCAGACCAGCAGGTGCCAGCGGGGCCAGTACATTTCGGTAAGGGCCGCCGCCAGCAGCGTGGCTTCGGTGAAAACCAGGTAGCATGCCAGCAGCCGCAGCGCCGACGGCAGGTGGGGCCAGCGCCACCCGGCCATGCCCAGCGGAACCAGTACCAGAATATTGGAAGCGCGTTCCAGGTATTCGGCAAAGGTGATTAGCCACGGGGAAATGGGCATGGGCAGGTCGGGCGGGGGCGCAGCAGGTGGGACGAATCGGCAATAGAACAGTAGTATACAACTATATACCGGAAGATAACAACGCCCGCCTCGTAATTCTAAGCCGGCCAGTACCCACGCGGGTTCCGGACCAAACTAGGCCGGGTCAGCGGCGGGTATTCCAAAGGGCCAGGGTTAGAAAAGCGTTGAAGACCATCAGCAGCACGGCCTGAATGATGAACATGGTCCAGATCTGGTCGATTTGCTGCTGCTGCTGCATACCGACCTCGAGCAGAAACACGACAATGGTGCCGGCGTAGTAAAGCATCACGCCTACGCTGACCAGAAACATCGGGTCGTGCTCGAGCTGAATGGTGCGCAGTTCCCGGAGCAGCTGCTCGAAATACAGCAGGGCGAACGACAGCAGCACAATGGTCTGCACGGCGTGGGAGCAGGGGTTTTCGCCCTGCCAAAACCCACCCCAATACACTGATTCGCCCACGAACACCAGCACAAATACGGTCAGTGATGCCACCAGAAACCGACGGTTGCGGGGCCCTGTCAGCGCGTACCAGTAGGCCCAACCCAGCAGTAGCGTTTCGGCCAGCGGTATGAGGTGCTGATACACAATGTTGTTGTGAAACACGTGGCGCCCGATTTCCGACAGCACCCCCAGCAGGCAGCCCGGCACGAGGGCCACCCACACCAGCGGGTAAGTGCCCGGGCGCAGCTGGGACCAGCGGTAGGCTCCTACGGCCAGCGGCACGAAAGAAGTGGCCACCGACAGCAGATTCAGCTTTTTGGCCAGCCCGGCCCACCACACAAAATCGGGAGCAGGCATACGCAGCACGAAAGGAAACGGCCGGCGCCGTTAGTACAGGATGGGAGTTTCAGCCTTGGCTTCGGCGCGACTGGTATGCCACAGGGCGAGGGCAATCAGGGTGTTGAGGACCGTCATCAGTACCGCTTGGATGCTGTACATCATCCAGACCTGGTCGAACTGGTGGCGGCGGACGGTGGCGTATTCCATGGCAAAAACCATGAGCGTGCCGGAGTAGTAGAGCGTCACGCCCACGCTGACCAGGAACATGGGGTCCCGCTCGAGGTGGATATTGCGCAGCTCCTGCAGGGTCTGTTCGAAGTACAGCAGGGCCGCGCCCACCAGCACAATGCCCCGGGCCATGCGGGTGTAGGTTTTGGCGCCGGAAATGCCGTGCCAGTACAGAAACTCGGCCAGGGCTACCCCGGCGAAAAAAACCAGGGCTGCCAGCAGCAGCTGCCGGCTCCGGCGGCTGTGCAGCGCCTGGTGGTAAGCCCAGCCCAGAAACAGGGTTTCGGCCCAGATGATGAGGTAGTTGCAGAGCAGGTTGTTGTGATACACCACCCGGCCGACTTCGGCCAGCACGTTGAGGCTGCCCAGCGTGAGCAGGCCGGCCAGAATCAGCTGGCGGTAGGCCGGCTGCAGGGAATGCCAACGCCAGAGGCAGATGAGCAGGGGCAGCAGGTAGGTAAGCACTGAAAAGATATTCAGCGCCTTCGCGATACCGACCAGTAAAGTGCTATCCAGCGTTGGCATTCCAAAAGACCGCAGGGCGAGTTATTCGTTCAGCACGCTGCCCATAGCGCACGTGGAGGGGCAGTCGGGACCGTTGGCAATGATTTTCTGCATCAACTCCGCGTCGTACATGTCGGTGCCGTCGGATTTGGCGCCTACCAGCACGAAGCCGCGCTGGCCCAGGCTGTCGATGGCGTTGTAAATGCGGATGCCCACGCAGTTGGGCTCGTTGAGCAGCTTCATCAGCTGGGTAGTGCCAAAGAACTGGGCTTTGAACGTGCTGCCCTGCTCCAAGCGGTAGCGGGCCGTGGCAGTCGAGGCAGTTTTGATGTCAATTTCTTCGCCAGCAGTGGGATACAGAGGCATAATACAGGTGTGCAGAAGGTTGAAAAAAAGGAAGAGCGGATTGGATAAATCTGACGTCGGCTATGCGACATTCAAATATAGCGCAATCAAATTTGGATGCAAGCAGCGTACCTCGCTTTGTCCATAATGGGCGCTGGTAGGGCCTGAACGGCCGTTTTGCCGACATCGGCTACTGATGGGCTCTAGTGAGCTTCGCCGTCCTCGAACTCTTCGGCTTCGTCTTCGTCCTCCAGCCGTTCAAATACCTGGTCGATGGTGGACTCGGCGTGGCGTAGCTTCTGCCGGCACAGGCGGATCAGCTCGGCGGAGCGCTGGACGCGCGCCGTCAGATCGTCTACGTCCACGGTGTCGGTTTCGAGGGCCCGCAGGATGGTTTCCAGCTCTTCAATAGCCTGGCGGTAAGTCGTATCGTTTGTCATTCGGAAAGAAAGGGAGAAGCAGAATCAGAAAAGGGAACCACTACGGGCTGGGTGGCCGTGACCTGGGCCCGCAGCGTGGCGGCGGGCAGCAGTAGCTGAACCGCGTCGCCGGGACGGAGCGCGGCGGCGGCACGGCCATCGGTGGTGAGCAGCTGCACGTAGCCGTGCCGGGCCAGGGTGGCGGGCTCGGGCAGGGCGCGGGCATCGAGCTCCAGCAGGCGCAGCCGGGCGCGGTGCAGGAGCCGTTCGGCGGCTAGCTGCAGATGATAGTGGTGGCGCAGCAGCTGCTCGCGGCGGCGCCGGTGGAGCCGCCGAAACCGCTGGGTAAGCTGCCGCCCTAAGGTCCGGAGTCCGGCCTGGTGGGTGGCTAAGTTGCGGCGCGCGGCCCTCGGCAGAGCGTGGCTATAGCGGGCTAGCTGCCGCCGCTGCTCGCGCACCAGCCGCCGCGGCCCGGCGGCCGCCGCCCGCAACTGCTGGGCTAAATCGGCGCGGTGCTGCTCGAGCTGGTCCTGGGCAGCTTGGTGGGCGTAGCGGGTCAGCTTGGCCAGATAGGTCTGGGCCTGGGCTAGGTGCTGGGTGGCCACCTGCTGAATGCGCTCGGCGTAGCCGCCGAATACCGCATCGAGCCGGGTTAGGCGCTCGGCCAGGAAAGCCGCCACCGCCGTTGGGGTTTTCAGCGCTATGTGGGCCGTCAGGTCGATGACGGCCTCGTCCCGCTCGTGGCCGATGCCAGTGATAACCGGCAGCGGAAACGCGCCGATGGCCGCCGCTAGCCCGTAGTCGTCGAAGGCCAGCAAGTCGGTTTTGGAACCCCCGCCCCGGATGATAATCACCGCATCCAGAGTGGCGCGCCGGGCCCGGATCAGGTCCAGGGCCGCCAGAATGCTGGCTGGCGAGTCGGTGCCCTGCATGGTGGCCGGAAACAGGGTCACGGCAAAGTCGTAGGGCGACTCGCTCAGGTGTTGCACAAAATCCTGGAAGCCCGCGGCCATCGGCGACGAAATAATGGCCAGGCGCTGCGGCCCTAGCGCCAGGGGCAGGGCTTTCTGGCGTTCGAGCAGGCCTTTGGCTTCGAGCTTGCGAATGGTATCGAGGCGCTGCCGGGCCAGCTCGCCCACGGTGTAGGTGGGGTCAATGGTCAGCACGTCGAGGCTCAGGCCGTACTGCTCGTGAAACTTGACCTGCACGCGCAGCATCAGCTTGAGGCCGACGCTGAGCTCCTGCCCGGTTTGCTCGGCGAAGGCCGGGGCCAGCTGCTGGTAGCGCTGACTCCAGATGGTGGCCCGGGCCTGGGCCTTGAGCTGGGCCCCGCGCCCCGTCACGTGCTGGTCGGTGAGCACGAGGTAGCAGTGGGCGCCGTCGAAGCGGGGCAGGGTGAGGTCGGCAATTTCGGCCACCACCCAGTAGGAGTCGGCGAAGCGGGTTTCCAGCGTCTGCCGCACGCGCACCAGCAGCTCGGCCAGCGGCAGCGGGGCGGGGGGCAACGAACCGGGCAGGCCCGGCTCCGGGCGACGATTAAACAGCGGTGGCATGGGCGGCAAGGTACGTAATTCGGGGCGGCAGCCCTACCCCCCCAAACCGGCGGCGGACCAGCTTCCGCGCCCGGCAAGTCCCGGGCTGAGCCTAACTACCCGCCCTGCCTTTTGGTTACCGTCGGCGGCACAATTGTGAGCCGGTTGGTGGCCGTCACGCCATAAACAGGCCGATACTTTACATTTTCGCTTACCTTTCCAATCCAAACGCACTTCCCTACTCAACCGTTACTTTATGAAAAACACCAACCGTCTGACCCTGGCTGCCGTGGCCGCCGCGGGCCTGACTCTGGCCGGCTGCGCCTCGAGCAAAACGCCCGCCGCCGCCACCACTTCCGCTGCCGCGGCCCCGACGGCCGCCGTCACGGAAGAGCCCGTTGTGAAAGGCATTGGGCTGGACGTGACGACCATCGACAACTCGGTGGCGCCCTGCGACGACTTTTTTCAGTATTCGTCGGGCAACTGGCTGAAGAACAACCCAATTCCGGCCGCCGAAACCAGCTGGGGCAGCTTCAACGAGCTCTATAATAAGAACCAGGCCGTGCAGCGCCAGATTCTGGAGGAGGCCGTGGCCAACACTGGCGCCGCCAAGGGCTCCAACGCCCAGAAAGTCGGCGACTTCTACGCCTCGGCCATGGACTCGATGGCCATTGAAAAGGCCGGTATCACGCCGCTCAAGGCCGAGCTGGCCCGCATCGACGCCATCAAGGACCTGAAGGGCCTGCAGCGCGAGTTGGGTCATCAGCAGCAGATCAGCACCGGCTCGGTGTTCGGCATGGGCGTGGGCCAGGACGACAAGAACAGCACTCAGTACGCGGTGCAGATCCGCCAGGGCGGCCTGCGCTTGCCCAACCGGGACTACTACCTCAAAACGGACCCCCGCACCAAGGCCGTGCAGGCCGCGTACGTGAACTACATCACGAACGTGTTCAAGCTCATGGGCGAAACCCCGGCCGCTGCCGCCAAAAACGCGGCGACCATCATGCGCCTCGAAACCCGGTTGGCCAAGGCCTCCAAGGGCCCCGTGGAGCTGCGCGACCCCTACGCCAACTACAACAAGATGACCGTGGCGGAGCTGCAGAAGCAGTATCCGAACTTCGGCTTCCCGACGGTGCTGGCCCAGACTAACCTGAGCGCGGCCAAGGAAGTGATTGTGGGGCAGCCCGCCTTCCTGAAAGAAGCCAACACGATGCTGAAGTCGGAGCCGCTCAGCGACTGGAAAACCTACCTGCGCTGGCACCTTGTGTCGTCGGTGGCCGGCGCCCTGCCCAAGGCGTACGTAGATGAGAGCTTCAAGTACAGCCAGACGCTGACCGGGGCCAAGCAGATGCAGCCGCGCTGGAAGCGCATGCTGGGCTCGACGGACCGTGCCCTGGGCGAGGCCTTCGGACAGGTGTACGTGGAGCGCGCCTTCACGCCCGAAGCCAAAGCCAAGGCCCTGGAGCTGGTCAACAACCTGAAGTCCGCCTTTGCCGAGCACATTCAGCAGAACGCCTGGATGAGCGCCGCCACCAAGGCGGAAGCCCTCAAAAAGCTCAATGCCTTCACCGTCAAAATCGGCTACCCCGACAAGTGGAAGGACTATTCGGCCCTGACCATCTCGCGCGAGTCGTACCTGAAAAACGTGCTGGCCGCCCGCGAGTGGGCTGCCAAGGACGAGGAGAAAAAGCTCGGCCAGCCCATTGACCGCAACGAGTGGGGCATGACCCCGCCCACGGTGAATGCCTACTACAACCCGCCGATGAACGAAATCGTGTTTCCGGCCGGCATTCTGCAGCCCCCGTTCTACGACCCCAAGGCGGATGACGCCGTCAACTACGGCGCTATCGGGGCCGTTATCGGGCACGAAATGACCCACGGCTTCGACGACGAAGGCCGGCAGTACGACGCCCAGGGCAACCTGCGCGACTGGTGGACCAAGGAAGACGCCGAAAACTTCACCAAGCGCGCCGACGTGGTAGGCCAGCAGTTCGACGCCTTCACGCCCTTCGACTCGGTACACGTGAACGGCAAGCTAACCATGGGTGAGAACCTGGCCGACCTCGGGGGCCTCAACATTGCCTATACTGCCCTGCAAAAGACGCTGGCCGGCAAGCCCAAAACCAAGATCGACGGCTTCACGCCCGAGCAGCGCTTCTTCCTGTCGTATGCCCAGGTGTGGCGCACCAACCAGCGGCCTGAGGCCATGCGCCAGCAGATGCTGACCGACCCGCACTCCCCGGCCCAGTACCGCACCAACGGCCCGCTCCAGAACATGCCCCAGTTCTACGAGGCCTTCGGCTGCAAGGAAGACGCCAAGATGGTGCGCAAGCAGGAAGCCCGCGCCAAGATCTGGTAGCGGTAAATGGTGAACTGGTGAACTGGTGAGTTATGGTTCGGCCGGCGCTAACGGCGCAGATGGCGCAAAACCACGCCGCCAGAACGACAACTCACCAGTTCACCATTTCACAACTTCACCTTTAAAAAAGGCGGCCCGCACTCGGCGGGCCGCCTTTTTGCGTTTGGCCGGTATCTTTGAGCTCAACCTTAGTTTGCCTTCATGTCAAAATTGCTGCCTCTGACTGCGCTGCTGCTCCTGCTGGGAGCGGCGGGCTGTAACAAACCCAGCCTGCGGGAGCAGGTAGCGAATCCGCGGGTGGGCGACGTGTACGTGGTGCAGTTTCAGCCCCCGGGCACCACGGAAAAGCGGTATTTCTTCTACCACGTGTTTCGGGCCACGCCCGACAGCGCCTACCTGCACCCGGCCAGCAAAGACGCCGCCACGGCCGATGCCGACCTGAGCCAGCCCGAGTTCCAGCCCTCGGCCAACACGATGCTGTACACCAAGGCCCAACTGGCCGAATTGCTCCAGGAGCAGGCCGGCGACGTGAACCACGCCCAGCTGGTGCAGGTGCGCCGCGCCGACTGATGCGCCTGTAGGCTAGGGCAACACTTCAATCTTGATATCCACGTCCTTGGTAGGCCACTTGTCGGTGCCCACGGGCTCGGCGGCAATCTTGTCGATAACGTCGAGGCCCTCCACGACTTCCCCGAACACGGTGTACTTGCCGTCGAGGGAGGGGGCGCCGCCCTGGGTGGCGTACACGCGCTGCTGCTCCGGCGTCAGCTTACGGCCCGCCATGGCCGCCGACTGGTCCGGCGTGAGCTTTTCGCCCTGCACGAAGTAGAAGTCGGAGTTGGACGACAGCTTGCCCGGGTTCTGGTCGTCGTCGTAGCGGGCCATGCCCAGGGCGCCGCGCTTATGAAAGTGCTGGGGCACGATTTCGGGCGGCAGGTGGTAGCGGTTGATGCGGATGGTGCGATGGTCGGAGCGGCCGCCCTGAATAGCAAAGCCTTTTACCACGCGGTTGAAAACCGTTTCGTCGAACACGCCCTTGCGGGCCAGCAGCAGAAAATTGGCTTTGTGCACCGGCACGTCGTCGTAGAGCTTCACCCGCATATTGCCCAGGCGGGTGTGCACAATGATTTCCGAGCCCGGATACTGCTGGCCGTACTGGGTTAGCAGCGCGGCCGCGTTGCTGTCGGTGAGGGCTGAAAGGTCAGGGCCGGGTACCGGGGGCGGCGGGGGTGGGGCCGTTTCTACTGGCTTTTCCGGTTGGCCGCAGGCCGCCGTGAGCAGCAGTGCCAGCAGTAGGGGCAGGGCGGGAAGTTTCATAGGGCAAAAGAACGGGAAAAAACCAAGCGCGGCCCGGCCGCCACCCGGGCGGGCAGCTTATTACGAAACGAGGCGGCACCCCGCCGGGATGCCGCCTCGTGCAAGAAGAGCGCGCCGAACAAAGGAGTCAGGCTAGTTCCAGCCGTCGTTGTCCTTCTTGGCTTCCTTCTTTTTCTTGTCTTTCTGCTTGGTAGTGCCTTCGGCGGTCTTGGACTTCACCTTCAGCTTCTCGGGCTGCGTGAACGGGGCCGTGGGTGCCGGGGCGGGGGCTGCCGCCGGGGCCGCGGCGGGGGCTTCTTCCGTTGGCACTGGCGCCATGTCCTGGGCCGAGTTGATCTGGTCGGCCTTTTCCACGGCTTTTTCCTTGTGCAGGGCCAGCAGCAAATCCTGGGGAATCAGCTCAATTTTGTTCCAGGCCTTGAGCTGGGCTTCGAGCTGCTCCTTGGCTTCCTTGCTGGGCTTCTTGGCCATTAGGGTTTCCAGGTCGGGCTTGCCCGCGTCCTGCCAGGCCGTAATCCACATCGAGGCCACCATGGTCGGGGCCTGCTTGAGGCGGTAGGCCACGTGGGCGCCCACTTCCTTGTTGTAGGCGTCGGCAAAGGCGTCGGAGTAGGAGCGACGGGTTTTGCCGTACTTGTGGGAGAAGACGTACTTGGTTTCGGGCGTGAAGGTGCGCGTGACTTTCTCCTCCATGTCGTAGGTGGCGCCCAGGAAGCCATAGGACTCCTGAATCACCTGCCAGATGGCCCGCTGCGGGTCTTTCAGGTATTCGCCCTTGTCCGAGTCGAGCTTCCACTCGGCCAAGTGACGCTCGGGCAGCTTCGACTCCCAGAGGCTGTGCAGACCCTGCTGGTTGGTGAGCTGCCCGTCGTAGTTGATGGTGGTGTGCAGGGGCACGAAGGCGTCGGCCACGTAATGGCCCAGGTCGGCGGAAAGCTGCACAATGGCCACGGTGTCGCGTTGGCGGAAGGCCTCGGTGAGCTTGTCCTTCACGTCCACGACCACCCAGGGCAGCGTGCCGTACTTGCGCAGCGTGTCGGCCGAGTACTTGGCGGTGGCTTTCTCCCAGGCCTTGGGCATCATGCCGAAGGGGTCCTCGCCGAAGTGGTCCATGTCGATAAAGTGCTTGTTGGCCTCGGTCGGGTCGTCCTCGCGCCGCTCATCGGCGGCACTGGCCAGGCGCACTATCTGGGGCAGGTGCTGAAAGTAAAAGCCCTGCATCGTCTTGGGCAGCGCGTACACCGCAATCTGGTTGATGGTTTTATGGGCGAAAAATCCCCAGCCCGGCGACATAAACGGGCACAGCAGGATCAGAACCAGAAGAAATAACTGTTTTTTCATGTTGAAGCGGTAAGCAGCCGAAAGTGGGTCCGCGAAGTTCGGAAATTGTTGCGCGTTTTTGGTTTTTGACGGCTCGTTTTTCGGCGGCCCGTCGGGGCCGGTTTCAAATGGCCGACGCACCGGGCTATGCATTAGCTTAACGCCCTCGGCTTGCGGGCAACGCGAAAAGCCGGCCGCCAGTACTACAAGCCACTCGTCACGATCGAACCCCGCATGGCCCTTATTTCCAAAAAGAAGCTGCACTACTCCATCCGCCAGCCCCTGCGCGACTACCTGCAGCACTACGACCGGGAAACGGAGCTGCCCGTCAGCTACCGCGACCTGCGCCAGATGAGCGGCTCGTTTCCCTTGTTCGACCGTCAGGGCCACGATACGCTCTGGGAAACCGTGTCGTATGAGCCCCAGGCCCTGCGCGAGCTCAGCGTGGGCCTGACCCAGGTGTACGCCCAGCTCAAGACCGGCAGCGACTTGTCCTTCACCGAGCACCTGCTCGCCGACCGCATCGACTACTGCCGCTTCGGCAACTCCAACCCGTTTCGGGTGCGGGTGGTGAACCTGCTCAACGACAACCACGACTATTTCTACGTCAAGCAGGCCGATGCTTCCCGGGTGTACGGGCTGGAATTGGAGCACCTGCTTTCCCCCAACCGCCTGAGCTACTTGGTCAGCGGCGACACGCTGGTGGAAGAGCACATTGCCGGCATTCCCGGTGACGACTTCATCCGCACCCGCCTGCCCCAGCAGCACTTCAACCAGGTCCGCATTGCCAAGGAGTTCGTCAAGTTCAACGAGCGGTGCTTTGCCCGCCTGCTCGGCGACATGCGCTCCTACAACTACGTCATCGTCGTCACGCCCGACTTCGAGGACGACCAGTACCGCGTGCGAGCCATCGACTTCGACCAGCAGAGCTACGAGGGTCGCAAAACCATGTACTTGCCGCAGTACTTCAAGGACAATCTGCCGGTCATTGAAATGTGTAGCAAGTTTTTGAAGCCCGAAACCATCCGCCAGTACCAGACCGAAGAGCGGGTGCTGATGATGCGGCGCGTGCGTCTGGAACGTTACCGCCTCAAGGCCCTGATGGACTGCATGCGCCACGACGAACTGGCCCCCACGGCTAAGGTCGACCAGTTGAAAGCGGAGCTCAACCAGCACCACCAGACCACCATCTTCAACCGCTGCGACAGTATGGGCGACGTGGTGCGCCTGAACCTGATGCTGATGCTGAGCCCGCCTAAGTAAGCGGGCTTACTTGGCTGCTTTCGTCGACAGCGGCGTATTGAGGGCCAGCTGCTGGCGTTGGTCGAGCAGGTGGCCGAGCTGGGTGTAGATGAAGTCGGCGGCCAGCAGACCGAGCTTATCAGTGCTGCCTTTGAGCTGCTCCCGGTACTCGTGGGCCCGCCCCTCGAAAAGGATGGTCACGAAAATGGTGCCCACGGGCTTATCGGCCTGCTCGGAAGCGCCGGGCCCAAACAAGCCCGTGATGGCCACGCACACGTCGGCCGTAGGCAGTTGGCGGTGCAGACCCTGGGCCATTTCGTTCGTGGTCTGCTGACTTTCGGCCGAATATTCGGTCAGGGTTTTCTTTTTTACCCCCAGCAGCCGTTGCTTAGCCTCGGAGTGGTAGGTCACCACCGAGCCCAGCAGCACTTCCCCGATGCCTTCGGTGGGCGCCAGCTGCGCCGCCACCAGGCCGCAGGTGCAGCTTTCGGCCAGGGCCAGCTTGAGCTTGTGCTGTAAAAATTGCTTGATGAGAGCGTTCAGATCGGGCGTTTTCATAGGAAAAAGGCGAAAAGCAGGGCAGGAAATCTGCTGCGCATACGCCGCCCGGCCCGGCCGGGGTTGCGTTCCGAAAGGGGAGGGAGTCAACAAAAAAATACAAGCTGAACCACTAGCAGAACCGTAGAAACCAGCTTTTTCAGGCTGCCTCCCGCCGTTTCACGAGCCGCCAGACCGGGTAGCTGCCGGCCACCAGCCCCGCGGCCAGCAGCGTGTTGGCGGGCTCGGCCACGGCGTTGCTTACCAGAAAGGCTGCCGAACCCAGCAGAGCCAGCCAGGTCGTAACCGGGAAGCCCCAGGTGCGGTAGGGGCGGGGCAGCTCGGGGGCCGTCCGGCGCAGCCAGAGCACCGCCGCAAACCCGACGGCGTAATAGCTCACGAACAGAATGCTGGTTACGGCCAGCAGCTGCTCAGCGGTGCCCGTGGCCAGCAGCAGCACCGTCAGGGCTACGGCCACCAGCAGGGCCGGGCGGGGCGTGCCGGCCGTGTGCACCCGGGCCAGGGGCTGGGGCAAGAGTTTGTCGCGGCCCAGGGCAAAGAGCACCCGCGTGGCCATCAGCAGCACCGAATTAAGCACGCCCAGGTGGCCCAGCACGGCTACGGCCAGCATGGCGCGCCGGCCCCAGGGGCCCAGTAGCCGGTCGGCCACCTCAGCAAGGGGCAGCTCGGCGCTGGTCAGCTCGGCAAAGGGCAGAGCGTGCAGCAAAGCCGCATTGAGTAAAGCGTAGGTCAGAATCACCAGCCCCACGCCACCCAGCATCGAACGGGGTACGGCGCGGGCGGGGTCGTGGTCTTCCTCGGCAAAGTAAATGGCCGCGTACCAGCCGTCGTAGGCGAAGATGACGGCCTGAAACGCCACCACCAGGCTCCCGATACCAGTGCCGCCCAGGGCTTTGGTCGGCGCCGGAGCTGCGGGCAGCCACCAGCTGCCGGCCAGCAGCACCAGCAGGGCCCCAGCTACCAGTAGGGCCGTAATTTCCTGGGCCCGGCTGGCCTCGCGCAGTCCCCGCCACTGAATCAAGCCCAGGCCCGCCACCGAGGCCAGTGCCACCGTCCGCTCGTGCCCGGCCAGGGCCGGTACCAACAGAGCCACGTAGGTGCTCATCATCAGCGCCACCAGGGCTCCGGTTACGCAGCTGCTCACCCAGTCGCCCCAGGCCACCACCACGGCCACAAATTCGCCGAAAGCCCGGTGGGCGTAGCCGTACCAGCCCCCGGCCTGGGGCAGCATGGCGCCCAACTCGGCAATGGCGTTGGCCCCTAGCAGGGCATAAAGGCCGCCTGCCAGCCACACTAGCAGCACGCCGGAGGGTGAGCCTACGGCCTCGGCCACCTCGCGCGGGGAGCGAAGCACGCCCGTGCCGGTGGTACCACCTACCACCACGGCCAGACCAAATCCCAGGCCCAGCAGGCGCAGCAAACGGGAGGAACGGGCGGGGGCAGCAGGAGTAGAGGCCAGAACAGCAGGATTTAGAAGCGGAGGAAAGCAAAAATAAGCCCCGGCGCGGCAGTTCGACAAGCCCGCGGCCCGGCGAAATAAACGCTGCATGCCGCGTAGTATGCGGCGGAATCTGTACCTTCCCGCTGCCGCCCGCGTATGAGGGCGGACACCCGTCTAACCACCTAAATCCTGCCTTATGGCTACCACCGAAGAATTTGAAGCTGCCGCCGCCCGGGCCCAGCAGCTGCCCTCCAAGCCCAGCAACATGGTGCTACTCCAGCTCTACGCCCTCTACAAGCAGGCCTCCGAAGGCGACGTGAGCGGCGACCGGCCCGGGGGCTTCGACTTCAAGGGCATCGCCAAGTACGACGCCTGGGCCGAGCTCAGCGGCAAAAGCCAGGATGACGCCCGCCAGGAATACGTGAAGCTGGTCAACTCCTTGTTCGAGCAGTGCGCCTAAGCAAGCAACGCTCCGGCGGCTAGGTCAGATTTTGCCGCCTGAGCCGAAAACTGTCTTGCAGCAATAAGCCCCGTCGTAGCGCTACGACGGGGCTTTTCTGTGGATGCGGCTGCCTAAGCGACCGAGCTAAACCTTGGGGGCAGGCAGGTCGAAGGCTTCGGCATTGTGCTCGAAGTGACCCTTGTGGGAACCGTCGCAGAAGGGCTTGTTTTTCGACAGGCCGCAGCGGCAGACGCTGATTCGCTCCCGGCCGGCCAAGCCGTAGGGCTGGCCCTGGGCATCAACGAGTTCGAAGTCGCCCTCCACGCGGAGGGAGCCGTTGCTGAGCACGGTAAGTTTGGTAGCGGCCATAAAAAAAGGTGTTGGTGGTGAAATTAAAGCGAAAAAGAAGCCTTAGCGGCAGGCGTTGCCGGAGCAGTTCATGGGCGTGTAGATGGCCGAAAACATCTGCCAGGCATTGTTTTCGTACTTCCACATCAGCCAGTACTTGCCGATAATGCGGTTTTTGGTTTTGCTCTGCGGGTCGGTCCAGGCCTCGGCCCACTCCCCGGTTTCGTAGGCCACGTTGCCCAGGTCACTGATTTCGGTGGCCAAGCTGCGGTTCATCCAGGTGATGTCGGGGCGCTGGCGAAACAGTTGGCGGAAACTCAGACGCACGCTGGCGGCCGTGGTTTGGCTGCCCGTGGCGGTGTTGAGCGTGAAGCCCGGGTGCAGCAGCCCACCCAAAGCGGTGGTGTCGCGGCTGTTGAAAGCCTTGTTCCAGGAAGCGCTGCGCGCCTGAATTAGCTCCAGGTGCTTTTGCTTCATGATTTGCCCAAAGCCCACGTGGCTCAGCAGCAGCAGCAGGGTGCCCACGCCCAGGCGGGCGGCGGCAGAACTAGAAAGACGCATACGCGGATAAATCAGCAGAAATGAAAGCGCGGCAAGCCAACCGCTCCGCAATTACGCAAGTTCTTTGCGCATCACGTAATCATTCATCCAGTAAGGCCCGATGGGAATGTCGACTTCCTGGTGCCGGTGGAAGCCCTGGTGCTCATAGAATGAAATGGCCGGGTTGCGGCGGTTCACGTTTAGCTCCAGCGTGTGGCCCCCGGCGGCCCGGACGGCTTCTTCCACGGCCCGCACCACGTGCTGGCCCAGGCCTTGCCCCTGGTGAGAAGGCAGAATGTAAATCTTATGGAGCTTGAAAACCCCGGCTTCCTGGGGCAGTGCGGCGTAGGAAGCATAACCCGCCGGGTGTCCCTCTACGTACAGCAGCAGGAAGGCGTGGCCGTCGTCGGCCATCTGCCGCTGCAAGGAGGCGGGGGTGTAGATGACGCGGTACATGTACTCAATCTGCTCCTTCGAGACGATAAAGCGGTACGTCGGCTCCCAGGTAGCCTCGGCCAGCCCAATGATAGTCGGAATATCGGCCAGGGTGGCGGGTTTGATGGTAACGGGAGCAGTAGCAGAGGACGACATAGGCCACAAAAGTTGCGTTTTTTTGGCTATAAAACGAACCCCGCCGGCCAATGGCTGCGTTTTGGGCCAGAAATTGCCGTGCTCCCGCCATCCGACCGGCACCGTGCCGCTCGTTGTTCCATCACCTACTCGCCCCTGACCCATGAAACCCGTTCTGCTTCCCTTGAGCCTCGTGGCCTTCAGCTGGCTGGCCAGCCCCCAGACGGCCGCCGCCCAAACCACTACCAAGCCCAAAACCACGACCAAAGCGTCGGAACCCATCCTGACCACGCCCAAATCGTTGGAGCGCGACCTGGACGTGTTCAGCACCTGGGTGAATGAGCGCATTGGCCAGGCCGAAAGCACCGTCCGCCGCGAACTGCCGCGCATCAAGGATGACTTCGAACGCCAGAGCCGCCGCCTCGACTCGGCCGTGGATAGCCTTTCCTCCACTTCCAAGCGCGAATACACCACCCAGAAAGTGCGTTACCAGAAGTGGGCCTCCAAGCAGGACAGCATCGACGCCGTGACGCGCCGGCCTGCCACGGCTGTCGATGCTCAGCGCCGCCTGCTCAACGAAAACGTGGTTATCAGCTCGGCCCGGGCTACGGAGTTGCCCGACCTCTACGGCCGCCTGCTCGAACACACCCGCGACAATCGTCGGCAGTGGAGCCAGGCCGACTGGAGCTCGGCCAGCGCCGTGCTCGAAAAGCTGAACGTGCGCTACGAGCAGGTGCGCGAGCAGCTCAGCCTCGACGACCGGGTGCGGGTTCGTTCCCTGCAGGCCGAGTTCCGGACTCTGGAAAAAGCCCGCGACGTGAAAGACATAGTAAACGAGAAGTAAACTTCGCGCTTCTTCCGCATCAATATCCTGCGCCGTCGGTGGGTCGTGAGCTTAGGCCGCGGCCCGCTGACGGCGCAGCCATTCCCAGGCCGTGGCCGTGTCGTAGAACAGCTGGATGGGCAACTGCTGGCCCACGCGCTCCGCAAACTCGACGCTGATAAACTGGTTGCGCATATCGGGCGAGAAAACGTAGGCAAAAGCCCGCAGACCCGCCTCGATGGCCAGCGGCAGCCACTCGTACTCCAGCCACGGCAGGGCTTCCGACCAGTCGCCGGTTGAGTCGGTCTTGTCGTTGAGCAGCAGTGGGCAGTGCAGGCGTTGCTCAATGGCGCCCCCGGCCTTGGCCACTTTAATAACCTCCTTGCCCGTCAGGTTGCCGGTCCAGCGGATGTAGAGCAGCTGTTCTTCGGGATAGTGCCGAAAAGTAGCAATCAGGCGGTCGTGCTCATCAAACACAGATTCAAGCTCGACGAAGGCAGACGAAAGAGCGGGCATAAGCAGGCAGCGGCAGAGGGTGCGGAAGGGTCGGGACCGGACGATGGAAAAAGCAGGAGCTGCAATGGGCGAAGGAAAGCGGAGTGGCGGCGCGAAGCGAGGATTCGGCCCCAAACGGCCTAGTAGGAAAGGGCGGGCTGAATCAGTATTTAATTTACTGAATATAGACCGGCAAATCAAATTAATTCTTGCCTACGTTCCAGCGCTTGGGCTTGGCCCAGCCTGCATTTTTTGCTGCCGGGTTTCCACTGCTTTCCGTTACTTTTGCAGGCTATTTTTTCCTTCGTCCCTTCCTGCTCTCCCACATGCACATTGCAATAGTTGGCAACATTGGCGCCGGCAAAACCACCCTGGCCAACAAGCTGGCCCATCATTTCAACTGGGAAGTTTTTCTGGAAGATGTCGACCACAACCCGTATCTGAAGGATTTTTACGACGACATGCCCCGCTGGTCGTTTCACCTGCAGGTGTATTTCCTCAACAGCCGCTTCCGCCAGACCCAGCAGATCAAGAAGCTGCAAAGCGCCAGTAAGGGCGTCATTCAGGACCGCACCATCTACGAGGACGCCCACATTTTCGCGGCCAACCTCCACGACTCGGGCCTGATGACCGAGCGCGACCACCAGAACTACCTGAATCTGTTCGAGTCGATGATCAGCATGGTGGATGCGCCCGACCTGCTGCTCTACCTCAAAGCCGATTTGCCCAAGCTGATTCAGCAGATCGACAAGCGCAACCGCGACTACGAGAACAACATCAAGATTGAGTATCTCAAAAACCTCAACGAGAATTACGAGCGCTGGATCAGCAACTACAAGTATGGCAAGCTGCTCATCGTGGACGTGAACAACCTCGACTACGTGAACAACCCCGAGGACCTGGGCATCATCATCGAAAAAATCAACAGCACCCTGTTCGGCCTGTTCTAGGCTTGGCAGCAAAGGACCCGCCCGCAAGACGGCCCGCAGCATGCGCTGCGGGCCGTC
This sequence comes from Hymenobacter persicinus, assembly GCF_004167665.1. Classification (GTDB taxonomy): domain Bacteria; phylum Bacteroidota; class Bacteroidia; order Cytophagales; family Hymenobacteraceae; genus Hymenobacter; species Hymenobacter persicinus. Next base: position 90,022 of record NZ_SEWE01000007.1, on the reverse strand, counting down.
TTGCGGGCGGGCGGGTCAGCCACTACTCGGGGGCGTCCAGGGCTTCGTTGAGAAAGCGCACGAAGGGCTGAGCTACCTGGAACGTCTCGACCACCCGGTCGGCGAAGTCGGGGCGGCGCACCTCGGCGTCGGTAAAGGAGCGGGTCACGACGAAATCCTTAAGCTTGAGCCACTCGATATCGGGGTCGTCTTTGTCGTAGCCCTTGGGCGGACGCTGGAGCTTGTCGCCCTCCAGGCCGTCGGGGAAGTGCTGCTGAAACTCGGCGTGCTGCCGGATTTCGTGAAACGCCGCGCCGTTGTAGTGCACTTCCTGGCGGATGCGGGCCAGCGCCGCGGGTTCGGGATGCCATTTGCCGGCCCCAATCCAGGTTTGGCCCCCGGGCTGCACGGCCAGAAAATAGCCCGCCCGCGGCGCGTGCCGGCCGCCCTGGGTGAGGCTGGCGCCCATGTGCCGCTTATACGGCTCATTGCTTTGCTGAAACCGGTCGTTTTTGTTGATGCGGAACATCGTTTCGGGCACCGTCAGGCCCAGCAGCTCGGGCTCAAAGCGCTGGGTGCCGGTGAGCACCTGTTGGACCAAGCCGCTGAACACGGCGCGGGCGCGGTGGTAGTCGGCCCGGTGCTCGTCCATCCAGGCTTTGTGGTTGTTGGCGGCAAGGTTGCGCAGAAAGTCAAGCAGAAATTTGTGGTCCATAGAAAAGCGTAGGCGGCCCGATCCAAACGGCCGGCGTGGGCCCGGGCATGAAAAAAGCTCCGGCCCTGAATAACAGCGCCGGAGCCAATTTGATGCCCGCCAAAGCAGATTTCCCTACTTCAGCGCCTGGTTTTCGGTTTGCCGCACCCGGTCGTTGAGCGTCCAGTCGAAGGGCAGGAACTCCACCGTGGCGGTGGGCGCAAGTTTGACGTCGGCGTAGTGGTTGAGCCAGGTTATGAGCGTTTCACCCTCGCCCAGCTCGGCCGAGTACCAGTCGAAGAGGCTTGACAGGCGCAGGTGGTCGGGAGTTAGCTGGTTGAGCCCGGCCGTGCGCAAAAAGCGCCGCGCCTGCTCGTCGAGCTGCTGGCTGAGGCGGGTGCCGTCGTAGGCCTCGTTGAGCAGGGGCGGGCAGCTGCGGGCCGCGCTGACCAGGGCAAAATGCACCCGCGGGTCCTGGAACCGGTTGCGCAGCACTTCCCGCTCGATCTGGTTGAGGGAGTACTCGCGGGTGCCCACCGTCACGCTGGCCGCTTCCCAAGCCGACTTGCTGCCCTTGAGTCCCTTAACCTTGATTTCGTTCATGCTCTGCACCGGGTAGTACTGCAGGACCATGTACACAGTAGCGGCATTATAGACGTTGAGCCAGTAGGCTTCCTGCTCCGGGCGGCTCCACTGCTGCTCGTCGGGCGGCGTTTTTCGGATAGTTTGCAGATAGGCCCCCAGCTTGTCCTCGTCGTCGAGGACACCGGTGTAGTCGACGTAGCCTTCGCGGGTGACGTGCTTGGCCAGCAGTGCATTCCAGGGCTCGTGCAGGCGGCGGGCACTGGCGCTATCGGCGTACAGCGCCCGGGGCTGCACCAAGGCCAGGCCGGCAAGCAGCAGCAGTAGCCAGCGGAAATTTGGGTGAAGAAACATGTGCAAAAGGCAGTAGAAGGGCAAAAACAGAGCAGCGTAAGCGGTATCAGTAGATACTATTATTGTATTATTTGTGTTTAAAATTACTATTCAAAGCTAGGGTGAATTCAGGATATAAGCAAAGTGCAACGGATAAGTAGGCATGCCTACTTAATTCAGAGTAGGTGTGCTGACGCGCCATACTCGACAGTAAGAGCGTTTTTTAGCCGCGGTTGAACACGGCCAGCGAGTCGCCGACGCGCAGGGTGCCGCGGCCGGGACCGGTGACGTTCTGCCCGAACATCACCTTGTGGTCGAGGGTGCGGTAGGTAGCCAGGGTGCGCAGGGGCTCGGCAGATTTCTGGGTGGTCTGCTGGTCGATGGTAGTGACCACGCACCGGCCGCAGGGCCGCACGCCTACGAAGGGCTGGCCGGCAATGGCGAAGTCGCGCCACGCTTCCTCTTCGTAAGGGGCGCCGCCGGCTACCACGAGGTTGGGCCGGAAGCGGTCCATGGGCACGGGAGCGGCGAGGCGGGTATTTAGGTCGTCGAGCGAGGCCTGCCCGATAACCAGAAAGGGAAAGGCGTCGGCAAAGCTGACTTCCCCGTCGGCAGCCCCACCGTCGGTGGCCCGCATCACCATGTCCGACATATAGACCAGCTTGCAGGGGCGGCCCAGAGCTTCCGTCAGCCAGGCATCGGCCTCGGGCGTGCCGCGCCAGGCAAATACCATATCGTCCCAGATGGTCACGAACAGGGTGCGCTCGGGCGTGGCAGCGAAAGGCACGTAGAGGGGCAACAGCTCGGGGCGGGCGGCGTGGGTGAGCAGAAAGCCGTTGTAGGCCGCGGCCACCTTCAGGTGGGCCATGTCGGCCAGCTGCCGCTGGGTCATAAACTGGTTCCGCTCGTCCACAATCAGCCAGCGGCGGTCGTGGCGCAGGCCCCGGGGCTCAATCTCGGCTTCCGTGACGCGGATGCCACCCAGGGATTTGACGGGATAAATGTATAACTCAGAGAGGGTCAGGGATGCAGCCATGCCGCAAAGGTACGGAGCGGCGAGATGGGGAGATGGTGAAATTGTGAGGTGATGTTCGGCCGGCGCGGAATTGCATCCATGACGCCAGCAGGACGAAAACTCCCCATTTCACCACCTGACAAGTTCACCACTAATGCAGGGGGCGTTTTTTGATGACGCCGCCGCGGGTTTCCTTCACGCTGTGCATGACCATGAATGCCTGCCGGTCGATTTTCTCGACTTCGGCGGTCAGGCGGCCCAACTCGAGGCGGGTAATGACGGTGAAGACGATGTCAATAGCCTGCGGGGTTTCGCCGCGGCCGCCGTATCCGCGCTTGCCGCTGTAGACGGTGGCCCCGCGCCCGAGCTGCTCGGTTATCATGCGGCGGATGGCGTCGCTGCGGCCCGAGACGATGGTAACACCGGTGTACTCCTCGATGCCGTCGATGACGAAGTCGATAGTCTTGGCCGCCGACAGGTAAGTCAGAATCGAGTACAGGGCCGTTTCAACCGACAGCACGTAGGCCGCCACGACGAAGATCAGGATGTTGAGCAGCAGAATGATGTCGCTCAGGGTGAGGCTGGTTTTCTTGCTCAGAAACACGGCCAGAATCTCGGTGCCGTCGAGCACACCGCCCCCGCGCATGGCCAGTCCGATACCGGCGCCGAGGAAAAAGCCCCCGAAAACGGAAATCAGCAGCTTGTCTTGGGTGAGGATGGGAAAGGAGATGACCAGCAACGTCCCGGCCAGGCCCAGAATGGCCAGCAGGGTTTTCAGGGCGAAGCCCCGCCCGATCTGGAAGTAGCCCAGGATGATAAACGGCACGTTGACCAGCACGATGAGCAAGGCCAGATACTGCTTGCCCAGGGCCTGGGTGAGTAGCAGGGAGATGCCCGTCACGCCGCCGTCGATAAACTCGTTGGGCAGCAAAAATCCCTTCAAACCCAGTGCAGCCGAGAAAATGCCCGCCACCAGAAACAGCACGCTCATCACCTGCTGCCGCCACCAGCGGGCCGTGCGCGGCACCGTGCCGCCGGTGGGCGGCCGGCGAAAGCGGCGGCGGGCCGGCGGACGTTTTTTACGGAGCTTGTCCATCAGGATGAGTTGCGGTATCAGCATAGCAGTGGAGCTTAACGGTAGTCCCGATACGGCCCGCGGGGCTTGGGCGTTAGCCATCCGGGCAAATGACCGGGCGGCGGGGCCCAAACGCAACAAAGGCAACGACCGAAGCCGTTGCCTTTGCGAAGGGAGAAATCCGGACCGGAAGCTTACTGCCCGCCCACGCTGCTGGCTTTCGGGGTGCCGGCGCTCTGCTGGATGGCCAGCTGCACGGCCCGGTAGAGGTTGGCCACGCCGCCGGTGCCCGACAGCGTTGCGAAGTCCACAGTTTTCTTGTTGTCGGGCTCGGGCACCTTGGTGTGCTGCGGGGTGGCCGACTGCCGGATGATACGCTTCAGGTCGACGGCCGTGAGTTGGGGGAAGTACGACTTGAGCACGGCGGCCATGCCGGCCACGGTGGGCGCGGCCATGCTGGTGCCGCTTTCGGTGCCGTACTTGCTGCCGGGCAGGGTGGAGTAGATGCCCACGCCGGGCGCAAACACGTCGACGCGCTTGCCGAAGTTAGAGAAGTCGGCCGTCAGGTTCTTATCGTTGGTGCTGCCCGAGGCGCCGATGGTAATGAAGTTAGCGTACGTAGTGCCCGTCGTCGACACCGGGGCGGGGTAGTGGACCACCACGTCGATGTTCTTGGACTCGTTGCCGGCCGCGTGCACCAGGAACACGCCTTTCGATTCGGCGTAGCGGATGGCGGCATCCACGGCGCTGCGCTGGGGCGAGTAGTACTTACCGAAGCTCATGTTGATGATGCTGGCTCCGTTGTCGACGGCGTAGCGGATGGCGTTGGCCACGTCCTTGTCATGTTCGTCGCCGTTGGGTACGGCCCGCACGCCCATGATGCGGACCAGCGGCCCGGCCACGCCCTGCACGCCGAGGTTATTGTCCCGGTCGGCGGCGATGATGCCGGCCACGTGGGTGCCGTGCAGCGCATCGGGGCCAGTGATGTCGGCGTTGCCGTAGTTGTGGTCCTTGGTATTGTCCTCGTCGTCGCCGATAATGGCGCGGGGCTTGAAGTCCAGGTTCAGGGAGTAGTCGAGGTGCTTCTTGGTTTCAGTGGCGCCCTGCTTGACCTGCTCCACCACGGCGTCCATGTCGGGCAGGCCCGAGGATTTCAGGTTGGCGTAGAGCTGGGAGGTGAGCTGCAGGAGCTGGGGATTGGTGCTGGCGCCCGGTGGGTTGCGCAGCACGGCCGTATCGACCTTGGCCACGCCCAGCACCTGCTTGAGCTGCTCGTTGATGCCGTCGAGCTGCCCGACCAGCGGAGCCAGCTGCATGTACTGCTCGTTTTCCTCCTTCACCTTGGCCGCATAGTCCTTCTTCACCTTCTGGTAGAGGTCGTAGTCGGCGCGCTTAGCGGCGGGCACCGAGGTGCGGGACTTGCCTTCGTAGAGGGGCTTGAGCTTAGCCACCAGGCGGGTTTCCTCATACAGGTCCACATCGATGTTCTCGCCCTTGCTGTTGCCGAGGAAGTTCCAGCCGTGCACGTCGTCGATGTAGCCGTTCTTGTCGTCGTCGATGCCGTTGCCGGGAATCTCGCCGGGGTTTTTCCAGAGCACCCGCTTCAGATCCTCGTGGGTCGTGTCGACGCCGGCATCGATGACGGCCACGATGACGGGCGTCGGAATGCGGTTTTTGAGCAGCTCCGCGTAGGTGCGCTGGGTGCTGATGCCCATCACCTTGTCCTTTTCGGGGTCAAGGTTGGTCCACTGCACTACTTTGGCGGGGGGCGCCGAGGCCGAAACAGCCTGGGCAAAGGAAGTGGCGGGCAGCAACGCCACGCCTAACAGGGCCAGAAACGGCCGGGGAAATACGCTCATGCAGAAATAGTCAGAAAGAATACGACCGGAAAGTAGGACACAGACGCAATTCAGCGGAAACCGTTGCCCCAAACCTGGGTTTGTTTCCCCGCAAACCATCGGCGGGGCTCTATATGTTCCCGCGCCGGGGTGGCCCGGCAAGAAGCCGCCGCTTCGGCCGCCCCACGGAGAAGCGGCCAAAGCGGCGGTCAGTTGCTGCTTCCGGGGGCTTATTCCTTCACAAAATGCACGGTAAGGGGCTGGCGGCCATTGAGCACCCGGGCTGTGTAAAAGCCCGGGCTCAAGTTCGCCACGCTGAGCTGCAGGGCTGCTGCCTCGGGCGTGAGCTGCAATACGCGCCGGCCCACGGCGTCGAAGATGAGCAGGGGCTGGCCCGGAAGCAGGCCGGTGAGCGTGAGCTGGTCGTGGGCCGGCACGGGGCTGGCCTGCAAGGCCACACTGGAAGCTTCGCCCACTTTGATGGCCGTGGCGGGCAGCAGGGTTTCGGCGCCGTCCGTGTCGCGCTGGCGCAGGCGGTAGTACCAAGTGCCCGGACTCACGCCCGCGTCGAGGTAGGCGTAGGTGGCGCCCTGGGTGCCGCTGCCCTTGGCCACGACGAAGGTGAGCTCCTGCCAGTTCTCGTTCAGGGCCGTGCGGCGCTCCACGGCAAAGCCCTTGTTGAGCAGCTCGGTGGCGGTGGCCCAGGTGAGCTGCACGCCGGCCGGCACGACCTGGGCCGTAAACTTGGTGAGCGAAACAGGCAGGGGCCGGGCTTTGTCGGCGAGGGTGAAGAAGGTGCCGTTGGTGAATTCGGTGATGCCCGTGACCGTGATGCTGTTGCCGTTGGCGTCGCGGGAAGTGGCGTGCAGGTTCTGCCAGATGCCGCTGTTGGGGACGGTGGTGCGAAACAGCTCCAGGGTATTCTCGTCCAAAGTATAGGTTTTGAGCACGCTGTTGTCGAGGTAGGAGTAGCTCAGCTCGCTGGGGGCCGTGTCGTGGTATTCGAAGATAACCTTGTAGTTGAGGTTGGTGGTAGCCGTCGACTGCACCAAAAACTGCCGCAGGGCGCTTTGGCTCAAGGCGTTGCTGGCCACGCCAAAGGCGGCGCCGGTTTTGTAGGCGCCCGTATAGCGCGTGACGGTGGTGGTGCCCAGCATCCGGGAGTTCACGCTCGGCGTCAGCGTCAGGCCGATGCCCCCAAACTGGTAGTTGTTGGGACCCGTCACGTTGCCAGTGGCCTGCACCGTGCCACGGACGTAGCCCATGCCGGTTTCGCGCAGCACGATGTTGCCCGGCACCGACGACAGCGCGGCCAGAATCACCTTGCTGCCGCCAGTTTCAAGCAGGCCGCCGCTTAGGTTGAGGGAAGAAAGCACCGTCACGTCGCCGGTGATGGTTTTGGTGCCGGTGCCCGGAATAAACAGGTCGTAATACGTACCGCCGGCCAGCTGCTGGGCCCCGGTGCCGTCGAGCGTGACGCGCGCCTCGCCGGGCACGAAGGTGCCGGCCACGCTCATGTTGCCGCTGATGGCCAGGTTGGAGTTGCTGGTCGAGTGCTTGAACGTGCCCCCGCTGCCCACCATAAAGTCGCGCTTCACGGTCACGTTGCTGGAGCTGGAGTTCATGTCGAGCGTGCCCTGCTGAATCATCATTGTGCCGTTGATGGTCCAGGAACCGGTGTTGCGCACGGTCACGCCCGGCGAGTTCAGAGCAAAGTCGTAAGTGCTGAAGCTGCCGATATCCATACTCAGGCCGCCCGGCGCCGTGGTGCTGGGGGCCATGAAGCTGGTTTGGCTGAAGGGCTTGGTGGCATCGGTGCCGCTGCCGGAGCTGGACACGGTGTAGTAGTACGGGGCGTAGCGGGCCGCCGTGGAAGAAGCCAGGTAGCCGCCCTCGTTGCTGGTGGGCACGCTGCCGTCGGTGGTGCGGTAGTTGCCCGAGGGGGTGAAGAGCAGGTAGCCCAGCCAGTTGAAGGGCGCCGTAGCCGACAGGTTCAGGGCGCTGCGGGCAATGCGCAGCTCCCGCACGCTGGTGTTGCCGGTGGTTTTGGTCACGAGGTCGGCAATGGCCGGGGCCAGGGGCGGGTTGGGCGTGGTACTCATAATGGTGGCCGGGCTGGTCCAGGCTCCGGCGCTGACGGTGTAGTAATACACCTTCTCATTGTCGAAGAAAAAGGCGCGGTCGGCCTGGAAGGGCGGCGTGACGTTGGCCTGCTGGGCGTCGCTGGAAAAGGTGATGCCCGCGCCCGTGCCCGCACTGGTGTTGACCGGCAGGGCGGGGTCGGTATCGAAAAACACCACCGCCGGCAGCGTCATCCGGTTGCCGCTGATGGCCACGTAGAGGTAGTTGGCGTCCCAGGTCATGTACCAGGTGCAGTCGTTGGTCACTTGGTTTTGGGTGTTGCCGTATTCGCTGGCGGTAATTACACCGTCCTGAACGGCCGTCTGGTATTGGGCCCGGCCCGGAAGCGGAGTAGCCAGACACAAGCATACCGGGAGCCAGCCCAGTATAAATTTTGTAACGTGCTTCATCGGTGCGGTGCTTAGGTGGATTTATAAAGAAATATAAATTATGTGAATCATTATATAATATTTCAATAGAATTAATTATTCAAATCTTTAATTGTATTAAAATTATATAATGTAGCATGTGTCAGACCAGAGGCTGCTACGGGCCCGCTGAAGCTGCTGGTGCCCCATGCCTCGTGGGGGCCGGCTTGGCGCCGGGCGCGGAAAACTTAGCGGGCCGGGGCGCCACCCAAGGCGGCCGTTAACTGTTACCTGTGGCAGACGCCCGTATCTTTGGGCCCTACGCCTTACTCATTCCCGTTATGCGTTTTCCCGTTTCCGGCCTGCGGGCCGCGTTGCTGCTCGTGCTGCTGCCGCTGCTGGCCCCGGCCCAGGCGCCCAAGACCACTACTTCCTCGGAAATTCTGCTGGGCCTCAAAAAGCTCAACGTGCTGGGTTCGGTGCTCTACTTGGCCGCCCACCCCGACGACGAAAATACCCGCCTGATTGCCTACCTCGCCAACGGCCGCCTCGTCGAAACCGGCTATTTGAGCTGCACCCGCGGCGACGGGGGCCAGAACCTGATTGGGCCCGAATTGCGCGAGCAACTCGGCGTGATTCGGACCCAGGAGCTGCTCGCCGCCCGGCGCATCGACGGGGGCCGGCAGTTTTTCACCCGGGCTAATGACTTCGGCTTCAGCAAGACTTCCGACGAGACCTTTACCATCTGGGACAAGGAGCAGGTGCTCTCCGACATGGTCTGGGTCATCCGGCAGCGCCGGCCCGACGTGCTCATTGCCCGCTTCCCGCCCGACGCCCGCGCCGGCCACGGCCACCACCAGGCCAGCGCCATCCTGGCCGCCGAGGCCTTCGACGCCGCCGGCAACCCGAACCGGTTTCCCGAGCAATTGCAGTACGTGCAGGTCTGGAGCCCGAAACGCCTCGTCTGGAACACCGGCTCTTTCTTCGTGAAGCCCGGCGAAAACATGGACGGCTACCTCAAGCTCGACGCCGGCGGCTTCAACCCGCTGCTGGGCCAGAGCTACGGCGAAATTGCGGCCCGCAGCCGCTCCCAGCACCGCAGTCAGGGCTTCGGCTCGGCGGCCCAGCGTGGGGAAGCGCCGGAGTATTTTCAGCTGGTGAAAGGCGCTAGGGCCGACAAGGACCTGTTCGACGGCGTGGATATGACTTGGAACCGGGTGCCCGGCGGCGCGGCCGTGGGCAAGCAGCTCGACGAGGTGATTCGCAAGTACAACTCCGCTAACCCGAGTGCGAGCGTGGCGGGGCTACTGAAGGTGCGCGAAACGATTCGGACCATTCTGGCCACCGAAAAAGACCGACTCGCCGGTGGGTTTCCGGCCCAGGGCAGCCCGCAGTATTTCTGGGCCGCCGAGAAAGCCCAGGAAGTAGAGCAGCTTATCCGCGGCTGTTTGGGCCTGACGATTGAGGCGCTGGCACCCACGGCCAGCCTGGGCGAAAGCGAAACCACCCGCCTGCGGATTGAGCTGCTCAACCGCTCCGACGTGCCCGTCATCATCAAGGAAGTATCGCTCGACGGGGCCACGCCGGGGTTGTCGCGCGACACGGCCTGGACTCCGTTGCTGACCAAGGACAAGCCGCTGGTGCTGCGGCCCCGCTACCAGATGCGCAAGTGCGGTCCGCTTTCCCAGCCCTACTGGCTCCGCAATCCTAGCGACAACGTGGGCATGTATGCCTTAACGGAGTCATTTGCCCTCAACCGCTTGGTGCGCAATACCGAAAACCCCGACGCGCCGCAGACGCTGGTAACCCAGTACGACCAGGACCACGAGTTTCACCTGGGAGAAACGCCGCTGCGGCAGTACCTGGGCCAGCCCGAAAATCCGGCGGTGGCCGCCGTATCCGTGACGGTGCAAGTGGGCCCGGGCGCACCCATGCTTATCACCGTGCCCGTGCAGTACAAGCACACCGACCCCACGCTCGGGGAGCTGTACCAACCGCTGGCGGCCGTGCCCATCGTTATGGTCAATCTGCCCGCTGCCCGCGCCTACGTCTTTGCCAGCCAGGAGCCCAAAACGGTGCCGGTGACCGTACGCGCGGGTCGGGCCGGGCTGACCGGCACCGTGGTACTCAAGGCGCCGGAAGGGTGGAACGTCGAGCCCAAGTCGGCTTCGTTTGAGCTGAAAAACCGGGACGAGGAGCAGACGGTGAATTTCCGGATTCAGCCCGGGGCGGCCGTGCCGGCCGGCAAAACGGAGCTCAGAGCCTACGCCACGGTTAATGCCTTCGTGGAGTGCGTGGACGGGCCGGAGCAGGCGCGCCGGTTTTACCGGGGCGTGCAAACCATTGCCTACCCGCATATTCCCACCCAGCTGCTGTTCCCGGAAACCGGTTCCCCGCTCGTCAAGCTCGACGTGAAGCGTCGGGGCCAGCAAGTCGGCTACCTGATGGGGGCCGGCGACGAGGTGCCCGAAGCCCTGCGCCAGCTCGGCTACACCGTCACGCTGCTCAAAACCGACGACCTGACCGCCGACAACCTGCGACGCTTCGACGCGGTGGTGCTCGGCATCCGGGCCTACAACACCCTCGACCGGCTTAAAACGCTCCAGCCCAATCTGCTGCAGTACGTGGAGCAGGGCGGCAACCTGATTGTGCAGTACGTGGTCAACCGCGGCACCGTGCTGCCCCAGATCGGGCCCTACCCGCTCACGCTCAGCACCGACCGGGTGACGGTGGAAAACGCGCCCATTACGTTTCTGAAGCCCCAGCACCCGCTGCTCAACGTGCCCAACAAGATTACGGCCCAGGACTTCGAAGGCTGGCAGCAGGAGCAGGGCCTGTACTATCCCAGCCAGTGGGACCCCAAGTACCAGACCATTATCAGCAGCCACGACCCGGGCGAAACGGCCAAGGAAAGCGCCATCCTCGTGGCCGATTACGGCAAGGGCCACTACATCTACACCGGCCTGAGCTTGTTCCGGGAGCTGCCCGCCGGCGTGCCCGGGGCCTACCGGCTGCTGACCAACATGATTTCGCTAGGTAAGTAAAAAATCGTCGACTGCTGGGCGACAGTGAACGAACCAGGCCGTGGGCGGGGTTGCGGAACATAGCCGCTAATTCGTAGCTTCGCCTGCCTATGCCCAATCCTCAGTTTCTGACTCTGCGCCAGTTTCTGCTTCTAACCAGTCTGCTGCTGCCCGCCTGCGCCCTGCTGATTCCGTTTTTCGACCAGCCCCTGGCTTGGTGGGTACACCGGCACGCGGCTGCCGCGCGGCCGTTCTTTGCCACGCTCACCAGCACGGCCGACGCGCTGCACCACGCCAGCATGGTGCACGGGGCGGGCATTCCGCTGATTTTTCTGCTGCTCGGCCTGGGCTACGTGGGGTGCCGCTGGGCGCTGCGGAGCCCGGGCGCGGGCCTGTTTCTGGTTTTGCTGCTCACCCACGAGCTAAGCATGGTGGCCGCCAAGGTGCTCAAGGGGGTGCTGCTGCGGTTGCGCCCCGCGGCCTTGTTTGCCGGCTCCTACTCCGACCTGGGCTTCGGCTACCACGCCCCCGACACCGGCTCGTTTCCCTCTACCCACACGGCCGTGTACTTTAGTTTGCTGCTGCCCCTGGCCGTGGCGCTGCCCCGCTGGCGTCTGCCGCTGCTGGCCTTGCCGGTGCTCATCGGCGTGGGTCGTCTGGTGCTTGACATGCATTACCTCTCCGACGTGCTGTTTTCGGTGTGGCTGACCGTGCTGTTCACGTTTCTGAGTGGGCAGTTGGTGCAAGTGCGGGCTGTGGGCGGGCCCCAGCTCGTGCTGGCCCGCAGTTAGGCGCCTGCAGTGCCGACATCCGGCGGCGGGAGCCTATCTTGCCGACTGATTCCGACTGCTAACTCCGCTGCCCGTGCCCGCCCCCGAAACTGACAAGCCCCCGCTGCTGCCTTCCTGGCGGGCCTGGTACGCGCTGGTGCTGGGGGCGCTGGTCGCTGAGCTGGTTTTCTTCACCCTGCTGACCCGGTTTTTCGCGTGAGCCACCTCGACTGGCTGGTGCTGGCCGGCACCCTGCTCTTTATCGTCGGCTACGGCACCTGGCGCACCCGCGGCAGCCGCGACCTGGATGCCTACCTGCTCGGCAACCGGCAGGCGCGCTGGTGGGGTATCGGGCTGAGCATCATTGCCACCCAGGCTTCGGCCATCACCTTTCTGAGCACCCCCGGCCAGGCCTACGACGACGGCATGCGCTTTATTCAGTTCTACTTCGGCCTGCCCCTGGCCATGGTTCTGATTGCCGCCGTGGCCGTGCCCATCTACCACCGCCTGCGCGTCTTTACGGCCTACGAGTACCTAGAAACCCGTTTCGACCGCCGCACCCGCACCCTGGCCTCGGTCTTGTTTCTGGTGCAGCGCGGCCTGAGCAACGGCCTTTCCCTCTACGCTCCGGCCCTGGTGCTGTCGGCCATTCTGGGCTGGAACATCAACCTGACCGTCTGGCTCATTGGCGGGCTGATGATCAGCTACACCGTGGCCGGCGGCACCCGGGCCGTGGCCGTCACCCAGCAGTGGCAGGTGGCCGTCATCTTCGTGGGCATGGTCACGGCCGGTTACCTGCTGGTGCACTACCTGCCCGCCGGCATTGGCTTCCGCGAAGCCATCCAGGTGGCCGGCTACCACGGCAAAATGAATTTGGTCGACTTTCACTTCGACCCCCAGGACCGCTACAACGTCTGGACCGGCCTCACCGGCGGTTTGTTTCTGGCCTTGTCCTACTTCGGCACCGACCAGAGTCAGGTGCAGCGCTACCTCAGTGGCCAAAGCGTGACCGAAAGCCGGCTGGGCCTGCTCATGAACGGGCTGGTGAAGGTGCCCATGCAGTTCGGTATTCTGCTGATCGGGGTGCTGCTGTTCGTGTTCTACCAGTTCAACCAGCCCCCGCTGACCTTCAACCGGCCGGCCTATCAGCGCGTGGCCCGCAGCGCTGAGTTTGGCCCCCGCCTTCGGGCCCTGGAGCAGCAGCAGACCACCCTGTTCGAGGCCCAGCGCGCCGCCAATGCCGAGTTGGTCGAAGTCCTGCGCCAGCCCGCCGGAGCCGCCCGCGCCGAACTGCTGGCCGCGGCCCAGACCCGCCTGCAAACCACCCAGGCCGCCACCCGGGGGCTGCACGCCGAGGCCCTGACCCTGCTCCGCCAGGCCTCGCCAGCTACCGAAGCCAAGGACACCGACTACGTGTTCCTCTCGTTTGTGCTGCGCTACCTGCCCTCCGGCCTGGTCGGGCTGCTGGTTGCCGTGGTGCTGAGCGCCGCCATGAGCTCCGCCGCCGCCGGCCTCAACGCCCTGGCCAGCACTACCGTTATCGACCTCTACAAGCCCGGCCGGCCCGAGCATAGTGGCCTGCACTACGTGCGCGTGTCGCGCTTCTCGGCCATTGCCTGGGGCCTGCTCGGCATCGGCTTCGCCACTTTCGCCGCCCGGCTCGAAAACCTGATTCAGGCCGTCAATATCCTGGGTTCACTGTTCTACGGCACCATTCTAGGCATTTTCGTGGTGGCTTTCTTCCAGAAAAGCATCGGCGGCCGGGCCGTGTATCGGGCGGCCATTCTCACCCAGGCTATCATCTTCGCCCTGTTTGCCTTCACCAGCATTGCCTACCTCTGGTACAATATCATCGGCTGCTTTCTGGTGATGGCCCTGGGCTGGCTGTTGCAACGCGCAGCTCCCGAAGCGGATTCTGCCGCTTCCGCCGGAGCATAGGCACGGCTTAGCCTACTGCTCCCAATCCAAAAAGCCCCGTCGAATACGTCCGACGGGGCTTTTTACGGTAGTATGCGCTAGCCACCGGCCAGCAATGGGCGGCGGCGGGCTGAGCTTACTTGGCCTTTTTGGCTTCGGCAATCAGCTCATCGTTCATCTTGACGTAATCAGTGTTCTTGGCTTCCAGAGCCAGCTTCTTCGACTGCTCGGCGGCCGTGACGGCGCCCTTGTAATCCTTCATTTTCATGCGGATTTTGGCTTCGGTCAGCACGTTCCAGAACTTGGGGTCCTTTTCATTGGCCTTCTGAATCCAGGTCAGGGCCTGCTTGAGGTCCTTGTCGTTGTCGAGGTAGTAGACGGCGGCGGCGGCGTAGTCGTTGGCCGAGGCGGCGGCGTTTTTCACCACTTTCTCGTCAATCTGGGCCATTACCTTGGCATCGACTTCGGTGGTGATTTTAAACTTGGCGCCGGTGAGCTCCCACTGCATGTCCACGTTGCCGGTCGAGGGCGTCAGGTCGGCGAAGTTCATGGTGAACGTCTCCACCTTGTTGGGCAGCTTGTAAGCTTTGGCCGAAATGCGGGCCACGTCGTCGGCCGCTTTGAAGCCGGCCACGTCGGCGCCCTGCTTGGTGTTTTTGCTCAGCACCACGGTCCAGACCGTCTTGCCCGGAATGGTGTAGAGGCCGTACTCGCCGGCCGGGATTTTCTTGCCTTCCAGCACCACGTCATCCGAAAACTTGATGGTCGTGGTGGCGTTGGCGCCCGTGCGCCAGCGCTTACCGAAGGGTACCAGGGCCTTGGACGTGGAGTCGCCGAAGATGGTGCGGCCCTTGATGCCGGGACGGGAGTAGGTGATGGTGATGTCGGTCAGGCCCACGCGCTGGGTGATGGTGCTCTTGGGGCTGGGCTGGGGCGTGCTGATCTGGGCCTGGGCCGCGGCAGTCAGCAGCAGGCCGCTGACGAGCAAGGTAGCGCCTAGGGCGCGGGAAGTCTTAACCAGAATGTTCGTCGTCATGAAAAGGGGAAAGGTGAGGTTGGACGGGGTAAAAGTAGCAAAACCTGCGGGAGGGGCAGGTTCTGAAAGGCAACGCGGATTAAGGTTTCCGGCTTAACCGCTGCAAGGCACTGAATTCTAATCCAGGTAAGTCATCCGGAATTTGCCTTACATCTATTGTATTCCACAAATCAGATTTAAACTGAAAATTAGAAATGGGAAAATAGACTACACCAGTATAGCTTGTTTCCAAGCCATATGTTTGGCTATAAGCAGAATGGCAAAATTTTCCGAAGATTGGCGTCGCAAACACCTCTACTTTCTTTTTCTGTCCTGTTGACCATTTTTTATGGACTATCTGAAGGCGGCTCCTATTTTTTGAAATTAGGTTTCTCAGACTATCTATTCCAGCAAGATACTGCGTGGTGAAATCGTAAGAAGTTTTCGGAGTTACAGAGAAAAGGTCAATTGGCTCCCCTTTGCAGCAAGAGTCAAATTTGTCCTTGGAAAACCCATGGGTCAGCAAGGGAGATAAATTTCCTTGTTTTCCTATCGAGTCAGCTGGAATTATCCAGTAGTATGTATCCTTGCCGTGTTGTGTGAACCTATAAGTTTCCTCAATAGTCAATACTATATACACCGCTGGCTTAGCTTGGCTGTAAGCATTGCTTGCTGCAAAGGATGAAAGAGCAGATGATAACGCTAGCCAAATACCATTCATATAGTTTTTTGAAGCGATATGCTCTAACTCAAATACAGTAACTAGAAGCCCTTAACTCAGCTCAAACTGCAGCTTAAGCAGATTCGCATAGAGCCCGTTTTCGCTGTGGCTGAGCTCCTCGTGGGTACCCTGCTCCACGATGCGGCCCCCGTCGATGACCAGGATCTTGTCGACTTTGCGGATGGTGCTCAGGCGGTGAGCAATGATGATGCTGGTACGGTTCTGCATGAGCTCGTCCATGGCGCTTTGCACGAGCTTCTCGCTCTCGGAGTCGAGGGCGGAGGTGGCTTCGTCCAGGATCAGGATGGCGGGGTTTTTCAGGATGGCCCGGGCAATGGCCACGCGCTGGCGCTGTCCGCCCGAGAGCTTCACGCCCCGTTCCCCGACTATGGTGTCGAGGCCCTCGGGGAAGGTGGAGATGAACTGCCAGGCGTTGGCCTTGCGCGCGGCCAAAATGATTTCCTCATCGGTGGCGTCGGTCTTGCCGTAGGCAATGTTTTCCCGAATGGTGCCGCCGAAGAGCAACGTTTCCTGGGGCACGATGCCGATGTGGCTCCGTAGCTCGGTCAGGTCGAGCTGGCGCACGTCGCGGCCGTCGATGAGGATTTTGCCGCCGCTGAGCTCGTAGAACTGCATCAGCAGCTGCACAATGGTGCTCTTGCCCGCGCCCGAGGGGCCGACCAGCGCAATCTTTTCCCCGGCCTGAATGTCGAAGCTGATGTCCTGCAGCACCGGCAAATCGGGACGGGTAGGGTAGGAGAAGGCCACGTGACGGTAGTCGATGTCGCCGCGTACCTGCAGGGGCGCCGTGCCGGCTACCCGGGGCTGGTGGCTGGGCTCGGAAGGCTCATCGAGGATTTCGAGGATGCGCTCCGAGGCGCCCAGCGTGCTTTGCACCTTGCCGTAGAGCTCGCCCAAACCGGCCACGGAAGCCCCAATAAACATAGTGTAGAGGGCAAACTGGGTTAGGTCGCCGATGGTCATCTGCCCGGCCTGCACCAGCGTGGCCGCCCGCCAGAGCACCAGCACGATACCCCCGAACAAGCCGATGATGACAAACGACACGAAGCCGCCGCGGTAGAGGTTGCTGCGCAGGGCCGCCTGCACCGTGCGGGTGAGCGAGGCCCCGTAGCGCTGGGTTTCAAACTGCTCGTTGGTGAAGGCTTTCACCGTGTTGATGCCCTGCAGGGTTTCCTCCACGATAACGTTGGTTTTGGCCAGCTCGTCCTGGGTGGTTTTGGCCAGCACCCGAATCTTCTTGCCAAAGACCATGGCCAGCACCACGATGGGCGGAAACGTGAGCAGCATAAACAACGAGAGCTTCACCGACACAACCATGATAAACACGATGCCGGCTACCAGCGTCATCACCTGCCGGAACAGCTCGGCCAGGGTCAGCGAAAACGAGTCCTGAATCACGCCCACGTCGGAGGTGATGCGGGAGGTGATGGCGCCCACGCGGTTTTTCTCGAAGTAGGGAATCGGCAGCGAGACGAACTTCCGGTACAGGCCCTGGCGAATGTCGCGCACGGTGAACTCGCTGACCTGGGTAAAGAGCCAGATGCGGCCGAAGGAGAACGAGCCCTGGAGCAAAATCAGCACGAAAAAGCCCAGCGCAATCTGGTTGATGCTAACCACGGCGCCGGTGGGCAATACCACCGGGTGCCCGCTGGCCGTATCGGCGAGCTTGCCGATAATCCAGGGAAAGGTCATGGTCGTGGCGCTGGACAGGGTCAGCAGCACCAGCCCGATGATAAACTTGGTACGGTAGGGCAGGGTAAAGCGGAAAATCCGCAGGCCCTGGCGCAGACTTTCCTTGGTTAACTTCTTCTTGGGCCCGTCCGGATCAAGGGTCGTGCCGCTGGTATTCATTCCACTTCTGGCCATATTCTTCGTTAGGGCTTAGGGCCTTGGGGCGCAGGGTGTAGCAATCATTTCTGTACCACTCTGTACTATTGAATGACCTCTAACCTCCACGCCTTACGTCCTACAACCTTTATTCAAACTTCACTTTCGTCTTCGATTTCTCGACTTGCAGATTTGCGCTGTTGCCAAACGGGACGGGCAGCTGCACCTGAATGGCCACGGGCTGGCCCTTACGGGTGGCGGGCTGCCAGGCCGGCAGCAACGCCAGCACCCGCAGGGCTTCCGCGTCGCACTCCGGGCTCAGGCCCTGCACCACGAGCGGGGAGCTCACCCGGCCGTCGGCTTCGACCGTGAACCGGGTCAGCACGTTGCCCGTCACTTTGTTGACGCGGGCCGCCTCGGGATACTTTACATTCTGCTGAAAAAACTCGCTCAGGGCCGTGGCGCCGCCCGGAAACTGCGGGGCCACGTCGGGGCGGTTGGCGGCGGGAGTGCGCTGGGCCTGCATGTGGCCGGACTTGAGCACCACGGGAGCTTTGGCCGGCGCCGGCTGCTGGGCCTGGGCCCCGAGGGCCAAACCTACGGCCGGCAAGATGAAAAACAGATGTTTCACGGGCAAAGGGAAGCTAGGTTCGCGCTGCGCCATCATTGACGAACGCGCAAAGGTACGCACAGAAACCCCGTGCCTACCGCCTGAGCTCTAACATCCCGGGACTTATACCGGGTTCAATTCCAGGTTGCGGGGCCGCGAAATAGCCAGCAGCCCGAGAAAGGTGAGCACGCCGTTCAGAATCAGAATCTCGAAGCCGAACTCGTAGCCCCACCAGGCCTTGGAGTTGATGTTGATGAAATAGGTAATCAGCGGGGCCGCCACGCACACGTAGGGCACCAGCCGGTCGTGCACGCCGCGCTGCAAAAACAGCCCGAACGAGTACAGGCCCAGCAGCGGCCCGTAGGTGTAGCCGGCGGCCTTGAAGACGGCCGTGATAACGCTCTGGTCGTTGATGGCCTTGAAAATCAGGATGATGATAATCAGGATGATGGAGAAGCCAAAGTGGGCCAGCTTGCGCAGCGTGGCCTGCCGCTTTTCCGGAAACCGGCCGATAACCAGGAAGTCAACGCAGAACGAGGTGGTCAGGGCCGTCAGGGCCGAGTCGGCGGAGGCGTAGGTAACGGCAATGATGCCCAGGATGAACACGATGCCGGCGAAGAGCGTGAAGTGCTCGGTGGCCAGGAGCGGAAACACGTTGTCCCCGATGACTTTGCCGGTCGGCCCCACGGGCAGGGCAATGCCCTTGGCGGCGGCAAACTGGTAGAGCAGCACGCCCAAAGTCAGGAAGAAGATGTTGACGAACACCAGCACGATGGTAAACCAGAACATGTTTTTCTGGGCCTCGCCGAGGTTGCGGCAGCTCAAGTTCTTCTGCATCAGGTCCTGGTCGAGGCCGGTCATGACGATGGTAATAAAGGCCCCGGAGGCAAACTGCTTCCAGAAGAACTTGTCGTCCTTGAGGTCGGAGAAGTAGATGCGCGACATCTCCGAGTTCTTCACCGTGGCCACCATTTCCTTAAAGCCCAGGTTCAGCTCCGAGGAAATCAGGTAAATGCTCACCCCCACGCACAGCAGCATAGCCATGGTCTGGAAGGCGTCGGTCCAGAGAATCGTTTTGAGGCCCCCGCGGAAGGTGTAGAGGTAAATCAGCAGGATGCTTACCGACACCGTGACCGAAAACGGCACGCCCATGCCGTCGAAGACGGCCAGCTGGAGCACCCCGGCCACCAAAAACAGGCGGAACGAGGCGCCGATGGCCCGGCTCAGCAGAAAGAAAAAGGCGCCGGTCTTGTAGCTCCAGAACCCGAACCGCTGCTCGAGGTAAGTGTAGATGCTCACCAGCCGCAGCCGGTAGTAGAGCGGCATGAGCACCGTGCCAATGACGAGGTAGCCCACCACGTAGCCCGCCACCACGGCCATGTAGCTCCAGCTCTGGGAGTAGACCATGCCCGGCACCGAAATAAAGGTGACTCCCGACAGCGAGGTCCCGATCATGGCGAAGGCCACCATGTACCAGGGCGCGTTGCGGTTGGCCACGAAGAAGCTCTCACTCGTGGCTTTGCGCGAGGTGAGCAGGGCAATGATGATCAGAATGACGAAGTAGCCGGCAATCAGGCTTAAAACCAGGGTCGGGGACATAGAAGGCGAAATGGGTGGGTAAAGATACGGCCCCCGGCCGGACTCGCCAGGGCCGGTAGGCTATTCCCAGGCCGGCCAGTTGAGCACCTCGCCCACGGCGGGCACGTGCAGCTCCCCGCGCAGCATGCCGCCCGCGGCCACGTCCTGCAGGGTCCGGATGGGCTCGGAGGCGGGCTCGTCGCTGAGGTCGAAAGTGCCGTAGTGCATGGGCACCACGTGGCCGGCGCGCAGCACGTTGGCCGCCTTGGCCGCCTCGTGGGGGTTGGTATGGCTGTGCTGCATCATAAAGGCGGGCTTGTAGGCCCCGATGCCGAGGAAGCTGATATCCACGGGACCAAACTGCCGCTCAATGTCCTCGAAGTGCCCGGCGTAGGACGAGTCGGCCCCGAAGTAGAGCAGCTTGTCCTGGGCCCGGACTAGAAAGCTGCCCCAGAGCACCCGGTTCAGGTCGTTGAGGCCCCGGCGGTACCAGTGGGAGGCGGGCAGAAAGTAGATTTCCAGCGGGGCGGCGTGGTGCAGGTCGAACTGCTGCCACCAGCCCGCTTCCTGCACGGGCACCCCGGGGGCCATGCCGTGCAGCACCGGCGTCATGCCCAGGCCCGTGAGCACCTGCATCGTGGGATTTTGCCGGACCAGCAGCTTAAAGGAAGCTTCATCGAGATGGTCGCGGTGCCCGTGGCTGAGCAGCAGGTAGTCGATGTTGGTCAGGGCCTCGGGCCGGCAGGGCAGCGGGTGGCGGCGCTTGAGGAAGGTGGAATCGAACAGCACCGGGTCGAAGAGCAGCGTCACGCCCCCCGAGCGCAGCACAAACGAGGCGTGCCCCAGCCACACCAGCCCGTCTTGCTGGCCCTGCAGAAAGGCGGTGCAGTCGACCACCGGCGGCGCCCAGGTGTCCTGCTTCTTCTCGGCCTTCTGCGGGTTTTCGGTCAGGAACTTCCAGCGAAAGACGTTGCTCAGCTCCGGGGTATACAGCTCCTCGCCATTGGCAAACTGGCGGCCGAAGCGCTTGTTGCCCGGGTCGCCGGCCTTGACGGTGCGAAGCGCTTCGTTACGGACGTAGGTGATACGGGGAGCCATGGGAGCGAAAAAGGGGAGAAGTGCGGGGGCCAAAGAAACAGCAAAGCCCCGGAAATGTCCCGGGGCCGGTAAAAAGCTGCGGCAAGAAAGGGCTAGTAGCCGAAGGGCCCGATGGCAAACGGCGAGTAGCCCGGGGCGGCCCCGTTGGAAACCCGCACCCCCCCCGACAGGGTCATGTGCTCCGAGACCTTGAAGTCGGCCCGCATATTCACGCCCGAGCCCTGGGTGGTGAAGCCCGCGTAAGGGCTGACGCCCGCCCCGAACGAGGCCGGGGTCAGGTCTTTCCAAGCTGAGCCTACCAGCGTGGTGCGCGGGGAGAGGGCGTAGGCCCCGCCCATCTGGATTACGTAGCGGTTCAGGCCCGCCGTGCCCAGGGTGCGGGCCGCCTCGGGCGTGACCATGCCCAGGCCGGGGGCAATATGCAGGTAGGTCAGGCCCGCAAATACCGACACCCGCTTGGTGAGCTGATAAGAAGCCAGCGGGGTCAGGTACGACGCCGACCCGAACCGGCCCGCCGTGATAAAGCCCGCGTTCAGGCTGTACGACACCCGCGGGGCCGACAAGCCCAGGGCCGGAGTGGCCGGAGTGGCCGGGGGCGCGGTGGTAGGCAGGGCCGTAGTTTGGGCCGCGGCGGTACCGGCCAGGGCCAGCAACAACGTCAGACTAAGCGGGATTCGGAACATAGCCAGGAAGAATAAAGACCGGATTTGCTTTGACCAAGGTACGCAAAGTGTCGGCAATGCGGGCCTCGGCCGGAAGCCGCCAATAGGTATATTGGCTGCCGTACCGCTAACTCTTATTCCTATGGCTAAAGTTCGTAACAACCTGCTGCTCCAGGGCCTGAGCGGCACGCTCGGCAAGCAGCTCACGTTTCGGCAGGTCGGCAATGATACCATCGTGAGCATGGCCCCGGCCAAGTCCGAAAAGCCCCGGAGCCCCCGGCAGCTGGCCCGGCAGGCCCTGTTTGCCGAAGCCAACTGCTACGCCCGGGCCCAGGCCGCCAACCCCGCCACCCAGGCCCGCTTCGCCGGCCGGCCCCACAAGCCCCACGGTGGCCTGCACACCATGCTCGTCGCCGACTTCCTGTGCCCGCCCACCGTGCAGGCCCTCGACCTAACGGGCTACTCCGGGGAGCCCGGCCAGTTGCTCTACGTCACGGCCACCGACAACTACGGCGTGGCCGGCGTGCACGTCAGCCTGACCGATGCCACCGGCCGGGCGGTGGAAGAAGGCCCCGCCGCGCCCGGCCCCGACGTAACCCAGTGGTGCTACTGCACCACTACCCGCGTGCCCGTGCTGTCCGGCCTGCGCATCACGGCCACCGCCACCGACTACCCCGGGCATACCGGCCACCTGGAAGTCACTCTCTGATTCGTGCTATTTCGCCAGAAGCTACCTGACTACCCGCTAACCCGAAGCCAACCCGAACGCAACCCGAAGGAAACCCGGAAGCAGCGCGAAGACAAGACGAAGCCAGGATATGGGAAATGTCCATTTTCCGGCGGGGGGAGAGCAGTGGCAGCGGGCGGCTTAGGTCGTGAAAGAAAGGGCGCTACGGCCGGGGGAGCTGGCCGGGAGGGCCGGCGCGCAGGCTACTCGGGGCGCAGGCCGCGCCGGGCCTGCCAGGCCACCGCCCCCAGGCAGAGGGCAAACCAGGCGAAGGGCAGGCGCAGGTCCAGCACCGACAGGCCCCCGAACACCAGCGTAGTAGCGAAGCTGGCCAGCCCCTGCAACGCCTGATTAAGGCCGAAGATTTCGCCCCGGTCCTCGTCGGTGGTGCGCTGGGCCAGCAGCCCCTCCAGCAGGCCCTGAATCAAGGACAGCGTGAAGCAGTCGAGCACGGTCAGGACACCCAGGCGGAGCAGGGAGTGGCCGACCAGCCCGTAGCCGGCCAGCACCGGCACGCCCACCAGGGCCAGCCAGAAAATGGCTTTCTGCTGGTTGATCTTATCGGCCAGGAAGGTGTAGAACACGTAATTGATGCCGATGCTGAGCGAGCCAAAAAACATGAAGTAGTAGGACAGCATCCGCGCGTCGAGGCGCAGGGGGCCCAGGCTGGCGAAGGCCACGAAGTAGAAGTAGTAGCCCGTACTCAGGGTCAGGGCCACCTGCATCAGCACGATAGTGCGCAGCCCGCGCCGGGGCGTGTCTTTGGCGGCCAGGCGCGACCAGAGCGTCAGCACGTTCAGGGCCCGGCTCAGCTCGGCGCGCAGCTCGGCCCCACGCACCCCGTTGCGCTGCTGGTGAGTTTCGCGCAGCAGTAGGCTCAGCACCACGTTCAGGGCGGCCAGGGCCACGGCCAGGGCCACAATGGCGTGGGCCTGCCGGCCCGGGGGCACGGCCAGCACGGTCAGCAGCAGGCCCGCCGTCATGGGCCCCAGCACGAAGCCCAGGGAGATGATGGCGCCCTCGATGCCCAGGTTCTTGAACAGCTGCTCCCGGGGCGAGATGTCGGTGATGGCCGAGCGGATGGTGGCGTACATGCCGTTGGTGAGGCCGTCGCTGACGCGGTTGGCAAACAGGAAGCCCGCCCGCACGGGCAGCAGCAGCAGGTTGGCCAGCAGCGTGCCCACGGCCGCCAGGATCAGGATGGGGCGGCGTCCGTAGCCGTCGGAGAGGCGGCCCAGTACCGGGGCCGAAAACAGCTGCACGCCCAGAAACAGCCCCGTGCCCACCGACAGCCAGAGCTGGGGCTGGGGCAGGCCGCGCACAAACTCCGGCATGCTGGGCCCAATGGCCGCGCCCACGACGACGTCGAGCAGGATAATGGTGTAAATCAGCAGCAGGCGGCGGTCGGGGGGCATCGGGGGCGAAGGTACGCCGCAATTGCGGGCGAGGACAGCCGCCGCGGAATTGGCTTTATTGCGCCAACCCAGTACTTTAGGCCGAAACCTATTGTTCTCACCTTTCCTATTTCCTTTCCGATGAACGAATTCTTACCCGAAGAGCCGCAGGCGCTCCAGATTTCTCCCGAGGAGGCCGCCCAGATTCAGGTGCGGTTTATGACCCAGGTCTACGGCTGGATGGCCGGGGCCCTGGCCCTGACCGGCGGCGTGGCCATGATAGTGGGCGCCTCGCCCGAAATTCAGGAGCTGGTTTTCGGCAACCGCCTGGTGTTCTGGGGGCTTATCATCACCGAGCTGCTGGTGGTGGGCTACCTGGGGCGCAACCTGCTGGAGATGAGCGTCAATCAGGCCGTGGGCGCCTTTACGGGCTACGCCCTGCTCAACGGCATTACCCTGGGCCTGATCTTCATGATTTACACCCAGGAGTCCATTGCTTCCACGTTCTTTATTTCCGGGGCCACCTTCGGGGTGATGAGTCTGTACGGCTTCTTCACGGGCGCCGACCTGAGCCGCTGGGGCAGCCTGCTGCTGATGGGCCTGATCGGGCTGGTCATTGCCTCGGTCGTGAACATGTTCTGGTTTAACTCCACGCTGTACTGGATTACTACCTTCGTGGGCGTGTTGCTGTTCGTGGCTTTGATTGCCTACGACACCCAGAAAATCAAGATGATGGCCTTTATGGGCCTGGGCAACGACGACCTGGACCGTAAAACGGCCGTCTGGGGCGCCCTCTCGCTCTACCTGGACTTCATCAACCTGTTCCTGTTCCTGCTGCGCATCTTCGGCCGCCGGCGGTAAGTCGCACCAAGTGAAGCCAAACAGAAAGGGGACGCCAGCTGCTGGCGTCCCCTTTCTGTTTGGCTCCGGGCTTGGCTACTTGGCCTTGCCGCTCAGCCACTCGGTGCGGAACTTCTTCATGGCTTTCGTGACGGGCTTCTTGGCGGCTTCGTAGGTCACCACTTCCAGGCTGGGGTCTTCGGCCAGCGTCACCTGGGCGGTGCGGATGCCGCCGCGGGTGCGGTACTCCACGGCCACCACGTCGCCGGGCTTGTGGGCGGCTACCAGCTCGGTCAGGGTTTTGGCACTGGTCAGGCGCTGCCCATCGACTTTGCGCAGCACGTCTTCCCGGTCGAGGCCGGCCTGGTAGAGGGGGCTGCCCACGAGGGTGCTGCCCAGCGTGGCGGTGCTGTCGGCGGCGTTGTAGACGGGGCGGGCCATCAGGCTGGCCTGCCCGGCGCGGGCCCGGCGCACCAGCAGGCCGGCCGGGGCCAGCAATTGTTCAAACTTGGGCAGCTCATGCCCCAGAATGTGCTGGCGGAAGAACTGCCCCGCGAAGGCCGTGTCCTTGCTGACCTCCCCGAGCACGCGCTGCAAGTCGGGGATGGTGTAGGGCTTGGCGGGGGCGTAGTTCTGCTGGGGCTCGCCGTGCTGCTGCCACAGGGCCCGCATGTAGGCGTCGAGGGTGGTTTTGTGCTCCTGGCGCAGCATCAGGTCGAGGGCCAGGGCGTTGGCCGCGCCGATGTAGTAGTACGACAGGTAGGTGTTGCCGCGGTTGTTGGGGTCGATGGCGGCGGCGGCGTCCACGAAGGGGGCCTGCTGGCTCATCTGCACCGGGGAGTAGCGGGCCGCGCCCGGGGAATTGAGCATAGCGCCCACCACCCCGCTGAGCGTGTACTGGCAGTACTGGTCGTCGGTGAAGATGCCGGCCCGGCGCATGACCAGGTCGCCGTAGTACTGGGTGAAGCCCTCGGCAAACCAGAGCGAGTTGCTCATGTTGGCTCGCTCAAAGTCGAAGGGCTCCAGGTCGCGGGGGCGGAGGCGCTCCACGTTCCAGCTGTGGAAAAACTCGTGCGAGACCGTGCCCAGGTTGTTCA
Organism: Hymenobacter persicinus; assembly: GCF_004167665.1. Classification (GTDB taxonomy): domain Bacteria; phylum Bacteroidota; class Bacteroidia; order Cytophagales; family Hymenobacteraceae; genus Hymenobacter; species Hymenobacter persicinus. The sequence goes on along the minus strand of NZ_SEWE01000007.1, from coordinate 64,717 downwards.
TCACGTCGTCGCCGCGCAGCTGCCGGCTGTTGGTCACCGAGGTCGAGTTGCGGTGCTCCATGCCGTCGGAGCTGGTCTGGGGCAGATAGTTGACCACGAAGGTGTAGCGGCCAAAGTCGTAGGACGGCAGGCCCCCGAACACGGCGGCGGCCTCTTTCACAATGCGCTTGGTCTTGGCCGTGTAGTCGTCTACCTCGGCGTCGGTGCCGTTGTAGAGCATGTTGATTTCGATGGTGCGGCCCAGTTCCTGCCAGGAGCGGGTTTTCTGGGCCCCGAGCGAGGTCGGGCTGTCCATCAGATACTGCAGGTGGGGGGCGTAGTAGGTGCCCTTGGCCGCGTCGGGGCGCAGCTGGGTGGCCACCTGCCAGCCGGCGGGCAGGTCGAACTTCACCTCCGCCGGGCGCTGCTCCTGCCCGCGGGCCCAGGCCAGGGTGGCGGGCATATTCAGGTGAGCATGCACGGCGTCGATGCCGGCGTAGGTGCCGTCGGTCCGGTCGCCAAACAGCGTGTAGGTGAAGCGCACCGTGCCGTCGTGCCCGCTCACGTCCCAGCCGTAGGGGTCGGGGCGGGAAACGGCCAGGGCCTGGCCTTTGGAGTCGGTGGCCTGCACGTCGTACACGTTCTTGGCAAACTCGTGCAGGGCGTAGCGGCCCGGAGAGCTGCGGGACATGCGCACCTGCAGCGGGCCGGCGGGCACCTCGGAGAAACTTACCGTGACGCGGGCTTCGTGGTGGACGGCGTTGGGAAACGCCAGGGAGTAGTGCACCGGCGCCTGGGCCAGGGCCGCCAGCGGCAGGGCAGCGGCCAGCAGGAGAGTAGCAGCGGATTTCCGCATAAGCAGGGGAGAGGGAAGTGGAATAGGACGCTTAAAAATAGAGCCCTTTCCCGCCGTTCCCGCGTTTCGCCGGATTGTTTTTTGCCGGCATCTCCCGTTGCGGCCGGGCTAGGTCCGCCCGGCGGCCGGCGGCGCTGCTTCCCGAAACACGGTAGCCTCCACCATCTCCCCGTAGAAAAGCGTCTGCTGGGCCGGGTACAAGCCCAGGCGGGCCAACTCGGCGTGGAGCGGGGGCAGCTGCCAGGCACTGATGCCGGTAGTCAGCCGAAAGAAGCCGTACATGGCCCCCAGCAGGGCGCGCTGCCAGAGCCGACGGGCCGGGCGGAAGTCGGCCAGCAGCCAGGGGGCGCCCGGGCGGCGGGCGGCAGCCAGCGGGGCCAGCACCGCCGCCAGCTCGGCGGGGCCGAACAGGTCCAGAAAGAAAAAGGTGACAATGGCGTCGAAGGACTCCGTGGGCTGCAGGGAGGCCTGGGTGCCGAGCCGGAATTCCACCTGCCCCGCGTGCCGGGGGGCGTGCTGGAGCAGGGTCGCGCGGGACTTGACCAGCATCATGGGGGAGGCTTCCACGTAGAGCACCCGGGCGTTGGGGCGGCGGGCCAGCAGCTCGAGCAGCACCCGGCCCGAACCTCCGCCGATGATAAGTACGTACGGATGCCCCGGGGGCAGGGCATCCAGGGCCCGCTGCTGGGCCTGCTGCAGGGCTTGCCCAAACACCAGCCGGGACAGAGGGTCGTAAAAAGCCGCTACCCGGTCAAATCCACCCTCAGACATAGCTCAGCGCATTAGGCATGCTGCAAAGAAATACGTTTTCCGGCGCCCCCGCTCCGCCTGACGGGCTTGGAGCAAGCTTATCGGGGAGAAGAAAGGCCGCTTGGTAACTTCCCGAACCGCCGGATAATTCACTTGCTGTTCATAAAAGACCTCCCGCCCATGACCAACCACCTGCGCCGCCTCGTCGCCGGATTCCTTCTTTTTGCGGCCGAATTTGCCGTTACGCTGGTTGTGGGGCTGCTCGGCATCGTGACCTTTCTGGCCCTGGGCCGGGCCGTGCTGGCCCAGTCGGCGGCGGCCTTCGATGCCCAGGCCTTCCGCTGGACCCACCGGCTGCTGGGCGAGAATACCGGCAACTGGGTGGAGTCGGTAACCTTCCTGGCGTCGCGCAACTGGATTACGGCCCTCGGGCTGGTGCTGATTGGCTATTTCTTGGTGCTGCGCCGCCACCGCTGGTACACGCTGCTGGTACCCGTGGTGGCGCTGGGTAGCATCACGCTGAATCTGCTGCTGAAAAGCACGTTTAACCGGCCCCGGCCCCTGCTGCCGCTCGTGTCGGCCTCGGGGTTGAGCTTTCCCAGCGGCCACGCCATGATCAGCGCCTCGTTCTACGGCCTGCTGATTTACCTGGTCCAGACCCATATGCGTCGCCACCAGACCCTGCGCTGGCTACTTACCATTGCGCTGAGCCTGCTGATTCTGCTTATCGGCCTGACGCGCGTTTACCTGCGCGTGCACTACGCCTCCGACGTGCTGGCCGGCTTCGCGGCGGGCCTGGTTTGGCTCGTTATTGCCATTCCGCTGCTGCAGAAAATCGAGCAAGCCGTAAAAAAACGAATAAAATATGAGCCGCAATTAACTGAAAAACAGCCTGAATAGCGTGTTGGGTGCTTTTTCTCGGAATTTTTTTCGCCTTAACATTGCCGAAAAGTGAAAGTGCCCCGTATCTTTGCATCATCAAAACGACACCGCCACTCGGGTAGTTGAAGTTTGATACGAGTTGCGCTTGTGGCGAAATTGGTAGACGCGCTGTCTTCAGGCGGCAGTTCCGCAAGGTGTGAGAGTTCGAGTCTCTCCGAGCGCACCCCGAAAGCCGGTCCATTTGGACCGGCTTTTTTGTTTTCCGTCGGTTCCGGCCGGGCGCAACGAAGTGGCACGGGCTGCGTTTGGGCGGGATAAACTACGCGCTTATGAAAACGGTCTGGTCGCGGCTGCTCAACCGCCTGAGCTTTCTGACGGCCGAGCTGGTCGTGGTGCTGGTGGTATTCCTGGGAGCCTTCGCCGGATTTTTCTACCTGACCCGGGTCGTGTTTGTGGAGCACTCCGTGGAGCTCGATACCTGGGCTTTCCGGCAGATGGACGCGCTGCGCGGGGCTTTGCCGGGCCTGACCACTGCCGTGCAGGTCGTCACGTTCTTTGCCTCGGCTCCGTTTCTGGTAGGCAGCGCCGTGCTGCTGCCCGCGGGCCTGGCCTGGCGCGGGCGCAAGCGGGAGGCCCAGGAAGTTTTTCTCGCCCTGGCCGGCGCCTCCCTCCTGAACCAAGCCCTGAAAACGCACTTTCACCGCCTGCGGCCCGAGTCGGCCCTGCTCCAGCAGTTCGGGCTGAGCTTTCCCAGCGGGCACGCCATGATTGGTATGGCCCTCTACGGCTGCCTGGCCTGGCTGCTGTGGCGGCACGGCCGGCACCCGGCCTGGGCGGCCCTGCTGCTGCTCTGGGCCGTGCTCATCGGCCTGACCCGCATCTACCTGCACGTGCACTACGCCACCGACGTGCTGGCCGGTTTTGCCGCGGGCCTGGGCTGGCTGATTCTGCTGCGGATGGCCCTGCGCCTGTGGTGGCGCGAAGCTCAGGTTATTGACCGGGAAGGGTAAGCCGAACAAATGTAAAAGCCCCGCCGCAGGAGTGCAGCGAGGCTTTCCGGCAGTAAAGAGGACATTTACAGGCGTACTTTCACCCGCAACGCCAGCAGCCCTTTCACGCCCTGCAGTTCTTCTAGCTCGAGTTCCTCTACCTCGGGCTCGAGCAGTTCCCGGTCCTGGAGGTAGTCGATATACTCCATGTATTCGGCGGCTTCCCGGACCTGGGCATACACCAGGGCAATATAGCCGGGCTGGGTGAGCCGCTCCCCGGTGCCGAGCACTGTGGCCTTGTCGATGCGCTTCTTGATGATTTCGTAGCGGATATTATAGGCTCCGTCCACGTCGAACTGGCGCTCATCCTGGCGGAAGCGGATGCTCAGGGACTGGCCGTGAATCAGAATCAGCTGGGTGGTTTCGAGCGGTACGGCCAGCCGGCTTTTCAGCGCGGCCGTGCGGCGGGCAATTTCTACCGTCACCAGCAGCTGCCACAGGCGCAGGTTTTTCAGGAAAACCAGGTCGAAGGGCTTGTCCTCGACCAGGGAGGCACCCACGTAGATGTTGTGCTCCACGCCGTCGGTTTTAAAGCGCTGGAAGTAGTGCGGAAACATCTGCTGGGCTTTTTCCTCTTCCTCGTCGAGGTAGTCGCTGACCGTGTCGTTGAGCAGCATCACGCTTTCCTCGAAGGCCTTGCGCCGCTTGTACACAATGCCCAGCTCGGGGTCGATGTTGGCCCAGTACTTGGCAATAACCGGCCGCAGCTCGGGGGCGTTGGCGCCCAGGTATTCAAACAGTGGCTCCACCTCGGTCCGCAGCGACTCGAAGATGCTGACCTCGTCGCCGGTCAGGATGCCCTGGCGCAGGCGCTTGAGGTTTTTGTTGACGTAGAACTTGAGCTCGTCCAGAATCGGCAGCTCCTGGTAGTCAGAGGCTTTTTTGAGCACCTTGTTGGCCAGCGTGAGGTGCTCAATCAGGTCGCCCTGAATGGCCTCGTTGCGGGCCACGCTGCTGCCGCGAATGTCGCTGGCGCCGTGCAGCGGGTACACGTCGTGGAAGACGATATCCTCCATCTCGGCGTTCTTGTTGCCGTCCTCCACCTTTTCGAGCAGGTTGCGGGCCGCGTCGGTGAAGCGCCATTCCATGGTGGGGTGAATGGCCGTGAACTTCTCCTTGATAATGGCCTGCACCCGGGTCTGGATTTCCTCGGCGTTGCGCTTGACGGCCACCGCGAACAGGGGCACAAAGTCGCGCACCTTCTCCACGCTGAACTCGTCCAGGTCGCCCACGTTGGGCGAGCCCAGCTCGAGCAGGCCTACCGTATCGTCGCCATAAGGCAGCAGGGCCAGAATGGTGCTGCGGATGCCCAGGCTCAGAATCTGCTGGCGCAGGTCCTCGGGCAGGTCGGCCTTTTCCACGTCGCTGATAACCAGCGGCTGGCGGTCCTGGAGCAGCTGGTTGTAGATCTGGCGGAAGCCCGAGGTGGCATCCTGATTATTGAGCTGCTTGGTCAGGAAGCTGTGGTTGATTTTGCGGCCAAAGTCCACAAAGGCCTTTTTCTTTTCGTCGTAGGCGGCAATGCCAAGCTGCAGAAACGGCCGGCCGAAGAGCACGCGCAGCTTTTCCTGAATCTGCTCGAGTCGGTCGGAGGCCTGCAGCACGTCGCGCTCCAGCAGGTCGTACTTGAGCTCGGAGAGGATTTCCTGCTCCGTCACGTCGACCAGGTGCAGAATGTTGAAGCCCTCAAGCTCAAATTTCTCCGGGGGCAGCAATTCCTTCCACAAATCGGCGCGGTGCAGGTTGTGGCTCAGGTGCTCGATCTGCTCGGCCGTGAGCTGGGGCTTTTCGCCTATCACGCGCACGGCCACGAAGGCCGAGTTGTAGGCCACGCCGTAGTGCCGGTACGAGCCGATGTTGTAGTCGGGAATGGTGAAGATGATGGTGCCCTGCAGAGGCAGGTGCACGCCGTAGATTTTTTCCAGAATCAGCTGGTACACCATGCGCGCCATGTAGATGTCCATGGTGCGGGCGTCGAAGTTCAGGGGCTGCTTGACGGCCTTGTTGGCGTTGAGCAGCACCTCGGCGAAGCGGGGCGTCTGGTAGAAGCTCACCCGCTGAAACGGCGGCACGGCCCCGCTGATATCGAAGGCAAAGGAAGCGGGCGGAAACACGGCCATCATCAGCGTCTCGACCAGGTCGCAGCTACAGTCGAGCACGCTCATGTCGGCAATGGGGCCGCGGCACCAGGGCGCGGCCTCCACCTGCTCGCCGATGGAGCGCGCCAGCAGGGCCAGGCCCGGGTTGGAGTCCTGCTCCCGCGACTGCCAATACGCAATGATTGGCTCGAGGCTCAGAGTACTTTTAAAGGGGAAATCCACCGACACGGGGCGGACAACGGGTTCTTTCAACATAGGTGCTGGCACAACAGACGCGCCGCCCAATTGATTTCAGGCAGAATGCGTTGTCATTTCCTCTATACGAAGCCCGACACTGCGCGGCTGCCTGCCGCGGGGGCCAAGGCTATTTAAAGCGCAGAACTAGCCCGTTTTGCCCGGCAATCGTCTGGTCGTAGGTCGCGTTGTTGAAGAACACCACCTTGCGCGTGTTCTGGTAGCAGGTGCAGCAGCCGTCGCCCTGGAAGTTGCCTCTCAGGCTCACCGAGTCGAGCACGTACTGCGGAAACTTGCGCAGGGTGGGGCGGGCCTTGTTGGGCAGCTTGCTGGCCAGGCGCAGGTCGTAGCGGTAGGCGTTGAGCTTGCGGGTCCCGTTGGCGGCCAGCGGCTGGGCGTTGTTGATGACAATGGGCTGGGCAGCGTTGGCGCGGGTCCGTACGAGGAGCACCGAGTCGGGCTTGAGCTGCTGCTGCGCCACCCGGAGTGGAGTACGGCGGATATACACCGAGTCTACGTCGGAGGGGAAGTACTGCTGGCCCAGCGAGTCGACCTCGAAGCGCAGCGTAATGGCGTCGGCGGCGCTGTCGTCGCAGTCGCAGGCCACGCTGCCGCAGCAGGCTGCCACGGCCACTGCCGTGCCGACAAGTAAAATCCAGAGAAACAAGGTGCGCATCATACGGCGGTAAAGATAAGGGAACCGGCCGGCCGGGTTTTACTACGGGCCCAAAACAAAAAAGCCAGCCCCGCGGGACTGGCTTACTACGCCGGAGCCGCGCAGTTTATTGCCGCACGAAGCGCTGGGTTTCGACGCCCGTGCGGGTGGTGATTTTGTAGAAGTACGTGCCCGCGGGCAGCTCCTCCACGCTGGTGGATACCGTATGCAGGCCTTTTTCCCGGGGCTCGTTCTGCACGAGGGTCCGCAGCACGGTGCCGCGCCCGTCGAGCACTTCCACCGTCACGGGGCCCGCCTTTTTAACGGCAAACTCCAGCTGGGCGGTGCTGACGGCGGGGTTGGGAAATACGGTGCTGCCTGCCGCGGCGGGCGTTGCTGAGACTGGCGCCGGCACTTCGAACAGCAGGAAGCGGGCAGGCTTGTCCAGGATGCTCAGGCCGTGGCGGCCGCGGGAAACCCGCTGTTCCGGGGAAGCATTTTTATCGGCCAGGGCCTGGATATCCGCCTGCCACCGGGCTTTCTGGGGCGCAATTTCCTGGGCGAGCTGGGCAATGGCGGCTTCGTATTTCCGGGCCAGCTGGGCCACATTTTGGCGAATGGCCTGCCCCTCGGCGCGCAGCTGCTGCACTTGCTGGCGCTGGGCGTCGGTCAGGGCCGGCCGGGCTTGGGTGGCTTCGCCGGCCGGGCGCAGGTGCAGGCGCAGGGCCTGGCCGCGCTGGCGCAGGTCGCGCAGCTGGGCGCGGTAGGTGGCGAGCTGGGTCTGGTCGGCGGCCGAGAGCTGGGCGTCGAGCTTCTGGCGCTGCTGCCGCACCACGGGCAGTACGTTAGCCTGGTAGTAGGCCCGGATTTCCGGGCGGCCCGGGCGGGCTTCCGGGGTTTGGGCCCGCAGCGGGGCCGCGGCGGTGAACAGGGCCAGCAGGAGCAGGGCCAGGGGCTTGAGCAGAGTTGTTTGCATCGGGAAACGGAAAGTAGATACGGAAGCCGGACTTCCTTGGGTAGACACGCCGGGCGCCGCAACGTTTAACCACCAACGCAAAAAAAACGGCTCTGCGTATCTGCAGAGCCGTTTTGCTATATAAGTGGGACGCAATAAAAGCCTACTTGAACGTGTCCTTGGTGTCCACGATTTTTACGTCCGTCACGTTGAGCTTGTAGGTCGCCACCTGGGCGTCTTCGGCCACCACTTCCTTGGGCAGCCCTTCACTGACCACCTTGGCATAGCTCATCGGGGAGGGCAGGTTTTGCTTGAGCACGTCGGCCAGGGGCTGGGCCTCGCTGTCGTCCGTGACGATGGTCACGAACATGTTCTGCACCTGCCAGTTCTGCCGGATGGCCTTGTTCACGTCGGCCAGCGTGAGCTTGGCCAGCTGCCCATCGACTTCCTTGAGCCAGTCCTTGCGGCCGTAGAACTTGGAGTCGAGCAGAAAGCCGAGCTGCTTGGCGGGCGTGGTGCCGTAGAGCTTCACGTAGGAGCGCAGAAAGGTGCGGGTCAGCTCGAAGTCGGCGGGGCTCATGCCGTTCTTAACCAGGTTGTCCATTTCGCGCACCGCCAACCGGAAGGCAAACGCGCCGTGGCCGACTTTCAGGTCGCCCAGCTCAGTGGGATACTGCTTGCGCAGGCCCTCGGCAATCTGCACCGGGCGCAGCCAGATGCTGGCGTAGTTGGCGTGGCGGGGCACGCCGGGCACGGGCAGCATGTTGGCGCCGCCGTTTTCGTACCACTCAATGTAGCTGTAGTCGCCGTAGTTCATCGAGCGGGTCGTGCGGATTTTGTCGTAGAGCTTGCCGTAGCTTTTGCGGTGCTCCCCGAGCCAGGAGTTGGCTACCATCAGAGCCGCGAAGTCATTGGAGGCGCGGGTAGCCTGGATGGGGAAGCCCGCGTACACGGCCGAGCCCAGCGCGTCGGGCTTGCTGATGATTTCGACCTTGATGCCTTTCGAAGCCGCCAGCGCGGGTATTACCGGTTTGGCCGTGCTCTGGGGCAGCTTGTCGAGGTCGGCCTTCAGCTTTTGCAGGAAGGCGGTGGGGTAGTTGCCGGCCACGCCGATGGTCAGGTTGTCGCGGCCAAAGGCAGCGGGGTAGTAGGCCTGCACGTCGGCCAGGGTCAGGCTGCGCACGCCGGCCGTGGTGCCGCGGGTCATGTGCTGGTAGCGGGTGCCGCGAAACAGCTGGTCCTCGAGGGCGAACTTGCTGTAGTCCTCATCCGAGGAGGCCCGGATTACCTGGTCGACGTAGTTGAGCTGGTTGCTTTTTAACCGGTCGAAATCTTCCTGGGTGAAGGTCGGCGTCAGCATCAGCCCCTGGAGCACGGGGTAAAACTTGTCGATAAAGTCGCGGTGAAACTCGAAGGTGAAGGTCGTCACTTCCTTGTCGGTGGTAGCGTAGTAGCTCACCGCCATCGGGTAGAGAAAATCCTTGAGTTGGGCCGCCGTCATGGCCTTGGTGCCGCCGGCCGTCACGAGCTGGCTGGTCAGGAAGGTCAGGCCTTCCTTGCCCACGGGGTCGGCGGCTGAGCCGTTGCGAAACTGCAGCTTCACGACCACCTTGGAGGCGTTGGGCTGGCGCAGCTCCACGACCTCGGCGGCCCGGGTGGAAGCCACGGCCCCCGTGCTCAGGGCGGCGGTCAGCAGCAGGCGGGAAAATATTGATTTCATAAAACGAGATTTAGAAGGAGGGGAAAGCCGGCATCGGGAGTAGTCCCGTAGCCGGGCAACTGGCAACCGATTACAGGCCGCTCGTGGCGTTGGGCCCGATGGTGCCGATGGTCAGGTGCTCGGGCACGAAGTATTTCTGGGCCACGGCCTGAATGTCGGCCGGGGTCACCTGGTCGTAGAGCGAATACAGGCGGTTCAGGCTCTGCGGGTCGCCGGTGAGCCAGATGTACTGGGCCAGGGCGTTGGCAATCTGGTCGGAAGAGTCGAGGCCCATCAGAAAGCCGTACTTCAGCGCCGACTTGGTGTCGGCCAGGCGCTTGGCGTCCACGGGCGTGGTTTTGAGCTGGTTCAGGGCCTTCGTGATTTCGTCGCGCACGTAGGGCATGTCCTCGGCCTTCACCACGGAGGCCCGCACGCTGAGCAGGTACGGGTCGCGGGTGTAGTTGGGCGAGCCGCCCACGAAGCGCACCTTGTGCTCTTTCACCACCAGCTTCTCGTAGAGCGGGGAGTTTTCGGCAAACAGCATCGTGGTCAGCACGTCCAGGGCGGGCAGCTCCCGGTTCTGGTCGGTGTAGGCCGGGCCGCGGTAGCTGAGGCTCAGCAGGGGCGGGAAGTTGGCGTTCTGAATGTGCACGGCCCGGGGTGCCGTCTGCGCGGGCTCGGCCGTGATGCTGGGCTGGTAGGAGCCGCGCTGCCACATGCTGAAGTACTGCTCGGCCAGCTTGTTGACCTGCTCGGATTTCACGTCGCCCACCACCAGCAGGGTCGTGTACTCGGGGCGGTAAAACCGGTCGAAGAAGCTTAGCGAGTACTGGTACTGGTTGGGCATGTCCACGATGTCCTTGAAAAAGCCCATCGTGGTGTGCTCGTAGGTGTGCTTGTCGAAGGCGGCGTCGGCGACTTTTTCGTTGAGCTGGGTGTAGAGCGAGGCCGAGTTCTTGGTGTACTCGCCCTTCACGGCCCCGGCTTCGGCCTTGAAGTCGTGCTCGGAGTACTTCAGGTGCTGAAACCGGTCGGCCTCTACCTCAAACATTTTCTCGAGCATGCCCGCGTTGCCGGTCATGTAGTACACGGTGCGGTCCAGGGAGGTGTTGGCGTTGGCCGAGGCCCCGATGCTCTTGAGCACCTCGTCGTACTTTTCCTTGGAGTACTTCTCGGTGCCCCGGAACATGACGTGCTCGAAAAAGTGGGCGAAGCCGGTGTGGCCGGGCTCCACCTCGTCGCGGGAGCCGGCGCGCACCACCAAAAAGAACGAGGCCAAACCCGGCGAGTCGAAGGGCACGGTCACCACGTTCAGGCCGTTGGCGAGCTGCTTCTGCTGAATCGGGTAGGGGAAGACGGGCGCCGTAGCGGCCGCGGGTGTAGCCGCCGGTGGGGCCTTTTTCTGGGCATCAGCCCCGGGGGCCACCAGCAGGCCGGCGGCCAGCAGCAGGGCAGGTAAGGTGTTTTTCATCGACGAAACAAGGAGTGGGAATACAGGCTGCCCCGGCGGAGCAGGCGGGTAAAAGTAGAAACGGCGGCCGCAAAGTTGCAGCCGCCGCTTAAAAAACGTCTTCCAGGATTAGCCAGCTTATTCCCCGGTGGAAGCCTGCAGGGGGCCCGTCACCAGCAGCTCGTTGCGCAAGCGGCTGGCGTCGGCGGCCAACTGGGGGCGAATCTGGTTCAGGGCTTGCTTGAGCGCCGTCACGTCGGCCAGGCGCGGGGCGGCCGTCTGGCTGTAGCCGTAGTACATGGCCACCCGGATGCGGGAGGTGCCGGTGCCGTTGTAGGTACCAATAACCTGCCCCCGGGCGTCCATAATCTGCACCACCGCGTCGAGCTTGGTGGAGTAGTATTCCATCGGAACGCCCAGCACCGTGGGCAGCATCAGCGTGGCCATCTGCACGGCCTGCAAGCCTTTGCCGGCCCGGGAAATGGTGCTGTTGGTAATCACCAGCTTGGCGTAGCCGAACTGGGTGCTGTCGTCGGGGGCGGTAATGTTCTGGCGCAGCTCGCGCTGAAACAGCAGGCGGGCATCTTCGGGCAGGGCGCCCTCGGTTTCCACCCAGGGGCCCAGGTCGGCCGAGACTTCCAGCGGCGGCAGGCGGGCCGAAATCGGGGAGCCCGACAGCCGGAAGATGGCCTTTTCAGCCGATTTGCAGCCCACGGCAACCACCGCCAGCACTGTGTAAACCAGGAGTAAGCGTATTTTCATAGAGGGCAGAAAGGACCAGTAAACCGGAACAGTTGCCCAAAGTATAAAAATTGATATTAATTATAGTAAATATTCATTAAAATATATGTGGTTATTCATAGATGATAGACTGTTAGCCAGATACGTCCAACCAGCGCGGATCAGTGGCCCACGTTGACCAGGGCGCTGTCGGTTTCGGCCATGTCGGTGAGGGGCGGGGCCACGTAGTTATCAACGAATTCACCTTCCCAGCGGGCAATAACGGCCGTAGCCAGGCAGTTGCCGATAACGTTGACGGCCGTGCGGGCCATGTCCATCAAGGCATCAATGCCGAGAATAATGAATACCGGCCAGGCGGGCAGGTTGAACGAAGCCACCGTGGCGAGCAGAATAACGAGGGAGGCGCGGGGCACCCCGGCCACGCCCTTGCTGGTCAGCATCAGGGTGAAGACCATCACCAGTTGCTGGCCGAAGGAAAGCTCGATACCGGCCGCCTGGGCCACAAACACGGCCGCCAACGACAGGTAGAGCGTGGTACCGTCGAGGTTAAACGAGTAGCCGGTCGGCATTACGAAGGCCACAATGCGGCGGGGCACGCCGATGCTTTCCATGGCTTCCATGGCCCGGGGCAGGGCCGCCTCGGAGGAAGTGGTGGCAAAGGCAATGCTGACGGGCTCGGCAATGGCCTGCACGAAGCGCTTCACCGGAATCCGGGCCAGCAAAGCAATGGGCAGCAGCACCAGCAGCAGGAAGGCAATGAGGGCCACATAGAGCGTCAGGAGCAGGTAAAAGGCATTTTGCAGGGGCGCGAAGCCCATTTTGCCCACCGTGTAAGCCATGGCCCCGCCCACGCCGATGGGAGCGAAGAACATGACCACGTTGGTGAACTTAAACATCACCTCCGACAGGCTTTCGGCAAATTCCAGCATCGGGCGGCGGTGCTTGCCGTGCACCATGGCCAGGCCAATGGCGAAGATGATGGCAAATACCACCACCTGGAGCACCTGCCCCTCGGCAATGGACTTGGCAATGTTTTCGGGGAAGATGTGCAGGATGATGTCGGAGGTCGTCTGCTTGACGGGGTCCAGCTTTTCGGCCTCCATGCCCACGTTGTTGACGCCCACGCCGGCCTTGCTCAGGTTGATGGCCGCCAGGCCGATGAAGAGGGCAAACGTGGTGACTATTTCGAAATACACGAGGGCCTTGACCCCCATCCGGCCCACCTGCTTGAGGTTGGCGTGGCCGGCAATGCCCACGACCAGCGTGGCAAACACCAGGGGCGCAATGATGGTCTTGACCAGCCGCAGGAAAACGTCACTGAGCACTTTCAGGCTCTGGGCCTGGGTAGGGAAGTCGTGGCCTACCTCGGCACCGACAAACATGCTGACCACAATCCAGAAGGTGAGGGAGCGGCGCTGGGCGGCGTAAAAGGCCAGCGCGGCCAGAAACAGCCACCGGGCTGCCAGGGGCACGGCGGCGGGCAATGCCACGCTGGTGTAGGCGGGCAGTACGGTGAGCACCAGGGCGGCCAGCAGCAGAATCAGGAGCAGCGGAACGAGGCGGGAAGGCTTCATGCGGGGAAAATCAGGACGGGAAATCGGGGGAAAGTCAGCAAAGATAGGTTTTTGGGTTTCGTGGTCGATTTCTCATTTCGCGCGGCTGGTTTTTCGTAACTCGAACTCTTATGGCCGCGCGGGTACTGCGGCGGCCGTGTTCACCCCAATCCCACCACTTTGAGTCTTATCTGGAATCTGCGGGCGCGGGAGCTGCCGCTGCGCTACACCTGGAAAATCTCCCGCAACGCCTCGACCAGCAAAACCAACCTGCTGGCTTCCGTGACCGACGAGGCCGCTCCGGCTACTACGGGCTGGGGTGAAGCCGCGCCCAACGTGCGCTACGGCGAAACGCCCGCGGGCCTGCTCACTGAATTCGACCAGCTGGTAAGAGCGGGGCTGCCGGCCGTCAGGTCGTTGGAGGAGCTGGAAGAGTTCCTGGACGAGCAGGCCCCGGCCCACGCCCTGCGGTTTGGGCTGGAGTCGGCCTACGTGCACTGGCTGGCCCGAAGCCGGGGGCAGAGCGTGGGGCAGGTGCTGGGCGTGCCGGCCCCGGCCGCGCACGTGCCCACGGCGTTTTCGCTGCCCATCATGGAGCCGGGAGCCGTGGCCGCCTTCGTGCGGGAGCAGCGCATGGACCGCTTCGAGCTGCTCAAAATCAAGGTCAACCAGGAAAGCGGCTACGACTTGCTGGCGGCCCTGACCCGGGAGCTGCCGGGCCGCCCCCTCATTATCGACGGCAACGAAGCCTGGACCGACGCCGACAGGCTGCTGCAGTTTCTGGAAAAGGTGCAGGCGCTGCCCGGGCTGCGCGTGCGCCTGCTCGAACAGCCCCTGCCCGCCGCCTGCGCCCCGGATTACCGCTACCTGCGGCCCCGCTCGCCCTACCCGCTGTTTGCCGACGAGTCGGTGACGGACGCGGCCGACTTCGCCGACGTTGCCGGGCAGTTTCACGGCGTGAACATGAAGCTCATGAAGGCCGGGGGCTACCGCAACGGCATCCGGCTGCTCGAGCAAACCCGCGCCCACGGCCTGCAAACGATGCTGGGCTGCATGGTCGAAACCTCACTGGGTATCTGGTCGGCCCTGCAGGTGAGCCCGCTGGCCGACGTGTGCGACCTAGACGGCTTCCTGATTGTGCGCGACGAGCCTTTTGGCCTGGTGCGGGAAGAAAACGGGTTGCTCAGCGCCCAGGCCGGCTGGACCGATATCGGGGAATAAAAAAGGACGCCATACCGGGGCATGACGTCCTTGCACAATTGAAGCCGGGGCTTGCAATGCTTATTTCACCTGCTGAAGCTGTTCATCCAGGGCTTTTATCTGCTGGTCGAGCTGGCTGGTGTCGGCGGGGCGCTGGGTGGCGGAGCTCAGCAAGCTGATTTTGTCGTTGAGCAACTGAATCTTCCGGGCCATCAGCGTGAGGCGGCTGTTGAGGCTGCTCAAGCGCGCATCCATGTCGGCGGCGCTGGCCGGGGCCATGTTGCGGTCCACGTAAGTGGTGTACTGGGCGCCGGCCGGCACGGAGTTGTCGCCGCGGGCGGCGGCGGCGCTGCCGGGCGTGGCAAATACGATTTCGCCCTTAATGGTCACGTAGTCGCCTTCCTTGAGTGTGGTCTTCTTGCCGCCGGGCAATTCCACGATGCCGCTTTTGTAGTTGATCTTGGTGCCGTCCGAGAGCACCACGTTCTTATTCAGGGGCTTGATGGTGGAGCCCTGGCGCATGACCACCTCGCCGTCGCGCATCACAAACTGGTCGGTGCTGCTGGCTTCGGTGGCGCCAGCGGGTTTAGGCGCGGTTTTGGATTGGGCGGCGGCGCCCAGCGGGGCCGCCAGCGCGAAGCACACGAGGGCGGAAACGAAGTGACGGTTCATGGGAAGGCAGTGAGTTGGAAATGCTTCTACGGGAGCCGCCGACAATTGGCTGCCCACCGGACACTTCCCAAATAATTTTCAAATTCCGGCGAACTATGTTGCGACATTAAATGTATGTACATATATTTGCAACGTAATCCAGCCCGGCTGAATGCAGACCATGAGAATTGAAGACGAAATTAAGCAGCCGGTATTCAAAAATGAGTACCAAAAGGGGCTCATTAACCTGATCTACACCGCTGGCTGGCTGCAGCAGCAGCAGGCCGCCGCCTTCCGCCAGTTCGACCTCACCCTGCCCCAGTTCAACGTGCTGCGCATCCTGCGCGGGCAGCATCCCAAGCCCGCCACAGTCAACCTGCTCATTGAGCGCATGCTCGACAAGACCAGCAACGCCTCCCGCATCGTCGATAAGCTTGAAACCAAGGGCCTCGTGACGCGCACCGTGTGCCCGAGCAACCGCCGGGCCGTGGACATTCGCATCACCGAGCCCGGCCTGGAGCTGCTGCACCGCATCGACGAGAGCGTGAAGGAGCACCACGGCCTGCAAATGCTCACGCTGGAAGAAACCCAGCAGCTCAACCAGATTCTTGATAAAATCCGTGACTGACGGTTTTCAGCCATCATTTCTTCGACTCTCCCTTCACTTTTCAGTACTCATGAAAAAAATTGCGCTGTCCGCTCTCCTCGTCGCTGCTCTGATCAGCAGCCCCGCCTTCGCTCAAAAAGCTGCTAAAGCTGCCAAGCCCGCCAAAACCGAGAAGGTGAACGGTGCTTCGGTCTACAAGCTGCAGCCGCAGCTGAGCACCCTGGGCTGGCTCGGCAAAAAAGTGGGTGGCCAGCACAACGGCACCATCCAGTTCAAAGACGGTGACGTGCTCGTGCGCGGCAACCAGGTAGTAGGCGGCACCTTCGTGGTGGACATGACCTCCATCAAAAACACCGACCTGACCGACGCCGGCTACAACGCCAAACTGGTGGGTCACCTCAACTCGCCCGATTTCTTCAACGTGGCCGCTAACCCCACCGCGACGTTCAAAATCACCAACATTGCGCCCATCAAAGGGGCCGCGGCCAACGCCGACAACGCCACCATCACCGGCAACCTCACCATCAAAGGCATCACCAGCCCGATTTCCTTCCCCGCTAAAATTGGCGTGAACAAGGACGGCGTGGCTGCCGCCACCGGCACGGCTACCATCGACCGCACGAAGTACGACGTGAAGTACGGCTCGACCCTGTTCGGCGCCGCCGCCGATAAGGCCATCGACAACGACTTCACGATGAGCTTCAACGTTATTGCCAAGAAGTAATTCTGGCCGGAAAGCGCGGTAATACAACCCTGCTTTTCAGAAAAAAAAAGCCCCGTCAGCAGCTGCTGACGGGGCTTTTTTTCTGGCCGGCAAGTGGGTCGGGGCCACGGCCTACTCCGGTACTTCGAGCTCCCGGGGCAGCTCGAAGCGCAGGTTGCGGCTTTTGCTGCGGTTGTGGAGTTGCTGCAAAAAGTCGTCGAGCTCGGGTTTGTATTCCAGCCAAAGGTCTTCGTGCAGGGCCGTGAGCACCAACTGGGCGGTGCGGGCCGTCAGGCGCGCCGTGCTGACGTAGAAGCCGTTGTAAGGCGAGTCGAACTGGCCGGTGTAGTTGTCGAAGATCAGGCGCAGGGCGTACAGGTTCAGGTCGATTTCCAGGCGCTTGTCTTTGGTGATGCGCCGGGCCCGGGCGGTTTCCTTCACGGCCTTGCCCAGGGCCTTGTTGAGGCTGCGGTTGAGCAGACGGCCCGTCACGGCCACGTTGAACAGCTCGTGAATCCGGTCGGCGGTCTGCTCATACACCTGCTCGGTGGTCACGTCGGGCAGCAATTCGAACACGTAGGTTTCGTAGAGCTCCGCGTCGCGGCGCACGGCCCGCAGCAACAGCTTCTCCTTCTCGGCGTCGGGCAGGCGCTTGAGGGCCTTCTTGAATTCGGCGGACGGAACAGGCATGAGGAAATTCTGAATGTTGAGTTCTGACTGTTGAATTGAATAGTCCGGCGCGGTTTTCTGAGCCACTTGAGCCCTTCAACGCTTACCCTTCACAACTCACAATTTCTCGTCGAAGTACTGGGTAATCTTGTTATACAGGTGCACCCGGTCCTTGCCGCCTACGTTGTGGGGGTGGCCCGGGTATACGAAATAATCGAGCTGCACGCCCTGGTCGACGGCCTTTTTGAGGTAGTCGAGGCTGTGCTGCCACACCACTACGTCGTCGACGGTGCCGTGGATGAGCAGCAGTTTGCCCTGAAGCTTATCCACGTAACCCAGCAGGTTGGCGGCTTTGTAGCCCTCGGGGTTTTCCTGGGGCGTATCCATGTAGCGCTCCGTGTACATCACCTCGTACATGCGCCAGTCGATAACCGGGCCGCCGCCCACGCCCACTTTGAACGTGCCGGGGCTGCGCGTCATCATGGTGGTGGTCATGAAGCCCCCGAAGCTCCAGCCGTGAATGCCCAGGCGGTTGGCATCGACGAAGGGCTGGTTTTTCAGGTAGTCCACGCCCTTGAGCTGGTCGGCCATTTCGGCGGTGCCCAGCTGGCGGAAGGTGGCCTGCTCAAAAGCCCGGCCGCGGTTGCCGGAGCCGCGCGAGTCCATCGTAAACACCACGTAGCCTTTCTGGGCCATCAGCTGCATCCAGAAGTTGGAGCCGCCCAGCCAGGTATCGGTTACGAGCTGCACGTGGGGGCCACCGTAGAGGTACACCACCGTGGGGTATTTCTTGGCCGGGTCGAAGCCGGGGGGCGTAATCAGGCGGCAGTACAGGTCGGTTTGCCCGTCGGCGCTCTTAATCGGAAACAGCTTGGTTTCGCCCAATACGTAGGCCGTCAGCGGGTTGGGGGCGTCGAGCAGGGTCTGTAGGGGCTTGCCGTCGGCCACGCCGATAACGCGGATGGTGCGCGGGGTGGTGGAAGAGTTGAACGAGTCCAGCACGTACTTGCCCGAGGGACTCAGCGTGCCCGCGTGGGTGCCGTGGCCCTGGGTAATCCGGCGGGGCTTGCCGCCCTGCAGGCTCACGGCGTAGAGGTGGCGCTCCAGCGGGCTTTCGGCGGTGCTGGCGTAGACGATTTCCTTGCCCTTGGGGTCGAAGCCGAGCACGTCGGTTACCACCCAGTTGCCCTTGGTGAGCTGGCGCAGGAGCTTGCCCTGGGTGGAGTAGAGGTAGAGGTGCTCGAACCCGTCGCGCTGGCTGCGCCACACAAACTGGTCGGGGTGACCGGGCACGAACTGCAGCGGGTGCTGGGGCTCCACGTACTTGGCGTCCTTTTCCTCAAACAGCGTCCGGACGAAGGCGCCGGTGGCCGCGTCGTACTGGTTGAGCTTCATTTCGTTCTGCCCGCGGTTGAGCACGGCTAGGTAGATAAACTTCTCGTCGGGGCTCCAGCTCAGGTTGGTCAAATACTGCTCCTTGGGCTCGCCAGTCTGCAGAAACACGGTTTTGCGGCTGCCCAAATCGTACACGCCCACCGTCACCTGATGGCTCGCGTCGCCGGCCATGGGGTACTTGATGGCCTTTTCCTGGGCCGGCGTGCTCGACACGTCCACGATGGGGTAGTCCGTGACCATGGTCTGGTCCATGCGATAGTAGGCTAGGCGGCTGCCCCGGGGGCTCCAGAACGTGCCTTTGGTGATGCCAAACTCCGAGCGGTGGGCCGCCTGCCCGTTCACAATGGCCGGGTTCAGCTCGTTCGTCACGGGCTCATTTTCGCGGCCCGCGGCGGAGATATACAGGTTCTGGGCCTTGGTGTAGGCCAGGCGCGTCTTCGAGTCGTCCGGGTCGACGTTGTCCACCTCGAAGGCGTAGCCGAAGCCGCGGGTTGCCAGCCCCGATTTGAGGTCGTAGCGGTAAATCTTGTTCTTCTGGGTCGCTACCAGCACGCCCTGGTCCTGCCACTGCACGGTGGGGAAGGTTTTGCTTTCTTCGGCACCTACCCCTTGCAGGGCACTGCTGAATTTGGGCAGGGGCACGGCCACCGGGGGGGCACCGGCGGCCGTGCCGCGCACCAGTTCATCGACGCCGCCGGTGGTGCGCACAAAGCTGAACTCGTCGTTGGAGCCTGGAATCCAGGTGAGCTGGCGCAGATTCTGGGGCTGAAGGCTGCGGTTCAGGAACGCGTCTTCCATCGTCAGCCGCTGCTGCTGAGCCTGGGCCGCGGGCTGCAGTGCGAAGGCCAGCCCGAAAACCACCGCCAGACGGGGAGTGAAGTGAAGCATAAGGCAAGAAGTAGGGGAGAAGAATGAAGGCCGAAAAGTACGGCGGAATTATCATTGCCCGGCCTGCGCAACCCAGGGGCCGCGGGCCGGGGCGCCGGAGTTGAAAATGGGTGGCCGCAAACGGAAAGAGACGAAACGATTCTGGCCATGAAGGGGTTATAGAGGGCCGAAACCCGGTATAAACACGCTTTTATGCCCGCTTTTTCGTACTTTTGTGCCATGCAAACCAAACCGCAAATCGATTACGACGAGGACGTCCTGCTGCTGGAGGAAACCGTCGATGTGCGCGACCTTGTCGTGTACAACGACGACGTGAATACCTTCGAGCACGTCATCAAAACCCTCATCGACGTGTGCGGCCACGAGCCGGAGCAAGCCGAGCAGTGCACCCTGCTCATCCACTACAAGGGGCAGTGCACCGTCAAGCACGGCACCTTCGACGAGCTGGCCGGCATGTGCACCGCCATCCACGACCGCGGCATCTCGGCGGACGTTATCTAATTCAGTTGTTAGTTGACGGTTGTCAGTTGTTAGTTCGCCCAATTCCCAACAACTGATAACTGACAACTGGCAACTGGCAACTCAACCTGAATGGAATTTCCCTCCAAACTGATAGAAAATGCAGTTGGTGAGCTCTCCAAGCTGCCCGGCATCGGCCGCAAAACGGCGTTGCGCCTGACGCTGCACCTGCTCAAGGCCGACACCGAAACCACCAGCTCTTTGGCCGAGGCGCTGGCCAAGATGCGCTTTGAAATCACCTACTGCCGCACCTGCCACAACATTTCCGACACGGAGGAGTGCAGCATCTGCGCCAACAAGCTCCGCGACCACGGCACCGTCTGCGTCGTGTCTGACATCCGCGACGTTATTGCCATCGAGAACACCGGACAGTACCAGGGCGTGTACCACGTGCTGGGCGGCGTGATTTCGCCCATCGAGGGCATCGGTCCCTCGGATCTGCACATCGACACGCTGCTGACCCGCATTCCGGACTCCGAAATCAAGGAAATCATCCTCGCCATCAGCCCCACGATGGAAGGCGACACCACCGCGTTTTTCCTGTCCCGCAAGCTGCGCGAGTTTCCCGACGTGCACATCAGCACCATTGCCCGCGGCATTCCCATGGGTGGGGAGCTGGAATACGCCGACGAAATCACCCTGGGCCGCAGCATCGTGGAGCGGCAGCGGCAGGCCAAGTAAACAGGCAGTTTATAGCTAAGGAGAAACGGCCCCGCATTCTAGCGGTGGTCGTTTTTGCTTTATATTAAGGTTGAGCTATGGAGTTAGAGGAAGCTTTGGCGCGCAAGGAAGGCATTGACTTCATTGTCTGGGGCAACGCCATCCTATTTACTACTTCCAATGCCAAGCTGGCCGTGCAAGCCTGTCAGCGGGTAGGCCTGGGGGTGTTGGGGCTGGATGGATTTTATACCACTACCGGTAAGCGTCAACCGGATACGGAGTGGACTGCCGACTTCTCCAGTCTGTATAAGCTTACGCGGCCGGAATTTCAGCTGGAAAGCTGGCAGAAGGCTCTCGACTTTCTGGCTAAAGCTCCTGAAGAACTGGTTTGGGAGCTAGTTCTGGCCGACCAGTAAAAGGCGCTTTCCTAACTCTGCGTACTTTCGCCCCGCCCGAACTCCGCCGCCATTGCCTTCCGTGAAGCTTTCCGTCGTCATCGTCAACTACAACGTCTGCTATTTTCTGGAGCAGGCCTTGCTGTCGGTGCAGAAAGCGGTGGCCAAGCTCGGCGCCCCGGCTGAGGTGTTCGTGGTCGACAACAACTCCGTGGACGGCTCCGTGGCCATGGTGAAGGCCCGCTTTCCGGAAGTCATCCTGATTGAAAACAAGGACAACCCCGGCTTCAGCCGCGCCAACAACCAGGCCATGCGCGTGGCCCGGGGCGAGTATATTCTGCTGCTCAATCCCGACACGGTGGTGGAGGAAGACACCTTCCGCGCCTGCTGCGACTTTATGGACGCCCACCCCGACGGCGGCGGCCTGGGCGTGACCATGCTCGACGGGCAGGGCAAGTTCTTGCCCGAAAGCAAGCGCGGCCTGCCCACGCCGCTGGTGGCCTTTTACAAGATTTTCGGGCTAGCCAGCCTGTTTCCGAAGTCGCGCACCTTCGGGCGCTACCACCTGGGCTTTCTGCCCAAAGACCAGAACCACGAAATCGAGGTGCTCAGCGGGGCCTTTATGCTCATGCGCAAGGCGGCCCTCGACCAGGTGGGGCTGCTCGACGAGGACTACTTCATGTATGGCGAGGACATTGACCTCTCGTACCGGCTTACCCGGGGCGGCTGGAAAAACTACTACTTCGCCGGCACCCGCATCATTCACTACAAGGGCGAAAGCACCAAGCGCACGAGCGTCAACTACGTGTTCGTGTTTTACCGGGCCATGGTGATTTTTGCCCGCAAGCACTTCGCGCCCCAGCGGGCCGGGCTGTTTTCGTTGCTCATCAACTCGGCCATCTGGCTGCGGGCGGGCGTGGCCGTGCTCCAGCGCCTGCTCACCCAGGCTGCCCCGGTGCTGCTCGACGCCGCGCTGATTTACGCGGGCATGTACTTTCTGAAATCGTACTGGGAGGAAAACCACAAGTACGTGCGCACCGACTACCCACCCGAGTTTATGCTCGTGGCGGTGCCGGCCTACATCCTGGTCTGGCTGACCTCGGCCTACTTCAGCGGGGCCTACGACCAGCCCGTCAAAACCTCCCGCATCGTGCGGGGCATCTTCGTGGGGACGGTGGTGATTTCGGCCGTGTCCAACTTCTTCGACGCCTACCGCTTTTCCAAGGCCCTCATCATCCTGGGCGGCGTGTGGGCGGTGGCCGCGCTGGTGGGCCGCCGCCTGGGCAGCCACTTTCTGCGCTACCGCGACCTGCGCCTGAGCGAAAGGCGCCAGAAAAACGTGGCCATCGTGGGCTCGGCCCAGGAAAGCCGCCGGGTGCGCCACCTGCTCGAAACCGCCGCCGTGCAGGCCCGCATCATCGGCTACGTGGCCCCCGAAGCCGCGGTAGATTCCTCCACTTCCCCGGACGACCTGCTCGGCGAGGTGCGGCAGCTGGAAGACATTATCCGCATCTACGCCCTCGACGAGCTGATTTTTTGCGGCCGCGACTTGTCGGCCAGTCAGATTATTACCCTGATGGTGGGCTTGCCCCAACACCCGCCGGTGGCTTATAAGATCTTGCCCGAAGACAGCGAGTACATCATCGGCAGCTCCAGCAAGGATGCGCCCGGCGACTACTACGCCCTCGACATTGCCCTGAACCTGTTTCGGCCCCAGCAGGTGCGCAACAAGCGCGTGCTCGACGTGCTGACCAGCCTGGGGCTGCTGCTGGGCGCGCCTCTCTTTATCTGGCTCCAGAAACACAAAGCGGGCTTTCTGCGCAACTGCCTGCGGGTGCTGGGCGGCTCCCGCACCTGGGTGGGGTTGCGCTACATGGCTGGCCCCCGCAACACCCGCCGGGCTGTTCTTTCCCCAGCCGATGCCGCCCAGGCCGGCACGCTGCTCACCGAGGCCACCCGCCGCCGCCTGGAGCTGCTCTACGCCAAGGACTACGAGCCCGGCACCGACCTGAGCCTGCTGCTGCGCTGCTTCCGTCACTTAGGTAGGGAGTAAGTGGTAAGATGGTGAAACAGTAAGTTTCGGCCCTTTGGCGCGTTTCTGCGCCGCTGGCGCAAACCGAACAGCACCTCACCACCTCACCATCTTACCATTTCACTACTTTTGCCCTTCCCATCCCACCCCTCTG
The DNA here is from genome assembly GCF_004167665.1 of Hymenobacter persicinus. GTDB lineage: Bacteria > Bacteroidota > Bacteroidia > Cytophagales > Hymenobacteraceae > Hymenobacter > Hymenobacter persicinus. The sequence continues at coordinate 41,939 of NZ_SEWE01000007.1, read as the reverse complement.
ATTCTATGTCGGCTTCTTCCGCTACGCTTACGCCTTCCTTCCTGTCTGACCGCATCAATGCCATGCAGGAGTCCCAGACCATTGCCATGGCCAAAAAAGCCCGGGAGCTGATGGCCCAGGGTATTGATGTTATCAACCTGAGCTTCGGGGAGCCCGACTTTCAGACCCCGCAGTATATCCGCGACGCGGCCAAGGTGGCCATGGACGAGGGCTACACCAAGTACACGCCCGTGCCCGGCTACCTCGACCTGCGCCAGGCCATTGCCGACAAGCTGCTGCGCGAAAACCAGCTGGCCTATAAGCCCGAAAACATTGTGGTGAGCACCGGGGCCAAGCAGGCCCTGGCCAACGCGGTGATGAGCCTGATCAACGCCGGCGACGAGGTCATCGTGTTTGCTCCGTACTGGGTGAGCTACGAGGAGATGGTGAAGCTGGCCGAGGGCAAGACCGTGACCTTGATGGGCGCCCTAGAAAACGACTATAAGGTGACGGCCGCCGAATTTGAGGCGGCCATCACGCCGCGTACCAAGCTGGTCATGTACTCCTCGCCCTGCAACCCGACCGGCTCGGTGTTCTCGCGGGAAGAGTTGGGTGAAATTGCCGCCGTGCTGGCCCGCAACCCCCAGATTCACGTCATTGCCGACGAGATTTACGAGTACATCAACTTCGTGGGGGAGCACGTGAGCCTAGCCCAGTTCGCCGACATCAAGGACCAGGTGATTACCGTCAACGGCTTCTCGAAGGGCTACGCCATGACGGGCTGGCGGGTGGGCTACCTGGCGGCCCGCAAAGAAATTGCGGCGGCCTGCGAGAAAATGCAAAGCCAGATTACCTCCGGCACCTGCTCGGTAGCCCAGCGCGCCGCATTGGCTGCGCTGCAGGGCGGGCGCACCTCCGCCGACGAGATGGTGGAAGCCTACCGCCGCCGCCGCGACCTAGTGCTGGACCAGGTGAAAGACATCAAAGGCTTTAAAACGCCCACGCCCAGCGGGGCCTTCTACATCTTCCCCGACGTTAGCGCCTACTTCGGCCAGACCACGCCCGGCGGTGAGGTTATCCGCACGGCCGGCGACCTGGCGCTGTTCATGCTCAACGATGCCCACGTGGCCGCCGTCGACGGCGCCGCTTTCGGGGCTCCGAACTGCATCCGCTTCAGCACCGCCGCCGCCGACGAGAAGCTGCGTGAGGCCTTCGGCCGCATCAAGGCCAGCCTCGACAAGCTGAGCTAAGCAACCAACGATGAGCCGGCGCCGTCAACAAACCAGCTGCCGGCTACCCATCCAGCCCTTTGCCGTTCGTGCGGTGAAGGGCTGGTTTGTTGGCAGCGAAGCGGCCGGGTAGGAACCAGCCAGTAACCGGCAGGTCAGACTGTGCCGATGCCGCCGCGCCTGTTTACCTTTGCCGCTTCCTTCAGAATTGCTGCAATGTCCGCTTCTTCCCTTCCTGCTTCGCTGCCCGAGTTGTTTGCCGCCTTCAACCGCCTGACCGTCCTCATCGTGGGCGACGTGATGATGGATGCCTACGTGTGGGGCAAAGTCGGCCGGATTTCGCCCGAGGCCCCGGTACCGGTGGTCAACGTGGGCCGCACGGAGCAGCGCCTGGGCGGGGCCGCCAACGTGGCTCTAAACGTGCAGGCCCTGGGCGCGACGCCTCTGCTCTGCGCCGTGGTAGGCGAAGACACCGGCGGCGACCAGCTCATCGGCCTGCTGCTCGACAAAGACCTCTCGGCCGAGGGCATCGTGCGCAGCGCCCACCGGCCTACCACCGTCAAGCAGCGCATCCTAGCTGCCGGGCAGCAGCTAATCCGCATCGACTCGGAAGTGGAGCACGACCTGAATCCGGCCGAATCCGCGGCCCTGCAGCAGCGTTACGAGGCCCTACTGGCCCGGGCCGACGTGGTGATTTTCGAGGATTACGACAAGGGCGTGCTCAACGCAGGCAGCATTGCCCACTTCATCGACCTGGCCCGGCAGCGCGGCATTCCGACGGTCGTGGACCCCAAGAAAAAGAACTTCCTGGCTTACCAGTACTGCACGCTGTTTAAGCCCAACCTCAAGGAGCTGCGCGAGGGCCTCAAGCTCGAATTCGGCGACACCGACGCTGACCGGCCTCAGTTCGAAGCCGCCGTGGACCGCCTGCGCGAGCTGCTCACGCCCGAAATTGTGCTCGTGACCCTGTCGGAGCGGGGCGTGTTCAGTGAGTCGGCGGCCACCGGGCGCAGCTACATCCCGGCCCACCTGCGCATGATTTCCGACGTTTCCGGGGCTGGTGACACTGTGATTAGCATTGCGGCCCTCTGCGTGGCGCTGGGGCTGCCCGCGCCCGTCACGGCCGCGCTGGCCAACCTGGGCGGCGGCTTGGTCTGCGAGCAGGTCGGGGTGGTGCCCATCGAAAAGCAGCGCCTGCTGGAAGAAGCCCAGCAAACCGGCTTGCAGCTGGTCTAGCCCCTCAGCAGGCGAAGTCGTTGCAATTCATTCCGCGCAACCCTTGTACAACAAAAAGCCCCGCCGGATGAACGGCGGGGCTTTTTGTTGGCGAAAGTCCTGAATTACAAATTGCCCTGACGCGCCATGGGGCTAAATTCCTTGACCGTATCGATGAATACGCGCACGTTGTCGGCGTCGGTATCGGGGTAGACGCCGTGGCCGAGGTTGGCAATGTGGCGGTGCGGGCCGAAGCGGCGCAGCATATCGATGGTGGCCTGCTGGACCTGCTCGCGCGAGCCGTAGAGGGCGCAGGGGTCAAGGTTGCCCTGCAGGGTTTTCTCGTTGCCGATGGCGGCGCGCACGGCCCGCGGGTCCTCGTTCCAGTCGAGGCCGATGGTGCGGCAGTTGAAGGTGGCAAACTCCGGCACGGCGAAGTAGGCCCCCTTGGCAAACACGGTTACGGGCACGTCGGGCAGGGCATTGCAGATTTCGGCAATGTAGCGCGACGAAAACTCGCGGTAGTGGTCGGGGGGCAGAATGCCGGCCCAGGAGTCGAACACCTGAATCAGATTGGCGCCGGCCGCTACCTGGGCCTGCAAATAGGCAATGGTCGTGGCCGTGATTTTGCGCAGCAGCTCGTGGGCCAGGGCCGGGTCGGTGTAGAGCAGACGGCGGGCCTTGCTAAACGTTTTGGAGCCGTGCCCTTCCACCATGTAGGCCAGAATCGTCCAGGGGGCGCCGGCAAAGCCAATCAGCGGCACCCGGCCGTTGAGGGCGCGCTTGGTCACGCGGATGGCTTCGAGCACGTAGCCCAGGTGCTCTTCGGGGTCAGCCACGCGCATGCGGGCCACGTCCTGGGCACTTTTGATGGTTTCGGGAAACAGCGGCCCGCGGGCCTCAATCATTTCGTAGGTCAGGCCCATGGCCTCGGGCACCACCAGAATGTCGGAGAAGATGATGGCCGCATCCACGTCGAGGGCATCCACGGGCTGAATGGTGACTTCCGCCGCCAGGTCCGGGGTTTCGACCAGCTCCTTGAAACCGCTTAAACGGGCGCGTAGGGCCCGGTATTCGGGCAAAATGCGGCCGGCCTGGCGCATGAGCCAGACGGGAGTACGTTCGGTTTCTTCGCCGCGGGCGGCACGGAGCAGGAGGTCGTTCTTGAGCATAGGAGCAGGGCAGGAGCCGGAAATGGGGCGCAAGTTACGGCCTGCCGGGCAGGATTGCAGCGAAAGCGCCACCTTCCCGCAATTCTTTGACTCCGAAGGCCCTCGTAAAAGCCCGCGCCGCTACTCCTGAAACAGTGCCTTAATGGCCGTGGCCAGAAAGTTGACGCCAATGGCCAGGGTTAAAAAGCCCATGATGCGGGCCAGGGCCGCCATGCCCGGGCGGCCCAGAAAGCGCGTCAGCCTGAGCGACGACATCAGAATGATGTAGGCGGCGAAGGCCACGAGCACGAAGCCGAAAAAAATCAGGCCCATGTCGAGGAAGGTGAGCTTTTTGGTGAACAAGCCGATGCACACGGCCATCGAGCCCGGGCCCGACAGCATGGGCATGGCCAAGGGCGTGAAGCTGATGTCTTCTTTGTGCATACTTTCCTCGAGCGTGGCGTCCGACACCTTGGCGCGGTTGCCGCCCGGGGTGAGCAGGTCGAAGGCGGAGCGCATGAGCAGAATGCCACCCGCAATGCGCAGGTGGTGAATGTTGATGCCGAAGAAGTTGAGCACGTACTGCCCGGCAAAAAACGACACCGACAGCACGCCAATCATGTACAGGCAGGCTCGCAGCGCGATTTGGGCGCGGTGGCTGGGCGTGTCGTCTTCGGTCAGGGTCAGAAACACGGGCATGGCCCCGAAAGGGTTCACGACCGAAAACAGCGTGGTGAAGGTGGCGAGTAGAATTTCCATAAACCCGGGAATGGCGGCGGCTAGCCGGGTAAAGGTACGAGGGATTAGGAATCGGCAAACCGGTTAAAATGGTATGTTTGGTGAGCCAACCACCCGCCGCCGCCTGCGTACAAGCGGCCGGAAGGTACGGTAGCCTTTTTCTTCGCGCATTGCATGACCACCACTCCTCCTCCCGCGTCGCTCGCGGTCCACGACTCAGTCGATACGCCCCTGGTGGGCATCGTCATGGGCAGCCAGTCGGATCTGAAAATTATGTCGGCCGCGGCGGAAGTGCTCCGGCAGTTCGGCGTGAGCTACGAAATCACGCTCGTCTCGCCCCACCGTACGCCTCACCGCCTCGTGGAATACGGCGAAACGGCCCGTAAGCGCGGCCTGCGCGTACTTATTGCCGGCGGGGGCGGAGCGGCCCACCTGCCCGGGATGCTGGCCGCCTTCACCACCTTGCCCGTCATCGGCGTGCCCATCAACTCGACCACTTCCATCCGCGGGCTCGACTCGGTGCTGTCGATGCTGCAAATGCCGGCCGGGGTGCCCGTGGCTACCGTAGCCATCGACGGGGCCGCCAATGCCGCCGTGCTGGCCACCCAGATGCTGGCCTTGAGCAATGCCCGCCTGGCCGACGTGCTGGAAAAGTACCGCACCTCGCTCAAGGACAAAGTCATGCGCACCATTGAGGAGCTGCGCAAAGGCGGCTTCAACGACGACTAAGCGAGATGGTAAACTGGTGCGCTAGTGAGTTGCCGTTCCGCTGGCGCAGGACGGCGCCGCTTGTGCCACCAGCAACTCCAACTCACCATTTCACTAACCCACCATTTCACCTTCTGTGCCCGATTTCGACGCTTCTTTTTGGTTACTGCTGGGGCGCTGCGTCGTCCTGGTGCTGGGCGCTGCGGCCATCCTGGCCACGCTGCTGCCACTTCTGAAAGAGGAGGCGTGGTGGATTCGGGTGTTTGACTTTCCCCGCCTGCAGATTATCGGCGTGGCCCTGCTCAGCGCCCTGGCCGCGGCACTGGTGCACCTGGAGTCCTGGCCCGGGGGCTGGGTGGCCATGGGGGCCATGGCCGCCGTAGGCGCCTACCAACTCTACCGGGTCATTCCCTACACGCCGTTCGTGCGCAAGCAGGCCGCCGATGCCACTTTGCTGGGCCCCGACAAGCACCTGAGCCTGGCCGTAATGAACGTGCTGCAGTACAACAAGCAGGCTCAGCGCGCCCTAGGCGTGATTCAGGCCTGCGACCCCGACGTTATTATGGCCGTCGAGACGGACCAGTGGTGGCTGGATCAGCTCCGGCCCCTGGAGAAAACCCACCCCTACACCTGCCACGAGCCGCTGGAAAACACCTACGGCCTGCTGTTTTTCTCCCGTCTGCCCCTGCGCGACGCCCGCATTGAGTACCTGCTCGACGACGATATTCCCTCCGTGCACGCCCACGTGCAGATTCCTGGCACCGACACCTGGGTGCGCCTCTACGGCCTGCACCCGAAGCCGCCGGCGCCGGCCGAGTCCAAGACCAGCACCAAGCGCGACGCGGAGCTGCTGCTGGTAGGTAAAGCTATTGAGGAAAAGGATGAGCCTACCATCGTGTTCGGCGACATGAACGACGTGGCCTGGTCCCACACTTCGGAGCTGTTCCGGCGCGTGAGCGGCCTGCTCGACCCGCGCGTGGGCCGGGGCATGCTGCCCACCTTCCACGCCGAATACCGCCTGCTGCGCTGGCCCCTCGACCACGTCTTTATCTCGCCCGACTTCAAGGTGGCCAACATTGAGCGGCTACCCTACGTGGGCTCCGACCACTTTCCGATCTGCATCAAGGTCAGCTACGAGCCCCACGCCAAGGCCGAGCAGGAGCAGAACGCCGAGCAGGCCGATGCCGAGGACGAGCAGGAGGCCCAGGAAAAAATCGAGAAAGGCTTTGAGGAGGAAGAGCAGCAGGAGGCCGAGGAGCAGCGCACCCCGGCCGAGGCGGCCCTAAAGCTCAGCCACTAGCCCAGGCTGCCGCCGGGCGGTACAATAAAACAAACCGGCGCCCTGAGCTACTTCCTTGTCCGTCGAAGCCGCAGTTGTGCGTCGGGAGCTTAGTCGCCTTCGTAGAGAAAAGCCATCTGCTGCTCGTTGATTCGAGCGGGCAGGCTGCGCATCACGGCATTGCGCAGCGTTACCAGCAGCGGATTGGTCAGCTGCGCAGCCCGGCCCAGCTGCCACGACTGCTCCACGATGCGCGTAGTACGCGGGCGGCGGCGTTGGTCGAATTGGGCAAAAGCGTCGGTCAGGTCCGGGGTTTCGCGCAGGCAGCGGGCCAACATAGCGGCATCTTCCACGGCCATGCCCGCACCCTGTCCCATGTTGGGCGTGGTGGCGTGGGCCGCGTCGCCGAGCAGCAACACCCGTCCGTAGTGAAACGTCGGCAGCGGCTTCAGATCCAGAATGTCGCCCCAGAGCAGGCGGTCGGGTGGGGTCAGGGCCAGCACCTGCGGAATGGGCGCGTGGAAATGGGCAAAGTGGCGCTGCAAATCAGCTATGGTGAAAGCCTGAAACTGCGGGTTGCGGGCGGTTTTGCTGACCACGCAGGCAAACCAGTACGCCTGCCCGTTGCCGAGCGGCACCAGGCCAAAGCGGCCCGTGCGGCCCCAACTTTCGGTGGTGCGGCCCGCCGGCAGGTGCAGACTCGAAACGTCGACCACGCTCCGCCAGCAGGTATAACCGGCGTAGCGCGGCTGGCTTTGCGGCCGCAATTGCAGGCGCACCCGGGAACGAATGCCGTCGGCGGCCAGCAGGGCATCGGCACTGACCTGGGTGCCATCCTCAAACCAGGCCGTGACCTGGGTTGGCGTCTGCTCGAAGCGGACCAGGCGCTTGCCCAGGTGCACGGTGCCGGGCGGCAGCGCGGCCAGCAGCTCCCGTTGCAGGTCGGCGCGGTGAATGGCCAGGTTGTCGTAGCCCAGCCGGTCGGTGAAAGAGCGGGTGTCAATTTCGTTTAGCGGCCGCCCCGTCTCGTCCAGCAGGCCAATGCCGGTCAGGGCGAAGCCGCGCGCGTGCACGGCCGCGTGCAGGCTCATAGCGTCGAGGGCGCGCATGGCATTGGCCCCCAGCACCACCCCGGCCCCGATTTCCCCCAACTCGGCCGCCGCTTCCAGCACCTGTACCTGATGGCCTAGCTTCAGCAGGGCGTGGGCCGTGGCCAGTCCGGCAATGCCGCCGCCAATGATAAGAAACTGCATACGCAAGCTCGGTTAAGCGAAGAGGCCCAAAGGTACTAACGCCTCCGCCACAGCAAGGCGCCGCTGTCAGCGGCCGGCCAGCAACCGATACAAAGCCGCCAGACCAATCAGAGCTACCAGAATTCGCCCCACCACACCCCACACTTGCATATGACTCCGCGCCGGCGGCGGCGGGGAATGCGGAACCCGGGCGCTCAACGCGGCGGGGGAGGTGTCGTAGCCCTGCTGTTGCAGCAGCTGATGCGCCAGCAGCACGTCGAAGCTCGTCCACTCCCCAGCGTGCAACACTAGCTCCAGCAGCTCATCCGGCGAGAAAGTGAACAGGTAGTGGTCCGGCGAAACCTGGGCCAGCAGGGCCTGATTCAGCTCCTGCTCCAGCCGGGCTACCCTGGCGCGGTCGGCCGGATCAACGAGCAAAACCAGCTGGGCCTGCGGGGCATTGTAGGCAAAAGTCGGATCGAATCCGGGCTGGCTGGAGTCGATATGGGTTTGGTAGGCAATACCGTGCTGGTCCAGTACGGCCAGCAGCGGCTGGGCGGCGGCGCTGGAGGCATAGGAGCAATAAGGCTGCAGCATAGCGGGGCGGGTGGCGTATTTCTCCGCGCAAGAACGCAAAAAGGCCCGGAGCAACTTGCTCCGGGCCTTTTTCATTGGACAAGCTAGAGAATTACTTCTGGCCGTCTACTTCTTCGTAGTCCACGTCGGTCACGTTGTCGTGGCCGGCGGCCTGGCCGTTGCCACCCTGGGCCTGGCCGGCGTCGCCGCCGGGGTAACCCTGAGGCTGCCCTTCGCCGCCCTGCGTGGCGTTGTACATTTCGGTCGAGGCCGCTTCCCAGGCCGAGTTGATGGCCGCCATGGCGGTGTCAATCTGGCTGATATCCTTGCTCTCGTGGGCCTTCTTGAGGTCGGCCAGGGCATTTTCCACGGCCGTCTTGTTGCCAGCGCTCAGCTTGTCGCCGTACTCCTTGAGCTGCTTCTCGGTCTGGAAGATCATCGAGTCGGCGGCGTTTACTTTGCCAATGCGCTCGGTCTCGGCCTTGTCGGCTTCGGCGTTGGCGGCGGCTTCGTTGCGCATGCGCTCAATGTCAGCGTCGGTCAGGCCCGAGGAGGCTTCGATGCGGATTTTCTGCTCCTTGCCGGTGCCCTTGTCCTTGGCCGAAACGTGCAGGATACCGTTGGCGTCGATGTCGAAGGTTACTTCGATTTGCGGAACGCCGCGGGGTGCTGGCGGAATCGAGTCGAGGTGGAAGCGGCCGATGGTGCGGTTCTGCGAAGCCAACGGACGCTCCCCCTGCAGCACGTGAATCTCAACCGAGGGCTGGGAGTCCGAAGCCGTGGAGAAGGTCTCCGATTTCTTGGTCGGAATCGTGGTGTTGGCTTCAATGAGCTTGGTCATCACGCCGCCCATAGTCTCGATGCCCAGGCTCAGCGGGGTCACGTCGAGCAGGAGCACATCCTTCACTTCGCCGGTCAGTACGCCACCCTGAATAGCGGCGCCGATGGCTACCACTTCGTCGGGGTTCACACCTTTCGAAGGCTTCTTGCCGAAGAACTTCTCCACTTCCTCCTGGATGCGGGGAATCCGGGTCGAGCCACCTACCAGAATCACTTCGTCGATGTCGGAAGTGCTCAGGCCGGCGTCCTGCAGGGCTTTTTTGCAGGGGTCCATCGAACGACGAACCAAGGCATCAGCGAGCTGCTCAAACTTGGCGCGGCTCAGCTTCACCACCAAGTGCTTGGGGCCCGAAGCCGTAGCGGTGATGTAAGGCAGGTTGATTTCGGTTTCGGTCGAGCTGGACAGCTCCACTTTGGCCTTTTCGGCGGCTTCTTTCAGACGCTGCAGGGCCATGGGGTCCTGGCGCAGGTCGAGGCCTTCGTTCTCGCTCTTGAACTGGTCGGCCAGGAAGTTGATGATGACCTGGTCGAAGTCGTCGCCGCCGAGGTGGGTGTCACCGTTGGTGCTCAGTACTTCAAACACGCCGTCGCCCAGCTCCAGGATGGAGATGTCGAAGGTACCGCCGCCGAGGTCATAGACGGCAATCTTCTGGTCCTTGTGCTTCTTGTCGAGGCCGTAGGCCAGGGCAGCTGCGGTGGGCTCGTTGATGATGCGCTTCACGTCGAGGCCGGCAATGGCGCCGGCTTCCTTGGTGGCCTGGCGCTGGGCGTCGTTGAAGTAGGCGGGCACCGTAATAACGGCTTCCGTCACCGACTGACCCAGATAGTCTTCCGCGGTCTGCTTCATCTTCTGGAGCACCATGGCCGAAATTTCCTGGGGCGTGTACTGCCGGTCACCGATCTGCACGGCTACCGTGTTGTTGGAGCCGCTCACCAGCTTGTAGGAGACGTGCTTGGCTTCCTCGGTTACTTCACCGAAGCCGCGGCCCATGAAGCGCTTAATCGACTGAATCGTGTTCTGCGGATTGGTAATGGCCTGACGCTTCGCAGGGTCACCGACTTTCCGCTCGCCTTTGCCATTGTCGAGGAACGCCACAATCGAGGGAGTCGTGCGGCGGCCTTCGCTGTTTGGAATCACCACCGGCTCATTGCCTTCCATGACGGCGACGCACGAGTTGGTGGTGCCGAGGTCAATACCGATTATCTTTCCCATGTGGATGGTTGGTGTTTATAGAATGTGTGAGATGTCAGTTCAAACGATGCGAATCACTCGCGCCGGACTGATTACAAGACGCGTACCAGACCGGTTTTAGCCGCTTTTCCGTGACAGATTGTCATTTTGCAATGTTTCAGTTCCGGTTTTCGCGACGGACTGACTTCTACGGGAAAATTCGGGTTGGGATTCTCTGCCAGGTGGGCAGGAAGTGGTTTTGTGAAAGGTTATGCGCTTAGGTCGCCCACTACTTTATTTCCAACTTCCGTTTGCGTATCCAGCGCTGCCAGAGCCAGAAAGTAAACCAGTTTGATTTAGCGGGCCACGGCCCATCCTGAACTTGATAAGTTGAAGACATGGGAAATTTGCCGTCTTTGGTCCAAACGGCTAAGGCCGATATGCCGGAAATTAGCTTTTGGATATAGTCAATAGCCTCTTCCGCATCGTCCATTGGATAACCTCCCGTATTACCCTCCCCATCTAAGCTGGTAAAGTGGCGATGATGCTCATCGAAATAAACGGTCAGTTCGTCGTTTTCAGAGGAAACGATGAAATGTAGACCGAAAGGAGAGGTTAGCTCAATATTAAAATACCCGCCCATTGCCATCAAGAACTACTGAAAGTCAGGAAATGCTGCGAGCAGAGCGGCTAACCTTTGAGTAGAGTAAGGGGAAAGCATTGTAAGAATGGGGTAAAAAGGTGCCTAGCTACTTTACGTTAAGCGCGGGCATGCGCAACAAATTATCCCAATCTCGTATATTTGCTACGCTCCCAAAGAACAAACGGCGGCCGGAGCCGAAACCCTGACCGCCGCCATCCTACGGATGCCCGAGCCAGTGGCTTACCACAGCTCGAACTGCTCCCCCTAGTGCCGCCTTAACTAGCTCTAGGGAGATGCGAAACCAACCAGCCTTGCCGGTTTGCTTCGCCTTCGTACGCACCTTTTTCATCGAGAAAGAAGATTGGGTGTCACTGCACCCGCTTCTTGAAACCCCGACTGCGCCAACAGCCGGGGTTTCGCCTTTTACAGGCTACCGTGTTGGCGGGGTGGTTACCGTACGCTTGCGTCAAAGGTAGGGAGCAGGAAAAGAATGTAATTCAATTATTGAATAAAATGTGTACGCCAAACGGCCCCCGATTCCAACGTGGATTCGGGGGCCGTTGCCTTAAGTGTAGTCGGGATTCAGGGCTTTACTCGGTTACTTCCTGCGTCACGGTTACCTTCTCGAACTGGCGGGCTTTGCCGGGCAGGGTTTTGTGCTTCTCCTTGCCCAGGGCGGCAGCGGGCTCGGGGACCCAGTGGTGGCGGCCGCCGGCTTTTTCATCGTTGAACTCGGTGGGGATGTCGTTGGCCTCGGTGCGCTCCTTCCAGGTTACGTGGGCCGTGCCGTCGTCCTTACGGTCCATGGTGATGCAGTCCTCGACGGGGCAGACCAGGGAGCAGAGGTTGCAGCCCACGCAGTTGGCCTCGATGATTTCGGGGACGCGGGTGCCGGCGTTGAGCTTGATGGCCTGGTGGGCGCCGTCTTCGCAGGCGGTGTAGCAGAGCTGGCAGCCGATGCACTTCTCCTCGTGGATGTTGGCCGTCACCTTGTACTTCATATTCAGGTCTTCCCAGTGCAGCACGTTGGGCAGGGCCTTGCCGACGAAGTCGTAGATGGTGTTGAAGCCCTTATCGACCATGTACTGCTCCAGGCCGCTGGTCATTTCGCGGATGATGCCGAAGCCGTAGTGCATGGCGGCGGTGCAGACCTGCACCGAGGAGGCCCCGAGCAGGATGTGCTCCACCGCGTCGCGCCAGGTTTCGATGCCGCCGATGCCGGAGATGGGCAGGCGCACGTCGGGGTGCTGGGCGCAGTTCTTGAGCATGTTCAGGGCAATGGGCTTCACGGCCGGGCCGCAGTAGCCGCCGTTGGAGCCCTTACCGTCGACGATGGGGTAGGGGGCGAACAGGTCGAGGTCGACGCCGACGATGCTCTGGATGGTGTTGATCAGCGAAATGGCGTCGGCCCCGCCGCGGCGGGCGGCCATGGCGGGCTCGGTGATGTCGGAGATGTTGGGCGTGAGCTTGACGATAACCGGGATTTTGGCCACTTCCATCACCCACTCCACGATGGTCTGGAGCACCTCGGGCTCCTGGCCCACGGCCGAGCCCATGCCCCGCTCGCACATACCGTGGGGGCAGCCGAAGTTCAGCTCGATGCCGTCGGCGCCGGCTTCTTGGCTCTGGCGCACGATGTCGTGCCACTCCTGCCGGCTCTGCACCATCAGGGAGGCAATGACGGCGTGATTCGGGAAGCGCTTCTTGACTTCCTCGATTTCGCGCAGGTTGTCGGAGAGGGGGCGGTCCGAAATCAGCTCGATGTTGTTGAAGCCCATCATGCGCTTGTCGCGGTAGTTGACGCTGCCGTAGCGGCTCGACACGTTCACGACGGGCACGCCCAGGGTTTTCCACACCGCACCGCCCCAGCCGGCGTCGAAGGCTTTCATCACCTGGTAGCCGGAGTTGGTCGGCGGCGCCGACGCCAGCCAGAAGGGGTTCGGGGACTTGATGCCGGCAAAATTTATGGACAGATCGGGCATGGCTTACTTGCGGGAAAGGTATTCGTGGATGCCGCGGGCGGCAGCTTTGGCTTCGGCGGCGGCGTTGACGACTTCCGCGCCGCCGTTGCGGGCGTCGCCGGAAGTGAAGTACTGCGGGTTGGTGGTCTGCCCCGTGCGCTCATCGGCCACAATGCGGCCCTTGCCGTCGGTTTTCAGGCCGCCAATCAAGCTCAGGAAGTGGGTCTGCTTGGCTTGGCCGGTGGCTTTAATCACCATGTCGCAGGGCTCGACGAACTCGGAGCCGGGTACGGTCTGCACCTGGCCCTCGTGCAGGGCGGTGCGGATGAACTTGACGCCCTCCACCTTGCCGTTGCCCACGATTTCGACCGGAGCCACGTTGAACAGGCCTTTCACGCCCACGCCTTTGGCCAGGTCGTACTCGAACTCGTAGGCGCCCATGTCCTCTTTGCCGCGGCGGTAAGCCAGAATGACGGAATCAGCACCTAGGCGAGACGACTCGGAGGCGGCGTCCATGGCCGTGTTGCCGCCGCCGAGCACGATGACCTTGCGGCCCACGGTGGTAGCGTGGTGGTTCATGCGCAGCTGCTCGATAAACTCGACGGCGCCCACGCAGTTTTCGCGCTCCTCGCCGGGCAGCAGCAAAGCGTTGGTGCGGCCCAGGCCGATGCCCAGGAAAATAGCGTCGTAGCCTTCTTCCAGGGCCTGCAAATCGGCCTGGGAGGTGATGGGCGAGTTGTACTGCACCGAGTAGCCAAACTGCTTTTGCAGGTAGGCCATTTCGGCCAGGACTTCCTCGTTGGTGATTTTGTAGGGGGCCACGCCGTACACGGTCAGGCCCGAGGGCTGGTCTTTGGCCTCGAATACGTCGACCTCGTAGCCGAGGGCGCGCAGTTCGCAGGCCGCCGAAATGCCGGCCGGACCCGCGCCGACGATGGCGACCTTACGGCCGTTGGGAATGCCGGCCTGCATCAGCGGCTTTTCTTCCTCAATGGCCTTGCGGGTGGCAAAGCTTTGCAGGCGCCCGATTTCGATGGGCTTCACGTCCTGGAGGTTGTACACGCAGGCGCCCTCGCAGAGCACTTCCGTGGGGCAAACCTTGCCGCAGGCGTTGCCGAAGTAGTTGGCCTCGTAGATAGTGCGGGCGGCGCCAGTGTCGTTGCCGGAGTTGATCTGACGAATGAACTGGGGAATGTCGATGCCCGAGGGGCAAGCCTGGATGCAGGGGGCGTCGAAGCAGAACAGGCAGCGCGAGCTTTCGAACAGCGCCTCGGAGGCGTTCATCCGGGGCTTGAGCTGGGCAAAGTTCGCGTGAAATTCCTGCTCGGAAGTAGGAGTAGAGTATTCGGCCATGCGGCGGGAATTGCAGAGGTGGAAAGAAAAAATAAACCAGAACGTCATTCCGAGCGCAGCAAAGCGGAGCTGAGGAATCTCGCGTGCTGACGTCAGATTAGTAATTCAACGACGCCACGCGAGATTCCTCGACAAGCTCGGAATGACGTTCTGGTTTTATGGAGTCCTACAATTCGACCAGCTTCTCGTAGGTCTCGGGACGACGGTCGCGGAAGAACTGCCAGGTGTTGCGCACTTCGTCAATCATGTCGAGGTCGAATTCGGCAATGAGCAGCTCGTCCTTGTACTCGTCGGCCTGGGCGATAATCTGCCCGCGCGGGTCGACGAAGTAGGAGGTGCCGTAGAAGCGGCCCAGGTTCCAGGGCTTCTCCTCGCCGACGCGGTTGATGCAGCCCATGAAGTAGCCGTTGGCGGCCGCGTGGGCGGGCTGCTCGAGCTTCCAGAGGTACTGCGAGAGGCCGGCCACGGTGGCGGAAGGGTTGTAGACGATTTCGGCGCCGTTCAAGCCCAGAATGCGGGCCCCGTCGGGGAAGTGCCGGTCGTAGCAGATGTAGACGCCCACTTTAGCGTACTTGGTCTGGAACACGGGGTAGCCCATGTTGCCGGGGCGGAAGAAGAACTTCTCCCAGAAGCCGGTGGTGTGGGGAATGTGGTTTTTGCGGTACTTCCCGAGGTAGGTGCCGTCGGCATCGATGACGGCGGCGGTGTTGTAGAGGAAGCCGGCCGACTCCCGCTCGTAGATGGGCACGATGATGACCATGTTGTACTTCTTGGCGTACTCAGCCATGCGGTCCGTGGTCGGGCCGGGCACCGATTCGGCCGAAGCGTACCAGGCTTTGTCCTGGCCGGGGCAGAAGTAGGGCGTGTTGAAGATTTCCTGCAAACACAGAATCTGCACGCCCTGGCGGCCGGCTTCTTCGATGAGCGGAATGTGCTTCTGCACCATGGCTTCCATGATTTCGGCAATCGTGCCTTCACCTTCGGTCATCGGCAAACTCATCTGGATGAGGCCGGATTTAATCATTCTTGGCATTGGTAAGAGAAAGGAAAAGAGTGGGGGGAATGAGTTTGAATGTCAGTTGTTAGAACGTCATGCTGAGCGAAGCCAAAGCATCTCTACTGCTTCGTTGGCCTCACCCCAATCCCTTTCCAGAAGAGAAGGACTAAGGTTAGCATTGCAACGTCAGCCCGCGAGGTTCCTCGCGCTGCTCGGAATGACGTTCTGGAGAAGTGGTTCCTAAAAAGCCGTTTTGCCGCGCTTGATGAACTGGCCGTAGCCGCGGCCGACTTTGGCTTGCCCGCCGTCGATGGCCACTTGGCCGCGGAGCAGTACGGTGTCAATTTTGCCGGTCAGCTCCCAGCCTTCGTAAGCCGAGTGGTCGACGTTCATGTGATGAGTGGCGGCTGAAATCGTGTGCTTTTTAGTCGGGTCGATGATGACCAGGTCCGCGTCGGCGCCGATGCTGATGGTGCCTTTGCGGGGAAACATGCCGAAGATCTTGGCCGCGTTGGTGCTGGTCACTTCCACGAACTTCTGCAGGCTGATGCGGCCTTTGGCTACGCCTTCGGAAAACAGCAGCTCCATGCGGTGCTCGATGGCGGGGTGGCCGTTGGGAATCTTGGAAAAGTCGTCCTTGCCCATGAGCTTCTGCTCCCACATAAACGGGCAGTGGTCGGTGCCCACGACCTGCACCAAACCCTGGTTGATGCCGGCCCAGAGCGTTTCCTGGTCCTTTTTCTCCCGCAGCGGCGGCGACATCACGTACTTGGCCCCGTTGGCCTCGTCTTGGTAGAGCGAGGCGTCGAGCACGAGGTACTGAATGCAGGTTTCCACGAACACGCGCTGGTTGCGCTCCGTGGCCCGGCGCACCTGGTTCAGGGCACCTTCGCAGGTCAGGTGCACGATGTAGGCGTTCACGCCGGTGTAGTTGGCAATGTCGGCGAAGCGGCCCGAGGCTTCCGATTCCGTGACTTCGGGCTGGCTCAGGTAGTGGTAAAGCGGGGTCATTTTGCCCTGGGCGCGGTGCTGGGCGATGAGCGTGTCAATCATGTCGCCGTTGGTGGCGTGGGCCGTCACCAGGCCGCCGTGCTTGCGCACTTCCTGCATGAGGCCCACCATCTGCGCGTCGTCAATCATGAGCGCGCCCTTGTAGGCCATGAAGGTCTTGAACGAGGTGATGCCCTCGGCCACCATGTCCTTGATTTCCTCCTTGGTGCTGGGGTTGAAGTCCGTCACGGCCATGTGGAACGAGTAGTCGCCGACGGCGGTACCGGTGGCGCGGCCCTGCCATTCGGTAAGGGCCTGGCGCAGGCTGTGGCCCTGCTTCTGGAGCACGAAGTCGATGACCGTAGTAGTGCCCCCGTGCAGGGCGGCGCGGGTGCCGGTTTCATGAGTATCGGAACTGAAGGTGCCCATAAACGGCATGTCCAGGTGCACGTGCGGGTCGATGCCCCCGGGCACGATAATCTTGCCCGTGCAGTCGATGACTTCCGCCCCGTCGGCAGCCAGATTCCGGCCCAGGGAGACGATGGTTTCGCCCTCGATGAGCACGTCGCACACGCTGTCGGAGTCGGCCGTCACCACGCGGCCATTCTTGAGAAGGTAAGACGCCATTAAAAACGAGAGAGTGAGAAAGTTATAGCTGGAAAAAGTAGCGGTTTTCGCCGCCGAAAGCAAGCCTCAGCGCCCAAAATTTGGCAACAGCAAGGGCTGAGCCGACGCAAAATCGGCTGGGGAAAGCTTCGGAAGAGAGGGGAAACTTATAGCACCAAGTAGAATGTCATGCTGAGCCTGCCGAAGCATCTCTACCGAGGTGGTAAAAATGCCGGAGCAACGAAGCGGTAGAGATGCTTCGACTTCGCTGCGCTCCGCATGACGTTCTACAAAACCTAGTGCACGTACTGGTCAGCGACGCTGATGGCCTGGGAGATGATTTCGAGGCCTTCGTCCAGCTCATCCTTGGTAATGTTGAGCGGGGGCGCGATGAAGATGTAGTTCCAACGCACGAAGGTGTACATGCCCAGCTCTTTGATCTTGGCCATCACTTTGTTCATGATGTCCATCTGGGCCGGAGCGGCGTTCCAGGGCGCCATCGGCTCCTTGGTCTGCCGGTTTTTCACCAGCTCGATGCAGCCGAACAAACCCGTGTTGCGCCAGTCGCCGATGCTGGGGTGCTTCTCAATCAGCTCAGCCATCCGCTGGTCGAGGTACTTGCCCATCTGCACGGTGTTTTCGAGCAGGTTGTCTTCCTCGTAGATGTCGAGCACGGCCACGGCGGCGGCGCAGCTTACCGGGTGAGCCGAGTAGGTCAGGCCCAGGGGCAGGGGCTTGTCGTCGAAATGGTGGGCAATGGCGTCGTCAACCATCACCGCGCCCAGGGGCAGGTAGCCGGCGGTGATGCCCTTGGCCATGGCCATGATGTCGACTTTCACACCGTGGTGGTCGGAGCCAAACCACTTGCCGGTGCGGCCGAAGCCCGACATTACCTCGTCGGCAATGAGCAGGATGCCGTGCTTGTCGCAGATTTCGCGCACCCGCTTCCAGTAGCCAGGCGGATACTTGATGCAGCCCGAGGTGCCCGACTCGCCTTCGAGCACGATGGCCGCCACGCTGCCCGGATTCTCGTAGCCGATGATGCGCTCCATGGCGTCGGCGGCGCGCTGGGCGCACTCCTCGGGCGTACTGCTGTGCCAGGGGCAGCGGTAGAAAAACGGGTTTTCGACGTGCACCGTGCTAGGCATGGCCTGGGAGTCGACGGCGAACTTGCGTGGGTCGCCGCCCACGCTCATAGCTCCGTAAGAAGCGCCGTGAAACGACTGGTACAGCGACACAATCTTGTGGCGGCCGGTATACACGCGCGCTAGCTTGATGGCATTTTCAATGGCCTCAGCCCCGCCCAGCGTGAAAAACGCCTTGGTCAGGTTGGGGGCCGTGATTTCCGCGAGCTTTTTGCCTAGGTCGCCGCGGGTTTTGGTGATCATGCCCGGGTACACGTAGCTCAGCTCGCGCATCTGGGCGGCCACGGCCTCGGTCACGCGCTGGTCGCCGTGGCCGATGTTCACGTTCATCAGCTGGGAGCTGAAGTCGATGTAGCGCTTGCCGTCCCGGTCGTAGACATACACGCCCTCGGCGCGCTCGGCGCTGATGGGGTTCAGGCCGCTCTGCTTCGACCACGAGAAGAGCGTGTGGTCGAGGTTGTCCTGCAGAATCTGGTTTTTATCGGTGTCGGTGTAGGTTTCCATGGGTTGTTTGGCCTCACCCCCTAGCCCCCTCTCCGGAAGAGAGGGGGAACTAGCTTTAGCAAACTAAAGTCTAGTTTCAGATAGGAGCAAGGTGATTTTAGAGTTAAAAACTAAAAGCTAGTTCCCCTCGCCCTCCGGAGAGGGGCTAGGGGTGAGGCACTCTAGCTCATCCAGTTCACTCGCGACTCCGGATTCCACTTGGTCGTGGTTTTCTTGAGCTGGGTCCAGAACTCGATGGAGCTTTTGCCAGTGATGTCGCAGGCGCCGAACTTGGAGTCGTTCCAGCCCCCGAAGGAGAAGGGTTCCCGGGGCACCGGCACGCCGATGTTGACCCCAATCATGCCCGCGTTAGCGTGGTCCATGACGTAGCGGGCCGAGCTGCCGCTGCTGGTAAAGACGGCGGCGGCGTTGCCGTAGGGGTTACTGTTTTCAATGCTCAGGGCCTCATCGAGGGTGTTGGTGCGCATGATGGCCAGCACCGGACCGAAGACTTCCTCCTGGGCACTGCGCATGTCGGGCGTCACGTAGTCGATGACGGTGGCGCCGACGTAGTAGCCGCCCTCGTGGTCGGGCACGGTGGCGTTGCGGCCGTCGAGCAGCACTTTGGCGCCGGCGGCCTCGGCCTCGGCAATGTGCTTTTCAATCCGCTCCTTGGCAGCCTTGCTGATGACCGAGCCCAGGTTCTGGCCGGGCACAATCTTGCGCGCTTCTTCCACAATCTTGGCCACGATGTCGTCGACGGCCCCCACGCCGACCATCGTCGAGCCGGCCATGCAGCGCTGCCCCGCGCAGCCCGACATGGAGGCGGCCACGTTGGAAGCCGTCATTTCGGGGTGGGCATCAGGCAATACCATCAGGTGATTTTTGGCCCCGCCCAGCGCCACGCAGCGCTTCAGCTTCGACGTCGCGCGGATGTAAACCACCTTGGCAATGGCCGTGGAGCCCACGAACGACACGGCCTGAATAGCCGGATGGTCGCAGATGGCCTCCACGATTTCCCGGTCGCCGTGCACGATGTTGAGCACGCCGTCGGGCAGGCCGGCTTCCTTGAGCAGCTCGGCAATTTTGCCCGCGCTCAGCGGTACCATCTCCGAGGGCTTCAGAATCATGGTGTTGCCCAGCACAATGGCGTTCGGAATCGTCCAGTGCGGCACCATGTTGGGGAAGTTGAAGGGAGCAATGCTGGCCACCACGCCCAGGGGCTTGCGCTCCACGCGGGCTTCCACGCCCTTGCTCACTTCCAGAAACTCGCCCTGGATCAGCTGGGGCATGGAGCAGGCAAACTCGGTCAGCTCAATGGCCTTCTCGACTTCGGCGCGGGCCTCGTCGTAGGTTTTGCCATTTTCTTCGCGCACCAGGTCGGCCAAGGCCTTCATGTCGCGCTCCAGCAGGGTTTTGTAGCGGTAGAAAATCTGCACCCGCTCCTTGATCGGGGTGCTTGACCAAGCGGGGTAGGCGGCCTGGGCGGCCTGCACGGCGCGGTCCAGCTCAGCAGTGCCCGACAGGGGCAGGGTAGAAATGACTTGGCCGGTCAGGGGGCTCTCTACGTCCATTGTCCGGCTCGTCGGTTCGGCTTCAAATTGACCAGCGACGTAGTTGCGAACAACAGGGTATTTTACTGTTTGGACTTCCATGTTACGTTTGTGTTAAGCTTTGCAAGTAACAGGTTTCCGGAAAACAACCCAACTATGGCTATATTTTTTATTCCGGGGCAAGTGAGTGGTTACCCACCCCAGGCAAGCCATTGATAGCTAAAAAGGAGCGTCCACGCGGTTGTAGCGCAATTAGCTGCTAATTATGAGCGGGCAAAGGGCACTGAATAATTTGTGCGGGCCCAGGCCATGGGCAACGGGCAAAGCCGTGGTGCGGCCGGGGGCAATAAAAAGTACTATTTGCTTTCGGCCCGGTAGAAGCCCAGGTAGCCGAAGCTAACTACATGCTTATAAGGTGAAGCGCAGATGAAGGGCGCCGGGAGCGGCGGCCTTCATCTGCGGGGCCGCAACTGCTATGCCGGCCGCGAAAGAGCGGGTTACTGCTGCCCCGAAAGCGCGCGGTTCAGAAAAGTTTGGATTTGCTGCTGCCAGACGGTGGAGGAGCGGAGCCAATAGGGCTCGTGGCCGGCACCGGGGAAGTAATGACGTTGCTTGAATCCGGCTAGAGCGGCGAAGATGTCGTCGGTTTCCCGCCGCGTGACGCGCTGGTCGGCCAAGCCGTAGAGCAGCAGCGTGGGCGTCGGGATGCGGCGGGCGTAGCGGCGCGCATCGTGGCCAAAGGCCCAGAAACCGTTTTGGGCGCCACCCCAGAACACGAGTAGGTTGGCCAGCGGAAAAGCGGGCACACCCATGGCCCGAAAGCGGTTTTGCGCCGTTTCGAGCAGGCTGCCGTACGGACACTCCATGATGGCCGCCGCAGGACGGATGCCCAGCTCCCCTTCAGCCCGCAGAATGGCCATGGCGCCCATGCTCACGCCGTACAGCACGATGGGCGTAGCCGGACGTTGCTGTTGCAAAAACTGAAAGGCAGTGGCCACGTCTGCCGCCTCGTAGTAGCCCACGGTGCAGCGGTAGCCGGCCGAGTTGCCCGCCCCACTCATATCAACGAGCAGGGTAGAATAGCCGAGGGAGCGGAAAAATGCAGCCTCCGTCAGCAGCCGGGATTTGTCGCTGGTGTAGCCGTGAAACAGAGCCACGCTGCCTTTAGGAGCTTCGACGGGGCTGTACCACATTTCCAGCCGGCCGTTCGGGCCATCCAGGGCCAGGGTCTGGTAGGGAAAAGCGGGAACGGCCGCACCGGTGGGCTTGGGGTTGGCAACGCCGGTCAGCAGCAAGCCGAGCTTGGCCGCTACGGAAAGCTTTTCGGGACTGGACGTGCGCGGGCCGGCTTCGCCGCGGAAGTGCGTGAAGTGCCAGGCGTGATTAAACGCTACAATGTTGAGAAGCAGGAACAGGCCGAGCAGAATCAGCCCAATTCGCCGTTTCACCGGGGGCGGGAAGGCCGGCCGGCGCCGGATTTGCCCCCTGGCCCGCCCGACTTGCCGCTGGGTCCAGCTTTGCCCGCCCCGGGCTTACCGCCGGTCGGCTTACCACCGGCCGGGCGGCTGCCAGCCGACTTGCTGCCCGGCCCGGCTTTTGGTCCGGTGCTGCGGTTGCCGTCGGGTTTGCCGAAGCCGGATTTGCCCCCGGTGGTCTTGCCGCCCGCGGCGGGCTTGCGGGAGTCGCCGGAGGGGCGGATACCGCCGGGCCAGAAACCGCCCTGCTTGGCCGCACCGGGCGTGCGGGCACCCGATTTGAAGTCGTTGGGACCCAGCACCTGCCCGGCGGTGAGCTCCTTGAGGTCTTTTACCTCGTCGGCCGTCAGGTCGCGCCACTTGCCCGGCGTCAGGCCGGCAATGCGCAGGTCGGCAATCTGGACCCGGATCAGGCGCAGGGTGGGAAAGCCCACGGCGGCCGTCATCTTGCGTACCTGCCGGTTCATGCCCTGGGAGATGGTGATGCGCAGCCAGGTGGTCGGGATGTTGGCCCGAAAGCGCACCGGCTTGCTGCGCTCGGCTACGTTGACGGGCTCGGGTAGAATTTCTGCGTCCGCGGGCGCCGTAAAGCCAGTTTTGATATCGACGCCGCGGCGCAGCTGATCCAGGGCTTCTTCGGTCGGCACGCCTTCCACCTGCACCCAGTACGTTTTGGGAATCTTGAAGCGCGGCTCCGACAGGCGGTGCTGGAGGGGCTTGTCGTCGGTGAGCAGCACGAGGCCCTCGCTGTCGTAGTCGAGGCGGCCGACGGGGTACACGTTGGGCACGTTCACAAAATCCTTGAGCGTGGCGCGGCCGTTTTCGTCGGTAAACTGGGTGAGAACTTCGTAGGGCTTATGGACGAGAACGTAGCGCATGGCGGAAGGAAAAAGGGGGCGCGAAATGTGACTTCGCGAAATCGTTGAATGGAGTAGTCGGGACCGGGCGGCGCGGGAAAAGTTGCCGGGTTACTTAGCGGGCTTCATCACCAGCTGCACCACTTCCCGGTTGGGATACACCACAAAGTCGCCGCTGTCACGGGTGACGCGGCCGGTTTTGGTGGATTCCTCGAAAGCGTGGTGGACAAAGGTGCCGACGCGAACCGAATCGGGCTGCTTCACCGGCCGCGTCACCGACGACGAGTCGGCCGCGCCGATGAGCGTGGCGGCGTAGGCGACGGAGTCGCGGCGGGTGTAGGGGCGCAGCACGAAGCGGCCGGCGCGGTAGTCCCGGGGCTCGTCGAGGCGGAAGCTGACAAACTCCGATACGGCCGATTTAGCCTGCTTTTCCAGCCCCGGCTGACAGCCGGCGCAGAGCAGGGTTAGAACGAAAAGCGCGGAAAATTTCATGCGAAGCAAAGCGGAGAAGCGGCGGGTGAAGCCGCAAAGGTACGCCGCGCCGCAGATAGAAGCAGCATCAGTCACCTTGCCCCGCGTGCCTCAATACCTGGGCGTCAGATGCCGCCCGAATACTTGCGGGCTGCCCACTCGGCCGTGGCCAGCGCCAGCACCACAAAAAACAGCCATTTCAGGTTGATCAGGTCTTTCAGATCTTCCTGGCTGTAGATAACCGGCTTGGCATTGGCGGCGGTAATATCCTGGGTGAGTCGGGCAAACTGGCTGGGGTAGTACAGGCGGGAGTTGCTGCGGCGGCTGAGCTGGTAGAGCAGGTTGTGGTCGGCGCGGGCGTCGAGGGTTTCGAGCTGCTGCTCCTGCACCAGCAGCTCGCCGGCGTCCTGCTGCGCCTGGCCGCCGAGCGTGGCGCGGGCCGCGTAGCGGTAAAGGCCGCCGGGCAGGGCCCCGAGGTGAAGCGGGGCGCCGTCCTCGCCATTGGTGAAGCTGAAGCGGCGGGTTTGCTGCTTTTCGTCGGTGAGGGTGAGCGTAATCGACTGGTTGAAGATGCGCTCAAAGATGGCGTTGTAGGTTTCAGCCCCGAAGGTCACGTCGTCCTGGGTAGTAAAGGCGTCCTGGGTCGGGTACACGTCAAGGCGCTTCTTGTTGGCGTTGGCCGTGAGCAGCTGGAGCGTGCGCACAATGAGCCGGTCGTAAGCTTCGGGCCGGTCGTCGTGGTCGGCGGCTTCCTGCAGGCGCCACTGCCAGCTGCCGTCGGTGAGCAACGTGGCCTGGCGCTGGGCCGGCGTGCCGCCCAGCACCAGCAGAGGCTTGCGGGTTTTGAGCCGGCCCACCTGCTGAAACAGCGCCGCCTCGGCCCCGCCCGCCAGGCGCAGGTCGCCGAAGGGCACGGGGGCGGGCGGGTAGGCCGCGAAGCGCCGCAGGGCTTCTTCCTCGAACGTGAAGCGCGAAAACGCCGGGTTCAGCACCGGCGTTACCTCGTCGGTCTGGGCGCCGCGTGGCGTGATAGTCAGGCCCGTGCCCAGGCTGTTGTAGGCGTTGAAATCAGACTGCGCCCCGATAATGTAGAGGGCTGGAATGCGGCGGGCGCGCACCTGGGCCAGCACTTCGGCGCCCACGCCGCCGCGGGTGGGCAGCTGGTGCAGGATGGCCACGTCGAAATCCTGGCTTTTCAGCGGGGCAATTCCGGGCAGGTAGGTAATCAGATCAAAGTTGTCGTTTTGCAGAATAGCAGCCCGCAAAGCCTTCAGGTCGGGGTGGGGGGCGGCGCCGGCCAGCAGCACCCGCAGCTTGCCCTTCACAATTTCGAGGTAGGCAAATTTGTTGTTGTTGAGCGCCGTGAACTCGCCGGGCTGCTCTTCCACCACCACCTCGTAGCGGCGCTTACCCGGGGCGGGGGCCGTCACGAGGAAGGTGGTTTTCTGGCGGCGCCGGCCCACGGGCAGCTTCAGGCGCTGGGTTTGGAGCACCCGGCCATTTTCGCGCAGCTGCACCACGGCGGTGCCCCCGGCAAAGCCATCGTAGCTGACTTCGGCCTCAATCGGGAATTTGTTGCCGCTAAAGGCCACGCGGTTGTAGGTCAGCGCCGGCAGGCCCAGGTCTTTCTTGGGCACCGTGTCGCCCACGGCCACGCTGTAGATAGGAAAGCTGAACTCGGAATACACCGGGGAGCGGCCCTGGTTCACGATACCGTCGGAGAGCAGGACTACGCCAGCCAGATTGCGCCTGTCGTACCCGTCGCGGATGCCCGAGAGCAGGCCGTCGAGGTCGGTAGCGGGAGCCTGGAAGCGCAGCGAATCAGGCCGGGCCGGGCGGCTGGCGTTGCTTAGGGTGCGGGTTTCAACCGTAAAGCCGCGCCCGCGCAGGGTGGCGGCCAGCTGCTGGAGCCCGGCCGTGGCCTGGGCCAGCACCGGACCCGGGGTAAACAGGCCCACCGACTGCGAGTTGTCGACGGCCAGCACCACCGTGGGCTGCTCGGTGGTGCTGGTGGTCGTTTTCAGAAACGGCGAGAGCAGCAGAAAGCACAGAAAGCTCACCACCACGAAGCGCAACGCGGCCAGCGCGTAATTCAGCGGCTTGCTCCAGGGCGCCTTGGCCGAGTAAAGCAGGGCCGCATAGCCCGCCCCGACGGCCAGGCACAGCAAAATCAACCAGGGAGAAGCAGCTACGGAAATCAAAGACGGCTAAGAACAGATGGAGCACCAAGAACCCCGAAACAAGCGGCATAGTTGCTTGTCCGCGGCGGCTGCCGTTAGTCGGCAGCCGGCCCGGCGAAGGTAGGAAGTTGCGCGCTGGCAGCCGTTACAATGTTGCCGGTCAGCTCTTCGGGCCAGGGCTCAGCCGCTAACGGGTCAGCAGCAGGGCCACCTCGGGGCGGCCGATGGTCCCCGCCAGCAACAGGGAAGCCCCGGCGCTGGCGCCCGCCACCGACTTGCGCAGCTGCACGGCCACGAGCGGGGCGGCGGGGCCGGCGGAAGTCCAGCTGGTAATTTTGCCGCGGACCGGCGCGCCCGGGGCGCTGGCCAGGCTCACCTGCACACTGTCGCCGGGGTGCAGGCGGGAAGCCACGGCCGGGTGCAGGCGCACGAGCAGGCGGGTCTGGTCGGTGAGCGTGGTCAGGGGCGCGTCAGGCGTCAGCAGCTCGCCCACGGACAGCTGGGGGCGCGACAAAACGCCGTCGTGGGCCGCGTTGAGGTAGGCCACGGCCTTGGTGGCGCGGACCTTAAGCTTGGCTAACACCTGGCCCCGGCGCACGTACTGGCCTTCGTAGAAATATAAATCGGTCAGGATGCTGGGCGTGGGCACGGCCACGGGGCTGGTCACGAAACGCACGAGCTGGCTGGCTTCCGGCGCGGCCGGGTTGGTGCTGACCGGCGTCAGGGTCAGGGCCGTGGGCACGACTGGCGTGGAGGGTTGTTGGGGCAGAGGCAGCCAGATGGGCAACGCCGAGCCAACGGTGACTACCGCCAGCAGCGCAATGGGTAACAGAAATTTCATGGGTGACAAGGGGCAACGCACGGCCGGGCGGCTGGAAAGCTGGGGGCTTCCGGGAGCGGGAGGCGTTAGGACGTTGGGAGGTGCGCATGGGCCGGGTGCCCACGCTAAGAATGACGAACGGCGGCCGCTTTTACTTTACGGCGCCCGGATTTTTTTTGGCTGGTCGGGGCCGAAACAAAAAAAGTTCGCCCGCCACGCTGACCGGGCGCGGCGACGGTGTACAACCGGCCCGTCAGCAGATTGTTGGCGCGCTGGCCAACAAAAGCGCCCGGCCCCAGCCGGGGGACTACAAAACAAAAAGCCCGGTCGGGAGACCGGGCTTTTACCAATAAAGCGGGAGCAGAGCGCCCTCTGGTTGTTTTTACGTCAGCATGCCGCCATCGACCTGCAACACCTGGCCGGTGATGTAAGCCGAGTCGTCGGAGGCCAAAAAGGCGGTGGCTTTGGCCACGTCTTCGGGAGTGCCGCCGCGGCGCAGCGGAATGGCCTTGCGCCACTCATCCACCTGCTTGGGGTCGAGGGCGTCGGTCATTTCGGTTTCGATGAAGCCGGGGGCAATGGCGTTGCAGCGGATGTTGCGCGAGCCCAGCTCCAGGGCCACCGACTTGGTGAAGCCGATGATGCCGGCCTTGGAGGCGGCGTAGTTGCTTTGGCCGGCGTTGCCTTTCACGCCCACCACCGAGCTCATATTAATAATAGAGCCGGCCTTGGCCCGCATCATGGGCTTGGTAGCGGCCTTGGTCAGGTTAAACACCGACTTCAGGTTCACGGCCAGCACCTGGTCCCACTGGCTTTCACTCATGCGCATCAGCAGCCCGTCCTGGGTGATGCCGGCGTTGTTGACCAGAATATCGAGCTTACCGAACTCGGCCACCACGTCTTCCACCAGCTTTTCGGCCTGGGCGTAGTCGGAGGCGTCGGAGCGGAAGCCCTTCACTTTAGTGCCGTGGGCGGCCAGCTCCGTGGCCAGCGCCTCGCCCTTTTCCACGCTGGAAAGGTAGGTGAAAGCCACGTGGGCGCCCAGCTGGGCAAAATACACCGCAATGGCGCGGCCAATTCCTTTGGAAGCCCCCGTAATCAGGGCCACTTTTCCGTCGAGCAGTTTTGTCATGGGGCGAAGATAGTTTTTTTGGTTTTTGGGTGTTGGTTTTTGGTTTTTGGCCCCCGCCGCCCACTGCGTCCTCCGCGCAAGCTTCCGCATTCTGGGCGGGAAATGACGGCGGGCTTTTGATGGGCCATCCGGGCTTTTTACCCCGAAAAGCCCGCCGCCCGCCGCAATGCCGCCGACAAGTCCCCATCTTCGTAGCCGGGACGCGGCCCCAAACAAGCCCGAAACCAAAAACGAATAACCAAAAACCAGTCAGTGGAAGTCGATATCTGTATTCTGGGGGCCGGACCGGGCGGGGCCACCGCGGCCCTGCACCTGGCCAACGCCGGCCAGCGCTGCCTGCTGCTCGACCGCGCCGCCTTTCCCCGCGACAAAGTCTGCGGTGATGCGCTCAGCGGCAAAGTTATCAACGAGCTGCGCCGTATCGACCAGGCGCTGCCCGCCCGCTTCGGCGCCGCACCCCTGCAGGTGCCGAGCTGGGGCATCGACTTTTTCGCGCCCAACGGCCGCCGCCTCGGCATTCCCTTCCGGCCCGGCTTCGACAAAGCCCGCGACCCGGCTGCCGGCCACATCGCCAAGCGCATCGACTTCGACAACTTTCTGGTGGAAGAAGTGCGTCGCCGCCCCGAAATCGACTTCCGCGAAAACGTGGACGTGGCCCGGCACGAGCAGCTGCCCGACGGCCGCTGGCGCCTGAGCACCGCCGACGGCAAGGAGGTAGCCACGGCCAAGCTGCTGCTGGTAGCCAACGGGGCCCAGTCCAGCTTTGCCCGCCAGATTGCCGGCCACGCCCTGGAGCCCGACCACCACTGCGCCGGCCTGCGGGCCTACTACGACGGCGTGACGGGCCTGAGTCCCAACAACTTCATTGAGCTGCACTTCATCAAAGACTTTCTGCCCGGCTACCTGTGGGTGTTTCCGCTGCCCAACGGCCAGGCCAACGTGGGCGTGGGCATGCTCACCAAGGCCGTATCGGCGAAGAAGGTGAACCTGCGGGAGCGGCTGGCCGAAATGCTCGATACGCATCCGGCGCTCAAGGAGCGGTTTGCCGGCGCCACCCGCCTCGGGCCGGTGCGCGGCTTCGGGCTGCCGCTGGGCTCGAAGCGCCGCGCGTTGTCGGGGGCGGCCTACCTGCTGCTCGGCGACGCAGGCTCCCTCATCGACCCATTCAGCGGGGAAGGCATCAGCCACGCCATGGTATCGGGTAGGCACGCCGCCGACTGGGCCGGGCGGGCCGTGCAGGCCCAGGATTTTTCCCCGTCATTTCTGCGGCAGTACGACGCGGCCGTGTACCGGCGGCTGGGGCAGGAGCTACGCCTGAGCCGGGCCATGCAGCGCCTGCTCAACTTCCCGACGCTGTTCAACTTCATTGCCAACCGCGCCGCCAGCAACCCGACCCTGGCCGAAACCCTGTCGAGCATGTTCATGGACCTGGACCTGCGCGAAAGACTGCGCCAGCCCAGCTTCTACGTCAAGCTGCTGTTTGGCGGCAAAAAGTAGCGGCTCATCCTGTAAGGCCCGCAACGGGTGCTACAGAACTAAAAAGCCCCGCCGTATTGCTACGACGGGGCTTTTCTTGTAAACGGAGCCGGCTCATTGTCCGGGCCGCGCAGTTACTCGTTGCCGGTGTAGCGGCGCAGGCTTTTGGCGGCTTCGGGGTTCAGGGTAGTGGCTTTTTCCAGGTCCAGTTTGGCTTCCTTGGGCTTGTTGATGGACGAGTAGCAGATACCGCGGTACTCGTAGGCGTCGGCGTAGTTGGCGTCGAGGGCAATGGCCTTGGTGAAGTCGGGAATGGCGCTGCCGAAGTTAAAGAGCTGCATTTTGGCGGCCCCACGCCCAAACAAGGCTTCCTTGTCGGTGGGGTTGTACTTGAGGGCCTTGGAAAAGTCGCTGATGGCGGGCGTGTACTCCTTGAGCTTAAGCCGGGTTAGGCCACGGTTGTAGTAGGCTTCGGCGTTGGTGGGCTTGATACGCAGCAGCGTGTTGTAGTCCACAATGGCCTCTTTGTAATCTTTGAGGTGGCTTTTGGCCTTGGCCCGCACCAGCAGCGCATCGGCATTGCGCGGCGCCGACTTGAGCATGGCGTCGGCAGTCCGGATTTCGGCTTTGTAGTCGGCGTTGGTTTTACGGGCGGCCGGCTCTACGGGTGCGGGCGCGGCAGGAGCCGCAGAAGCCACTGCGCCGGCATCGGCCGGAGCGCCGGGTGCCGGGGCTGGGGTAGCGGCGGCGGGGGCAGCAGGCGTGGTGGCCGGCACGGCGCTGGCCACCACCCGGCGCGAGTCCGGGCTGTCCTTTTCCACGGTGGTAGCACATTGGGTGGTGAGCAGCACCAGCGCGGCGCCGGCAAGTACACGAACGGTAAACAGGTTGGTCATCGGACAAAAAATCAGAAGGTCGGGCAACAGAAACGGGGAGCCTAGCCGGCGTCGGCGGTCAGCGTGTAAGACGTGAAGCGGCCGTTGAGGTTGTGCTTTAGGCAAAAAAAGCTCCCGAACCAGCGGCCCGGGAGCACAGCAAGACAAAGCAGCTGAATTACTTATGCGTACGGTAGCGCTTGAGGGTCTTCTCGGCTTCGGGATTGAGCTGGGCGGCGCGCTCCAGGTCGGGCAGGGCCAGCTTCTCCTGGTTCGACATGGAGTAGCAGATGCCCCGGTACTCGTAGGCCTCGGCGTTGTTGGCGTCGAGCTTGATAAGCTCCCCGAAGTCGGGAATGGCGGCTTTGTAGTTCGAGAGCTTCATCTTGGCCACGCCCCGGTAGAGCAGGCTGGGCTGGTGGGTGGGCATGAGTTTGAGGGCCTTGCTGAAATCGGCAATGGCGAGGGCCAGCTGGTCGTCGCGGAGCTGGGCCGTGCCGCGGGCGTAGTAGAGCTCCGCGTTGGTGGGCTGCAGCCGGATCAGGGTGGCAAAATCGGCCAGGGCGGCCTTGTAGTCCTTTAATTCCACGTTGGCCTGGGCCCGGCTGAGCAACGCTTCGGCATTGCGCGGGTTGGTTTTCAGGGCTTCCTCGGCCGTGCGCAGCTGGGCTTTGTACTCGCCGTGGGTGAGGCGCCGGACCGGGGCGGCGGCGCTGGCGCTGCCCCCGGCGGTGGCCGTGGCTACGGAAGCCGTGGGCTCGGTAAAGCTCTGCTGCTGGGCCCGGACCGCCGACGTGGCGAAGACTCCAAAAACGAATAGGACGGCAACGTGTTTCATGGTTGGTGGAGGGGAAAAAGAGGGCAGAAAGAATAAAAAGAGTGCGGCCAGGAGGCCAATTGGGCCTTCTGAACGAAACTTTGGCTTCGCGTCGGAAGATGGATTCGGTGCTTATCTTTACCCCGCCATGCCACCAAACGGCCCGGAATATTCCCGGACTTTCTTGGCTTAAGCAAGAAGAAGTAGGCGGGCTACTCTTACAAAGGACAAAAAAATCAACACAAAACACAAATTAATATGGCATTGCAATTCGACCTGGTCGTGATTGGCAGCGGCCCCGGGGGCTACGTAGCCGCCATCCGCGCTTCCCAACTCGGACTGAAAGTGGGTGTGGTGGAGCGGGAGTCGCTCGGCGGAATCTGCCTCAACTGGGGCTGCATCCCTACCAAAGCCCTGCTGAAAAGTGCCCAGGTATTCGAATACCTCCACCACGCCCAAGACTACGGTCTGAAGGCGGACGGAGTTGGCTTCGACTTCAATGCCGTAGTGCAGCGCAGCCGCGGCGTGGCCGACGGCATGAGCAAGGGCATCAACTTCCTGTTCAAGAAAAACAAGATTGAAACCGTTTCGGGCACCGGCAAGCTGCTGGCGCCCGGCAAGGTGGAAGTCACCCGCGCCGATGGCACCAAGGAAACCGTTGAAGCCAAGCACATCATCCTGGCTACCGGCGCCCGTTCGCGGCAGCTGCCCAACCTGCCGATTGACGATAAGAAAATCATCGGCTACCGCAAAGCCATGACCATGGACGCGCTGCCTAAGCGCATGGTGGTGGTGGGCTCGGGCGCCATCGGCGTTGAGTTTGCCTACTTCTACCGCACCATGGGCACGGAGGTGACCATCGTGGAATTCCTGCCCCGCATCGTGCCGGTGGAGGACGAGGAAGTGTCGAAGCAGATGGAGAAGTCGTTCAAGAAAATCGGCATCAACATCCTGACCAGCGCCGAGGTAACCAGCGTGGATACCGCCGGGGCCGGCTGCAAGGTGACCGTGAAAACCGCCAAGGGCGACCAGCAGATTGAGTGCGACGTGGTGCTGAGCGCCGTGGGCGTGAGCACCAACCTCGAAAACCTGGGCCTGGAAGAGCTGGGCATCAAAACCGACCGGGGCCGCGTGCTGGTCGACGACTTCTACCAGACCAACGTGCCCGGCATCTACGCCATCGGCGACATCGTGCCCGGCCCGGCGCTGGCCCACGTGGCTTCGGCCGAGGGCATCATCTGCGTCGAGCAGATTACCGGCCACCACCCCGAGCCGCTCAACTACCAGAACATTCCCGGCTGCACCTACGCCCAGCCTGAAATTGCCTCCGTGGGCCTCACCGAAGCCGAAGCCAAAAAGCAGGGCTACGACGTGCTGGTGGGCAAGTTCCCCTTCTCGGCCTCGGGCAAAGCCTCGGCCGCCGGCGCCAAGGACGGCTTCGTGAAAGTCATCTTCGACAAGAAGTACGGCGAGTGGCTCGGCGCCCACATGATTGGCGCCAACGTGACTGAAATGATTGCCGAGGTAGTCGTGGCCCGCAAGCTCGAAACCACCGGCCACGAAATCATCAAGGCCGTGCACCCGCACCCCACCATGTCGGAAGCCATTATGGAAGCCGCCGCCGCCGCTTACGGCGAGGTTATTCACCTGTAAGCTTCAGGCGTAGAAGCCAACAAAAAGGCCCGCTGCATTGTGCAGCGGGCCTTTTTATTTGTAGCTAATTGAATTTCGCGTCTCTGGTAAGGTCATAATCATCCAGCCCTAGATCAAGGCTGAATAAGGCAACCAGCATCTTTACAACTTCCTCCCGATTGAATGTTTTCGGGTCGCGTCTGGCGTGGATATAATGCTCTTGGCTGATTTTCTCGGCCACTTGCCCTACAGTCCGTAGCTGGAGTGTGCTTCCAAAGCGCACTGCGGCTTTCAAACCGATAATGGCTAAAAGGACACCCAGTAATCCAACTTTCGCGTCAGCAAAACATACTATTAGGGAGACAGGAATGCTTAAAACCAGCAAAATTGTAACCCATTCCGGAGGTCCCACTAGGTTGATTTCAAAACCCAGGTAGTGCTCTGCCTTTTTTATGGCCTGTCGGGTGCTTCGACTCGGTAGTACGTCAGCAAGCTGAGTTGTGGGCGAAATGGTCCGGCTGTCAATTGACACTGCTTGCCCAAGCGCCGCCCGGAATTTATAAAACGCCTGCTGGCTGGTACAGCTATTTGTATGGTTTGTATAGTCAAGCGAGATTTTGCTGGTGACATAGTCGCAAAAGCCTCCGAAAGTAGTGAGGTGCGCTAGTTCGCCATCGACAAAGTTAATATCGAAGGATTGCCCTATTTTATCAAACAGGGCTTCAAGGTCCACGGGGTCAACGTTCCTCAAATCGTAGATAGGCTCGCTCATAATGGCTAGTTTTGTAAAAGCTTTGCTCTGCAACCTAAGCTTTTCTTAGCCGCCAATTTCAGGTGTGCGGGTAGTACGAATTTTAATCCTGCACCGCCTCCAGCGGCACCGGGTCAGCCGGGGCGACTTTGGGCTTGCGGCTCACCAGCCACACGCCGGTGAAAATCAGCAGGGCCTGTCCGGCCCGGGCCAGCGTGAAGTGGTCCTTGCCCAGCGACACGGCAATGATGACGGCCAGAATCGGCTGCAGGTAGATGTAGACGCCCAGCAAAGCCGGGGAGGCGTACTTTAAGGCCCAGTTGTTGAGCAGATAAGCCAGAATGGTCAGGCAGATAATCATGTAGAGGATTTCGGCCCAGATGTAGAGCGGGAAGCTGGAGTAGTTGGTAGTGAGGGCCTCGCGCCAGCCGAAGGGCACGGCCACGAAGGCGCCGACCAGAAAAATGCGGGCCAGCACCGTGAACGGGTGGTATTTGCGCATCAGCGGCGTGACCAGCACCAAATACACCCCGAAGGCCGTGGCGTTGGCCAGAATAAAGAAGTTGCCCAGCGTGGCATTGGGGCCGGCGTGAGGACCCACGGCCCGGCTCAGAATAACTGAGGCGGCCCCCGCCGCGCCCACCCCGATGCCCAGCACCCGGGTCAGGGTGATTTTCTCGCCCAGCAGCACCGCCGAGGCCAGCACTACCACGATGGGCGCAATGGTCTGCAACAGCGAGGCATTGATGGGAGTCGTGTAGTTCAGGCCCGAGAAAAACAACAACTGGTTGCCCCCGATGCCGATAATGCCGCACAGAATGGCGCGGACGTTGTCGGCCCGGCCCACGAGGCGGTCTTGGGGCGCGGCGAGCCGGCTGGCCACGGCAAAAAACAGCGCCGCCCCCACGATGCGCAGCGTCACGATGCCGAAGGGCCCCATGTAGTCGGGCATCACGTCTTTCGACAAACTGTAGTTGGCGGCGTAGATAAAGGCCACCACGAACAGGGCAGCGTGCACTTTGAGCGAATTCTTCATGGCCCGCAAAGGTAGCACCCCGCCGCGGCGGTAGCGGCCGAGCTTACCGATTTCTGCGGCCGGGGCGTCACTTTCGGCGGGCCGGCGGCGTACCTTTACCGTTCTACCCCGACCTTTCCCGATGGCTACCGGCTCCCTTTTCGACGACTCTGAACCCACCGCGCCCAGCGCCCTGCTCACGGCCCGCCCGGGAGCCCCGCTGGCCGAGCGCCGCCGCCCCCGTACCCTCGACGAGTACGCCGGCCAGCAGCACCTGATTGGTCCCGAGGGCGTGCTGCGCCGCTATCTGCAGGCCGGGCGGCTGCCCTCGCTTATTCTGTGGGGCCCGCCCGGCGTGGGCAAAACCACCCTGGCCCACCTGCTGGCCAATGAGCTCAAGCAGCCCTTTGCGGCCCTGAGCGCCGTGAATGCCGGGGTCAAGGACGTGCGCGACGTAATTGAGCGGGCCAAGAAGCAACGGGGTACGGTCTTGTTCATCGACGAAATTCACCGCTTCAGCAAAAGCCAGCAGGACGCTCTGCTCGGGGCCGTGGAGCAGGGTATCGTCACGCTGATTGGGGCCACCACCGAAAACCCTTCGTTCGAGGTGATTCCGGCCGTGCTCAGCCGGGCCCAGGTCTACGTGCTCGAGTCGTTGAGCAAGGACATTCTCACCGGCATCGTCGATAAGGCCCTGGCCGAGGATGAGATTCTCCGGCAGAAAAAGGTGCGCATGCAGGACTACCACGCCCTGCTCACCATCTCGGGCGGCGACGCCCGCAAGCTGCTCAACCTGCTCGAAATCGTGGTCGAGTCGGCCCGGCCGGACCCGCAGACCGGCGAAATCATCATCACCGACGAGGTGGTGCAACAGCTGGCCCAGCAGCATCTGGCCCGCTACGACAAAGGCGGGGAAATGCACTACGACGTCATTTCGGCCTTTATCAAGAGCATCCGCGGCTCCGACCCCAACGCGGCACTCTACTACTTGGCCGTGATGCTCGAGGGCGGCGAAGACCCCAAGTTTATTGCCCGCCGCCTGCTGATTCTGGCTTCCGAAGACGTGGGCATGGCCAACCCCAACGCCCTGATGCTGGCCCAGAGCTGCTTCCAGGCCGTCACGGTTATCGGTATGCCCGAGGGCGACATTATCCTGGGCCAGACGGTGGTGTACCTGGCTACCTCACCCAAGAGCAACGCCAGCTACAAGGCCATCCGCACGGCCCGGGCCCTGGTGCGCCAGCAGGGCGTGCAGCCCGTGCCGATTCCGCTGCGCAACGCGCCCACCAAGCTTATGAAGGAGCTCGGCTACGGCGACGAGTACCAGTACTCCCACGACTACGCCGGCAACTTCGCCGCCCAGGAGTTTATGCCCGCCGCCCTGAGCGGCCACCGCTTCTACGACCCCGGCCACAACCCCCAGGAAGCCAAGATTCAGGAGCGCCTGCAGCAGTGGTGGGGCGCGAAGTACGGCTACTAGCCCGGCCGGAACCAGCTCCGTAAGAGTGGTCGGCCGAAGCTGTTCGGGGGCGCGCAGCCGGCGGCGGTGTGCCTAGAAAGGCGCTGGAACGTCGTGCGGCGTATGGGGCGTAGCGAATCAG
The DNA here is from genome assembly GCF_004167665.1 of Hymenobacter persicinus. Classification (GTDB taxonomy): domain Bacteria; phylum Bacteroidota; class Bacteroidia; order Cytophagales; family Hymenobacteraceae; genus Hymenobacter; species Hymenobacter persicinus. The sequence continues at coordinate 6,988 of NZ_SEWE01000007.1, read as the reverse complement.
AAACGAAGCATCGAGCCTGCTGTCGTTGAATTATCATCTGTCATCCTGAGCAGAGCGAAGGACCTTACGGGAGAAGAACGACCAGCGTAACAACGACTCTTGCACCTGGCAGTAGGTCCTTCGCTCTGCTCAGGATGACAGACATTTTTTAGTCAACTCTAGGAAGGAAAGCTAGGCTAAATGTTTTGGCTACGCTTCAGTAAGGTATTATCCAGACCGCCTCGCCCATCTGGGCGGGACTGACCAACGTTTTCCGGAATGCCTCGCCCGGGTGTAGAATGCCGTCCTAACTTTCTACGTCGACTTCCGAAACCTTGCGAAGGTCGACCTAACTTTCTACGCCGACCTCCGAAAGCTTGCAAAGGTCGCCCTAAGTTTCTAGGACGGTATTCCACAGCTGTGGAATGCCCGTCTAACTTTCTACGAGGGCATTCGAAGGGTTTAGAATACGCTCCGAAGTTTCTAGAGTAACCTCCGAAAGCTTTCGAAGGTCACTCGAAGTTTTTCCATAGGCCTCAGCAAGTCGGAGCGGAACCCGCCGGAAAAAACGACTCGCCTGCAATACGCGGCTTTCTCATTCGTCAGCCTGAGTAGAGGCAACCTTCGGCCGCTGTTGCGCTTCTGTAAGAGTGCCCAAAGCCGTTTACCTTTACCGGCACCTTTCCTGATTCCACTTTATCCTTTTTATGAGACAGTTTTTTAAATACGTGCTGGCCACCATCGTGGGCCTGCTGGTATTCGGCCTCCTCTCGGTGCTCGTCTTGCTGGGCCTGGCCGCCGCGGCCGTCAGCTCCGACAACTCGGCTACGGTCGCCAAGGACTCAGTGCTCGAAATCAAGCTCGACAAGCCCGTGGCCGAGCGGGAAAGCCGGGAGTCGCTGGGCGCGCTGTTCAGCAGCCAGGCCGACAACATCGGGCTGGAAAACATCAAAGCCACCATCAAGCGGGCCAAAACCGACTCCGACATCAAGGGGCTCTTCCTGAACGTGGAGCTAGTGCAGGCCGGCCGCGCCTCGCTCGAGGAAATCCGCACGGCCCTGCTCGACTTCAAGAAGTCGGGCAAGTTTGTCGTGAGCTATGCCGACGCCCAGTCGGAGGGCAGCTACTACCTGGCCTCGGTGGCCGACAAAATCTACCTCAACCCCCAGGGCACGCTCGAATTCAACGGGGCCAGCTCCGAGACGATGTACTACAAAGGCCTGTTCGAGAAGGCCGGCATCGACGCCCAGATTTTCCGGGTGGGCTCGTTTAAGAGCGCCGTGGAGCCGTTTTTCCGCGACAGTATGTCGGACTCGGCCCGGCTGCAGACCACCTCGTTTCTGAACTCGCTCAACGACTTTATGCTGGCCCACGTGGCCGAGTCGCGCAAAATCGCGCCGGCCCGCCTCAAGGTTATCAACGACTCCACGCTCGTTCATAATGCGCAGGATGCCAAGCGCTACGGCCTCGTCACGGACCTGGGCTACTACGACCAGGCCCTCGACTACATGAAGGGCAAAGTGGGCGTGGCCAAGGACAAAAAGCTCAGCCTGATTACCCTCGACGACTACGACAAGGCCGATAAGGACGACGAGGGCAGCACCAGCGGCAACCGCATTGCCGTCATCTACGCCGAGGGCGACATCGTGACCGGCAAGGGCGGCAGCAGCAGCATCGGCAGCACCCGCTTTGCCGAGGCCATCCGCCAGGCCCGCCTCGACGACAAGGTAAAGGCCGTGGTGCTGCGCGTGAACTCGCCCGGGGGCTCGTCCCTGGCCTCCGACATCATCTACCGCGAAGTGGCCCTGACCAAGAAGGTGAAGCCCATCATCTGCTCGATGTCGGATGTGGCGGCCTCGGGCGGCTACATGATTGCCATGGCCTGCGACACCATCGTGGCCCAGCCCAGCACCATCACCGGCAGCATCGGCGTGTTTGGCGTGCTGCCCAATATTCAGCCCCTGCTGCGCGACAAGCTCGGCATCACCACCGACCGCGTAACGACGGGCAAGTTCTCGGACTTCCCGACCATCACCCGCCCGCTGTCGGCGTTTGAGAAGCAGCAGTTTCAAAACGAGGTCAACCGCATCTACGCCGACTTCACCACCAAGGCCGCCGCGGGCCGGCACATGCCGGTGGAACGCCTGCGCCGCTTTGCCTCGGGCCGGGTGTGGTCGGGCACCGAAGCCAAGCAGCGCGGCCTGGTCGACGTGCTCGGCTCGTTCGACGACGCCATGCGCATTGCCGCCCGCCGGGCCAACCTAAAGCCGGACGACTACCGCATCCAGCGCCTGCCCCGGCAGAAAAGCATGCTGGAAAGCTTATTCAACGGCTTCAGCGCCGAAGCCCGGCAGCAGCTGGTAAAGCAGGAAATGGGGCCGCTCTACCCGCTCTACGAGCAGTACAAAACCCTCTCGACCATGCAGGGTGTGCAGGCCCGGCTGCCCTTCGAAATGACGATTCGGTAAGTTGCCTTACCCAGGAATAAAAAGGCCCGCGCACCCAGCGCGGGCCTTTTTTGTGCCGTAGGGCCGGCAGAAAAGCACCTAGCTGATGGCGTCGCCGGCCAGCAGGGCTTCGGCTTCGAGCAGGAGGGAGGCGCCCTTGAGCAGGTCGTGGAGCATGAATATTTCCTCCAGATTGAACACAAACGCCTGGCACGCCACCGGCCCCGGCAGCGTAATGCAGCGGGTAGCCGGATCCGGCAGCACGGCCGCGTGCCGCTCGTAGAGCCGGGCCGTAACAGCCGACCAATCGGTGACTTCGGCCCGCTTCAGGCACAGGGCCACGTTGCCAAAGTACAGGTGCAGGCAGCAGCCCGTGGGGCAGCGCGAAATGCAGCCGAAGTCGTTGTGGTGCAGGTACTGGCGCATAAGAAGTACAAGCGTGAGCTGTGGTGGAATGAAGAAGAAGAGGCGGTCGGGAGCGGTTGGGGCTTCAGCCGCTGGGGCCGCAAAACCGCCGGGTAGTCCAGCGGCCCAAAGGTAGAAGGGCAACGCAGGTTGGCAAGAACTATTTAGAATGATTTTAAATAATATTTAGAATTAATCTAAACAGTTCTACTTTTGCCCCACACCTAACTGAACTGTACCATGCACGGGAGTATTACCCGCCGGCAGCAAACTGCGCTCACCACGCTGCTGATGGCATTGCTGATTTCCTGTTCTTTCTTTGCCCAGGCCCAAGTCCAGACCCCGACCTCGGGTGCCCAGGGCCACATCAGTGCCGGCAGCGGGCAGCCGCTGGCGGGTGTGGCCGTGGGCGTGAAAGGCACCACGCTGGGGGCCAGCACCGACGAGAAAGGCGACTACCGCATTGAGGGCCTCACGCCCGGCACCTATACCCTGGGCGCGCGGCTGGTGGGGTTCACGAGCCAGGAGCACCGCGTCCGGGTAAGCGCGGGTGAAACGGCCGCCCAAAACTTTATGCTCAGTGAAAGCACCGAGCAGCTCAGCGAAGTGGTAGTGGAAGGCAAACAGGCCAATAAGTTTGCCCGCAAACAGTCGGAATACGTGGCCAAGATGCCGCTCAAGAACCTGGAAAACCCGCAGGTGTACAGCACCATCGGCAAGGAACTGCTCAGCGAACAACTGGTTTTTTCCGTGGATGAGGCCATGCGCAACGCCCCGGGCGTGCAGAAGATGTGGGAGGCCACGGGCCGGGCCGGCGACGGCGGCAGCTTCTACAACAGCCGCGGCTTCGTGGTGCAGAGCCAGCTGCGCAACGGCATTGCCGGCAACGTGACCAGTGACATCGACGCGGTGAACCTGGAGAAGCTCGAAGTGATTAAAGGCCCTTCGGCGACGCTCTTCGGCAGCGCCCTGACTTCCTACGGCGGACTCATCAACCGCGTGACCAAGCGCCCCACCGACTCATTTGGGGGCGAGGTGAGTATGGCGGCCGGCAGCTACGGCTTTCACCGCGTCAGTGCCGACGTGAATTTGGTGGACGCCAACGCGCCCGCTGTCCAGCCCAAAGCCCTGGCTTTTCGCCTGAACACGGCCTACACCTACGAAGACAACTTCCAGAGCCAGGGCTTCGCCAAAAACCTGGCCGTGGCGCCCAGCCTTACCTACCGGCCCACCGACCGGCTGACCATCAACGTGGACGCCGAGCTGTATCAGAGCCGCAACGTGGGCAAGCAGCTGATTTTCTTCTACTACCCCACCGCCCAGCTCGGCTTCGACCGGGCCGATAAGGCGCCCGTGGATTACCGCAACTCCTACACCGGCGGGGGGCTGACCCAGACCTCGCGCAGTGCCAACTTCTTCGGGCAGGTCAACTACCGCATTGCGCCGGGCTTCACGTCCTCGACCAACTTGACCTCCAGCCACAGCTACTCCAACGGCTTCGGGCCCTACTTCTACTTCCTGCCCGACGTGGCCCTGGACTCCACCGCCGGCCCCGGCACCCACCACCTGGCCCGTGCCGACCAGTCGACCAACAACAGCCGCAACCAGGTGTTTGAGGTGCAGCAGCTGTTTAATGGCGACTTCCGCCTGGGCGGTCTGCGCCACCGCGCGGTGCTGGGCCTGGACTTTCTGCGGGTGGATTCCGATATTGAGTTCTTCGGCGGGGCCGGCGACGTAGTGCCGCTCGGCGTGCCGGGCTACGACTACGGCCGTACCTTCAACGGCGGCGCGCTGACGAGCTTCTACGCCACGCTAACCCAGAAAAGCACGTATCCAGTCACGACCAAAGCCAACACGTACAGCGCCTTCGCCTCGGATGTGCTCAACCTGACCGACCAGCTCAGCGTGCTGGCCGCCCTGCGCCTCGACCACTACGACAACAAGGGCGGACTGCTGTACGTGCCGGTGCAGGCCTACTCCCAGACCACGTTGTCGCCCAAGTTTGGGGCGGTATTTCAGCCGGTACTGGACCGCGTGGCCTTGTTTGCCAACTACCAGAACAGCTTCATCAACCGCGGCGCTTATTTGGGTACCGAGCAGCAGCCCACCGACGCACCCCGGATTGCCAAGCCCGAGCAGGCCAACCAAGTGGAAGCCGGCGTGAAGCTGGACGCCGCCAGCGGCAAGGTCAGCGCCACGGTGAGCTACTACGACGTGCGGGTGAAAAACATCCTGCGCGACACGCCCACGCTGACCAACCCCCAGGCCAAAACCCAGAACGGCACCCAACTCAGCAAGGGCGTGGAGCTGAGCGTCATTGCTAACCCGCTGCCGGGCCTGAACGTGGTGGGCGGCTTCAGCTACAACCGCTCGGCGTTGACCCGCAGCACCGACGACGTGAATAACCGCCGGCCGGGCACGGCCTCCTCACCCTACCTGGCCAACCTGTGGCTGAGCTACCGCCTGCCCGAGGGCAAGCTGCGGGGCCTGGGCACCGGTGCCGGGGGCAACTACGCCAGCGACAATAAAATCGTGAACAGCGTGAGCATGGGCACGTTTACGCTGCCGGCCTACATGGTCCTCAACGCTTCGGTGTTCTTCGACCAGCCCCGGTACCGGCTGTCGGCCAAGGTCGACAACCTCACGAACCAGCGCTACTGGATTGGCTACACCACCATGAGTCCGCAGAAGCTGCGCAGCGTGGTGGGCAGCGTAGCCTACAAGTTTTAACGGGTTGCCGCACTGTTTCGAGCGGGTGTGGTGGGGCCGCGGCGGCGCTAAGCCCGCTCGAAAGACTAACATTGACTGCCGATGACGTTTAAAAAAGCAGTTCTGACCTTGCACCTCTGGCTGGGGCTGGCCTCGGGCCTGGTGGTGTTCGTGGTGAGCTTGAGCGGGGCCGTGTTCACGTTTCAGGACGAGGTGCGCGACGCCGTGGAGCCCTGGCGGCTCGTAGACGGGCAGGGGCCGGAGCTGCCGCCCTCGCGCCTGCAGGCCACGGCCCTGCGCCACCACCCGGCAAACACGGTCAGCTACCTGATGTACTTCGGGCCCGGCCGGGCCGCGGCGGTGTATCTGGCCGACAAAGCCGGCGGCAGCTTCGTGGCCTACGTGGACCCCTACACCGGCCGGGAGCTGCACTTCCAGGACCTGCGCCGCGACTTTTTTACCCTCGTGCAGTACCTGCACATGTACCTGCTGCTGCCGCCCGCGGTGGGGGAGTGGGTAGTGGGCCCCGCGGTGCTGATTTTCGTGGTAATGCTGGCTACCGGCCTTATGCTGTGGTGGCCCAAGCGCAAAACTGACCGGCACCGCAGCTTCACCATTAAGTGGGGCGCCCGGTGGCGGCGCGTCAACTACGATCTGCACAGCGTGCTGGGCTTCTACGTGGCCGCCGTGGCTTTGCTGATTGCCCTGACCGGACTGATGATGAGCTACGAATGGCTGCGTACGGCGGCCACGTTCGTCAGCAACGGCGGCCAGACTCACCCTGCCGAAACCACTCCGCCCGTTCTCGATACCCTGCAGGTGGTTTCGGAACCGAAGCAGCCGGTTATCGACCGGTATTTCGAGCAGATGCGCCGTCTCTCACCGGGCTACGCCATGTTGTTTTTGGCCGCGCCAACTTCCACGAAGCAACCCGTATTCGGCATCGCCTACCAGCGCGCCCTGCGCTTCTACCACCGCGACGACTACTATTTTCACCCCGTATCGGGGGAGCTGCTCCGCCGCCTGCCCCACGGCAGCAAAAGCAACGGTGCCAAGCTCGTGGACATGAACTACGACCTGCACACGGGCCTGGTTCTGGGGCTAGGGGGCAAAATCGTGGCTTTTCTGGGTAGCCTGCTGTCGGCCAGCCTGCCTCTGACGGGCTTCGTGGTGTGGTGGGGCAAGCGCAACAAACCCGAAAAGCCGCGGCGGACGGCGTACCCGGCCGGGGCGTAGGGCTGATAGCCGCTTGGGGCTGGCGCTGCCCGGCCCGAACCCGTACCTTGCCGCCCCAACCTAGCTTTCTATGCAAGATTTTCACGAAGCCACCGCCCACATCCGCCAGCAGATCGGCGACTTCCAGCCCGAATTCGGCATCATCCTCGGCACCGGCCTCGGGGACCTGGTCCAGGATATCGATGTGCAGTTTACGCTGCCCTACGCCGGCA
>NZ_SEWE01000006.1 GCF_004167665.1 Hymenobacter persicinus | reverse complement strand
TGCTTCTGGTCGAGCGAGGCCAGCGTCTGCTTGTTGAGCGCGAGTTTGGTGGTTACTTTTTTCATAATACTGTAGCTACTTCGGCCCCCCGCCGGTGCACCACTGCACCGACTTCGTCCGAAGTGGCAGCAAGGTAGAAGCACCCTATGCGTACCGCAATAGCTTTTGGCTATAAATGAAAGAATGATTCATAAAATACAACTATTAATAGCTCGTTGCTATAAGTTACGGTAGATTATAAGCTATGTAGCGGCGAAAGGAATATTTGTTGAAATGTGTATGCCGGTGAGGATAATAGAAAGTGGTGCTTAGGAAGTTAGATAGATATTTGTTGCGCTGTTGTTTTATAAAAATGATGGCAAGATTATAAATGGGTTTTAGATCGGCTTTTGAAGTGCATAAAAAAGGTAGGTATAGCTTACTCAAACATGGCAAGGCAATCGGCTCGATTGCCAGCGGTATGATTTTGGGAAACTTTGCAAACATCATCCCAGGATAATGTATAGAAGAATCCGCCCTTAGCTGCGGCCATTTGTTGCTGATCAAGCGTGGCAAGGGTGTGTTTGTTGAGCGTGAGCTTCGTGGTTATTTTTTTCATGTATTCTATATCAACGGCATCCCATCGAAGCGAAGTGCTCTGATTTTGTCCGAAAGCGTAGACAAGATTAGGTGGAGGTATACTCTGATTCAATAGCCTGTTGCTATAAGCTCCAATGTCGGAATTTATTTTGCTTTTCTTTGGCCTGCTTAAGTAAGAAATGAAATTTAAAAGGCAGGAGTCTGTATGTCGGGAGTGCACTTTGTAGGTAGGTGGATGCTTTTTATGGCTGGTTTGTGTGGTGGGCGCGTGGCCTGGGCACAGTCCGTAGCTGCGCCGCCCGCGTGGGCCGTGCAGCCGGTGCGCAGCCTGGACCCGGCCGATGAGGATTTCCGGGACCTGGAGTTTCTGCAGCAGGAAATCGGGGATTCGCGGGTGGTTTTTCTCGGTGAGCCCACCCACGGCGAAGGCAATGTGCTCATCGCCAAGGCCCGGCTGATTCGGTTTTTGCACCAGCGCATGGGCTTCAACACCCTGGCTTTCGAAAGTGACTTCTACGCCCTGCACAAAGCCCAGCAGGTCATCGATGCGGGCCAAGATGTGCGGCAGGCGCTGCAGCAGAGCCTGTTTCCGGTCTGGACGCAGGCGCGCGAGTTTGAGCCCACCATGCGCCTGATTCAGACGCAGAAGCTGCGCGTGGCGGGCTTCGACCCCCAGGTCCGGGCCGGTAGCTACTCCGACAACCTGGTTGATGAGCTGCAGCAATTTGTGGGGCCTACAATTGGCAACGAGAAGCTCTACGACGTGCTGGAGGCCGGAATTTCCTTTATGGCGGAGAGCTACGGCTGGTCGCCGGTGGTTTCCTACCCCGAATACTCCCTGGCCAGCAGTCTGGTCACGGGCCACCTGCGCACCATTGCCCGGCAGGAGCCCAAGCGCCGCGCCGAGGCGGAGTTCTGGGTGCAGTGCCTGGCCAGTCTGCTCGAACAGGGACGCTACTACCGCACGGGCAAGCCCAACACCAAAACCCGCCAAACCTTCACCGCCCAGGACAGCAACCCACGGGACGCCCAAATGGCCGCCAACCTGCTGTTTTACACCCGGCAGCACCCGACGGCCAAAATAATCTGCTGGGGAGCTTCAGCCCACTTTGCCAACCGGCCCGCCGCCCTCGACAACGAAGAGCTGCGGCACTACCAGCCCCTGGCAGGAACTTTCCGCACCCACTACCCGCACCGGGTGTATTCGCTGGCCCTGACGGGAGCCGGAGGATATTACCGCCCGGCGGAACAGCCGGATTCCCTGGCCGTGCCCGCGCCGCCCGCCGGCAGCCTCGAAGCCCGGCTGGCGTCCCAGCCGACGCCTTACAGCTTTATCAACCTGGCGCGGGCGGGCAGCGGCCCCCGCACCACGTCTTACGCCATGACGGAATACGTGCCCGTGAGCGGCGACTGGGCGCAGGTATTCGACGGAATGTTGTTTGTGGGCGCCCTCACGCCTACGCACGAGGTTAAAGCGTCGGCGCCGAGGCCGGCTTCCTACTCCGGTGTGCCAGCGGCGGCCCAAGCTCCTTCGGTTCGACCGGTCCCCACCCCCGTGGAAGGGAGCCCGGTAATGGAGCGTATTGTTGCGGGCAGTGGGTATACCCTGAGCGGAACGGTGGTGGACCCTGCCGGCACCGGCGTGCTGTTTGCCAGCGTGCAACTCGTGGGCACCGGTATCGGCACTGTAGCCAATGCCAAAGGCGTTTTCTCCCTCCAGGTGCCGCCAATGGACAAGAAACTGCTGCTGGCAGTGTCGTGCGTGGGCTACGAGCCAGTGCAGCTGGCCGTAACGGGCAGCCAGCCGGTGGTGGTGCGGCTGCAGCCCGCCACGTACGCGCTGGCGGAGGTGAGAGTGGCGGCGCAGCAGCCTGATGCGCGCCGGATTATGACGCGGGCCGTCGAGCAGATTGGAGCCAACTACGTCCGGCAGAATTACCAAACCAAGGTGTACGGGCGCTCAGTGGCCACCAACCTCGATACCCTGGTGCAGGACGTGGAGCACGTCAGCAGCCTCTACAACGCGGGGGGGTACCAAGACCGCCAGCGCACGGCCTCGATGCTCCAGCAGGTGCAGTGGAACAAGAAAGCCGCCACTGACTTGACCAGCGGCCTTTTTTTGGGAGAATCGACCGGGATTATCAACCAGATGGATGCGTTGAGCGTGAGTCCGCTGTTTGAAAAGAGCAAGCTGAAGCACTTCACGTTTTCCCTGGCCGCGGTTGAGCTTAAGCAGGGCGCGGAGGTATACGTGCTCGACTTTGCCGCCAAGCGCAAAAGCAAAGCCGTGACCGGCATTTCCGGGGTGCGGGAGTTTACGGGCAAAGTTTACATCAACGCCGCCGACTACGCGGTGGTGCAGTGCGAGCTGCGGTGGGTGCGCGACACGGCCGTCTGGAACGCGCACGTGCGCAACTACTTCCCCCGGGGCGGCACCGCGGCCACGGCCTTCCACGTGCTGGACGATGAGCAGTCGATCCGGCAAACCGTCTACTACGACAAGCCAGCGGGGGGCGCCTATTCTATCAGCAGAACGGCCATGTACTGGCAGGAGCGGGGGCGGGACCTCACCAAGCCGGGGCGGGTAGACCTTACGTCGGGCGTGAGCATCTACTTTTACGACCGGACCGAAAACGCACCCCAAGCCATTGTAAACGACCGGACCAACTACGCGGAGATGCTGAATTTTGCCCAGAAACCCCACAATGCGGCTTTCTGGCAGACGTATCAACGTCCGGTAGCGGTGCCTTAGGGGCGGGCGGCAAACACTTTCTCGCCCCCAATCCAGGTTTGCTGGACCTTGGCCCCGCGCAGCTTTTCCTTGGGCGCCTGCAGCAGGTCGGTATCAAGTACCACGAAGTCGGCGGCCATGCCGGGCTGGATACGACCTTTCTGCTTGTCTTCGAAGGCGGCGTGGGCAGCCCAGGTGGTCATGCCGCGCAGGGCGTCGGGGCGGCTGAGGGCATTTTCCATCTGAAAGCCGGGGGTGGGGTAGTTCTTGGCGTCCTGCCGGGCCACGGCCGAGTGAAAGCCAAACAGCGGGTTGATGTCCTCAACCGGGAAGTCGGAGCCCAGGGCCACCTGCCCGTACTGCCGGCGCAGCTCCTGGTAGGCGTAGGCCGTTTTCAGCCGCTCGGCGCCCAGCCGCTCCCCGGCCCAGTACATGTCGGAGGTGGCGTGGGTGGGCTGCACCGAAGGCACGATGCCGAACTGCCCGAACTTGGGCATGTCGGCGGGCGTGACGACCTGGGCGTGTTCAATGCGCCAGCGCCGGTCTTTCTGCCCCTGCAGGGCCTCGCCGTAGATGTTCAGAATAATGCGGTTGGCCGAGTCGCCGATGGCGTGGGTGTTCATCTGGAAGCCCTTGGCGGCAATGTCGTGGGCCAGCTGCCGAAATTCTTGCTCCGTCGAGAGTAAAAAGCCGGTTTCCTTGGGTCGGTCGGCGTAGGGCTGCACTAAGCAAGCCCCGCGGGAGCCCAGGGCGCCGTCGGCGTACACCTTGAAGGAGTTAATCGTGAGCCGGTCGTGGAAAATGGGACCCTGCTTGAAGTAGAAATCCTTGTTGGCCTTGGTTGGGTTGAGCATGGCGTAGAGGCGCAGCTTGAGCTTGCCGGCTTCCTGCAGGGCTTCCATCCGGTCGATGTTGGGCTTGTCGAGGCCGGCGTCGGCGAGGCTGGTCAGGCCCACGGCCCAGCACAGCTGCTGGGCCTGCAGCAGGGCGGCATCGGCTTCTGCCGGCGTGGGCTCCGGAATTTTGGGTCCCACCAAGCGCACGGCATTATCAACCAGCAAGCCGGTCAGCCGGCCTTGGGCATCCCGCGTGATGGTGCCGCCCTGGATGGGCGTGCTGGCCGTGACGCCGGCCAGGTCCAGGGCTTTCTGGTTGACCAGCGCCGCGTGGCCGTCCACGCGGATCAGAAAGACGGGCACGTCGGGAAAGAGCTCATCCAGCTTGGCCTTGGTGGGAAATTGCTTGTCGGCCCAGTCGTTCTGGTCCCAGCCCCGGCCGGTGAGCCAGGCGGCGCGGGGAAATTTCTGCCGGTGCTGCTCCAGCTTCTGCACGACCTCCGCCCACGAAGTAGTACCGACCAGGTTAGCGTCGCGCAGGCCCAGGGCGTAGCGGTAGAAGTGGCAGTGCGCGTCGTAGAAGCCGGGATAAATGAACTGGCCCCGGGCATCGACTTCCTGCTTCGCCTGGTATTTGCTGCGCAGCTCGTCGGCCGTGCCCACGGCCACGAACTTGCCGTCCTGCACGGCAAAGGCCTGGGCGGTGGAGAAAGTGGAGTCGACGGTATAGACCGTGGCGTTGTAGACGAGCAGGTCGACGGGCGGGCGGGAGGCGCTGTGGCAGCCGACAAAGCCGAGCAGCGCCAGCAGGGGCAGGGAGCGGAAAAGGGAAGTCATGCGGCGAAGGTACGCAACGCGCCCGGCTGCCCCCGCATCCTTCAGCTCAGCGCCTGATCCTGGCGCTGGCACTCCCGCAGCCAGGCTTCGGCGTGCTTTTCGTCCGTGAACCGCTCGATGCGGTAGGGGCGGCCGTCGTCGAACGAGAGGGAGGGCATGGCCGCGTCGGCCATCATGCCGGCCAGCTGGTGGGGCTCCATCAGAAAGGCCAGGTAGGTGGTGCGGCCCAGGCGGGGGTGGAGCTGGGGATAAAACTGCTCCAGCATCCAGTACACGTCGGCGGCATCCACGCTGGAGCGGCGGCGCACATCGAGCAGCCAGTAGCGGCACTGCCGCTCGTCGGCCAGGTCCAGCACGGCCGCGTAGCCGCGGTGCAATTCGAAGGGCATCACGGAGCGCCGCCAGCGGCCCACCAGTATCGTGGCCTCGTTGCGGTAGTCCAGGTCGAGGTAAACGGGAGTAGCAGTGCTCATAAGGTGGTCAGGTCGGAAGCCCAATAATAAGCAGGACTTGCGCAAGTCTGCTGCTCCCGGACGCAAAACTGCCCCGGCACCCCCCCAAGAGCGGCACCGGGGCAGCGGTCTGGCGCCGGGTGGCGGCTTACTCGAAGCGCATGTGCTTCACCGATTCGCCGGAGTTCTGGAGCTCAATCAGCGAGTCGATGCCAATCTGCAGGTGCGACGTGACGTAGTCGGACGTTACCTTCTTGTCGCTCTCCGACGTTTTCACGCCTTCGGGCGTCATCGGGTTGTCGCTGACCAGCAGCAGGGCGCCGTGGGGAATCTCGTTGACGAAGCCCACGGTGAAAATCGTGGCCGTTTCCATGTCCACGGCCATGGCCCGGATCTGACGCAGGTAGTCCTTGAAATTCTCGTCGTGCTCCCACACGCGGCGGTTGGTGGTGTATACCGTGCCGGTCCAATAGTCTTTCTCGTGCTTCTTGATCATGCTGCTCACGGCCCGCTGCAAACGGAACGAGGGCAGGGCAGGGATTTCGGCCGGCAGGTAGTCATCGGAGGTACCCTCGCCGCGGATGGCCGCGATGGGCAGAATCAGGTCGCCGAGCTTGGTTTTGTTTTTCAGGCCCCCGCACTTGCCCAAGAACAGGGCCGCCTTGGGCTTGATGGCGCCCAGCAGGTCCATTACCGTGGCCGCCATGGGGGAGCCCATGCCGAAGTTGATGATGGTGATGTTGTTGGCCGTGGCCGTCTGCATGGGCTTGTCGATGCCGCGGATTTCGACGCCGAACTGCTCGGCAAACATGGTCACGTAGTTGATAAAGTTCGTCAGCAGAATGTACTGCCCGAATTCCTTGAGGGGCACGCCGGTGTAGCGGGGCAGCCAGTTTTCGACGATATCGGCTTTGGTCTTCATAAGGGAGTGTTGGTCGTTAGGGGAGAGAGGGAAGAAACGGGGACTATTTCGGATACAAAAAAACCGTCGAACTTATTGGGTACGACGGTGCCGGAGAAAAGCGGTAGCTGGGGCTCCGGGCCGTACCTTTGGAGGTGATGCAAGAGCTGAACCTGCCGCCTTTCAACTACAAAGTTACACAATCGGGGCCAAATCCGCAGATCTGGGATATACTGCGCCGCAAATATATCGTGCTGACCCCCGAGGAGTGGGTCCGCCAGCACGTGGTGCACTACCTGATTGACCACCTGGGCTATCCGAAGGGCCTGCTGAGTCTGGAGCGGGGCCACGCCTACAACCAGCGCCAGAAACGCACCGACCTGTGCGCCTTCGACGCCGCGGGTCGCACCCTGCTGCTGGTGGAGTGCAAGGCGCCCTCGGTGCCCATCACGGCGGCCGTGGCCCACCAGGCCGCCACCTACAACCAAACCATCGGGGCCCCGCTGCTGCTGCTCACCAACGGCCTGCAGCACTACTGCTGGCGCGTGGACTTCGCAGCCCGAACCAACGAGCGGCTCAGCGCCATACCGCCCTACCCGGGGGCCGCGGGCCTTGCCTAGCCCGGCAAGCACGGCGTAGATTAGTGGCTCGGGTTTCCGTTCTTTGCGGCGGCAGGTGCCTGGTTTCCAGGCTGACTCCGGCTTCTCACTTTCACTTCCGCAGCCATGACAACACCAGAGTCAACGTCGGGAAATGCCTTGTTTGAGCACCGCTCCGAGGCCGGGTTTGAAGTGGATGCCACCGGGCAGTTCCGGCGCGTGAGTCCCGGCCTGGCGGCGCTGCTGAGGCAGTCCGCGGAGCAGGTAACGGACACCACCTGGTGGGAGCACCTGGCCGCCGCCGACCGGGAACCGGCCCGGCGGCACCTGGAGCAGGCCCTGGCCGGCCAGCCCGCCACCTTCGAGGCTGGACGGCTGAGCTGGCAGCTGCTGCCCCAACTGACCGCCGATGGCCGAATCGGCGGGGCCTACGGCTTTGCCCGCGTGGCGGAGCCGTCAGCATCGGTTACCCAGGCGCTGATGGAGCGGGAGCGGCACCTGTCCGTTATCTTCGACAGTATTGCCGACGTGACCTTCGTGCTGAACGTGGAAGGCGACGGCCGCTACCGGTTTCTGTTTGCCAATAAGGCGTTTCAGGCCACCACCGGGCTGCCGATGGAGCAGGTGGTGGGCAGCTACGTGCAGGACATTATCCCCGAGCCGTCCCTGAGCTTGGTGCTCACCAAGTACGGCCAGGCCATTACGACCGGGCAGCGGGTGGTGTGGGAGGAAGTGTCGCACTACCCGACCGGCGAGGTGACGGGGCAGGTGAGCGTGACGCCGGTATTTGATGAGGCCGGTCATTGTGGGCAGCTCGTGGGCATTGTGCACGATCTGACCGAACTCAAAAAAGGCGAGGAGGAGCTGCGCGTCAGCAACGAACGGTTTCAGTACGCGCTGAAGGCCACCACCGACGCCCTCTACGACTGGAACGTGGCCCACGACACGCTGTATTGGGGCGAAGGTTTTGAGAGCCTGTTTGGCCACGCCCTCAAGCACAACCCGGCGCCCTTCAGCCACTGGTCGGAGTCGGTGCACCCGGCGGATTATGTGCGCACCGTGCAGGGCCTGCGGCGGGTGGCGTACGAGACAACCCAAACCTTCTGGCAGGAAGAATACCGGTTTCACCGCGCCGACGGCTCCTGGGCCCACGTGTTTGACCGGGGCTACATCCTGCGCGACGAGCAGGGCCGGCCCGTGCGCATGATCGGGGCCATGCAGGACATTACGGCGCGAAAAAAGCTGGAGGAAAAGCAGCACCTGCTGGCCGAGCGCCTGCTCAAGCAAAACTCCGACCTGCAGCAGTGCGCCTACATCATCTCCCACAACCTGCGGGCCCCGCTGGCCAATGCCCTGGGCTTCACCGACCTGCTCAACCGCATCGACAAGGACTCGCAGGTGTTCACGGATTCCCTGAAAAACCTGCACAGCAGCCTGCTGCGCCTCGATGCCGTGCTCACCGACGTCAATACAATTCTGGCCATTCACGACCAGCAGGACGTCGACGATGCCGAGCAGGTGGCCGTGGCCGCGGTGTGGGAGCAGGTGGTGGAGCACTGCGCGCCGGAGCTGCGGGCCGCCGGGGCCGAGGTGGTCAGCCACGTGCCCGCCGCGCTGCGCATCGTGGGCAACCGGGCCTTTTTTCACAGCATTTTCGACAACCTGCTGGCCAACTCCCTCAAGTACCGCGCCGCCGAACGGCCCCTGCGCGTAGAAGTGGAAGCCTCCACCGAGGACTCCGGCACCATTATCCGCTTCCGCGACAATGGTTCGGGCTTCGACCAGGCCCGGGCCGGCGACGACGTATTTCAGCTCTACCGGCGCTTCCACGCCGACCGGCCGGGGCGGGGCATGGGGCTATTTCTGGTCAAGGCGCACACCGAAGCCATGAATGGTCAGGTCAGCGTGCGGAGTGAAGTAAACCAGGGGACCGAATTTATTCTCTACTTTAGGCGACATGGGCATGAAAACCTACCTGATTGATGACGACGACCTCGGGATTTACCTCACCGAGCAGCTGTTGCGCGCCGAAGGGTTTTCCAATGCCATCTGCACCTTCCAGTCGGCCCGCGAGGCCCTGGAAACGCTGGTCAAGGAAAAGGAAAACGCCGCCGTGCCCGAGGTCGTGTTTCTGGACCTGAACATGCCCATGATGAACGGCTGGCAGTTTCTGGATGCCCTGGCGCCCTACGAGCAGGAGCTGCTGGGCCGCTGCCACATCTACATTCTCACCTCCTCGCTGGCCCTGTCCGACCTGGAAAAATCCCGGGAGTATGACCTGGTAGCCGGGCTGATTCACAAGCCCATCGACAGCGAGGAAATCCGGGCCATCCACTCCCAGCTCCAGGACGAGCACTAGGCCCGGCCGCGGCGGCTACTTGTAAAAAGCGTTGTTGAGCAGGCCGTCGGTGAAGAGCTGGGCCGCGGCCTTGAGCTCGTTGCCGTACTGCTGCACTTTCTGCGGGTCGGGGTTGTCGAGCGGCGTGGCCGGCAGGAAGTGGGTCTGATACGGATACAGCCGGACTTTGTCGTCGGTGGTCAGCTCGGTCACGAAGTCGCGGTGGACCAGAAACAGGGAGCTGCCACTCAGGAAAAAGGCCCGGCCGGTGGTGCCGGCGTCGAACACGGAGTAACCGAAGGGCAGCAGCTGCCGGTCGGCGGGCACGCCCAGATAGTCCACTATCGTGGCCGGCACGTCGGCCTGCTGGGTGATGCGGTGCACGTCGGCGGGCGGCAGGGCGCGGCCGGGGTGAAACAGCAGCAGGGGCGTTTTGTAGCTGCCCAGCGTGTTCTGGTAACCGGGCCGGTCGGTCTGGGAAGTGTGGTCGGCCAGAATGATAAACAGCGTGTGCTTGTACCAAGGCTGGCGGGCGGCAGTTTTAAAAAACTGCCGCAGAGCGAAGTCGGTGTAGCCGATAACGCCGTGGATGGGCAGCGTGCCCGTCGGAAAACGGCCCTCGTACTGGGCCGGCACCTGGAAGGGCTCGTGGGAAGTCAGGGTGAAAAGCGTGGAAAAGAAGGGTTGCTTCTGCTTGCTGAGCTCGTGGGCGAAATACTGCAGGTAGGGCTCGTCGGCAATGCCCCAGTGCCCATCGAAGTCGGGGCTTTTCTCCGCGCCGGGGTACTCGTTGAGGCCGTAGTACTGCTGCACGCCGGCAATGCCGCTGAAGGTGTTGAAGCCCATCGTGCCATTTTGGGCGCCGTGAAATACCGAGGTGGCGTAACCCTGCCGGCCTAGCAGCTCCCCGAGGCCGTGCAACTCGTCGGTCTGGAAATTAGAGGTGATAAAGGGGCTTTCGAGCAACGAGGGCAGGCCCGCCAGCACCGCCGGCAGCGCCTCGATGGAGCGGCGGCCGTTGGCGTAGTGCTCCCGGAAAAACAGGCCCTTGGTCGCCAGTGAATCGAAGAACGGGGTGTAGCCCGGCCCGCCGTTTTCGATGCCCGTGTATTCGGAAGCAAAGCTCTCAACCAGCAGCACCACCACATTGTCGCGGGGGGCGCCGGGCCGGGGCGCGGGCGGGCGGGCGGCCACGGCGGCGCGGGCTTCGGCGGCCGTGGCGAAGAATTCGCGCCGTTCCAGGGGCTGGTAGCCCAGGCTTTTGAGAAAGGTAAATGTGCTGTTCAGCGCTACGTGGCCCAGCACCGGCGGGGTCTGCATAAACGCGTGGCCGGTGCGCAAGGGCTTAAGCTGCAGTCCCCCGCGGATGCCGAGCACCGTCAGGCCGGCTACCAGCGCAAATTCGAGCAGCTGCCGGGCCACCGACCGGCGGGGAACCGGCGCAGTCCCGGCTTCGGTACCCAAGGGGTAGAAATACCACAGCAGCCCGAGCAAAAGCAGGAACGGCACGAACAGAAACCAGTACTGCCCGGCCAGTTGCCCGGCCTGGCGCTCAATGTCGGCCGTGATGGTGAACAGCTCGTTGCTGGTGCGCCGGCCAATAAACTTGAAGTACTGGGTGTCAATCAGGTTCAGGGCCAGCCCCGGCGCATTGAGCAGCAGGTACAGGGCCCGCAACAACTTCTGCCAGCCCCGGCCCGCCGCCGGCACGAGCGAAAACAGGATAAACGGGACGTTCAGCAGCAGCAGCGCTGCCGCGTCGAAGCGGCCCCCGTGCCAGAAAGCCAGCAGCACCTGCCCCGCCGTGGCTTCGCGAAAAGCGGCGTAGTTGGTCAGGTAAAAACCCAGGCGCAGCAGCGCGTACGCGCCCATCAGCAGGGCCAGGCGCCGGAGCAGCAAACGCAGAGCGGGGGAGGGCATGAACGGCAAAAAGCTAACGCGACGCTTTGGGGCTGAAGTGGACGCGCTGCCCGTCGGCCAGTCCCTTGATCTGGGCGTACAGGTCGCCGAGGTAGGTAAGGCGCTCCAGGACCGGCAACGGCTTGAGCTGGCGTGCTTCGGTTGTCGACTGGATGCACACGGGCGGGTAGATGCTCAGCAGTTGGCCGGGCTCGAGCTTGCCGCCCAGCTGCTGGAAGCGGCGCAGAGGCTCCATACCCAGCGCGTCGAGCGGAAACTTCTCAACCCCGAACAAAAAGTGCTTGAAGTCCACCTCGAGGTCGGCAATTTCACCGGTTTCAGTGTCCAGAAACAGCACGGCGTCGCCGCGGAGCAGAAACTGGTTGCCCACGCAGTCCTGGGCGAAGGGAATGTCGGTGGGCTGCACCGATTCGTAGAGCTTCCAGAAGGCGAATTCTCCGTTCCAGGCGGCGCCGAGGCTGTGCCAGGCCGGGGTGGGGCAGCAGCCCCGGATGTGAAGCCCGCCGAAGTAAGCCACCACGCCGTTTTGGGCCCGCAGAAAATCCTGCAGGTAGGCGGGCAGCAGGGCGAAGGTCTGGGCGTCGGCAATGGGCCGACCCGTGAAAATAATACCCTTCAAATCAACTGGTAATTAAGGAGGTAGGAACTGGGAACTGACTTTTCCGGCGAAGGGCAGGCAAGTCGTCGGGAGCCGGCGGCGAAACAGGGTGAAATCTAAAGTAAAAAATTGAGCGTTCCGACGGCTCTACGGCCCTCAGAACGCCCAATTTCTACTTCTCAGGGGGCGAGTCTAGTTGACTTCAGCGCCTTCCAGCACGGTGCTCACGTCGACCAGCGGCAGGTTCCAGGCTTCGGCAACGCCCTGGTACACGACTTCTCCGCTGACCACGTTCAGGCCCAGGCGCAGGGCGGCGTCCTGCTGGCAGGCTTTCTGCCAGCCCAGGTTGGCCAGCTTCACGGCGTAGGGCAGCGTGGCGTTGGTCAGGGCCAGGGTGCTGGTGTAGGGGACGGCGCCCGGCATGTTGGCCACGCAGTAGTGCACGATGTCGTCGATGATGAAGGTCGGGTCTTCGTGGGTCGTGGGCTTGCAGGTTTCGATGCAGCCGCCCTGATCCACGGCCACGTCGACCAGCACGGTGCCGGCCTTCATGGTCTTGAGCATGTCGCGGGTGATGAGGTGGGGAGCCTTGGCGCCCGGAATCAGCACGGCGCCGATGATCAGGTCGGCCGTTTTGATGGCCGCGCGGATGTTGTACTCGTTCGAGTATTGCGTCACCACGTTCTTCGGCATGAAGTCGTCGAGCTCGCGCAGACGGTTCAGGTTGATGTCCATCACGGTCACCTGGGCACCGAGGCCGGCAGCAATTTTGGCCGCCTGAGTGCCCACGATGCCGGCGCCCAGCACCAGCACTTCGGCGGGCTTCACGCCGGGTACGCCGCCGAGCAGAATGCCGCGGCCCTTCAGGGGTTTCTCCAAGTACTTGGCGCCTTCTTGGGGAGCCATGCGGCCGGCCACTTCGCTCATGGGAATGAGCAGGGGCAGGGCGCGCGAGGGCAGCTCCACGGTTTCGTAGGCCAGGCAGATGGCCTTGCGCTCAATCATGGCGTGGGTGAGCTCCTCGCCGCTGGCGAAGTGGAAGTAGGTGAACAGCAGCTGGCCTTCCTTGATGAGCGGGTACTCCGAAGCAATGGGCTCCTTCACCTTCACAATCATTTCCGCCTTGGCGTACACGTCCTCGATGGTGGGCAGCACGGTGGCACCGGCCTGCTCGTATTCGGCGTCCTGGAAGCCGCTGCCCAGACCAGCCGTGGCCTGTACGTACAGCTCGTGGCCGTGCTTGCGGAGTTCAGCCACCCCGGCGGGGGTCAAACCTACGCGGTTTTCGTTGTTTTTGATTTCTTTTGGAACACCAATAATCATGGCAGAAACTAAAGGAGTGAGGTGGGAGATACTAGGCGGAAAACGGCCGCAAAGATAGGCAATGCCGCTGGTTTTACCCGCGGCCCGAGCCGTACGTAATTCGGGGGTGGAGCCGCAAGGTCGGCCGCCAATAAGCCCCAAGCCCCGACACGGACGAGTGGCGGGGCTTGGGTGAGAGTAGGTAGGGCGCAGCCGCGCCCGAGCAGGGCTTACTTAAACGGCACGGCTACGCCGCTTTCCTTCATCATGCTCGTCCCGTTCAGGTCGCGCACCACGTTGGCTTTGAGCGTGAGCTTGGCGTCGCCGGTCAGGTCGTTGGAGCTGATAATCACCGCGTCCGACATCTGCCCGATCTGGCGCTGCCCGTAGATCAGCTCGATGGTGCCGCTCTGCCCGGGCTTGATGGGCGCGGGCGTGTTCTTGTAGCCCACGCAGTTGCAGGCCGAGGAAAGCTGCTCCAGCACCAGGTCCTGCTTGCCGGTGTTTTTCACCGTGAAGCGGGCCACCGGCTGCTGCCCGGATTCCATCTTGCCGAAGTCGTGGCTGGTGCGGTCCAGGGTCAGGCGCGGCGACAAAGCCAGCTGAGCCGGGGTGAGCGTGGCTTTCACTTCGGCCTTGTTGAGCACGTTGCCCTTGATGCTGAGCACGGTGCTGGGCGTGGCCGCGTTGCTGGTCACGGTCACGGTTTTGTTGAATACGCCGGGGCGGCCGGCGCTGCTGTACATGGCCTTTACCATGCCGTACTTGCCGGGCAGCACGGGCGTCTTGGTCCAGTCGGGGGTGGTGCAGCCGCAGCTGGCCTGCACGTTGGCAATGAGGATGGGCTGGGTGCCGGTGTTCTTGAACTTGAACTCGTGGGTGGCCATGGTGCCCTCGGCCACGTTGCCGAAGTCGAAGTTGTCTTTCTCAAACGTCATCACGCCCTGGGCCCGGGCGCCCAGGTGAGCCACTAGCAGCACGAGGCCCAGCAGCAGAGAGGCAAGGTTTTTCATACGAGTCAAACGACGGTAGTAGTAGGGTAGCGCGCGGCCAACCAGGGCCCGCCCTTCAAAGATAGACAAAAACCCGCCTGATTCGTACCAGCCCCCGGATGGGCGTTTCGTTGAGTGTCGCAGCCAAATCCGTACTTTTGTGCGCCTGCTTTCCGAGCCGGCCCGTTGTCTGAGTCCTTTCCGCCGATAAAATCCCCGCCCATTCGTCTTATGCCCACTGCTGAACCTCTCGTAGCCGCTGCCGCTGCCCTTAGCAAAGAAGATCTGCTCCACGACTACCGCCTGGGCTGGGAAAGCCGGCAGGCCTCGCTCGCGGGGCGCAAGGAAGTATTCATGGGCAAGGCCAAGTTCGGCATCTTCGGCGACGGCAAGGAACTGCCCCAGCTGGCCATGGCCCGCGCCTTCCAGCCCGGCGACTTCCGCTCCGGCTACTACCGCGACCAGACCTTCATGGTGGCCGCCGGGGAGCTGACCTGGCAGCAGTACTTTGCCCAGCTCTACGCCCACCCCGACGCCGAGGCCGAGCCCGCCACCGCCGGCCGCGCCATGAACGGCCACTTCGCCACCCGCCTGCTCGACGAGGATGGCAACTTCAAAAACTTGGCGGAACTGAAAAACTCCTCCGCCGACGTCTCGCCGACGGCGGCCCAGATGCCGCGCCTGGTGGGCCTGGCGTACGCTTCCAAGCTGTACCGCCAAAACCCCGAGCTGCACGAGCTGACCCAGTTCTCGGTCAACGGCAACGAGGTGGCCTTCGGCACCATCGGCAACGCCAGCACCTCCGAGGGCATGTTCTTCGAGGCCATCAATGCCGCCGGCGTGCTGCAGATTCCGATGCTGGTCAGCGTCTGGGACGACCACTACGGCATTTCGGTGCCCGCCGAGTACCAGACCACCAAGCAGAGCATCAGCGAAATCCTGGCCGGCTTCCAGCGCAACGCGCCGGGCGAGCAGGGCTTCGAGATTTTTGTCGTAAAGGGCTGGGACTACGCCGCCCTGGTCGACACCTACCTGCGCGCCGCCGAGGTGTGCCGCCGCGAGCACGTGCCGGTGCTGATTCACGTCACGGAAGTCACCCAACCCCAGGGCCACTCCACCTCCGGCTCCCACGAGCGCTACAAGAGCAAGGACCGCCTGGGCTGGGAAGAGGAGCACGACTGCCTGCGCAAGATGCGCGAGTGGCTGCTGGCCGAGGGCCACGCCTCGGAAGACGAGCTCACGCAGATTGAAAACGACGCCAAGGATGTTGTGAAAAAGGCCCGCGTGGCCGCCTGGGACGCTTTCTTCAATCCCATCAAGCAGGAGCGCGACGAAGCCTTGGCGTTGCTCGATAAACTCGTCGCCGAAACGGGGGAAGAAAACAGCCTGCACGACATGGTAGAGCAGCTGCGCCACAACCCCACGCCCATCCGCGCCGACATTGTGCGGACCGTGCGCCGGGCCCTGCGCCTGGTACGCGCCAACCGCCGCAGCGCCGCCCGCCAGGACCTGAAAGACCATTTGGAACAGCTACTGGCCGAAAATGCCGACCGCTACAACTCCTACCTCTACAGCCAGAGTGAGCAGGCCGCTCTCAACATCGAGGAAGTAAAGGCGGAGTTCACTGCCGACTCGCCCACCGTGGACGGCCGCGAGGTGCTGCAGGCCTGCTTCGAGGCCAACTTCCGCCGCGACCCGGCCATCTTCGCCATCGGCGAGGACGTGGGCAAAATCGGCGACGTGAACCAGGCCTTTGCCGGCCTGCAGGACAAGTTCGGCGAGCTGCGCGTGACCGATACCGGCATCCGGGAGTGCACCATCATCGGCCAGGGCATCGGCGCCGCTCTGCGCGGTCTGCGGCCCATCACCGAAATCCAGTACCTCGACTACCTACTCTACGCCATTCAGATTCTGAGCGACGACGTGGCCTGCCTGCAGTACCGCACCAAGGGCGGGCAGAAGGCCCCGTTGATTGTGCGCACCCGCGGGCACCGGCTCGAGGGCGTATGGCACTCCGGCTCGCCCATCGGCATGATTCTGAGCAGCATCCGCGGCATGCACGTGCTCGTGCCCCGCGACATGACCCAGGCCGCCGGCTTCTACAACACGCTGCTGCGCTCCGACGAGCCGGCGCTGGTGATTGAGTGCCTGAACGGCTACCGCCTCAAGGAGCGCATTCCGCAGAACGTGGGTGAGTTCACGGTACCGCTGGGCGTGCCCGAAACCCTGCAGAAAGGCACCGACATCACCATCGTGACCTACGGCTCGATGTGCCGGATTGTGATGGACGCCGCCAAACAGCTGGCCGAAGTGGGTATTTCGGCCGAGGTAATCGACGTGCAGAGCCTGCTGCCCTTCGACGTCGACCACATCATTGCCGACAGCCTGCGCAAAACCAACCGCGTACTCTTCGCCGACGAGGACGTACCCGGCGGTGCCACGGCTTACATGCTCCAGCAGGTGCTCGACGAGCAGCAGGCTTACCGGTTCCTGGACTCCCAGCCCCGCTGCCTGGCCGCCCAGCCCCACCGCCCGCCCTACGGCTCCGATGGCGACTACTTCAGCAAACCCAACGCCGAGGACGTGTTCGACGCCGTGTACGAGCTCATGAGCGAAGCCGAGCCCAAGCGCTTCCCGTCCATCTATTAGCCAACGACAGCCATAAGAAAAGCCCGGCGGGAATTCCGGCCGGGCTTTTTTTATGAGTAGGGGAGTGGGTTACTGCACCCGGTAAGTGGACGTGACCACCTTGTTGCTTTCGTGCAGGGCCCGGTCCATGATGCTGACCTCGAAGCGGATGGTTTCCCCGGACTTAATCGGGGTATTCGTGTCAATCTTAATCTTGGTGGTGAAGTTCAGGTCGCCTTTCAGCGGGGCCGCTTTGCCGCCCTGCGGGTCGAGGGGCGGGAAAGTGGAATCGTAGGGAAACCGGGGGTCCACGAGCGGCACGGGGTCGAAGCCGCCCTGGCTGTTTTGCCGGTAGATGGTAATGAAATAGTTGTAGTAGTTGCGGTTGAGCGTGCCGTCGGCCAGCTTGTAGGAGTAGGGGCCGCCGTCGACCTTGTCCGACTCGTTCAGCCCCAGGTCGCCTTCGCCATCCTTGAAGCTGACGGTTACCACCACGTTGTCGACGGGCGTGATGTTGGGGTTTGGGTCCACGATGCGGGTTACCTTCAGCTCCTTAAACTCGATGCTCGGCGTGCTCGGAAAATCGGGCGGGCTGATGCAGGAGCTGACGGCCACGGCCGAAAGCCCAAGCAGTGAACGTAGTAGAGTACGAAACATGGTCATAGCAAGCAGAAAAACGGGTCGACAACAACGGCCAAATCCGGCGCTGGAAGGTACAACTTCTCAACGAAGTGCCGCTGGGTTTGTTATATCACTTCGCTAACCCCGCCGCCCCCGAATGAGTTTCCGCGCCACCTACCTCAACGCCTTTCCCGCCGTCAGCAACGCCACTTTCGACGAGCTGACGCTCCAGCTGTTCCGGCACCAGGCCGCGCACTGCCCGCCCTACCGGCAGTGGCTGGAGGCCCTGGGCCGCTGCCCCGAGGCCGTGCAGCGCCTGGAGGACATTCCGTTTCTGCCCATCGAGTTTTTCAAAACCCACGAGGTGCGCACCGAGCCCGAAAGCTGGGAGCCGCGGGAGCTGTTTCTGAGCAGCGGCACCACCCTGCAGCAGCGCAGCCGCCACCTCGTGCGCGACCCGCAGCTGTACCGCCGCAACGCCGCCCGCATTTTCGAGAGCCTCTACGGTCCGCTCACCGGCTACACGTTTCTGGCCCTGCTGCCCTCGTACCTGGAGCAGGGCAACTCGTCCCTGGTGGCTATGGTCGACCATTTCGCCCAGGAGTCCGGGCAGCAGCAGCCCGCGTTTTTCCTGCGCGACCACGCCGCCTTGCTCCAAGCCCTGGCCGAAGCTAAGCAGGAGCCGGGCCGGCAGGTAATGCTCATCGGCGTCTCGTACGCCCTGCTCGATCTGGCGGCGGAATACGGTCCCGCGCCCGAGCTGCAAAACCTGACGGTGCTCGAAACCGGGGGCATGAAGGGCCGCCGCCGCGAGATGATTCGGGAAGAGCTGCACGCCGAGCTGCAGCAGGCGTTTGGCCCCGCCGGCATTCATTCCGAGTACGGCATGACCGAGCTGCTGAGCCAGGCCTACAGCCGCGGCGACGGCCGCTTCCACTGCCCGGCCCCGCTGCGCGTATTGCTGCGCGACCCCGCCGACCCGTTTTCGGTGGCCCGCTACCGCCCCGACGGCGCCATCAACGTCATCGACCTGGCCAACGTGGACTCCTGTGCCTTCCTCGAAACCAAGGACCTGGCCCGCATGCACGAGGATGGCTCATTTGAAGTACTGGGCCGCATGGATAATTCCGACGTGCGCGGGTGCAATCAGATGGTATAGTTAACTCGCTACTCAGGAATAGCAATGAAATACAAGCAGATAAAAGGGCGCGAGATAAAAGGGGTTCTAGATGTATTCGTTGCTCATAACGACGAAGACGGAGAAAAGGGGAGCGAAATATTAATTCACGGAAACCCTGAAGGGCTGAAATCCCTTGCTAAGCTTCTATTGGAAATTGCGGAGCTTGATCAGGAAAAGGTGGCTGATGACGACCTGCCCATTGGGGCAAGGGAGCATTATTGCCTGCGGCCGGGAATCGAGTTGTCAAAAAGCTCCGACCACGTCATTGTGGGCAGGCTTGACGCGAAGGGAACCAGGGCCTTTTACGATAGGTACGTTTCAAGCTAGCCACTACGCCGCATGGACAACTCCGACGTGCGCGGCTGCAATCAGATGGCGTAGCAATAGATATGCTGTATGACCTGAAAACTACGTCTGTCATCCTGAGCAAAGCGAAGGACCTTATCACATCTGAATGATAATCGTACAAACGACTCGTTCAGGTGTGACAAGGTCCTTTATTCCGCTGCGCTCCATTCAGGATGACAGGCGAGGTGTTACGGCGGAGTGATGTGGCGGCAGAGCCCCTACTTCCCCGCGTAGGCTTTGGCGTCGGCTTCGGTGATGGTGTCCTCGCTCATGATGATGAGGCGTTCCACCACGTTGCGCAACTCGCGGATGTTGCCGCGCCAGTCCAGGCTTTTGAGGTAGTCCAGGGCCTTGGCGTCGATGGTTTTGGGCTTGTCGCCGTAGTCGCGGGCAATGTCAGCCAGGAAGCGCTGCACCAGGTCGGGAATGTCGTCGCGCCGGTCGTTGAGGGCGGGCACCTTGATCAGGATGACCGAAAGGCGGTGGTAGAGGTCCTCGCGGAAGTTGCGCTCGGCAATTTCCTGCTGCAAATCCTTGTTGGTGGCGGCAATGACGCGCACGTTCACCGAAATTTCCTTCTCGCCGCCTACCCGGGTGATTTTGCTTTCCTGCAATGCCCGCAGCACCTTGGCCTGGGCCGAGAGGCTCATGTCGCCAATTTCGTCCAGAAACAGCGTGCCGCCGTCGGCCTGCTCAAACTTGCCGATGCGCTGCTTCACGGCCGAGGTGAACGAGCCCTTCTCGTGCCCGAACAGCTCACTCTCAATCAGCTCCGAGGGACTGGCGGCGCAGTTAACTTCAATCATCGGCCCGTTGTTGCGGTTGCTGAGCTCGTGCAGCTGGCGCGCGACCATCTCCTTGCCCGCCCCGTTGGGGCCGGTGATAAGCACGCGGGCGTCGGTGGGGGCCACCTTGGCAATCTGCTTGCGCACCTGCTCGAGCTCAGCCGAGGCCCCGATCATCTCGGAGCTTTTGGCAATCTTCTTTTTGAGGGTCTTGGTTTCGGTCACCAGCTTGGTGCGGTCCAGGGCGTTGCGCACGGTCACGAGCAGGCGGTTCAGGTCCGGCGGCTTCTGGATAAAGTCGAACGCGCCCTTCTTGGTGGCATCCACGGCCGTTTCGATGTTGCCGTGGGCCGATACCATGATAAAGGCCGAGTCGGGGGAGGCCAGCTGAGCGCGCTCGAGCACCTCGAGGCCGTCCATCTTGGGCATCTTGATGTCGCAGAGCACTACGTCGTACTTGTTCTTGATCATCAGGTCGAGGCCCGAGGGGCCGTCCTCGGCCTGGTCGACGGTGTAGCTTTCGTACTCGAGAATCTCCTTCAGCGTGTTGCGGATGGCTTTTTCGTCGTCGATTATGAGAATGCGGGGCATAGATGCGGGAAAGACGGAATGGGGATGGCGAAGTAACGAAAACGCGCCGACAATAGATGTGCGCCGGGTAGTTGTACCCGGGCTGCCGCGAATGTGGGAATGCCGGGGGGAACTCCCACGAGCACTCCCGCGAATGTGGAAGCGTCGGTAGGAGTTCCCCCCGGCCTTCCCACGAATGATGTAGTGCCGGTAGAAAGTCCCCCCGACCTTCCCGCGAATGTGGGAGAGCCGGGGGACTTCCTACGTGTCTTCCCGCGAATGTGGGAGAGCTGGGGGGACTTGTTGCGGGCACTTCCACAATTGCGGGAAGGCTCGGAGGCCGCGGGTCGGCCACTCCCGAACGCCAATCAGCCGCCCCAGCCCGAAAGCTGCGGCGGCTGCCAAAGACGGGTGATGAGTCTGTAAGCCGGGTTTTGTACGCTGCCCCAAGGGGCCGCGCCTCCACCATTTATCTAGGCCAGTCCTCGCGGAAAGGCTCCATCAACCTACCCACGGATGCCGGACGAGCCGCCCGGTGCCGGTGGTTGCCCACCGGCGTACCCGCTTATTTGGTCTTTCAACCCCTGAGGTTTACCCAGCCGGCGTGGTCACCCAGCCGCTGGTGCGCTCTTACCGCACCTTTTCACCCTTACCTGGCAGTTAGTTGTCAGTTTTTAGTTCTCCGTTGTCAGTGCGTTAGAACAAACTAACAACCAACAACGGACAACTGACAACTATACCGCCGGGCGGTTATTTTCTGTGGCACTGGCTGTCTGAGCCTTGCGGCCCATCCTTCCCGTTAGGAAGCAGGGTGCTCTGCGTTGCCCGGACTTTCCTCGTCGCCGGCTTAAAGCCCCGGCGCCGCGGTGGAGCGACTCATCACGGGGTAAAGGTAGGCTAGTTTGCAGGTTATAGCAGCCCGTCTTTCTAAATCAAACATTGAAATTAGAATTAAACTCCATTCTAAACCCTAGTTCACGACTAAACGAACCATAGTGCTGCTTCATAGCTTGTCTTATTTTTTCTACCGATGTAGTATCCTGACATAATTGAAAATAGAGTAGGTCAAGCACAGTGCTCTTTAGAAAATCTATCTGGGTTGTATAACCGGATACCGCTATTGCACCAGTCCTTATAAGAAAGTCGTTCAGATGATTCTTGCGAACATCTAGCGTTTCACAGCTGCCAAAGTGCACGATTTTCCGATTGAGTTTTCCAGCTAATGCATCGGCAAGTTCAGATAGACTGATATCCCTTCCATCAAAACGAGTACAAGACTGTATGCCATGCGTAGCAAAGTATATTATACCAAAGCTCTTATATTCAGCCTTGCAGAATTCCGATACTATGCGCACGGCTTCAACCAACGTTGAGCACTTGCGGTGTTCATAAAGGACGTCCTCGTTGTCTCTAAGTAAGTCCAATGCGCCTTTTATACTAGCCGTGTTCCTAAAATTATCTTCATCCCAGTGCCCCTCAATGCAGCATATGTTTTTTCTCTTTTGAGTTGTTCTAAGCATCTTTTTCGCTTTAACTGACCTTTTACTTCCCCTCCCACACGTTGTCCGCCTTGTTGTTGTCCGGCACGTAGGTGCTGCCCAGCACCACGCGCTTCACGGCTTTGCCGCCTTCCACGGGCACCGTGACGGTGGTGTTGCCGGCCTGCCAGACGGCTACCGAGCGGTGGATTTTCTGGGTGGTGTTGTCGGCGAAGGTGATGAGCAGGTCCACGGGCACGGGCTTGGTGCCTTTGGCTTGGACCACGATATTCTGGGGCGTTACGTTCTGCAGGGCCAGGTCGGGGTAGCCGTTGTCGAAAAACCAGCGCTGCCAGAACCAGTTCAGGTTTTGGCCGGCCCCGGCGTTCATCGAGTTGAAGAAGTCGTAGGGCATCGGGTGCTTGCCGTTCCAGTTGCGGATGTAGGTGTGCAGAGCCTTGGTAAATAGCTCGTCGCCGAGCATGTCCTTCACGTAGAGGTAGCCCAGGCCGGGCTTGGGGTAGGAGTTCAGGAAAAACGCGGTGCCGGTCTGCTGGGTGCTGAGCGTGGTGATGGGCACGTCGACCTCCGTGGCCGCGGCGCGGGCGTAGGGCTCCACGCCATACTCGTCCACCATCTTGGGGTCAATCAGGGGCGAAATCAGCCACTCGCCGATGGTGGCCCAGCCCTCGTCCATCCAGCCGTACTTGGTTTCGTTTACGCCCATGTAGAAGGGGAACATGGTGTGGAAAATCTCGTGGTCGGTAAGGGTGATGACGTCCTCGCGCTTGTCGAGCGGGTTGTCGTTGACCATCATCGGGTACTCCATCTGGTCGAGGCCGTCGAACACGGTTTCGTGGGAGTAGGGGAAGGGCCACTTCGGAAACGTGTAGCTCATGGCTTCCACGGTGCGGCGCCCGAACTGGGCCACTTCCTCGAAGTCCTTGTGCTTGGGATTATACACGGCATCGACGCGGGTGCGGCGCTTGGTGGCCGGGTCGACCACGAGGCTCGTGGCCTGCCAGACGTAGTGGTCGGTGGTGGCAAACACGAAGTCGGTCACGTTTTTAGCCTCAAACCGCCAGGTGTTCTGGGCGTTGGCGGCCGTCACGTCCTGGCGGGCCAGGTCGGCGGCCTCGATGATGGTCACGTAGCCGTCCTTCTTTTCGGCGTCGCGCAGGCGCTTGGCGTACTTTTTCGTCAGCACCTGGTCGGTATTCTGCAGTTCGCCGGTAGCCCAGACCACGAAGTTGCGGGGCACCGTGACGGCCGCGCGGAAGTTGGCGAAGTCGTTGTAGAACTCCTGGCTGCCGTTGTAGGCAAACCGGTTCCAACCGTCGATGTCGTCGTAGACGGCAATGCGGGGGAAGAAGTAGGCCACGAAGTCGGCGTTTTCCTCCACCTCCCCGGTGCGCATGTGGGAGCCTTTGTTGAGCACGTAGGAGTAGGCCACGCTCACCTTGGCCGACTGCTTCGGCCCCAGGGCCCGGCGCAGACTCACCGGCATATTCGTCCCGTCGATGCGCAGCTTGGCCACGTCCGAGGCCTCCCCGTTGATGCTGAGCTGCTGAATCTGCACGCCCTCACCCACATCCTCGGGCTTGATGGAGGAGGCCCGGGCCACGCCCTTTTGGTAGTAGTTGGGGTAGAGCTTAAACCAGATCTGCCGGAGCGAGTCGGGGCTGTTGTTGAGGTAGGTGATATCCACGGTGCCCTTCACTAGGCGCGTACCCGGGTCGAAGCTGACGTTGATATCGTAGTCGGCGGTGTTTTGCCAATACTTAGGGCCGGGCAGGCCGTCGGGGCTGCGGGTGCCCTTGGCGTAGGTCGCCTGCAGGTTGAGCGGGACGGGCAGGGTTTGCTGGGCCAGCACGGGCGCGCTAACCAGGAGCAGGGCGGCAAGAAGCTTGGAAGTCATATACTAGTGGAGAATTTCTGCAAAGTAACGCCGTGGAGCCCGAGGCTGCACGGAGCGAGTACGGAGCGCGGGAAGCTCTTGTACCCTACGTTGAGCTACATTAGGTAAAAGGTACATGTATGTACCTCGTTTTAAAAGATGAAATTAGCAGGGTACAATAGCCGCTGGCATTGGTGCTGCGGCCGTTTTTCAAGCTTAGCGGCCTCAGCTCATTTCGGCCCGCATCTGCCGCAAAATAGCTTCCCAGTGGCGTAGATACAGCATGTGGCCCTCGCCAGGCAACATGCGCATCTGGGCCTGGGGAATGCGTTCAGTCAGGTAATGCAGGCTCGCCGGGGGCCAGATGGTGTCGGCGTCGCCGTGCCAGATGGTGGTGGGCGCCTGGATGGAGGCCAGGGCAAAAGGCAGGGGCTGGCAGATGGCCCGGCTGTCGAAGTACACGCCCTGGCCGTCGTGGGCAAAGCCCTGCACGGCCGCGTCGCGGAGCAGGGCCCGGTTCGCCGGTTCAAATCCTACTACCTGCTCGGGCGGGCCGAAAATCAGCTTCAGGTAGTGGTCGATGGTCGCGTCCGGGTCGCGCTGCCACTGGGCGCTGATTTCGGCGAAGGCCAGCTTGCCCAGGGCCGGCAGATACTCGTTGAGGTAGCGCACCGCCTTCCAGCCCACCGTAAATTCCTCGTAGGCCGCCGGGTCGCCGAAGGGCAGGATGGAGCTGAGCAGGTGCACCGGGCCGACCTGGGTCGGGTCGTGGGCCGCCAGGGCCAGGGCGTAGAGAGCCCCCGCCGACCAACCCGTGATGCCCAGCCGCCCCGGCACGCCCAGCTCCTCCACGGCAAAGAGGACGTCGGCCGCAAACGAGGCCAGCGTCAGGTGCTCGTCCACGTCCGACTGCCCGGCGCCGGGTCGGTCGGGAGCCAGCACCTGCACGCCCAGCTCGGTGAGCAGCTGCGGACACGGGGGCACCGACAAGCCCGAGGAAGCGTAGCCGTGGTGGAAAATAACGGCCGGGTGGGCCGGGTTACCGTAGCGCGTGAGGCCCAGCCGACGGTGGTCGGGCAGCGTGACGGTAAGCGGCTGGGCGGAAAGTGCGGACATGGAAGGCGGGTCATACGCTGGCCCTGCGGGGCTCAACGAACTGGACTGGGAAGGCGAAGAAAGCGTTGTTACGACAAAAAGCCCCGACGTTTTTATCCGCCGGGGCTTTGCTGGGAAAAAACTGACGGGCCGCGGGCCCGCAACCCGGGCTTACTTCAGCCGCACCAGCGTGGCGCCGTAGCCGAACTTTTCCTTGCGGGCATCCTCGAAGAACTTGATGTCCTTGTTGCGGCTGAGCAGCTTGTGGAGCTCCTTGCGCAGGGTGCCGTTGCCGGAGCCGTGGATAAACACGATTTCGTGCATGTTGGTGGCCAGGGCCCGGCTCAGGGTATCCTCAAAGGCGTCGAGCTGGAGCTTGAGAATGGCCGTGTTGCTGAGCGGCTCCTCGGTGGCGGCCTCGGGGCGCAGGGCTTCCAGGTGCAGGTCGACTTCGTGGGGCGGGGCCGTAATGGCCTTGGCCGGGACGGGCGGCGGAGCTACGGCGGCGGGCTTGGCGGGCGCGTTGCCGCTGAGCTGCTGCTGCAGGGTTTCGGCCAGCTTATCGGGGGCTACCACGGCCGGGGCGGCGGGCTTCTCGTCGAGCTGAAACAGGTAGGCCTCGCGCTGGAGCACCGGCACGTTGGGCTGGCGGCTGGTGTAGAAGCTGGCGGCCCGGAACTGCACCCGCTTGGTCAGCAGCTCGTAGGGCGTCGAGTCGTTCAGCTGGTGGGGCAGGAGCTGAAACACCGAGGCGGGCCACTTGTCGAAGTCCTTGAGGTGCCAGTGCCCCAGGGGCTTGCTGGCCGTTTTGGCGGGCAGCTTGTCGGCGGCCAGGGCCCGGTACTTTTCGGCCGTTTCCTCGCCGTAGGTGAACAGCACGTCCCGGTCGGTGTGGTTGACCAGGTGCAGGGCCAGCAGCTCCGGCGACTGGTGAATCAGGGCTAGGTACAGGCCTTTCTGCACCGGGGCCGCTTTGGGCGCTGCCGCCGTGGGCGGACTCTCGGCAGGCTTCTGGGCGGTGGCGGCGGGCTTGTTGGCCTGGGCGGCGCGGGCGGCCCCGCTGGCCGCGGCCTTTTTCTCGGCGGCTACCGAACTGGCGCTCTGCCCGAAGGCTTTGCGCTCCTCGGCGGCCACTACCACCACTTCGCGGCGCAGCACTGGAATGGTGAAATCATTGTCGATGGCCACCTCCACGAGGTCGTTGTCGAGCAGGCGCGTGACGATGCCTTCCTCGCGGCCAGTGAGCAGGCGGACCCGGTCTCCTACGTTCATATCTGTAATGCTGGATGTTGAATCTGAAAGGCTGAACGGGCGGCGTCGAAGCGCGCCCCAGCCCGGTAAAGGTACGCAGAATAGCCCCGGCCGGCCGACGGCGAAGAATTTTGGCCCATAGCGGGCCGCCGGGTTCCGGTAAAGAAAACCGTCAGGAGCGGAGCAGTTCCGGCCGCTTGGCGCCCGTTATTTTCCTTGGCTTTAATATTAATAGTAGAGCCCGTGCATCACGAAGCCGCGTTGGGAGTTGTACTCCAGGGCCGGGGCGGGCAGGTGAAAGATGCTGGCCACGTAGAAAACCCGCTTCAGCAGCTTGCTGCGGGTCGGAATGCGCATCAGGTTTACGTCGAAGCTGAGGTAATATTGGCGGTAAGCGTGCAGGCCCAGCGCGGCGTTGGCGTCCCGGTCGTTGAAGACCATCTGCTGGGCCCCGTAGCCCACGGCGGGCTGCAGCCACTTCGGCCACCGGCTTTCCGGCTTCAGCCAGGCGGCCAGGTCGGCGCAGACCCAGTAGGTGTGGCCGTTGTAATCCTTCAGGTACTGCTCGCCCAACGATTTGCCCAGCACGTTGGGCCGGAGCTTGGCGTAGCGGGTGGTGTGAAACGAGTACTTGGGCATCAGGCGCACCTCGTTCCAGGCCAGCTGCTGGGCCATCAGGCCCGCCGAGCCCAGGAAGTTGGCGGCCAGGTCGGTGGCCGAGGCCCCGTAGGCCGGGTCGTGGCCGTCGAAGTACTCGATGGGGCTCTGGAGCACGAAGCCCACCAGGCCCCCGTACCACAGCGCGCGGCGGTCGGGTACGCCCGCCCAGCGCAACATGTCCACGGCTCCGCGGCTTTCGTGGAAGGCGCCCCAGAAGTGGCCGGCCTTGTCGAGCTGCTTCCACTCGGGCAGGTCGTTGAACCAGTGAAACTGGCTTCGCTCCCCGGTGTACCAGCCCTGGTCGAGCACGTAGAGCAGCCCCGTGTACGTGACGGCCAGCCCACCGGCCAGCAGGGGCAGGCGGCGACTCAGCGTCGAGGAGTCAGTGGTGGTGAACAGGGGCGAGGCTGCCGCCGGCTCCCAGCGCCGGGTGGTAGCCGGCCAATGCCCGATGCGGCCCGGCGCGGCAGCCGAGGACAGCGGGGCGGCGGCCAGCGGAGCCGGTAGCACCGACTGCGCCAGACCCGGGAGCGGCAGGGCCAGCAGCGCGGCGGCCACTGCCCGCCGCCCCGATTTAAGCACCCCGGAAAAACGAAAAACTGCTCTCATGCATCGGCGGCTACTGCGGGAGCCGGGGCGCCAAAGCTACGAACAAAAGCACGGGCCGGCTTGGCTGCCGCAGAGAATGTTGCGTACCTTTAAGCTCGGTTTTTACCGCCGCCTCACGCCGTTTTTGTTGCGTAATATTTTCACGCTTCTATTTTTCTCCTTTCCCACCATCTTCATGAAAACACTCCGACTCCTGCTGGGCCTGCTGTTGCTGCTGGCCGGGCTGCCCGCGGCCCGGGCCCAGGTCGTGACGACCCAGCCCACCAGCTTCCGCGAAACCGACCCCGTGACGCTGATTTTTGACGCCACCCAGGGTAATGCCGAGCTGGCCAACTACACCGGCGACGTCTATATCTGGACCGGCGTGGTGACTAACCTGAGCACCTCCAACGTGCAGTGGCGCCACGTGAAGAGCCCCTCGTTTACGACGCCCGACCCGGCCGCGCTCATGACGCGCGACTCCAACAACCCCAACCTGTACCGCATCACGCTCACCCCGCGCTCCTTTTACCCGGTGCCGGCCAATGAGCAGATTCTGCGCCTGGGCATGATTTTCCGCAGCGGCGACGGCAGCAAGGTGGGCCGCGGTCCGGCCGGCGACATCTTCGTCGACGTAGCCCAGAACATCTTCGACGTGCGCTTCACCAACCCCGTGCCCAACGGCAACCCGGTGATTGTGGCCGCTAACACGCCCTTTTCCGTGACGGGCACCTCGGCCATTCCGGCCACGCTCACGCTCACGCTCAACGGCTCCCAGATTGCCCAAGTCAACAACGCCACCTCGATTACGACCAACGTAACCCTGACCCAGCCCGGCACCAGCACCCTGCGCCTGACGGCCTCCAACGGCACCACCTCGGCCTTCACCGAGCTGCAGCTGATTCCGCGGCCCGTCGTGACGGTGGCTGCCCTGCCGGCCGGGGCCAAAAAAGACGGCATCACCTACCTGCCCGGCGGCACCTCGGCCATTCTGAGCTTCTCGGCCCCGGGCAAGGAGTTTGTGTACGCCATCGGCGAGTTCAACAACTGGCAGCTGGCCAACGCGGGCTTCATGAACCGCACGCCCGAAACCGACGCCGCCAACGGCCGCTGGTGGGTGCAGCTCAACGGCCTGACCCCCGGCCAGGAGTACGCCTACCAGTTCCTCGTCGACGGCTACCTGCGCGTGGCCGACCCGTTTTCGGAGAAGGTGCTGGACCCCAACAACGACCGGTTTATTCCGGCCGTGACGTATCCTAACCTTAAAGCTTACCCCACGGGCGCCACCACCGGCATCGTGTCGGTGCTGCAAACCAACCAGCCCACCTACCAGTGGCAGGTCAATAACTTCCAGCGCCCCAAGCGCACCGACCTGGTGGTGTATGAGCTGCACCTGCGCGACTTTGTGGCCCGCCACGACTACCAGACCCTGACCGACACGCTGAGCTACCTCAAGCGCTTGGGCGTAAACTGCATCGAGCTGATGCCCGTCAACGAGTTTGAGGGCAACGACTCCTGGGGCTACAACCCTTCGTTCTACTTCGCTCCCGACAAGTACTACGGCACCAAGGACGCCCTGAAGCGCTTCATCGACGAGGCTCACCGCCGCGGCATTGCCGTGGTGCTCGACATGGTGCTCAACCACTCCTGCGGCCAGAGCCCGATGGTGCAGATGTACTTCGACGGCGGCAACCCCTCGACCAACTCGCCCTGGTTTAACCGCACGGCCACGCACCCCTTCAACGTGTGCTACGACTTCAACCACGAGTCGCCCTTCACCAAGTACTTCGCCAAGCAGGTCATGGCCTTCTGGCTGCAGGAATACCACGTCGACGGCTACCGTTTCGACCTCAGCAAGGGCTTCACCCAGACCAACTCCGGCTCCGACGTGGGCCAGTGGAGTGCCTACGACCAGTCGCGCATCAATATCTGGCTCGACTACTATAACTTCATGAAATCGGTTGACCCGACGCTGTACCCGATTCTGGAGCACTTCGCCGCCGGTACCGAGGAGAAAGTACTGGCCGACGCGGGGCTAATGCTCTGGGGCAACATGAACGGCGCCTACACCGAAGCCATCAAGGGCAACGGCGCCAGCTCCAACCTGGTCAGCTCCAGCTACCAAAACCGGCAGTTTCAGGAGCCCAACCTGGTCAGCTACATGGAAAGCCACGACGAGGAGCGCCTGATGGTGTCGGCCCTGACGGCCGGTAACGCCACCAACCCCGACTATAACGTGCGGGACCTGCCTGTGGCCCTGGCCCGGGCCGAAATGGCCGCTGCCTTCCACCTCACTATTCCCGGCCCGAAGATGATCTGGCAGTTTGGGGAGCTGGGCTACGACGTGAGCATCAACTTCAACGGCCGCACCGGTGCCAAGCCCATCCGCTGGAACTACCAGGCTGAGCCGGCCCGTCGTCGCCTCTACAACGTGTACGCCGCCCTGGCTGCCCTGCGCGTGCAGGAGCCCGCGTTTGAGTCGCGCACGTTCTCCGTGGGTGGCCGTACTAACATCAAGACCATCCGCATCACCGACCCGAGCATGAACGTGGTGGTCGTGGGTAACTTCGGCGTGGTGGCCGACAGCGTGTTGCCCGGCTTCCAGGCCCCCGGCAAGTGGTACAACTACCTGCGCGGCGACAGTATCACGGTCACCAATGTGGATGCCCGCCTGCCCCTGCGGGCCGGGGAGTACGCCGTCTATACCTCGCGCCGGGTGAAGCTGCCTGCTTCCGTGGTGCTCGGCACCACCCCGCGCCGCGCCACGGCCGCCAACCTGAGCCTGAGTGCCGCGCCCAACCCGGTTGCCGGCGTAGCCACGGTATTTTACACCCTGACGGCCGCCTCGCCGGTGCACGTATCGGTGACGAACCTGCTGGGGGCCACCGCCCAGGCCCCCGTGGAACTCGGGCGGCAGGGCAGCGGAGCCCACGAGCTAAAACTGCCCGTGGCCGGGCTAGCCAACGGCGTGTACCTGGTGCGCCTGCAGGCTGGCGAGCAGCAGCAGACCATCCGCTTACTGGTGCAGCACTAAGCGTACCCGCAAGGCATAAAAAAAGCGACCTGAGTTCAGGTCGCTTTTTTTATGCCTTGGCCGGCCAAGTTACTTGGTCAGGATGGTATGGTAGTCCACGAGGTCGTCGATGGGGGAGCGGATGATTTTGCCCACTTCCATGTCGTGGCTCTTGGCCACCTGGGCCAGCGCGTCGCGGAAGTTGTAGCCCACCGAGCCGATGCAGTTGAACGTGTAGTTCTGGTAGGTGGGGTAGTGCATTACCAGGTTCTGGAAGAATGTCTCGAAGCCGTCGAGCACGATTTCGCGGCAGTAGCTCACGTTGTTGTGGTCGTAGGCAAACTTGGCGAAGCTGGCCAGAAAGCGGTTGGGCAGGGGCTGGTTGTAGAGCCGGTCAATGACCTCGTCGCGGGTGAGCTTGTAAGTGTCGCGGAAAGCCTCCTGCAGGCCGTCGGGCAGCAGGTTGCGCAGGTAGTCGCGCAGCAGGCGCTTGCCGATAAACGAGCCGCTGCCTTCGTCACCGAGGAAGTAGCCCAGCGAGTCCACGCTGTAGGTGATTTTCTGGCCGTCGTAGAGGCAGCTGTTGGTGCCCGTGCCCAGGATGGCAGCAAAGCCCGAGCCTACGCCCAGCAGGGCCCGGGCCGCGGCCAGCAGGTCGTGGTCGACGTAGACCTTGGCCTGAGTGAACACCTGGCGCATGGCGGCGGCCACAATTTCCGCCTTCTTGGCCGACGAAATGCCGGCGCCGTAGTAGTGCACCTCCGTAATGCGGTCCTGGGCCAGAGTGTCGGGCAGGTTTTGCCGCAGCGAGGCCAGGATGGCGTCCGTACCCACAAAGTCGGGGTTGTAGCCTTCGGTGTTGAAATAGATGCGGGTGCCCTCGTCGTCGATAAGGCACCAGTTGGTTTTGGTTGAGCCGCCGTCGGCAATAATGACCATAGGAAAGAAGAAGTGAGTTAGGAGTTCCGAAGGGCCCGCAGCCGGGGGCAGCCAGCGGCGGCGGCACGGGGTAAAAGGTGCGGCAGGCGGCAGCTCAGCGTACGGCGGGGCTGCAATCTAGGGCTTAGGCCGCAATTATTCGCCACGTGGCCCGGCCCGCCGCCCCCGGTGACGGCAGCAGCGCAGCAGGAGCGGGAAATGTCGAAATAAATTACGCAAGAAATTTATGCCTCCGGTTAGTGAATAGTCACTCATAACACTTTTCTTTGTCTCCCGTATTGGCCTCAGGGTCGCCCGTTATTCAGCGGCTCGGCGGTACCCCACGATTCACACATCCTCTTATTTCACCCCCTTTTTTTCAACCCCACACCAATGAAAAAAATCTTTACCCTCGCGGCCCTGGGCCTGCTGTCGGCTGCCTCGTTTGAAGCTCAGGCTCAAATCACGGTCGACGGTGTGATGAGCGCCGGCGAAATCGGGGCTGCCAACTCCGGCCGCTACGTTTCGCTGGGTGCCTTTTCGTTAGCGCACCCCGCCGGTTTCGGCGACTGGGGTCTGCTGCGCATGTACGGCGCCAACTCGGCTACCAAGCTTTACATTGCCCTGGCCGGCACGCCCGAAGCCAACGGCAACGGCTTGCAGATCTACATGGACCTGCCCAACAAAACGGGGGTTCCAACCGGTACCGGCCTGCCCGCTGCCACGGGCCCTGGCACCACGATGTTTGAAGGCGCCGGCATCACCGGTACCATCATGGACCAGCAGACCGACGCCGGCCTGGCTCTGAAAGGCGAGTCTCTGACCTCGTTCAGCCCCCAGGCTGTAGTGTACACCTCGGCCACGGCTGGCTCGGCTGCCCAGCTGGCTCCCGCCCTGACCGCTACCGGCGCGGCCGTAACCATTGCCGGAGCTACCGGTAACTTCGCCATGTTCAACGGGACCCGCATGGCTTACCGTGGTACCACCGACGGCAAAATCACCACCAACCCCGGCAACACCAACGGCGGTGGCGCCGGCTCCTACGGCTGGGAAATTGAGCTGGACCGCGCGGCCCTGGGCCTGCCTTCCGGTGCCAACGTAGTACGCCTGTTTGCTGGCTACGTCAGCAACACCGGCTACTGGTCGTCGGACGTGATTCCGGAAATCCCCGGCAACACGTCGAACCTCGAAAACAGCCCGGACTTCACCCAGGAGACGGGTGTGCAGTCGGCTGCCTTCAACGTGGTAGTACTCAGCAACCGCAGCGCCGCTGAGGCCGCTGTCGCCATGAGCGTATTCCCGAACCCATCTTCCGATAAGGCTACGGTTACCTACCAGGTACTGGACCGCGCCCAGGCTGTGAACGTAACGCTGACCGACCTGATGGGCCGCACGGTACGCACGCTCCAGGACGGCGTGAAATCGGCTGGTTTCCACAATGTGGGCCTGAGCACCCAGGACGTTGCCGCTGGCACCTACATGGTGAAGGTGAAGGTTGGCGAAATGACCGCTACGCGCAAAGTAGTACTGCTGTAAGCATTCCTGCTGCCACTAAAAAGCCCGCTGCCCAGCAGCGGGCTTTTTTTGTGCCTTATCCGGAAGAAGGCAACGGCCCCGAAATGAGCTCTACCCTCCGCACGCCGGCAAACGCGCAGTTGGGCACGGGCCGAACAGGCTGCTGCGTGTGACTACGACCCTGCCATCTATAAGGAACCCAAGCGGTAAGGCCAGCGCGTCGCCTGCAGCCCGCAAGGCAAGACTAGCCCGACCCTAGACCAACTGCGGGAGGAACACGCCCTGGGAAGTGCGTAAGATTGGCTCGAACACCAGAAGGCATTGCCCGCACTACTTGCTCCTGCGGGCCAGCAGTATGGTCCGGTGGTTGGGTGCAAAAACCTAGGTACAGTGCTTAGGCAGCTAACCCAGCACGAAACATCGTTAGCGGCTGGGCACTGCTGGCGGATTTGCAGCAGGGGCATAAAAAAAGCCTTCCTGAGGGAAGGCTTTTTTTATGCTTGTGTCAGTCAGGGCTAGTAGCCGTCGTTCTGCTTCAGCGAGGGGTTAGCCGACAGGTCGGAAACCGGCAGGGGGAACAGGGTCCGGTAGGGCTCCAGGCCCGTACCGGCCTGCACGTTGCCCTTCCAAGGCCACAGATAGGTCGAGCTGGTATACACGCCAAAGCGGATCAGGTCGGTCCGGCGCTGGGCTTCCCAGTACATTTCGCGGCCGCGCTCGGCAAGCATAAAGGCTTCGGTGAGCGTGCTAACGTCCGAAACGGCGTTCGGCTGGTTCATGTCGAAGCCGTAGCCGCGGCGGCGCAGCATGTTGACGTAGTTCAGGGCCGTTGGGTCGGTGGTCTGACCCATACGCATTTTGGCTTCGGCGTACATCAGGTACACGTCGCCGAGGCGGAAGAGAGGGAAGTCCGTATCGGCGAAAGTTCCGGTTGGGTCTGCGGTAGGGCTGGGCTTGCCATCCGACTGCAGGTTTTTGAACTTGGTCACTGCCCAGCCGTCGCGGAACACGATAAGGCTGTTCATTTCCAGGTTTTGCCGGGTCGTGAAGAAGATGGCGCGCTTGTCGGCTGGGTTAGCCGCGTCAGCGGCCGTGCTCAGGCCGAAGCTCAGGGGCAGATTTTTCTTGGCGCGGATTCCGCTCCAGGCGTTGGTGATGCCCATGGCTACGGGCTGCAACGACCCACCCGAGGCGGCGTGCACCAGGAACGTGGTAGCGCCGTAGCTCTGGCTGCGGGTGCCGTCGCAGACAACCGGCAGGATGATTTCGTTTTTAGCCTTCACGTCGTTGTCGGCCAAGAACAACAGGCGGTACTCCGGCGCCAGCGTGTAGCCGGCCTTCAGGATTTTGTCGCAGTAGGTAATAACGTCCGCGTTGTGCTCGATACCGGTGTATACTTTGGCATTCAGGTACAGCTTAGCCAACAGCGTCCAGACGGCTGCCTGGTCGGCCCGGCCATACTCGGCCGCGTGGGC
This sequence comes from Hymenobacter persicinus, assembly GCF_004167665.1. Lineage (GTDB taxonomy): Bacteria > Bacteroidota > Bacteroidia > Cytophagales > Hymenobacteraceae > Hymenobacter > Hymenobacter persicinus. The sequence continues at coordinate 106,896 of NZ_SEWE01000006.1, read as the reverse complement.
CGGCGTCATTAGGCCTTCGATGTCCTTGAGCTCCGTCTCGACGTAGCTGAACAGAGCAGCCCGGCTTTTCTGCTGGGGCACCAAGTCTTTGCCCGGCAGGTCGTTTTCCGTCACGAACGGTACGTTGCCGTACATGTCCAGGGCGTGGTAGTAGCTCAGCGCGCGCAGGAAGCGGGCTTCGGCGCGGTAGTAGCGGGCATTGGTCAAATCACCACCGGTGATGCCACGGCTGCTGAGCTTGTCGTCACTCATCTCCCGGATGTACTCGTTGGTCGAGGCAATCTGGAAGTAGATCCGGTCGTACATAGCCTGCACGAAGTCGTTGCTGGACGACCACTGCGAGGTGTTCAGGGCCTGGATAGAACCGTCGGTCCAAGCTACAGCGGCCTCGTCGGAGGTCAGCTCTTCCATTTTCCAGAGCAGCCGCAGGTAGGAGGTTGCACCTTGGTCGGCCCCGCGTACTTCGGGGTCCGGATCGTCGGAAGGCTTAAGGCCCGTCAGGTGCAGACCGCCGTAAAGCTTGGCCAGTACCTGCTTCTGCAGAACCGGGTTGCTGTAGATGGTCGCCGTGTTGAGGCCGAATTTGGGCTCCTGGTCCAGATCCTTCATACAGGAAGTGGTACCGAAAAGCAGAGCTGCGGTGAGCGAAGCCACCGTCAGGCCCTGGGTAATAGTTCTGTTCATCGGATGGGAAGTTTTAGAGACCAAAATTGAGGCCTACCGTGAAGGTACGCGGACGGGGGTACAGGTTCTTGTCGAGACCGTTAAAAATCTCGGGGTCAAGGCCTTTGTACTTGGTGACGGTGAATACGTTCTGAACAGCGAAGGTCAGGTGAAGGTTCGTGGACTCCTGGATCAGGCTGCCGAAATCGTAGCCCAGGGTGATGTTATCCATCCGGATGAAGGAGGCATCGTGAACCCAGTAGTCCGACAGGCGCGTCTTTTCGCCGGGGGCGGCAAACTGGCTGTTGAGCAGCTCCGGCGTGGCGTTGCCCAGGAAGGGCTGAGCCTGCAGCACGTTGGTGTAGTAGGAGTTGTTGGACCGGACGTTGTCGTACACGTAGTTCTTCTGGTAGGAGCGCAGCGTGAAGGCCAGCGTGGCCTTGTGAACCGACAGGTTGGAGCTCAGACCGTAGGTGGCCTTGGGAGCCGCCGAGTGGTAGCGGTACAAGTCCTGCTCGTTGATCTGGCCGTCGTTGTTGCGGTCTACGTACTTGTCCAGTACGGGCTTGCCGTTCTCGTACACCTGCTGGTACACGTAGTAGGAGCCGACCGGATAACCGGCGGTGTTTACCTTGATGTTGTTGCCGGTACCGCCGTCGATGCCTTCAAAACGGTTGCCGGGGCCGGCGTTAGCCGATTCCTGACCGAGGTTGGTGATTTTGTTGCGGTTCAGGGTGGCGTTGGCGTTCAGCGTCCAGTTGATGTCGGTGCTGCGTACCACTTGGCCGGTCAGGCCCAGCTCCAAGCCGCGGTTTTCGAGGTTACCGGCGTTGGTGAAGAACTGGTTCGAGAAGTTGGTGCCGGCCCGGGCCGTGATGAGCGCAATCAGATCATTGGTTTTGCGCAGGTACACGTCCACGGTACCCACCAGGCGGTTATCGAGGATGCCATAGTCCAGACCCGCGTTGTAGGTCTTGGTTTCCTCCCACTTGATGTTGGTATCGTAGGGGCTGATGCGCAGCGTGGGGTAGTAGATACCACCGAACTGGTAGCCTACCGTGCTTTCCCCGGGATTGTAGTTAGCCAGCGAGGGGTAGTCATTGCCAACGATATCCTGCTGACCCGTTACGCCGTAGCTGACGCGGAACTTCAGGTCCGAAATCAGCGTGTTGTTGGCCAGGAAGTCCTCGCCCTTCACCCGCCAGGCCGCCGATACGGCTGGGAACAGGCCGTTGCGCACCGACTTGGCAAAGCGGGAAGAAGCGTCGTTCCGCAGCGAGGCCGTCACCAGGTAGCGGTCCTTGTAGTTGTAGTTCAGACGGCCGTAGAACGAGATGAGCACGTTCCGGGAGTAAGCGTCAAAGCCCGACTTGGTCGACACCAGCTGGCCATCAGCCTGGTAAGCCTGCTGGAAGGGCGTGTTGCGGCGGAAATCCTGGTAGGAGTGACCGGCCAGCAGGTCGAGGCGACCCAGGTCGTTGGGCAGCTGCTTGGAGTAATTGAGGTAGAATTCGAGCAGCTTGTTGTCGCGGCTCTGCGAGTAATGGTCGTTTACGCCCTTGCGGTTAATCTCGGAAGCGGCAATGGCCGGTACGAAGGTGGTGCCGTTGCTGCGGGAGATGTCGTAGCCCAGGTTCAGGTTGGCGCGCAGGTCGGTCAGGAAAGGCATCTTGTAATCAAGCTGCACGTTGCCGATGCTCCGTTTGATGGTGCTCCGGTCGCGGCGCTGCTCCAGACGAGCTACCGGGTTGGTCGGGGCCAGGCCCACGAGGCCGCCCGTGGTCGAGGTCAGGTCGAGGGGCTGGTAGTAGCCTCCGTAGGCGGCGTAGCCGGCGCCCGGGGCAAATACTGGCTTGGTCGGGTCGAAGAAGGTTGCGGTACCTACTACACCCTGGTCGGCGTAGTTGTTGTCAACCCAGGAGCCCTTCACGTTCAGGTCCACCTTCAGATTGCCGTCGAGCAGCACCGGAGTGAGGCCCAGCGACACCGAGTTACGCTTCAGGTCGTTGGTTTTGAGCAAGCCCTGCTGGGTGAGGTAGCCCACCGAGGCGCGGTAAGGGAGCTTGCCGGCGCTGCCGGTCACGCTCAGGTTGTTGTCGCTGGTATTGGCGGTGCGGTAAATCTGGTCCTGCCAGTTGGTGTTGGTGCCGGGAAACAGGTTCGCCAGCGCCTTCTGGTCGTCGGTGCCCTTCTCGTTCACGATGGCACGAATCTGGTCGCCCGACAGCACTTCCGTCTGCTTGTAGTTTTTCGAAACTGAGAATTGGGTGTTGAAATTCACCCGGGTCTTCTCGCCCTGCAGGCCTTTTTTGGTCGTAATCAGAATAACGCCGTTCGAGGCGCGCGAGCCGTAGATGGCCGTAGCCGAGGCGTCCTTCAGGACCGTGAAGGTTTCGATGTCGTTGGGGTTCACCAGGCTCAAGGCGCTGGGAGCACCCTTCAGCTCGTTGTTGTCCACTGGCACGCCGTCGATGATGACCAGCGGGTCGTTGCTGGCGTTCAGCGAGGAGCCCCCGCGGATGCGGATGGTGCTGCCCGAGCCGGGCTGGCCGCTGTTGGAGGTAATCTGCACGCCGGCCACTTTGCCGTTGATGAGCTGCTCCGGAGTCGTAATCTGACCCTGCACAAACTCCCGGGAGCTAACCGTGGTGATGGAGCTGGTTACGTCCTGGCGGCGCTGGGTGCCATAGCCCACGACTACGGCCTCGCTGAGCAGGGTGGTGTTTTCGCCGAGCGTGATGCCCGCCACCGTGGCATTCTGGCCCGATACTACCGTCACGGGAATGCGCTGGGAGGTGTAACCTACAAACGACGTGACCAGCGTGTGCGGACCAGCCGGCACGTTCAGGATAGAGAAGGTGCCGTCGGAGTTCGTCGAGTTGCCGAGGCTGGTACCCTCGATCAGGACCGTCACCCCGGGCATGCCTTGGCTTTTCTCATCCACAACCCGCCCGCTCACGGAGCCAGTCTGGGCGAAAGCGCCGGTGAAGCCGGCACAGAAGAACAGCAGCAGAAACAGTAGTTTCGGCAGGTAAGGGTGTTTCATTGAAAAAGGGTTAGATGTGGGAATTAAATACCGAGTGGGCCGGTGATGAAAGGTGGTTGAGAGCAGAAGCGCGGCAGGAGCGAACAGGTTTCCGAAAAACCCGGTTTTTTCATGCTTTACTTTCGTTTTCAGGGCACCTGATGCGTTAATAAACTGCGAAAGATAAAGTTTTAAAAACCACAAAACCAAGGTCGGCTTAATTCCCCGTTTAAATAGCGTTTCGTTGGTTTAGTATAAGGTCCTGATGGAACAATGCAACTAGCAAATAAACAGTGAATTGCGTCTGTTAGGGTGGTGGTGCTTACCCCAAGGGCTAGCAAACCGGAATACTGCCTTTCGGGCCGCTAAGTTAGTGCGTAGTCACCAACCCGGGGGCAGAATACCAACCCAAATACTCGCAGCTGCATTGGAAATGTTATATTTATTGTGGTGGGTGATATGCAACTCCAGGAGCCGTTGGGCTACTAGCTCCAGTGAGGGAGCAAAAGCCCGGAAAACCTGCCCCAGGGCTCTGCCCGGCTGCGTCCGGCGGAAGCAGAAGCCACGGGAGCTACTCAGAAGCGGGTTTTCGCCGTTAGCGGCGCTTAAAGCGGCTTTTAGCGCCGAAAAGTCGGTACCTTGCCGCGCGGCCGGCCCGCTCCGGCGGCCGCGGCACCACCCGCGGGCTGCTGCGGCTCGACGGCGGGTAAATAGCCGCCCACTTTTCTGTCCTACTCTTCCTTTTTCCCACCCATGAAGCAGACTGTCCTTTTCCTGCTAACCTGGCTGACGGCCCTGGCCGCCTCGGCCCAGGTGACGCTCAAGCTCACCAGCGTGCCCGCCAACACGCCCGCCAACGCCGTGCTGTACGTGGCCGGCTCGTTCAACAACTGGAACCCCGGCAACGCGGCCCACGCCCTGACCAAGAATGCCGACGGCACCTACCAGATAACGCTGCCCGCCGGCACCGGCACTATCGAATATAAGTTTACCCGCGGCAGCTGGGCGGCGGTGGAAACCAACGCCACCAACGGGGCGGTGCCCAACCGGACCTACACCTTCGGCACGAGCAGCCTGGTCAACCACACGGTGCTGAACTGGGAAGACCTGGGCGGCAGCGGCGGGGGCTGCCAGAGCACGGCCCTGACGCCCAACGTACAGGTGATGAGCACCAGCTTCCAGATTCCGCAGCTCGGGCGCACCCGCCGCATCTGGCTGTATTTGCCCAACGACTACGCCAGCAACCCCGGTAAGCGCTACCCCGTGCTCTACATGCACGACGGCCAGAACGTATTCGACGCCTGCACCAGCTTTTCGGGGGAGTGGGGCGTGGACGAAACCCTCAAGCAGCTCCAGCAGCAGGGCCTCGACGCCACTGGCTGCATCGTGGTGGCCATCGACAACGACGGCGCCCAGCGCCTGAACGAGTACTCGCCCTGGAACAACCCCCAGTACGGCGGCGGACAGGGCGACCAGTACGTGGATTTTCTGGTCCAGACGCTCAAACCCTATATTGACACCAATTACCGCACCCTCACCGGCCGGGAGTTTACCGGCATTGCCGGCTCCAGCATGGGCGCCCTGATTTCCACCTACGCGGCCCTGAAATATCCGAGCGTGTTCAGCAAAGTGGGCGTGTTTTCGCCGGCTTTCTGGTTTGCCGAGCAGCCCCTGTTTCAGTACGTGCAGCAGCACCCGGCCAACCCCGATACCCGCTTTTACTTCGTGTGCGGCTCGGCCGAAAGCCAGACCATGCTGCCGCTGATGCAATCCATGCGCGACGCCCTGCAAACCGGCGGCGTGCCAGCCCAGAACCTGAGCTTCAACCCCCGCGCCGACGGCCAGCACGCCGAATGGTTCTGGAAGCGAGAGTTTGCGGCGGCCTACCAGTGGCTCTACGCCCCGGCTGCGCCCACCAGCGCCAAGGGCGGGACGCTGGCCCTGGCTTTCAGCGCTTACCCTAATCCGGCCAAGAATGCCCTGACCGTGCAGCTGCCCGAAGCCGTGAAGGATGCCAAGCTCGAAGTGCTGGACTCCACCGGCCGCGTGCAGCTTAAAAGCAAGGTCCGCGCCGGGCAGGTCGTCGACGTGAGCCGCCTGGCCAAGGGCGCGTATTTCCTGCGGTTGACGGCCGGCAAACTCTCCGGTACCCAGTCGTTGCTCAAGGAGTAACAACGCGGCCGCGGCCTTGCGAAAATGGGAGCCAAACCGGCGCGCTGTTGAAAGGTTTTCAACATAAAAACCCAAAAATTGCTTGCGCGGCCAGAAACCGAACCTATCTTTGCAGCGTTAAAGCCCAACAACAACTCGGCTCTGACCTTTCTCCATGACCTTTCACAACGCACAGCAAGCCTGGTGGTGGCCTCTCCGAAACTCCGGACGGGAAAGCCTGTGCGCGTAGGTAGGTCAGTGACATAACCTCGCATCAACTAGCAAGCAAAGCCCGGCCACCCGCCGGGCTTTTTTGTTTTCCGGCCGGTCGGCATCCTCACTTCCCTTTTCGTTTCTGCGCTGCTGCCACCCCGGCGCGGTGCCCGCAACCCGACTTCTCGCCATGCCTACCTTCGAACCCCTGGAGCTCAAAACCCGCCACGTCCGGCTGCTGGCCGACACCGTCACGCCCGTCGGGCTGTACCTGCGCCTGCGCGACCGGTACGACAACTGCCTGCTGCTGGAAAGCTCCGACTACCACGGCCAGCAGAACGCCTTTTCCTACCTGGCCTTCGACCCGCTGGCCCGCTTCCAGGTCAGCCGCGGCGAGCTGACCCTGACCCGGCCCGACGACTCGGTGACGACCGAAACCCTGGCTACGCCCCGCCTGGCCTTGCAGCGCCTGCAGGAGTTTGCCGATTCCTTCCGCACCGCGCCCAGCGAGTTCGACTTTATTACCGGCGGGCTGTTTGGCTACATCGGCTACGAGGGCGTGCAGTACTTCGAGGACCTGACCCTGAACGCGCAGAAGCAGGCCGCGGGCGGCATTCCGGAAATCATGTACGGCACCTACCGCTACGTTATTGCCATCAACCACGTCCGCAACGAGCTGTTCGTGTTTGAGCACACGCCGGCCGCCGAGCCTACCGACGAGGACGGGCTGCGGCAGCTGGTGAATCTGATTCGTAACCCCGTGGTGCCCGAGTTTGGCTTTGGGCTGATGGGGGAGGAGACGACCAACTTCACCGACGAGGAGTTTCTGAAGGTGCTGGCCGCTGGGCAGCAGCATTGCCGCCGCGGCGACGTGTTTCAGATTGTGCTCTCGCGCCGCTTCCAGCAGGGCTTCGTGGGCGACGAGTTCAACGTGTACCGGGCCCTGCGCTCCATCAATCCCTCGCCCTACCTGTTCTACTTCGATTACGGCAACTTCAAGATTTTCGGCTCCTCGCCCGAAACCCAGCTGCTGATCAAGGGCCGCGAGGCCAGTTTGTTCCCCATTGCCGGCACCTTCCGCCGCACCGGCCACGACGCCCAGGATGCCGCCCTGGCCCAGCAGCTGGCCGCCGACCCCAAGGAAAACGCCGAGCACACGATGCTCGTGGACTTGGCCCGCAACGACCTGGCCCGGCACGGCGACAATGTGCGGGTGAAGACATTCCGCGAAATCCAGTTCTATTCCCACGTCATTCACCTCGTCAGCGAAGTGAATGCCACCCTGGCTGCGGAGGCCAACTCCCTGCAGGTGGTGGCCGACACGTTTCCGGCCGGCACGCTCTCGGGGGCGCCCAAGCACCGGGCCATGCAGCTCATCGATGCCCTGGAACCCACCGGCCGCGGCTACTACGGCGGCTGCCTGGGCCACCTGGGCTTCAACGGCGACTTCAACCACGCCATCATGATTCGCTCTTTCCTGAGCACCGCGGGCCAGCTGTACTATCAGGCCGGGGCCGGCGTGGTGGCTGCCTCCGACATCAACTCCGAGCTCCACGAGGTGCACCACAAGCTGGCCGCCCTGCGCAAGGCCCTGCAGGAAGCCGAGCGGGTGGGGGGGAAGCTCACGGCCACCGTGTAATTACCCATTGCTGGATTCGCCCGAACAACTGCCATGAAAATTCTCGTCCTCGACAACTACGACTCCTTTACCTACAACCTCGTGCAGGTGCTGCGGGAGCTGGGCTACGGTGCTGCTACCACCGTGGTGCGCAACGATAAAATCAGCCTCGACGACATCGAGCAGTACGACGCTATCCTGCTTTCGCCCGGACCCGGGGTGCCCTCGGAAGCGGGGCTGATGCCGGACGTTATTCGCCGCTACGCGCCCACCAAACGCATGCTGGGCGTGTGTCTGGGCCACCAGGGCATTGCCGAAGCCTTCGGTGCGGAGCTCTACAACCTGCCCGCCGTGCTCCACGGCATTGCCACCGACGCCGACGTGCTGACTCCCGACGAGCGGCTGTTTCAAGGGCTGCCCGCCCAGTTCAAGGTGGGCCGCTACCATTCCTGGGTGGTCACGCCCGAGTCGGTGCCAGCCGAGCTGGAAGTTACGGCCCAGGATGCCCAGGGCCAGGTGCTGGCCTTCCGTCACCGCCGCTACGACGTGCGCGGGGTGCAGTTTCACCCCGAGTCCATCCTGACCGAACACGGCCACCAGATGCTCAAAAACTGGCTCGAAGGGTAGCCAAACCACAATTGCCTGCCGGCTGGGTGTAAGCCGGAAGGTCCGTAAGGCGGCGGGATTCCAGCGTTGAGTTCCCGCCCGCAGTATTCAGAAAGCCTCATTAGCTCCCGTGAAACAGTTTCTCGCCCCTCTTTTCGACCAACAGACCCTGAGCCGGGACCAAGCCCACGCGGCGCTGTCGCAGCTGGGCCAGGGCGCGGCCAATGCGGCCGAAACCGCCGCCTTCCTGGCTGTGTACCGCATGCGCCCCATCACGGTGCCCGAGCTGGCCGGCTTCCGCGACGCCCTGCTCGACCTCTGCCGCGACCCGCAGCTGGGCACCCACGAGCTGCTCGACATCGTGGGCACCGGCGGCGACGGCAAAGACACGTTCAACATTTCAACCCTGGCCTGCTTCGTGGTGGCTGGGGCGGGGCACAAGGTGGCCAAGCACGGCAACATCGGCGTGTCGTCCATCTGCGGCTCCTCCAACATCCTGGCGCACTTCGGCTACGACTTCGAGGCGTCGTCCGACGCGCTGCGCCGCCAGCTCGACGCGGCCAACATCTGCTTTCTGCACGCCCCGGCCTTTCACCCGGCCATGCGCCACGCCGGCCCGGTGCGCCGGGAGCTGGGCGTGCGCACGTTCTTCAACATTCTGGGTCCGCTCGTGAATCCGGCCCGGCCCACGGCCCAGCTGGCCGGCGTGTTCAGCCTCGAACTGCTGCGTCTGTACCACTACCTGTTTCAGCAGACCAGCACCCGCTACGCCGTCGTGCACGCCCTCGACGGCTACGACGAGGTGTCCCTGACCGGAGCCACCAAAATCGTGTCGGGGCGCGGGGAGCAGCTGGTGCAGCCCGCCGACCTGGGCCTGCCAACCTACGACGCCCGGGAGCTGGCCGGCGGGAGCACCGTGGCCGAGTCGGCAGCCCTGTTTGTGGGGGTGCTCGAGGGCCGCGCCACCGCCGCCCAGCGCGACGTGGTGACGGCCAACGCGGCCCTGGGCATCCAGTGCGTGCAGCCCGAACTCTCGTTTGCCGATGCCCTGGCCCAGGCCCGCGAATCCCTGGATTCGGGCCGGGCCCGCGAAGCTCTGCGCCAGCTGCTGGCCGCCTGAGCCAGCCGAAAAAAAACAGTTACACCACCCGTCCGGCCGCCAAAACCAACAACCGGCCGCCTGGACTTATCACCCCAAATGTCAATGAGCACGCCCACCATTCTCGATACAATCATTGCCCACAAGCGCCGCGAGGTAGCCGAACGCCAGAGCCTGGTGCCGGCCAAGCTACTCGAGCAAAGTCTGCACTTCGGCAGCCAGCCCCTGAGCTTGTGTAAGTACCTGCAGCGCGACGATTTGAGCGGCATCATCGCCGAGTTCAAGCGCAAGTCGCCGAGCAAGGGCGTCATCAACGCCCACGCCCCGGTGGAGCGCACCACGCTGGGCTACATGCAAGCCGGCGCCTCGGCCTTATCGGTGCTGACGGATACCGAGTTTTTCGGCGGCAAAAACGAGGACCTGACCATTGCCCGGCGCTTCAACTTCTGCCCCATTCTGCGCAAGGATTTCGTGGTGGATGAGTACCAGATTCTGGAAGCCAAAAGCCTGGGGGCCGATGCCGTGCTGCTGATTGCGGCCGTGCTCAGCGGGGAAGAAGTGTTGCGCCTGGGCCGGCTGGCCAAAAGCCTGGGCCTGGAAGTGCTGCTCGAAATCCACAGCGCCCAGGAGCTGGACGCCGCCCTGCACCCCGACGCGGTAAGCTTAGTGGGCGTCAACAACCGCAACCTACACGACTTCAGCGTGAGCCTCGACACGAGCGGGGAGCTGGCCCGGCTTATTCCGGCCGAATACGTAAAGGTGACCGAAAGCGGGCTGCGCACGGCTGCCGACATTGAAGCGCTGCGGGCCGTGGGCTACCGGGGCTTTCTTATCGGGGAAACGTTCATGCGCCACAGCCGCCCCGAAAAGGCCTGCGCCGCCCTGGTGCAGCAGCTGCGCGCCACCGAGGCCGTCACGTTGTTATAGCCTCACAAACGCCTACGCACCCAAGCTTATGTCCACTGCCGCCGCTGAAACTGCCGTTCCTGCCCTGCACCTGAAGGTGTGCGGCATGAAGTACGCCGACAACATTGCGGCGGTGGCCGCCCTGGAGCCCGACTTCATGGGCTTCATCTTCTTTCCCGGCTCGCAGCGCTACGTGGGCGACTCCCTCGACCGGCGCCTGCTGGAAAGCCTGCCCGCCACGCTCCGTAAAGTCGGGGTGTTCGTTGACGAAAGCCCCGCCGTTATTCACCGGCAGGCCGTGCGCTACGGTCTGGAGCTGGCCCAGCTGCACGGTCACGAAACCCCCGCCCAGTGCGCGGCCGTGCAGGCCCTGGGCGTGGGCGTTATCAAGGCGTTTGGGGTGGACGCCAGCTTCTCGCTGGAGCAGTTGCGGCCCTACGCGCCCCACTGCGCTTACTTTCTCTTCGACACCAAGGGGCCCCAGCCCGGCGGCAACGGCACGGCGTTTAACTGGGAGCTGCTGCGCGACTACAACCTGCCCGTGCCCTACCTGCTGGCCGGCGGCTTGGGGCTGGAAAATGCCGCTGACCTGCTCCGGCTCGATTTGCCCGGCCTGTACGGCCTCGACCTGAACAGCCGCTTCGAAACCTCCCCGGCCGTGAAAGACCCCGAGCGGCTCCGGCAATTGTTCCGGCTGCTGGGCCGGGCCTGATTCCCTTTCTCTGAACTAAACGACCTCATGGCAACTCTTCCCCCTTCTTCTTCGGCCTACGCGCCCAATGCCCGCGGCTACTACGGCGAGTTTGGCGGCGCTTTTATTCCCGAAATGCTCTATCCCAACGTGGAGGAGCTGCGCCAGAACTACCTAACCATCCTGGCCGACCCAGACTTTCAGCGCGAATACCAGCTGCTGCTGCGCGACTACGTGGGCCGGCCCACGCCGCTGTTTGAAGCCCGGCGCCTGTCGCAGAAGTACAACACCCGCATCTTTCTCAAGCGCGAGGACCTCTGCCACACCGGGGCCCACAAGGTCAACAACACCGTGGGGCAGATTCTGCTAGCCCAGCGCCTGGGCAAAACCCGCATCATCGCCGAAACCGGGGCCGGGCAGCACGGCGTGGCCACGGCCACCGTCTGCGCCCTGATGGGCCTGGAGTGCATCGTCTACATGGGCTCGGTGGACATGGAGCGGCAGCGGCCCAACGTGGAGCGCATGCGCCTGCTGGGCGCGGAGGTGCGCCCGGCCACCAGCGGCAGCCAAACTCTCAAGGATGCCACCAACGAGGCTATCCGGGACTGGATCAGCAACCCCGTTGATACCCACTACATCATCGGCTCGGTGGTGGGCCCGCACCCATACCCCGACCTGGTGGCCCGGCTGCAGTCGGTCATCAGTGAGGAAATGCGCAAGCAGCTGCTGGAAAAAACCGGCTCCGAGCTGCCCGACTACGTGGTGGCCTGCGTGGGTGGGGGCTCCAACGCCGCCGGCGCCTTCTACCACTTCCTCGACGAGCCCGCCGTGCAGCTGGTAGCCGTGGAAGCGGCCGGGCACGGCATTCACTCAGGCCACTCGGCCGCCACCTCGGTGCTGGGCAAGCCGGGCATCATCCACGGCTCGCGCACTCTGCTCATGCAGGATGAGGACGGCCAGATTACCGAGCCGTATTCCCTGTCGGCGGGCCTCGACTATCCCGGCATCGGGCCCCTGCACGCCTTTTTGGGCGCTTCGGGCCGGGCCCGCTTTATCAGCATCGAAGACGAGAAGGCCCTGGCCGCGGTGGCCGAGTGCAGCCGGCTGGAAGGCATCATTCCGGCCCTCGAAACGGCCCACGCCCTGGCTGCCCTGAGCCAGCTCGGCGCCGGCCCCGACGAGGTGGTCGTCATCAACCTCTCGGGCCGCGGCGACAAAGACCTGGAAACCTACCTGAAATACGCCGACCAGCTGCGCCAGTACTAGACGCCATGACCAACCGCATCCACCAAGCCTTTCAGCAGCCGGGCAAAAAGCTGCTCAACGTGTATTTCACCGCCGGCTACCCCACGCTCGACTCCACCGTTCCGGTTTTGCAGGCCCTGACCGCGGCCGGCGCCGACCTAATTGAAATCGGGATGCCCTTTTCCGACCCGCTGGCTGACGGGCCCGTGATTCAGCAAAGCAGCACCGTGGCGTTGCAAAACGGCATGAACCTGCGCGTGCTGTTTGCCCAGCTCCGGGATATCCGCCAGTCGGTGCCCAAAACGCCGATTCTACTCATGGGCTACCTCAACCCGGTGATGCAGTTCGGGGTCGAAAACTTCTGCCGCGAAGCCGCCGCCGTGGGCGTCGACGGGGTCATTCTGCCCGATTTGCCCCTCGACGACTACGTGGCCGAGTACCAGGAAATCTTCCGTCGCCACAACCTGCGACCCGTGTTTCTCATCACCCCCCAGACGGCCCCTGAGCGCATCCGCCGCATCGACGAGCTGACCGACTCGTTTCTCTACCTCGTGTCGGGGCCCGGCACCACCGGCGGGGCCAACACCCAGGCGGCGGGCGTGCAGGAAGCGTATTTCCGGCGCATCGAGGCCATGAACCTGCGCAACCCTCGCCTGATCGGCTTCGGCATCGGCGACCAGGCCTCGTTCCGCCACGCCTGCCAGTACGCCGAGGGCGCCATCATCGGCTCGGCCCTGATCCGGGCCCTCGACGGCGCCGCCGATGCCCCGGCCGCCGCCGCCCACTTCGTACGGTCGGTGCTGGCGTAAGCTGGGCCGCCGCTATTTACTTTTTGAAAATCAACCCAACCCCGTGATAATTCAACTTGATCCTACCATCTCGGAAGCCGCCAAGGCGGACATTCTGAGCCGCATTAACGACCTGAAATACAAGGTCACGGAAGTCAACACCCAGCGGGCCCACTACCTGGTGGCCATTGGTAAGGCCGACATCGACCTGCGCACCATCGGCCAGCTGCCCGGGATTCTGGACATTCACCGCGTATCGGACGAGTACAAGCTCGTGTCGCGCAAGTGGCGGGTGCGCCCCACCGTGCTGGACCTCGGCGACGGGGTTCGCATCGGGGAGGGCAGCCTGAGCATCATGGCTGGGCCGTGCAGCATCGAGAGCGAGGCTCAGATGGAGAAAATCATGCAGCACCTCGTCGACAACGACGTGCGCATCATGCGCGGGGGCGTGTTCAAGCCCCGCTCGTCGCCGTATTCGTTCCGCGGCCTGGGCATGGACGGCCTGAAGCTGTTTCACCAGATGGCCCGGGCCCGCGGCATCAAGATCATCACCGAGGTCATGCAGGTGTCGCAGGTCGAGGAAATGCACGACTACGTGGACGTATTCCAGGTCGGCGCCCGCAACACCCAGAACTTCAACTTGCTCGATGCCCTGGGTGGCGTCGACAAGCCCGTGCTCATCAAGCGCGGCATCTCGGGCACGCTCGAGGAACTGCTCTCGTCGGCCGAGTACGTGTTTTCGGGCGGCAACGAGAAACTGATTCTCTGCGAGCGGGGCATCCGTACTTTTGAAACAGCCTCGCGCAACACCCTGGATTTGAACGCGGTACCGATTCTGAAGGAGAAAACCCATTTGCCCGTTATCGTGGACCCCTCGCACGGCATCGGCATCCGCGACTACGTGGCTCCGATGGCGCTGGCCGGCGTGATGGCCGGGGCCGACGGCATTGTGTACGAAGCCCACGAAAAGCCCGAGGAAGCCGCCTCCGACGGGGCCCAGACCCTGAACTTTGCCGAGTCGGCGCGGCTGGTGCGCAACCTGCGCCGGGTGTACGCCCTGCGTCAGGAGCTCGAATAAAGGCAGTTTCCGGCAGCTACACCGGCCTGCTTCCCACTACGGCCCTTGTCACGCGCTGGCAAGGGCCGTTGGGTTGCCAAAACCTTGCTTACTTGCCCGGGCATCCGGCCCCGGCCGACATCCGGCCACCGCCCCGCGAGTTACGAGCACCGTCCCATGTTCTTCGGCTTTAATATTTACAGTGGCCTGCTACTGCCGTTTTTCGTGCAGGGCGTGGTAGTGAGCGGGGTCCTGGGGGTGCGGGGCTCCCGGCAGCAAACCGCCGCCGACGGCTGGCTGGCCCTGCTGGTGGGGCTGTTCACGCTGCGCCTGACTCAGTGGATGCTGGGCTTCGGCGGCTGGTACGACGCCCACGACGCCCGCACCACGCTCATGTTTTACCTGCCCTTCAACTGGGGGCTGGCAGTAGGGCCGGTGCTGTACCTGTATTTCCGCAGCCTGACCAACCAGGAATTTCGGTTTGAGCGCCGCCACTGGAAGCATTTCGCACCGGCGCTGGCGTATTTGGCCGTCCGCCTGCTCGTGCTGGCCTACGACCTGGGCTGGTGGCGGGGCCTGCGCGGGCAGCCCTTGCCGGCGCACTTCGGCACCAAGGGCCCGCTGATGGCCTGGCTCGACGGGCAGCCTTTTGCCTACGGGGTGGAAGTGCTGGGCTACGTGCTGGTGCTGCTCTACGCCCGCCGCACCCTGCGCGAGTACCGCTCCTACGCCCGCTACCTGAACGACAACTTCTCCGACACCGACCAGATCCGGTTTCGCTGGCTGCGCAACGTGCTCGTGGCCGTGCTCATCGGGACGGGCGTGACGCTGGTATTCAGCTTGATAGACGCGCTGGTTAGCCCCCTGAGCTACTACCAAGCCTGGTACGACTACCTGTTCACGGGCCTGCTGATTTACTACCTGAGCATTGCCGGTCTGCTCACCGGCCACCGCCTGGCCGGTCTGCACTTCCAGCCCGCCGCCGCTGCTGCCGGGGCCGCCGTGACAACCCCGCTGGCGGCATATTCGCCAACTTCCGCTGCCGAAGTACCTGCCGCGCCCGAGCCGGCGGAGCCCACCCGTACCTCGGCTGCCACCGCGCAAACTCTGGCCAAAGCCCCCGCAACAGAGCCGGCGGAAGGGGAGAAGGCCGAGGATGAGCTGGCGCGCTGGACCCGCCGTCTGCGCCGCCACCTCGCCACGGAGCGGCCCTACCTGGCACCCGAACTGACGCTGGGGGAACTGGCCGCCCAGCTGCGCACCAACACGTCCTGGCTGTCGAGGGTAATCAATGCCGGCTGCGGGCAGAACTTCAACGACTTCATCAACGAGTACCGGGTGCAGGAAGCCGAGCGGCGCCTGCGCGACCCGCAGTTTCGCCACTACACGCTGCTGGCCGTGGCGCTGGAATCGGGCTTCAACTCCAAGTCGACCTTCAACCGCGTGTTCAAAAAGCTGCGCGGCCTTACGCCCGGCGAGGTGGCCCGGTCGGGCTAGGGTGCAGCAGGTGCCAAACTATAAAGTGGCACGTCCCAGGCCATAAATCGGGGCGTCTGGGCGCAATGGGCACGGTTCCTTTGGGTATCGTTTCACGTCAACCCCATTGCCATGCCTGCCAAAACCTTCCTGCGCGCCCTGCTGATTGCGCCGTCCGCCGCCTTCTCGTCCCGCTGGGCCGATACCGCCCTGCTGCTGTTTCGCCTGCACCTGGGCTTGTCTATTGCCATCGGCGCCGGCTGGGCCAAGCTGGTCGGGCTCTACACCGCTACCGAGGCCGCCAAGCTCGCCGGCGCCGTGCCCGCCCCCCCCGACTGGTTTGTGCAGCAGGTGGCCGGTTTGGGCTTCACCCAGCCTTCGCCCTATCTATGGGCCTGGCTGGCCTGCTGGGGCGAGTTTGCCGGGGGCCTGCTGCTGGCTCTGGGCTTGCTCACCCGCTGGAGTGCCCTGCAACTGGCGTTTCAGTTTTTCGTGGTGGCCTTTCTGTGGTACGAAGCCCCCGAACCCCTGCTGGGGATGTACTATCAGCAACTGCTGTTCTGGTCTTTCGGGCTGGTGGCCGTGCTCGGCAGTGGCCGTTATTCCCTCGACCATTGGCTGAGCCAGAAACGGCTGCCGCGCGTACCACGGGTGGCCCTGGCGGGTGCCTTGCTGCTGGCGCTGTTAACTGCTCCGGTGGCGGCCCAGGCGCCGGCTACCGTGGCCATGCGGGAGCTAGCGGGGCTGGCTCGCCCGTGGCAGGGGTCTCTCACTTACTTAGACTACCAAACCAAGCGGCCGGTAACGCTGCCCACGGTGCTCAACGGCATGCAGTCGGCCCCGCGGGAGCTGGTGCTCGACTTCATCTACCAAGAGCCCGAGGGCGGGCAGGTGAAAGGCTACGACAAGCTGCAGCTATCCGCCGATGGCCGCCGGATTATTTGGGACGGCACCCCGATGCAGGTAATAAGCCGGCAGCGCGAAGCCGACCGCACCCTGGTACTCGTGCTCGAAGGCCCCGGGCAGGACGATAACCGCGCCTGCCTGATTCGCCGGACCCTGCGGCTCGGAACCCGCCAACTCTCCGTCGTCAAGGAGGTGAAGTACGCCGATTCCGCGGCTTTTCTCACCCGAAACACCTATCGGTTTACCCAAGGCGCGCCCTCAGCGGCAACAGGGGCGGATATTAAATCAGCTAAGTAGTCTATTAGCTATGCCTTGATTTTGAAGGGGTATTCTGAGTATTTAGATAATTGTTCTTGTCAAGTAGTATAAAAATTGAGGGGTGCTAGAAGAGGTAGCTGGTGTTACCTAAATGTTGCCCTGAAATAAACATGCCTTTTCGACATACAACGTATTTTAAATATCTCTATGTTTGCCCTCAGTATGATGATCCAAACCGCAATGTGCATTTGCCTAACCAATACTCGTCCTGTGCAGGACGGAGTCGGGCTGCGTTGCCGTTACGGAAGCTAGGAGCACATGCTACTTACCCTCTGAAATTCAACTGAAGCCCGACTCCTCCCCAGGAGCCGGGCTTTTTTTCTGCTCAAAAACGCCATGTTACAGCAAGAGTATTCCCGCTACACGGCCCAGGACCAGTTGGTCTGGAAAGTATTGTTTGACCGTCAGACGGCCCTGCTGCACAAGCGGGCGGCTTCGGCTTTCGCCCAGGGTTTGGCCAAGGTGGGCTTTCACCGCAACGCCATTCCCGATTTTGCCGAAGTAAGCCAGCGCCTCCACCAAGCCACCGGCTGGCAGCTCGAGCCGGTGTTGGGCACGCTCAACGACGCGGACTTCTTCGGCTTGCTGGCTCAGCGCAAGTTTCCCGCCACGGTTTGGATCCGGTCCATGGCGCAGTTCGACTTCATCGAGGAGCCCGACCTGTTTCACGGCGTGTTCGGGCACGTACCCCTGCTCATGGACAAGGCCTTTGCCGACTTTCTCTACTTTTTGGGTCACGTGGCGGCTCAGCATCTGCACGATGCGCCCGCCCTGGCCCAGTTGGAGCGGCTCTATGGCTTCACGGTCCAGTTTGGGCTGGTGCTCGAAAAAGGAGAAACCCGCATGTACGGGGCCGGTTTGCTGTCCTCGGCGGCCGAAATCCACCATTGCCTCAGCGACACGAGCAAGCGGCAGCCCTTCGACCTGGCCACCGTGCTGCAAACGCCCTACAGTGAGCAGCACCTGCAGGAGCAGTATTTCGTGCTCAACAGCTGGGAGCAGCTCACCGAAAGCGTCGCCGATTTGGCCGCCATTCTTTCCTCGGGCTGGCAGCTGCAGCCTGTTCGGTAAGATGATGAGGAGGAAATAATTTGCCTGATTCTCCAATAAAAAAGCCCCTCGGCATGCGCCGAGGGGCTTTTTTATTATCTGAAACTGTCACAGCACAACACGCTGCTTACTCGATAATCAGGCGCTTCACTATCTGGCCCTGGGCTGTGCTCAGCTGGACCGAGTATACACCCCGGGCCAGGCCGCTCAACGACAGCGCGTGCTGACCGGAACCAGGCGCCGCCAGCGAGTAGGTGCGTACGGTTTGGCCCAGGGAGTTAAGCAGTGTAGCCGTCACGGGGTGCTGGGCCAGCGAAATCGGGAGCAGCAGCAGGGCCTGGTCGTGGGCGGGGTTGGGGTAGAGCTGCACCTGGGGCCCGAGCGCGCCGGGGGCAGCACTCGTCACCTGGCGGGTGCTGAACAGCACCCGGAAGCGCGGCCCGTCGAAGCCGGCACTCAGGCTGAAGCGGTAGGTGGGCTGCTGGGTTAAGTCCGTAACCGTGCCGGTTTGGGTGTCCTGCAGGTAGGCGCGCATTCCGGCGGGCAGATTCAGCAGCCGGGCGGCTTCCAGCGAATACGTACCCGCTACCGTCGCCCACACCCGGACCGGTACGGTTACGTCGGCGCCGGTCAGGGCGGGCAGGCCGCTGATGGACAGGGTTTCGGCGTCGGCCGGCAAAGCCAGTCCGGCGACGGGGCCACTGAGCTTGTAGGCATCAAAGGCCGGGTCGAAGGCGGCAGTAGCGCCTTTTTCAAAGTATACCGTGGCGGCGTCGCGCTGGGTGCCTTGTACCAAGTCGAGCTGCAGCAGGGGCCGGGTTTCGACGGTGGCCGGGCGGCTGAAGTCCGGGTTTAGGTAGCTCGTCAGGCGGGCGGCGTTGGTAAACGAGAGGCTGCCGGCCACGCCCGCCGTGGTAGTGCGCACAAAAAAGCCTTGGCCTACCGCAAGGTAGCGGGCATCCCCCACACCGTTGACGAAGCTGCCGTAGCTGCCCTCGTAGGGCCCCGACGATTTGTACACGTACACGGCGTTATCCAGCCCTGATAAGCCAGCTGCGGCCACGGTCCAGTCGATGGGCGCCGGGTACGGATTGCCCAGCAGGTGCCAGCCTGAGGCGGCCTCGGGGCCTCGGGTGAGGCCGGTGCGGGCAATGGGCCCGGTGGTGAGCGGACCCACAAAATCAACGAGGGCCGCGGCGCCCAGATTCACGGTGTAGCCCACGCCGGGAGCCATAGTTTCGGTGGTAGCGGCCGGCGAAAACCAGCCTTGGTCAAAGGAGCTGCGTGCCCCGCCGATCCGGCTTTCGTTGAAGCCAAACACCGTCGGGTAGGGTAGCACGGCGCCGGGAGTAATGGCTGAGTTGTACGCCGGGTTCAGCACCGGCGCGAAACCAGTCGTGGCCAGGTCGCCCAGGGTCGTGTTGCGGACCGGAGCGGCGTAATGCCGGTAGCCCAGGCCGGGGTTGGCAGGATTGATGTAGCGCTGTACGGTGGCATTGCCGGTGACGGCCGCCGCGCCGTTGTTTACGACCATAGCCGAGCCCGTAGCGTCCGAGAGCAGGGTCAGGGCTTGGGCGTTGGTGGTTAGGTTGCCGTTCAGGGTCAGCAGGCGGCTGACGGCCACAGGTCCGCTCAAGCTGGCGCCGGCCGAGCCCACTTCCAGCGTGCCCACCGTCAGCCGACTGCTGCCCCCCAAACTTTGCGCCGCGGACCCGGCCGTGACGAGCATGCCTTCCCCACTCAGGGGGCCATTGGTGAGTACCGTGCCGTTCACGGTCAGGGTGCCAGGACCGGCCAGGGTCAGGCTGGCCCCGGCGTCAATGGTCAGGCTGTTGACGCTGGCGGCGGCCGACAAAACCGGCATCCGAACGGCGGTGGCCGGGATGGTGACGTTGGTGGAAACGGTCGGGACCACGCTGGTGCTCCAGTTGGCCGGGGCAGTGTACACGCTGCTCACGCTGCCCGTCCACTGGCTGCTCACGGCCGGCGGATTCACGACGACCGTAATGGGAAACTGTTCGGTTTGGGACGGGGCGCCGTCGTCGGTGGCCGTCACCAGAATGGTGGAGGTGCCGATGTTGCAGGCCCCGCCGGTGACGCTTAGATTCAGGGTCGGATTCACGGTGTTGGTCACCGAGTACGACGTGTTGCAGAGGCCGTTGGTGTTCACGGCCAGCCGCACCGTCTGCCCGACTTCGGGGCCCGAAAACTGCGGGGCAATGCTGACGGTTTCACCCTGGTTAACGAAAATTGTGTTGTTGGCCGGTAGGTTGGACGCCACCGGCGGTAGGTTGCCCGGGGCGAAGACGCGGTACGATACGCACCGGCCATCGAGCCAGTTGACCCCGCTCGGATTCACGTTGTCGGGGTGGGAGGCGTCGTTGAGGTTGAAGCGGCCCGTCTGGATGAAGTCGATGCCGTTGCCCCGGTTGGCGCCCACCGTGGCTGGAGCCCCGCCGAAGCCATTGACGCCCTGGGAAGCGCTACCCGTGGTCCACTGCATGTCGCCGTAGGAAAACGACACGTCGTCGGTAACGATGTCGGCCCGGTTGGCCCGCAGCACAATCTGGAAAGTGTTTTTCTTGTCGGTGGCCGCGTTGTAGTAGCCCACGCGGTTCCAGGTCACCACCAGCCGGTTCTCGTAGAGCTTGTACCAAATGCTGCCGCTGCTGGCCGGGTTCGTATCCACGTCGGCCCAGAAGGCGGCCACCATGGGCGTCGAAATCGGGAAGCCCGAGGCCGAAAACGCCTGCAGGGGGCTCGTAAACGTGAGGTTGCCGTTGGTATTGATGTAAACCGAAGTGTAGGGCGTGCCAAACAGCGTGAAGGTGAAGCCCAGATTGATTGGGCCCAGGGAGCCGTCGTCGTTGCGCGGCACCTGGGTGTAGCCGCCCACGGCCGGAATCGACACCGAGTCGAGGGGCTCGAAGCAGGCGGGCAGGGGCCCGGTGCTGGCGGGAAGCAGTTCCGGCGTCGGAGCCGCGAGGCGGTGCGCGGCGCTGAGTTGGCGCTTGCGGGCGGCGTAGGTCGGGTCGGACAACGCCGGGTCATGCACCCGGGGCGGCGCCGACGGCGCCTGGGCGCGGGTATAGGAAATGGTGCAGGCCGCCAGCCAGACTGTGGTAAGAAACCGGGGTAACAGGGTAGAGTAGAAGTTGGGCATACGCTACAGAAAGTAAGAATCAGAGGGGCAAATACAGGAGCAACGGCGAAACGCCAGCAGCGGCAGCTTGCCGTATCGGGCATTTTTTCGCCGCCAAGTAAACAGGTTAAAAAGGCGTGGCTACTGCCTTCAAATTACTGTGCCGATGGCGGGAGCACAGAGCTGGCTTGGGTAGGAAATAGTCAGGTAAGCGGGTGTGGAATAGGTGACTTCAGGGGTAAATCTATCAGAGTTTCAGCAGAGTTGAAAGCCGGGAGTAGCACAAAAAAAAGCTCAGCTATAACAATAGCTGAGCTTAGGGGTGATCAGGGTTCCGGCTGGGCGCGGCGGGCTGCGTCGAAACGAAGCCGCGGTAAACCAGATGCTACAACCATGGCCTCAGAAGGCAGTTGGCGCCCGCGGGCTTATCGGGCGCCGGTCTGTACCACGGCGCCGAGTTCCGTGAGCAGGGCGTAGAGGCCCACGTAGGTGCGGTTGAGGTAAATAAAATGCTCTGAGCCCCGGGGTTCGCGCTGCTGGCGTAGCTCGGGCTGCTGCAAAAGGTCGTCGCCGAGGGCATAGAGAGCCTGCATGTAGGCGGGGTCGCCGAAGTCGAAAGTGGGCTGGCGAAACGGGCGGCCTACCAGCTCGAGCGAGGCCTGCATGGTGCGCAGGTAAAAGGCGCGACGCGCGGGGGAATCGTCGGGCCGCAGCACGCCAGCCTGGGTGAGTAGATCCGCCAGCCGGGTTTCGTCGGCCAGGGTTTCGGTCGTGAGCAGGGCCGTAAACAGCGCGTAGACGTCGGCCGGAATTTCCTTCACGCAGCCAAAGTCGAGCACGCCCACGGTGCCGCCCGCGTCGGAGCGGAGCAGGAAGTTGCCGGGGTGGGGGTCGGCGTGCACCTGCCGGAGCGTGTGCATCTGGAAGGCGTAGAAATCCCATAAAGCCTGCCCAAGCTGGTTGCGCACGGCCTGACTGGGCTCGGTGAGCAGAAATTCCTTCAGGTGTTGACCCGCCAGCCAGTCCATGGTCAGGATGCGGGCCGCCGACAGCTCGGGGTAGTAGCGGGCAAACTCCAGGTGGGGCAAATGGGCGCAGCGGGCCCCGATGTCGGTGCCACGCTGCAGCTCCAGGACGTAGTTGGTTTCTTCGAGCAGGCGGGTTTCTACCTCCTCCAGATAGGGCCGCACCTGGGCTTCACTGAGCCCCATCACCCGCAGGGCAATGGGCTTCACGAGCCGGATGTCGGAGCGGATGCTGTCGGCCACGCCGGGGTACTGCACTTTCACGGCCAGGAGCTGCCCGTCTTTGCGGGCCTGGTGCACCTGCCCGATGCTAGCCGCCTGCCGGGCCTGCAGGTCAAACTCATCGAACAATGCGAAGGGCGACTTGCCAAAGGCCGTCTGGAACGCCTTGACCACCAGCGGGCCCGACAAAGGCGGAGTTTGGTACTGGGCCTGAGCAAATTGGTCGGCGTAGGCCGTGGGCAGCAGGTTTTTCTCCATGGCCAGCATCTGCGCCACCTTCAGCACCGAGCCCTTCATTTCGCTTAGCGCCCCGTATAGCTCGGCCGCGTTGGCCTGGTGCAGGTCGGCGGAGCTGCTGTCGGCGCCCACCGAGCGGCGGGCGTAGTGCTTCACGTAGTTGGCGCCGACTTTCAGGCCGGTTTTGGCGAAGCGGGCCGCCCGGGCCACTTTGGTGGTCGGCAGCGAATCCAGCGAGGACGCGGGGGCCCCGGCGGCCGCCGATGGGGGTAGCGGAGCAGGCAGTTCGGGTTCTTCCGGCATCAGCGGCGACGAATCAGGAAGCGGGCAAAGTCCAGGGCCGAATCCAGAGAGTTGCGGCCCACTAGGTCGAAACTCAGCGTCACGGCCTTTTCCACGGCGGCGTCGGTGCGCTCGAAGTTGAGCGAGTCGTCCTTGGCAAAGAAGCCCAGCACAAACAGCGCCTGAGCCCAGAAAAAGCGCGGGTACTGGCCCTGCACCAGCGGGCGGGAGGCCACTTCCTCGGTATGGCGGCCTTCGCGCAGCAACTCTTCCACAAACTGCTCGAAGTCCTGGCGGAAGTCGTCGAGCACCCGGGGCGTGAGGCCGGGCACCGCGGGCAAGTACGTCCGCAACGACCACAGGGCGTAGCTGCGGTGCTGCTTCAGGATTTCGAGCAGGGTAAAGTAAAACGCCAGCAGCTTCTCGCGGGCCCCGTAGGTAGCCCACACCGGCTCCTGGGCCGCCCGCGCCCGGGCGTCGCGCCCGAAGTCGGCCCAGATATCCCGGTCGATGGCGTCGAAAGTGGCGTAGTAGCGGTAGAAATCAGCCTCGGGAAGGCCCAGCTTCTGGGTCAGCTTATATACCGAAGCCGGGGCCGCGCCTTTGCGCAGCACGTGGTCGAGGTAAGCCTGTTTGATGCGCTCTTTTTCCATGCTTCTATAACCGGCAGAGGGTCCGGAGGTTCCTGCCGGACCGGATTAAAACGACTGCCGGCGGCCTTTATTCGGCCGCCCGGTAGGCCGCCCGCAACGTGTCGATGGCGCGCTGGCGAGCCAATTTGTGCTCCACGATGGGCGCGGGGTACTTATCGGTACCGAATTCGGGAATCCACTGCCGGGCGTAGGCCAGCTGGGGGTCGTACTGCTCCTGCTGGCTAAGGGGGCTGTAGACCCGAAACCAGGGCGCGGCCACCACGCCGGTGCCCGCCATCCACTGCCAGTTGCCCACGTTGTTAGCCATTTCGTAGTCGATGAGCTTGTCGGCAAAGTACCGCTCCCCCCAGCGCCAGTCGATGAGCAGGTGCTTGACCAGAAAGCCCGCCGCCGCAATCCGGGCCCGGTTGGGCAGGTAGCCGGTTTCGTTGAGCTCCCGCATGCCCGCATCCACGAGCGGGTAGCCCGTGCGGCCTTCGCACCAAGCCTGAAATTCCTTTTCGTTGTTGCGCCAGGGCACCCGGCGCAGGCGCTTCTCGAAGCTTTTGGTGGCCGTTTCGGGATAGTGCCAGAGCAGCATCATGAAGTAGTCGCGCCAGATCAGCTCGTCGAGCAGCTTGGGGTTCAGCTCCCGAGCCTGGGCCATCATTTCCCGCACGCTGAGCGTGCCGAAGCGCAGGTGCACCGAGCGGCGGGTGCTGCCGGGCTCCAGGGCGGGCTGGTCCCGGGTCTGGTCGTAGTGTTTCACCACCGCATCGGAAGGCAGCTTGGCGGGCGGCACCGGCTGCTCGTTGCGCTCAAAGCCCATGTCGGCCAGCGTGGGCCGGGCCGGGGCCTTGGCAACGTGGTGGAGGTGTTCTTTCTTGAACTGCCGCTTGGTGGGGTAGGGCCGGAGCTGCTCGTCCCGCAGGGCCGCGTGCCAGGCCCTGTTGTAGGAGCCGTAAGTCCGCTGGGGCTTGCCCGACTTACTGAGCAGCTCGTCCTTGGCAAAAATCACCTGGTCCTTGACGAGGTGCAGCTCCGCGTCGTGCTTTTTCAGCAGCTTCCCGATGGCTGCGTCCCGCTCGGTGGCGTAGGGCTCGTAATCCTCGTTGGTGTACACGGCGGCCACGTCGTGCTCCTGGAGCAGCTGGGTGAAAATCTTCTCCGGCTGGCCGTAAAAAGCCAGAAACGTGCCGCCGGCTGCCTTGGTCTGAGCCGCCAGCTGTTCCACCGCGTCGAAGATGAACGTGACGCGGGCATCGCGCTTGGTGGGCAGCTGGCTGAGAATTTCCTGGTCGTAGATAAACAGGGGCACCACCGGCAGCCCGCTTTCCAGGGCGGCCGTCAGCCCCGCGTTATCATGCTGACGCAGGTCGCGCCGGTGCCAGAACAGAACGATTTTCATCTAGTTGTCAGTTGCTCGTTGTTGGTTGTCAGTTACTTAGTTGTTCGGCCTTGCTGACGGCTGCTCCTAAGACCTAACAGCCAACAATGAACAACTAAAACCCCTACTTCAGCCGGCCCATGCCGCCATCCACGGGCAGCACTTGGCCGGTAATGTAGGAGCTATGGTCGGAGAGCAGAAAAGAGGCCATGTAGGCCAGGTCCCGGGGCTGACCAATGCGCTGCAACGGGCTGCGCTTGGCGCTGGCTTCCTGCTTTTCGGGCGTGTTGAGCAGCGGGGCGGCCAGGGGCGTATCGGTCAGGGTGGGCGCCACAGCATTCACCCGCACGCCGCTGGCGGCGTACTCGGCGGCCAGGGCCCGGGTGAGGCCTTCCAGACCGGCCTTGGCCGTGGCAATGCTGGCGTGGAAGCTCATACCCGTAGTGGCGGCCACCGTACTGAAGAGCACCACCGACGCGCCCTCGGCCTTTTTAAGCTTCTTCATAACGGCCTGCAGCACCTGCACGGCCCCAAGCACGTTCAGCTCGAAGTCGGAGCGGAAGTCGTCGAGGGGAATCCGCTCGAAGGGGCGCAGCTTGATGCTGCCCGGGCAGTAGACCACCCCGTGCAACACCTCGGGCAAGGCCGCCAGCGTGTCGGCCGGCAGGGGCTGGGTGGCGTCCCAGGGTAGAAACGTGGTGCCCAGCGCGGCCAGCTCCGCCGATTCGTGGCGGGAAGCCGTGAACAGGTGAGCCCCAAGTCCTTGGAGCAGTTCGGCCGTGGCCAGCCCAATGCCGGACGAGGCACCAACGAGAAGAATGTTCTTTTGCGAAAAATCCATGCAGGAGCTACAGTCGAGGTACGAGCTGACAACTAGGCTGCGCAGCCAAGGTTTATATATTGTAACCTAAATCCCGTTTTTGAAGAATAGCAACTATGCGAATAATTGCTGTTAGCAAAAATTCGCTGTTTGATTCGCGCCCTTGCCGTCCTTTTGCCTAGCTTTCGGTCCTGAACGTCACCTCCACGCCAAACCGCTCTTTTCGCGCTATGAACATTCGTAAACTGCTGGTCGCCAACCGCGGCGAAATTGCCATCCGCGTGCTGCGCGCCGCCACCGAGCTAGGCATCCCGACCGTGGCCATCTACACCTACGAGGACCGCTACTCCCTGCACCGCTACAAGGCCGACGAGGCCTACCAGATCGGGCGCGACGACGACCCGCTCAAGCCCTACCTCGACATTGAGGGCATTCTGCGGGTGGCCAAGGAAAACGGCGTGGACGCCATTCACCCTGGCTACGGCTTTCTCTCCGAAAATGCCACCCTGGCCCGGCGCTGCGGGGACGAAGGCATCCGCTTCGTGGGCCCGCGCCCCGAAGTGATGGAGGCCCTTGGCGACAAGGTGGCGGCCAAGAAAGTGGCCGTGCAGTGCCAGGTGCCCATCATCGAAAGCAGCCAGGACGACCTCAACGACTTCGAAACGGCCCAGCGCGAGGCCAACCGCATCGGCTATCCGGTGATGCTCAAGGCGGCCTCCGGCGGCGGCGGCCGGGGCATGCGCGTGATTCGGGACGACGAGCAGTTGGAGCGGGGCTTCTTCGAGGCCCGCAACGAGGCCCTGAAAGCCTTCGGCGACGACACCGTGTTCCTGGAAAAGTATGTGGAGCGGCCCAAGCACATCGAAGTGCAGATTGTGGCTGATACCTACGGCAACATCGTCCACCTCTACGAGCGGGACTGCTCGGTGCAGCGCCGCTTTCAGAAAGTGGTGGAGGTGGCCCCCTCGCTCGATCTGGCCGACCACCAGCGCCACCTGCTCTACGAGTATGCCCTGCGCATCTGCCGGGCCGTGAACTACAACAACGTGGGCACGGTCGAATTCCTGGTGAACCCCGAGCTGGACCGCATCTACTTCATTGAGGTGAACCCGCGCATTCAGGTGGAGCACACCGTGACGGAGATGATAACCGGCATCGACCTGATCAAAACCCAGCTCTACATTGCCGACGGCTACCGGCTCTCCGACCCTGAAATTGGGCTGGAAGTGGGCGGCAAGCCGATGAAAACGGGTTACGCCATTCAGTGCCGCATTACCACCGAGGACCCCGAAAACGACTTCAAGCCCGACTATGGCACCATCGTGGCCTACCGCTCGGCCGGGGGCTTCGGCATCCGCCTCGACCAGGGCTCGGTGTACCAGGGCGCCAAGATTTCGCCGTTTTTTGATTCGCTGCTGGTCAAGGTGTCGGCCCACGCGCCCACGCTGGAAGGGGCGGCCTCGAAGATGGCCCGGACCCTGGACGAGTTCCGCATCCGCGGGGTGCGCACCAACATCCAGTTTCTGCAGAATATCATTGCCCACCCCGAGTTCGTGAGCGGGCACGCCAACGTGGACTTTATCAAGGACCACCCCGAGCTGTTCCGCTACAAGCCCCGGCAGGACCGCGGCTCCAAGGTGCTGGGCTTCGTGGGCGACATTATCGTGAATGGCAACCCCGACGTGAAGGGCCTCGTGGACCCCAAGCGGGAGCTGCGCAAGCCCAAGCTGCCCACCTTCGACCCGGCCGCCGACTATCAGCCCGGCACCAAAAACAAGCTCACCGAGCTGGGCCCCGAAGGCTTTGCCCAGTGGCTGCGCGAGGACCCGCTTATCCACTACACCGATACCACCTTCCGCGACGCCCACCAGAGCCTGCTGGCCACGCGCATGCGCACGTTCGACATGCTCAAGGTGGCGGAGCGCTACGCCAAAATGCACCCGCAGACGTTTTCGATGGAAGTCTGGGGCGGCGCGACCTTCGACGTGGCCCTGCGCTTTCTGCACGAAGACCCCTGGGAACGGCTGGCTAAAATCCGCGAAGCTGTGCCCAACATCCTGCTCCAGATGCTGATCCGCGGGGCCAACGGCGTGGGCTACAAGGCGTATCCGGATAACCTGACCGAGCGGTTTGTGCAGCAGGCCTGGGAAACCGGCGTCGACGTGTTCCGCATCTTCGACTCGCTGAACTGGCTGCCGGGCATGGAGTCCTGCATCAGCTTTGTGCGCAAGAAAACCAAGGGCCTCGCCGAGGCCAGCATCTGCTACACCGGCGACATTCTGGACCCCAAGCGCAACCAGAAGTACTCCCTCGACTACTATCTGCGCCTGGCCAAGCAGGTCGAAGACGCCGGCGCCCACATCTTGTGCATCAAGGACATGGCCGGCCTGCTCAAGCCCTACGCCGCCACCGAGTTGATTACGGCCCTGCGCGAGACGGTCAAGATTCCGATTCACCTGCACACCCACGACACCTCGTCGTTGCAGCCGGCTACCTACCTGAAGGCGGTGGAAGCGGGCGTGAACGTGATTGACGTGGCTATGGGCTCGTTGTCGGGCCTGACTTCCCAGCCCAACTTCAACGCGGTGGTGGAAATGTTTCGCGGCACGCCCCGGCACCGGGAGTTCAACCAGGAGAGCCTCAACGATTTCTCCAACTACTGGGAAACCGTGCGCGAGTACTACTACCCCTTTGAGTCGGGCCTCAAGGCGGGCACCTCGGAGGTGTTCCAGCACGAGATTCCCGGCGGTCAGTACTCCAACCTGCGTCCCCAGGCCGCCGCGCTGGGCCTGGGCGACAAGTTCGAGCAGGTGAAAAAGACCTTCGCTGATGTCAACGAGCTGTTCGGTGACATCGTGAAAGTGACGCCTTCATCGAAAGTGGTCGGCGACATGGCTTTGTTTCTGGTGACCAACAACCTGACCACGGCCGACGTGCTCGACAAGGGCCACGCGCTGAGCTTTCCCGAGTCGGTGCAGAGTTTGTTCCGCGGCGACATCGGGCAGCCCGAGGGCGGCTGGCCTAAGGAACTGCAGAAGCTGATTCTCAAGGATGAAAAGCCCTTCACCGACCGGCCCAACGAGCACCTCAAGCCCATCGACTTCAAGAAGGAGATGAAGGAGTTTGAAGCCAAGTTCGGGGCGCCGGGCAAGTTCACCGACCTGCTCAGCTATCTGCTCTACCCGAAGGTATTCGAGCAGTACTGGGCGCATTTGCAGGAGTTTGGTGACGTGTCGGTGGTGCCGACCCGGGTGTTTTTCTACGGCCTCAAGCCCGGCGAGGAAACCATCATCGACATTGCCCGCGGCAAGTCAGTGATTATTAAGCTGCGGTCCGTGGGCGAGGTCAACGGCGACGGCTGCCGCACCGTGTTCTTCTCCTTCAACGGGCAGACCCGCAACCTGGAAGTGCGCGACAAGTCGGTGGAAGTCAAGACCGTGCGCAACCAGAAAATTGACAAGGGCAACCCCCGGCAGGTGGGCGCCCCGCTCCAGGGCATGCTATCAAAGGTGCTGGTGCAGAATGGGCAGCCGGTTAAGAAAAACACCCCGCTATTCATCATCGAGGCCATGAAGATGGAAACCACCATCACCGCCCCCGACGACACGACCGTGCAAAGCCTGCAGCTGCCGGAAGGCACCCTGGTCAACGCTGACGACCTGGTGCTGACGCTGGGCTAAGCCGCGGAAAGCAGAATGAAAAAGGCGTTGAGCCCGGCCAGAGGGCCCGGTTCAACGCCTTTTTCGTTGGCAACTCTCTAGCGCAGATACACTGCGTGCAGCACGGCAGTCGGGCTGGTGGCCGCGTCTGCGAACAGGCGCAGCGTGTCGCCGCTGAGTTGGTAGGTGCGGGTGGCTTCGAGGGCCCTGGTAAAGCCGGTTTCGGTGACGGTGCCGGCCGGATCGACGCAGGCCATACGCGTGGAAAGCAAGGGGCCGAAGCGTAGCTGGCCAGTGGCGGGCAGCTCAATCGTGCCGCTGAAGCGGTTGCAGCTGCCGTTGCCCTCGGCCCGGAGCTCGGTTTCGCGCAGCAGCAGGTAGGGCTCCCGGCTTTCGGCCGGCGGCGGTACGGGCTGGCCGTTGAGTTGGCGCAGCACCCAGCGCGTGTTGCGCAGCGGTGCCGGGGGCGTCGTGGCCGGCGCCGGGGTGGTAGTGGTGGCCGGAGCGGAGGTGGCGGGGGGCGTGGTCTGGCAGGAAGCGGCGGCTAGGCCGGTTGTCAGCAGCGCGGCAATACGGAGGCGGGAAAGAACCATGAGTGGCAGGCTTTAGGCGGAAAGACGACGGCGCAAGGGCAAAAATTTCGGCCCTGGCGCCCCGAATTCTACTCAAAACCTTGCAAAAGAGTTATTTTGCAAGATGCAAAGAGTACTATTCGCCCTGCTGTGCAGCTGCCTTATTCCCACCGCGCTGCTCGCCCAAAAAAAACCTGTTGCCGCCCCTGTTGCTTCCCCCATTGCCACCGCCACTGTTGATAGAGTGGTGCGCGCCCTGGCCGCCGACGACATGCAGGGCCGCGCCACCACCCAGCCCGGGGGCCTGAAAGCCGCGCAGTTTCTGGCGGCCGAGTTCCGGCGCCTGGAGCTGGCCATGCTGCCGGGCCTGACCACCTACGAGCAGACCTTTCCCGCCTACGAAACCCGCACGGCGGCCCTGTACGTGACTATCAACGGCGTCAACGTGCCCCATGATAAGGCTCTGCTGGTGTCGGGGGAGCCCAAGCTGAACTGGTCCGACGATGACGACCCCGCCGCCCGGGTGATGGTCATTGGGGAGCAGGCCCTGCCTCCGCAGCTGTTTGGCCAGATTTTGCAGCCCAAGGAAAATCTGATTGTGATTCTGGACCCAGCCCACGCCCCGGAGTTTGAGCGCCTGGCCAGGCGCCTGCGCGGGACCACCCTGCACGCCGACAAGCCCGGGCCGTATTCCTGCGTGGTGGTGCTGACGACCACACCCAACGCGGCCATCAAGTTTCGGGTAGCGGCCAACACGGCCGTGCGGCCCCTGGAGCTACGCAACGTGGTGGGCGTGCTGCCCGGCCACGACAAAGCCCGAGCCGAGGAGCTGGTCGTTTTCTCGGCCCACTACGACCACCTGGGCTTCCTGCCGCCCGTGGCCGGCGACTCCATTGCCAACGGCGCCGACGACGATGCCAGCGGTACCACGGCCGTAGTGGCGCTGGCGGAGCACTTCAGGAAGAAAAACGACAATGCCCGCACGCTGGTGTTCGTGGCCTTCACGGGCGAGGAAATCGGGGGCTACGGCGCCCAGTACTTCTCCAAGCAGCTCGACCCCCAGCGGGTAGCGGCCATGTTCAACATCGAAATGATTGGTAAGCAAGCCAAGTTCGGGCCCAACACGGCCTTCATCACTGGCTTCGACAAGTCCGACTTCGGCAAGCTGCTCCAGCAGAACTTAGCCGGTTCCCCGTTCCGCTTCGAGCCCGACCCGTACCCCGAACAGAACCTGTTTTACCGCTCCGATAATGCCACCCTGGCCCGGCTGGGCGTGCCGGCCCACACCATCAGCACCGACCAGATTCCGACCGATAAACGCTACCACACCGTTGACGACGAGGTGGAAAGCCTGGACGTGGCCAACATGACGGCCGTCATTACCGCCATTGCGCGCAGTGCCACCGGCATCATTTCGGGTGCCCAGACGCCGACGCGCATTGCTCCCGAAGCCGTGGTAAAGCGGCCGTAGCCCTGCCATTCCGAGCACGAAAAAGCCCCGGCATCACAACGATACCGGGGCTTTTTCGTGGCTGCCAGGGCGCGGTGGCCGCGGCCTTATTGCTTACGCAACGACGAATTAATGCCGGGCAGAGCGGGGGCGGGCGGGGAAGGAGGCGTGGCAGACGGAGAAGTTGGTTCCTCCAGCAGCGTATCGACCGGCGGAGGCAGCTGCTCGTGCTGGAGCTGGGCCAGCACCCCGGCGTTGAGGTAGCGTGGATTGGCCGGTTCGGGGTCGTTGAGGCCGGTCAGGGAAGTGCCGTGCCGCGGCATATCGGCCGACTGGGCCCAGCTATAGTGCGTCGCAACCATGAAGAGCAAAGCGAGAAGCAGAAAGTATAATTTCTTCATGTCGCGGTTTTTTAACATTTATTATTGAACAAATATAATAAAAGGATTTAAACAAAAAAACAGCCGGACGAAAAACGCCGGCTGTCAGAACTATGGGATAGGAAGACGGGGCTAGTGCAGCGGCATTCGTAAGCTCAGGCCGCCGCCCACGGTGAACCCCTGCCGGGCGGCGCCGGACAGGGCCTGCCCCGCCGTGAGGTCGAAGCGCAGGCCCGGGTAGGGCCGCCAGGAAACGCCAGTAGTCAGGCCCGGCGCCAGCTTCTGCTGCTGCCGCCAGGTGGTGTAGCCCTCGGCGAAGAAGTTGAACCGCCCACCCAGAGGGCCGTGCAGGGCCAACGTACCCAGGTATTGGCCCACCTTGGTATCGGCGGCGCGGAAGCCCCGCTGCCGGAAACCCAGGTTGGATTCGAGCCGGTACCGCTCCCCGATAACCTGGGACACGAGCAGGCGGCCGCCGGGCTCCAGAGTCTTGTCCTGAAAGGATTTGTCGCCATTGCGCATGGTCATTTCGGCCAGCACTATCACCTGCGAGCGGGCATTCTGGGTGGTGGAAGCCAGAAACTTAGCCCCCACGGTCAGGGGGGCGAAGCCGGTGGGGGTGACCACGGCGCCGGGCGTTTCGCTCGAGGCCCCGGGCCGGGCCAGGGGCGTCACGTAGCTCTGGGCCACGCGCAGCTCGATGTCGTTGAAGAAGCCGATGCGCAGCACGCCGGTCGAAACCGGCCGGTTTAAGGACCCGGTGCTGCTGAAGGGGTAGTAGTGGTGCAGGTCCGCGTCGAGCTGAAATTGCCCGGGGTACAGCATGTTGGTGGTGATGGTTTGCCCCGAGCGGTCGGGACGAACCTGGCGAACGAAAGTTGACTCTTTGTAATCAATGATTTCCGTCTGGGCCAAGGTGCGGGTGGCGGCGCTCAGTAGCACGGCCGACCCAAGCAGAATGGTCTTGCGCATTCCTTGTGACGCAAGCCGCTGCTTTTAAGTTCGACTTTTCCGGGAAAACTTATCTTTTACGAAGACAACTAACCCAGGGTTACGGTACTAGGAGTATCTTTTTGCCCCGATTTTTGCCGGCCGCAACCCAAACTCAGTTACTCCAGTCGCTCCAGCGCCGTCCGGTCCCAACGGGCCAGCATGGCGCCGGCTTCGTAGGTGCTCTGCAAAAAGGAAAGCAGCTTGTGGTCGGGGTTGGCTGCGGTCCGGACGGCCTCGTAGGGCAGCAGAAATTCGCCCAGCGCGTCGTTGAAGTAGGCTTCCTTGGGGTGCACGTGAAAACCGGCCAGGCCCTGGGGGCTGGGGGCCGCGTAAGCGTAGAAAGCGGCATCCTGGTCCCCGACGCCCGGCCAGAAGCCGTGGCTGATAACTTCGTGGGAATAGGCTTCCCTCGTGATACGGTCGGCGCCGTCCCGGGCCGGTGCGCGGCGGCCCGAGAAGCGGGTGACGGCCAGATCGAAGCTGCCCCAGAAGAAATGAACCGGGCTGCATTTGCCCAGAAAGCGGCCCCGAAAAACCTCCAACACCCGGCCGGCCTGACTCAAAGCCCGCCAGAAGCGGTGGGCGTACTCCGGGTCGTAGCTGGCGTGCTCGTGGTCCTGGTCGAAGGGAATGGGGTCGTCGATTTCCACCGGCACCTTCCAGATTTTCACGTACAGCCCCAACTCGGCCAGCTGGTGCAGAAGCTCCTGGTAGAAGTCGGCCACGCTGCGGGGCTCCAGCTTCAGGGTGCGCCGGGCCCCGTCGCTGCACTGAATCAGCAGCTGGTGGTCGATGAAGTCGAAGTCAATCTGGAAGCTGCGGGCCTCGTAGGGCATGGCCGTCGTGGTCAGGCCCCGGGCCGTGACGTAGAGCGGCACATTCCACCAATGGTTGACCAGCGGCACGCAGGCCAGCCGGATTTTGCCCACCATCTGCGTCCACAGGTGCAGGGTCGAGCGGGTGTCTTGCCATTCGGCCAGCGGCAGGGCCGGCCAGGCTTCGTGCAGGTGAGTAGAGGCAGCCATAGGAGGGAAGAGTGAGGGAATCAGAGCAGTAGTTGAATATAGGAAAACCTGCTCGGATATCGACTGCCGCCAACGCCAGCTTGCCCTGCCGGCCGTTTGCGGACCACTGCCGGGAATTTCTACCTTCGCGGACCGCCCACCCGGGCGGCGTTAGTTGGCCACTAAACCCCGTTGCTGCTCATGAAAAACGTTCCGCGCCTGCTTCTGATTGTGTTGCTTCTGCTGTGCGCGGGCCCGGGGGCCTGGGCGGCCAGAGTGGATACGGTGGCCATTGCCAGCCCGGCCATGCAGAAAACCTACAAGGCGGCCGTGGTACTGCCCGATTCTTACGCCAAAAACAAGAAGGCCGCGTACCCGGTGCTGTACCTGCTGCACGGCGCCTTTGGTCACTTCAGCAACTGGCTGGCCAAGACGCCCGATAAAAGCCTGGTGCACCGGCTTGCCGACCAGTACAACCTGATTATTGTGCTGCCGGAAGGGGAAACGTTCAGCTTCTACCTCGACAGCCCCATAGACAAGGGCAGCCAGTTTGAAACCTACCTTACCCAGGATGTTATCGGGAAGATTGACGCCACCTACCGCACGGTGCGCCGCCGCGAGGGCCGGGTTATTTCGGGCCTGTCGATGGGCGGGCACGGCGCGCTGTATTTGTCGGGGCGGCATCCGGAGCTATTTGCCGCCGCCGGCAGCATGAGCGGGGCCCTGGATTTGTCGACGGCCAACCGCCGGCTTACCCCCGAGGAAGTGAAGTTTCGGCAAAACATCTTCGCCCCCATTCTGGGCACCGAGGAGGCCAATCCGCAGCTCTACGCCGCCAACTCGGTGATGATGATGGCCGACAAGCTGCGCGCCAACGGCTTGCCCCTCATCATCGACTGCGGCGTGGACGACGGCCTGATTGACATCAACCGGGAGCTGCACCGCCGCCTCGTCTACAACCACACGCCCCACGACTACGCCGAGCGGCCCGGGGCCCACACCTGGGAGTACTGGCAAAACGCGCTGCCCTACCACCTGCTGTTTTTCAGCAACGTGCTGCGGGCCAACGGCGTGCTGGTGCCATAATCGGTCGAGCCGCTAACAGCCTGATATGATGCCGTAGAGACGCATAATTGCGTCTCAATCGTTGGACGAAAATGCTCGAACGACTTCCTGACGGCGCGGACGCAGAGCCCCAAGGTTGCGGCTCTACATTGTTTGGTACATCCCAAGTAACTCGCTGTTGAAACTTCAGTTGTAAGTCCTTTTCAAAAAAAGCCCGGCACTGCGCCGGGCTTTTTTGTCGGGAATAGGGAAGGTTAATGGGCCATTTCCAGCTCCCGCTGTTCGGTGTGAAGCTCGGGGTCGTTGCCGTAGTGGGTGTGCTCGGCGCGGTAGAACCGTTCGAAAATCAGCGGGAAGATGAACAGCGTGAGCACCGTGCCGGTAATCAGGCCGCCGATGACCACGATGGCCAGGGGCTTGCTGGTTTCGGAGCCGATGCCCGTACTCAGCGCGGCCGGCAGCAGCCCGATGGTGGCCATCAGGGCCGTCATGACCACGGGCCGCACCCGGCTCGTGACCCCGTCGAAGATGCTGCGGTCGAGGCTAAGCTTGCGGACCAGGTTCTGCTTGAAGACCGATATCAAAATCACGCCGTTCTGGATGCAGATGCCGAAGAGGGCAATGAAGCCGATGCCGGCCGAGATGCTGAAGTTGGTGTGGGTGATGAGCAGGGCCGCCACGCCGCCGATGATGGCAAACGGCACGTTGATGAGCACCAGGCCCGCGTCCTTGAGGTTGCCGAAGAGCACAAATAGAATAAAGAAAATCAGGGCCAGCGAGATGGGCACCACCTGGGTCAGGCGCTGGGTGGCGCGGCGCTGATTTTCGAAGTCACCGGTCCACTTGAGGGTGTAGCCCTTGGGCAGTTGCACGGCGGCGGCCACCTTCTTCTGGGCTTCCTCGATGGTGGAGCCCATGTCGCGGCCCCGAATGCTGAACTTGACGGCGGCAAAGCGCTGGTTGTCGTCGCGGTAGATGAGCGAAGGGCCTGTGACCATGCCGATGGTGGCAATTTCGGACATGGGCACCGTTTTGCCATCCTGAGTGGGCACCATCAGGGCCCCGATTTCCTCGGGCGTCTGCCGGAACTGCTCCTGGTAGCGCACCCGGATCGGGAATTTTCGCTCCCCTTCGTATAGCTGGGAGGCCTGCTTGCCGCCCACGGCCAGCTCGAGCACGGCGTTGGCGTCGGCCTTGCTGATGCCGTAGCTGGCCATGCGGCCCTCGTCGAGGCTGACCTGGAGCTCGGGCTGGCCGATGTTGCGCAGCGCGCCCAGATCATCGATGCCCTTGATATTCTTGAGGATGCCGTAGACCTGGCGGGCCTTGCTTTCCATAAGTTTGAGGTCGGTGCCGTAGATCTTAACGGCAATGGAGCCTTTCACGCCCGAGGCGGCTTCCTCCACGTTGTCGGTGATGGGCTGGGAGAAGTTGAAGTCGACGCCGGGGAAGCGGGCCAGTTTCTCCTTCATGTGCTCAATGAGGGCCTCGCGGTTGGCCTTGCTCTTCATTTCCTTGTTGACCTCGGGCGTGTGCTTGAGCTGGACCAGAAACTCGTTGTTGTAGAAGCCCGTCGGGTCGGTGCCGTCGTTGGGGCGGCCGGTCTGGCTGACCACGTCGCCGACCTCGGGGAAGGTCAGAAACACCCGGCGCATCTCGTTGCAGAGCTTGTTCGACTCGTCGAGGGAAATGCTCAGCGGCAGCTGGGCCCGCACGTAGATCGAGCCTTCGTTGAGCTCGGGCAGAAACTCCGAGCCCAGGAAGTGAAACGAGCCCAGCCCGACCACTACCGCCGCCGAGGCCAGCAGCAAACTGATTTTCTTGCGGCCGTAGGTGAAGCGGAAAAAGCGCTGGGCGCCGCTGTTGATGGCCCGCACGAAGAAGTTGTCTTTCTCCCGCACGTTCTTGTTGAGCAGCAGCGAGGCCAGCACCGGCACCAGCGTCAGGGTGAAAATCAGGGCCCCGAGCAGGGCGAAGCCCAGGGTCCAGGCCAGGGGGCTGAACACCTTGCCCTCGACCTTCTCGAAGGAGAAGATGGGCAGCAGAGCCGTGATGATGATGGCCTTGGCGAAGAAAATGGCCTTGCCCATCTCCCGGCCGCTCTTTTTGATCAAGCCCAGCTTGGCCAGCTTGTTGAACTTCTCCATGCCGACCTTGTGGGCGCGATGGTCGAGGGCCACGAACAGCCCCTCGACCATCACCACGGCCCCGTCGATGATGATGCCGAAGTCGATGGCGCCCATGCTGAGCAGGTTGGCCGACATGCCCTTCAGGCGCAGGCAGATAAAGGCGAACAGCAGGGCCAGCGGAATGATGATGGACACGATGATGGTCGTGCGCCAGTCGGCCATGAACAGAAACACGATGAGCGTGACCAGCACAATACCTTCCATCAGGTTGTGAATCACGGTTTCGGTGCTGAAGTCGATGAGCTGTTGCCGGTCGTAGAACGTTTTGATCTGCACGCCGGCGGGCAGGATTTTCTCGTTGAGCTCCGTGACTTTATCCTTGAGGCGGGCAATAACTTCGGACGGATTCTCGCCCTTGCGCATCACCACGATGCCCTCCACCATGTCATCGTTGCGGTTGCGGCCCACCCGGCCCAGGCGCGACAGCGCCGACTCGTGCACGATGGCCACGTCCTTGACCAGAATCGGGGCCCCGCCCACGTTCTTGACCACCGTGTTGTTGAGGTCGGAGATGTTGTTGAGCAGGCCGATGCCGCGCACCACGTAGTTCTGCTGCCCGGCCGTGATGACGTCGCCGCCCACGTTCACGTTGGAGCGCGAAATGGCGTTGTAGAGGTCCAGGGGCGTCAGGCCCAGGTTCTGGAGCTTGCCCGGGTTCACGCTGATTTCGTAGGCCTTCACCTCGCCGCCGAAGCTGTTCACGTCGGCCACGCCGGGCACGGCCTTCAGGTTGCGCTCCACCACCCAGTCCTGCAGGGTTTTCAGCTCCCGGGTGGTCTGGTCCTTGCTTTCCAGGGTGTAGCGGAAGATTTCGCCGGTCGGGCCGTAAGGCGGCTGCACGTCGGGGTCGGCGCCCTCGGGCAAATCCACCTCCCGGAGCAGGTTGTTGACCTGCTGGCGGGCGAAGGCGTCGTCCACTCCGTCGTCGAAAATCACCTTCACCACCGACAGGCCAAACAGCGAGGTGCTGCGCACGTTGGTTTTTTTCTGGACCGGGTTCAGGGCAATTTCGATGGGCACGGTCACGAACTTCTCAATCTCCTCGGCCGAGCGGCCCGGCAGCTGGGTGATGATGGTAATTTCGGTGTTCGTGACGTCGGGGAAGGCCTCGATGGGCGTGTTGCGGTAGCTGACCACCCCGGCAATGATGGTGGCCAGGGTCATCAAAAAGATGAATCCTTTGTTTTTAAGCGAAAAGGCGATGATGCCCTGGATGAACTTATTCATTTGCTGCGGCTTAACGGGTAGCGCGGAGGCGAAAGGGAAGGCAATGCGGAGCCGGGCAACCGGCTCCGGGGAGCGGGAGGGACCGTAGAATCAGAAGAAAGCAGGGTGGAACTAGTCGTTGAGTTCGTCGTAGACCAGCAGCTGGTTCTGGGCAATGATTTTCTCGCCGTCCTTGAGGCCCGCGGCCACGTAGCTCACGTCGCCCACGGTCTTGTCAATCTTCACCTCGCGGGTCTGGATGTGGCTTTTATCGTGAAACACCATCACGAAATTGCGGTCCTTGTCAAACACCACGCTCTTGGCCGGAATGGCCAGCATGGCGCGGTCCTCGGTGTTGCGCACCTTGATCTGGGCGTACATGCCGGGCTTGAGCAGGTAGCCCGGGTTTTCGAGGCGCACGCGCACCTTCATCACCTTGCTGTCGGGGTCAAGCACGTTGAACACCTTATCGATGCGGCCGCTGAAGAGCTTGTCGGGGTAGCTCAGGGTGGTCACGTCGGCGTGGTAGCCCTGCTGCATCTTGGCAATATCCGACTCAAACACGTTGGCCATAATCCAGACGTTGTCGAGGTTGCTGACCGTGAATAGGTTGCCCACGTTGTCGGCGTTGAACTGCATGTGGTCCGTCACGTTTTTCTCGGTGATAAAGCCCGAAATCGGGGCCCGCAGTTCGTAGGTGCCGTCGGCCGACACGCCGTAGACGCTCAGCTGCTTGCGGCTCTTGCCCACGTTGCCCCGGGCCTTTTGCAGCTCCTTGCGGGCCAGCACCACGTCGCGCTCCGAGCTCAGGCCGGCGGCAAACTGGTCTTCGGCCACCTGCAGGTTTTTGCGGGCAATGTCGAGGTCGGTGCCGGCGGCGGAGCTTTGGTTTTGCAGGTCGGCAATTTCCCCGCTCTTAATCACGGCCAGCACCTGGCCCTTGGTGACATGGTCGCCGAGCTCCACCGAAAGCTGCTCCACCACGCCGCCCACCAGCGGGTACACCTTCACGGTCTTGTCGCCGTCGGTGGCAATCTGGCCCGACAGCGTCAGCTCGTTGCGCACGGGCTGCTCGCGCACCGTGTCAATCTTGATTTCGCGCAGCATGGTGTCGGAAAGCGTGAAGCCGGCGGAGGCTTTGGCGGTTTCGGCGGGCTGGGAGCAGGCAGCCAGGCCCAGAGCCAGCGGCAGGGCGGTGGCGAGAAAAAGAGGAAAGCGGTTCATATCGGAGGTCTTAAGGACGGAGGTCTTAGAAATCAGGCTTTGGGAATCAGGGCTTAGGCGGTAGAGAAGGGGCGAAAAATCTTAGCCCCAAGGCCATAAACCCTAAAGTCTACTCGGCTTTGAAGAGGGGGCGGCCGACGGCGTAGTTGAGTTGTTCGAAAGCCCGCACGCGGCTGGCGCGCAGGTTGTTGAGCTGCACGAGGTTGTTTTTGTAGCTTTCGTAGAAGTCCAGAAACTCGACGATGGTCAGGTTGCGCTTGGCGTAGCTCTGCTCGATGCCGCCCATGAGCCGGTCGAAGTCGCCGGTGGTGCCGTCGGTGCCTTGCAGCAGCAGGCTGGTTTGCTGGGCCAGGCGCCAGGCCTCCTGCACGTCGTTGCGCACCACGAGCTGCTGCTGGCTGAGTTGGGCCTTGGTTACTTCTACCTGCGCCCGGGCCGAACGGATGTTGCCCTGGTTGCGGTTGAACAGCGGCACGGCCACGCCCAGGGTCAGGGCGTTGTAGTTCTGAATGTAGGAACCAGCCCGGTCGTAGACGTAGCCTACGGCCAGGTCGGGCGTGGCCAGGGCGCGCTGCAGGCGCAGGTTCTGGTTCTGCTGCTGCACGGCGGCCTGCCGGGCCCGCACATCGGCGCGGGCTACCAGGGCGGTATCGGCCAGCTGCTGCTCGGAGTAGCCGTTCAGGCTCAGCCCGCGCAGCCGGTCGAGCGAAGCTACGGGCCGGTAGTAGACGCCAGAATCATCGTGGAGCAGCACGCGCAGGTCGGTTTGCTCGGCGGCAATGTCGGAGAGCAGCTGGTGGCGTTCATTCTCGAGCTGAAACAGAAAGGCCTTGAGGCGAATAACTTCCTTTAGCGCGATGTTGCCCTTGGCGTACTGCCCCTGGTAGAGGCTGACCGTGTGCCGGAACGAGGCCACTTCCTGGTCGTAGACGGCCACGCTGCGCTGCTTGAAATACAGGTCGTAAAAGGTGGTGCGGAGCTGGTAGCGCAGCTGGCGCAGCAAATCCTGGAAGTTGAACTGCTCGACCAAGGCGTTTTGCTGGGCCACGTTCGCGGCGGCCTTACGGCGGCCGGCCAAGGCAAACAGCTGCTGCACCTGCACAATGCTTTGGCCGGTGCGGGTCACGTCCAGGGTTTTGCGGGTCACCTGGTTGTAGGTGTTCTGCTCAATCGAGACGGTGGGGTTGTCCCAGACGCGGGCCTGCTGAATCAGGGCCTCGGCCGCCGACACGTTGTATTGCTGAGCCAGCAGCGAGAGGTTGCCTTCCACAAAGCGTCGCTCGGCGTCGGGCAGGGTGAGCGAGGCGGTGTCGGGCTCGATGGGAGCGGGGGCGGCTCCGGCGCGGGCAGTGCCGGCGAGGAGCAGAAGGGCAAAAAGCAGAAAGCGGGAGCGAAGCATATCCGGAATTCGGGGTTGGATATGCAAGTGTACTGGGGCAGTATTAGGCCGGAATTAGAGCCACATTAGAACCGCATTAGAAAAGCGAAATTCTTTCAAAAACTGCTTTTGGGGCTTCCCAACGAAGATTCTTTTCGCTGAAAAAAAGTAAAAAAGAGGCTGGGCCGCCCGGCCGGCCACGCCCGGTCCGGCTAAAAGCAGACCTCGGCCACCGTGCCCCGACCCGGCTCCGACTGAATCCGCAGCTCCCCGCCGTGCAGCTCGATGATGCGCCTAGCCAGGGGCAGGCCCACGCCGTGCCCAACCACGCCGCGGGCGTTGGCGGCCCGGAAGAAGGGCTGGAAAATCTGGCCCAGGTCTTTTTCCTCAATGCCGATGCCCTGGTCGGTGATGCGCACGCGCACGTGCCCGTCTTCAAAGGCGAAGCGCACGGCCACCGGCTGGGTGCCCGAGTACTTCAAGGCGTTGTCGAGCAGGTTGGTGAAGGCCCGGCTGAGCAGCTGGCGGTTGCCCCGGATTTCCATCCGTTCGGGGCTGGGCGGCAGCTCGGCCATCGTAATCTGCACCCGGGGGCGCTGGGCGGGCGCCACGGCCTCGCGGGCTTCCCACACCAGCTCGTCGAGGCGGATTTCGTCGGCGCCAGCCGCGGAGTCGGTGGCTTGGGTGAGTTCGAGCAGGTTGTTGATCAGGGATTTAAACTGCTGTAGCTCGGCCAGTACCGAGCCCAGAGCTTCGCGGTAGGCCGCCGGGTCCCGGTCCCGATTCAGCAGCACCTGGAGTTCCCCGATGGTGGCCGTAAGCGGGGTGCGCAACTCGTGGGAGGCGTTGGAAACGAAGGTGCGCTGGCCCTCAAAGCTTTCCTCGAGCCGCTCCAGCATTCTATTAAAGGTGCGGGCCAGCCGGGTTATTTCGTCCTGCTCGGTGCTCAGGCGCTCATCCACGCGCAGGTGCAGGTCGCGGGCGGTGATGCGGTCCACTTGGTCGTTGACGGCGGCAATGGGCGCCAGGGCCCGGCCCGAAAATACCCGCCCCGCCACGTAAATCATGACCAGGCTGCCCACGAAGAT
The DNA here is from genome assembly GCF_004167665.1 of Hymenobacter persicinus. Lineage (GTDB taxonomy): Bacteria > Bacteroidota > Bacteroidia > Cytophagales > Hymenobacteraceae > Hymenobacter > Hymenobacter persicinus. Next base: position 65,129 of record NZ_SEWE01000006.1, on the reverse strand, counting down.
GCAGGCCAGAATAGTCGCCAGGTGCTCGAGGCGGGCCCGGCCGGAGTGGTTTTCGGCGGCCGCCACGATGATGTACTCGCCCTGATTGTCGCGGTAGAAAATGCCCACGGCCTGGCGGTTGGCCATGTCGAAGTACACCTCCTTCTCGGTCAGGATACGGGTCAGGATTTCGTCCGAAATCTGAATGCGCTTGTCCTGCTCAATGAAGCGGGGGTGGAGCTGAGCGTCGTAGATCTGCAGGACCTCGCCGGTGAGCGTGCGCAGGTAGCGGCGCTGAAACTCGCGGAAGGCCTCGGCCCGCAGTTCGTCCTGCTCCAAAAATACGTAGCCCGTCACTTCGGCCCGGTCGCGCAGGCGCTGGTGAAACTCCTCGTGGGTGTAGTCGGCCTGCAGGATGTAGATAACCGACATGGCCGCCAGCAGCAGCACCGCCACAATCCCCACAAATAGCCACGTGAGCCGGTTCCGAATGGTCATTATTTCAGGTGCCAGTTTTGAGTTGCGAGTTACCAGTTGCGAGTTACCAGTTGTCAGTAATCGTTGAACGAACTGGCAACACGCAACTGGCAACTGGCAACTCAATCTTCTTCCCGCAGCACGTAGCCCATGCCGACCACGGTGTGGATGAGCTTCTGGGAAAAGCCTTTGTCGACTTTGTTGCGCAGGTAGTTTACGTACACGTCGATGACGTTGGAGCCCGCGTCGAAGGAGTCTTCCCAGGAGTTTTCGGCCAGCTCGGCCCGGCTCAGCACCCGGCCCTTGTGGCGCATAAACAGCTCGAGCAGCCCAAACTCCCGGGCCGTGAGCTTGATGGGCTGGCCGTTGCGGGTCACGGTCTTGGCCGAAGTGTCCATGGTCAGGTCGGCCAGGGTGAGCAGGGCGCCCTTGGTTTCCTGCCCGCGGCGGCGGGTCAGGGCCCGGACCCGGGCCAGCAGCTCGGGAAAGTCGAAGGGCTTGACCAGGTAGTCGTCGGCGCCGCCGTCGAAGCCTTTGAGCTTGTCGGTGGTGGTGCCCAGGGCCGTGAGCATCAGAATCGGGACCTGCTGATCCTGGGCGCGGATGGCGTGCAGCACCTCGATGCCGCTGAGCACGGGCAGAATCACGTCCAGAATAATCAGGTCGTAACCCTTGTTGAGGGCCAGCTGCCGGCCGTAGTGCCCGTCGTAGGCCACGTCGAGCTCGAAGTGCTCTTCCTCGAGCCCGCGCCGGATAAAGGCCGACACCTTGGGCTCGTCCTCCACGAGTAGGATTTTCATCGGCCCGCGGCGTTATTCATCCTCGTAATCCAGGCCCAGCAGCGAGTTTAGGGCTTGCTGTAGTTCACTGGCCGCGTGCAGCTGCCCGGCCTGGCGGCTGACCTGCAGGCCCCGGCGGTAAACCTTTTCGGCCTCTTCAGGCTTTTCCAGTTGCTCCAGCAGCTTGCCGGCGTGGTAGTAAGTGCCCACGTACCCGGGGTGCTCGTCCAGCAGCTTTTGGTAGTAAGTCAGGGCCCGGTGGGGCTCCGTGGCCCGGTACTCGGTGGCAATGGCGTAGATGGTGAACGGGTCGTTCGGATCATCGGCATAAAAGCCTAGGAGTTGCTGCAGGCGCGTGGGCGTGGTATCCATCGGGAGGTAGTTTTCTGTATCTTCGCCCGAAATTAGGGGCTTTCCCGTAGTTTATCTTCCATCACAAGCAGCCGTAGATGAAGTTTCTCGTTTGCATCAGCAACGTACCCGACACGACCACCAAAATCACCTTCACGCCCGATAACAAGGAGTTCAACAAGGCCGGAGTGCAGTTCGTGATTAATCCCTGGGACGAATACGCCCTGACCCGCGCCATTGAGCTCAAAGAAGCCCAGGGCAGCGGCACCGTTACCGTCCTCAACGTGGGGGAGGCCGACACCGAGCCCAACATCCGCAAGGCCCTGGCCATCGGCGCCGACGACGCTATCCGCGTTAATGCCGCGCCCAAGGATGCTTACTTCGTGGCCCAGCAGATTGCCGCCATTGCCAAGGAAGGCGCCTACGACGTGATTCTGATGGGCAAGGAAAGCATCGACTACAACGGCTTCCAGGTGCACGGCATGGTGGGCGAGCTGCTCGGCATCCCGACCGTGGCCCCGGCCATGAAGCTCGACATGAGCGGCAGCACGGCCACCTTGGAGCGCGAAATTGAAGGTGGTAAAGAAATTGTCGAGGTAGCCGCGCCCTTCGTGGCCTCCTGCCAGCAGCCGATGTGCGAGCCCCGCATTCCGAACATGCGCGGCATCATGACGGCCCGCACCAAGCCGCTGAAAGTGGTGGAGCCCGTGGGCGAAGGTGCCCGCACCGAGGTAGCCGAGTACGCGCTGCCCCCCAAGAAGCAGGGCGTGAAGCTCATCCCGGCCGAGTCGGCCGGCGACCTGATCAAGCTGCTCCGCAACGAAGCCAAGGTTATCTAGCTGGTTTTTGGTAGCTGGTTTTTGGTTTTTGGCCTCGGCTGATTTCTGATTCCAGCGCCTATTGGAACTTCCCAAAAACCAAGAACCAAAAACAAAAAACCAAGAATATGTCCGTTCTAGTAGTTGTTGAATGTGATAATGGCGAAGTAAAGAAGTCTTCGCTGGAAGTGGCTTCCTACGGTAGCCAGGTAGCCCAGATGCTCGGCACGACGGCCACGGCCGTCGCCGTGGGCGTAGCTACCGAAGCCAACCTGGCCCAGCTCGGCGAGCAGGGCATCAGCAAGGTGCTCTACGACGCCGAGCCCCGCCTGAAGGATTTCGTCAATGGTGCCTACACCAAGCTCATTGCCGCCGCCGCCGACAAGGAGCAGGCCCAGGTGATTGTGCTGGCCAACTCCAACATCGGCGCTTCGGTGGGCTCGCGCCTGTCGGTGCGTCTCAAGGCCAGCCTGGCCACCAACGTGGTGGAACTGCCCAAAGCCAACGGCAGCTCGTTCACGGTGAAGCGCGGGGCCTTCTCGGGCAAAGCCTTTGCCGACGTGGTGCTGTCCGGCGACCGGAAAATCATTGCCGTCAAGAAAAACTCCATCGAGGCCCTGCATGAGGCCGGCAAAACGGCCACGGTGGAGGCTTTCTCGGCTTCGCTGACCGACGCCGACTTCGCCGATGCGCCCAAGCAGGTGGTGATGCAGGACCAAGCCGGCGGCATTCTGCTGCCCGAAGCCGATAAAGTAGTTTCCGGCGGCCGCGGCATGAAAGGCCCCGAAAACTGGCACCTCATCGAAGACCTGGCCAAGGCCCTGGGCGCGGCTACGGCCTGCTCCAAGCCCGTGTCGGACGTCGACTGGCGCCCCCACCACGAGCACGTGGGCCAGACCGGCATCACCGTGTCGCCGAACCTGTACAGTGCCTGCGGCATCTCGGGCGCCATCCAGCACCTGGCCGGCGTCAACTCCTCGAAGGTGATTGTGGTTATCAATAAGGACCCCGAGGCGCCATTCTTCAAGGCCGCCGACTACGGCATTGTGGGCGACGTATTCGACGTGCTGCCCAAGCTGACGCAAGCCGTAAAAGAGCTGGGCTAAGCCGCCCGAAAGTTGGGAACCCGGACCCTGGCCCCGCGCCGGGTGCTTGCGGGTTCCCAATTTTTTTGCCTTTTCCCCCGCCTATTCCAGGGCCTTTACTTTCTTTGTACGTAAGTAAGGCCGCAACCGAAGTCCCAACGACCCCAGCCGCAGGTCCGCGGAAGCTAAGTCCCAAGACCCTTGAAAAAAATCCAGCTTGAAATTCTGGGCCTGTCGTCCAGCCAGTCGCAGTCTGGTTCTTTCGCCCTGATTCTGGGCGAGAAGACCGGCAACCGGCGCCTGCCGATTATTATCGGCATGTTCGAGGCCCAAAGCATTGCTATTCAGATTGAAAAGATAAGCCCTAACCGTCCGCTCACCCACGATTTGTTTAAGTCGTTTGCCGAGCACGTGCACGTGGCAGTGCTGGAGGTTCTGATTTCGGATCTGAAGGAAGGGGTCTTCTATTCCAAGATTGTCTGCACCGACGGGGCCACTACCTTCGAGCTCGACGCCCGCCCTTCCGACGCCATTGCCATCGGGCTGCGCTTCGGAGTGCCTATTTTCACGGTGGAAAGCGTGCTCAGCGAAGCCGGCATCATCCTCAGCGACCTGGACGAGAATGCCGACGACGCGGACGACGACGATGAGGACGAGGATGACGACCTCACCGGCGGCGGCAGCAAGCCCGAGCCCACGCCCCGCGACCCGAGCGGGCAGGTGTCGCTCGACGAGCTGACCAAGATGCTGGCCCAGGCCCTCGAAAAGGAAGACTACGAGAAAGCCGCCAAAATCCGCGACGAACTCAACAAGCGCAACGGCTAAGCCCGAAGCTCGACTCCAACTAAAAAGGCTGTCCCGACCCCGGGGCAGCCTTTTCTTCTTACTTTGCTGCCATGACGAACCCTACCGACGAGCACCTACGCTATCCTATCGGGCATCCGCAGCTACCCACTCAGCCGTTGAGTGTCGCCCAGCGCACGGCCTATATCACCCAGCTAGCCGAGCTGCCGGCCCAGCTGCTGGCCGCCGCCAAAGCGGCCGGGGGCGAGGCCCTGCTGAAGCCCTACCGCCCTGGGGGCTGGACCGGCCGGCAGGTAATTCACCACGTGGCCGACTCCCACATCAACGCCTACACCCGCTTCCGCCTGGCGCTGACCGAGCAAAACCCTACCATCCGGCCCTACGACGAGGCTGCTTGGGCCGAGTTGCCCGACGTGGCCGCCACACCCATCACCGTGTCGTTGACTCTGCTCGAGGCTTTGCACACGCGCTGGGTCAATCTGCTGCACCATCTGAGCGAGGAGCAGTGGCAGCGCACGTTCTACCACCCCGGCAACGACCGGACCTCCACGCTGGAGCAGACGCTGGCTCTCTACGCTTGGCACGGCCGCCACCACCTGGCCCACGTGCAAAGCCTGCACCCGCAAGGATAGTCTTGAGCAAAGGCGTAAAAAAGCCCTGCCGCGCGGAAGCGGCAGGGCTTTTTTAAATTAGTATAGGCCAGCCTTAACCGGCCCGCTCGTTGGCCTGCTCGTCGCTGAGGGTTTCGTCGACGATGGCCGCGAGGCCGCCCTCGGATTCTTCGTCCACCTTTTTAGCGGCGCGCACGAGGCTGCTGCTGAAAATAAACTCCTTGAGCTCGGGTACGGTGGTATTCAGGATTTCGTCCTTGTTGCCATCCCAGAGTTTCTGGCCCTTGTGCAGGAAGATGATGTGGTCCCCGATTTCAACCACCGAGTTCATGTCGTGGGTGATGACGACGGTGGTGATGCCGTACTCGTGGGTGATTTCGTGAATCAGCTCGTCAATCTTGATGCTGGTGGCCGGGTCGAGGCCGGAGTTGGGCTCATCGCAGAATAGGTAGGTGCAGTTGGGCGCAATGGCGCGGGCAATGCCGACGCGCTTTTTCATGCCGCCCGAAATTTCGGAGGGCATCTTGTTGCCCGCGTTTTCCAGCCCCACGCGCTTCAGGCAGAACTCCACCCGGTCGCGGCGCTCCTCCCGGGTCATCTCGGGCGTGAGCATCTTGAGCGGAAACTCGGTGTTTTCAAACACCGTCATCGAGTCGAACAGGGCGCTGCCCTGGAACAGCATCCCGATTTTGCGGCGGATTTCCTGCTTGATGTCCACCTTGTTGTTGGTGAACACGGTGCCGTCGAAGGTGATGCTGCCGATATCGGGCTTCATCAGCCCCACAATGCACTGCAGCAGCACGCTTTTGCCCGTGCCCGAGCCGCCAAGCAGCAGGTTGCACTTGCCCGTTTCAAACACGCAGTCGATGCCCCGCAGAATTGGGTTGCCGTTAAAGGATTTCTGGACGTTATGAATCTCAATCATGGGAGTTAGAGCAGAACGGCGGCCAGCACGTAGTCGGCCAGCAGAATGGCAATAATGGAGTTGGTCACGGCCCCGGTGCTGGCCGCGCCGACTTCCAAGGCCCCGCCTTCGGTGTAGTAGCCTTTAAACGAAGAAATGGCCGACACCAGGAAGGCGAATACCACCGACTTGATCAGGGCAAAGGCAATGTTGTAGGGTACAAAGTCGGTGCGGATGCCTTCCACGTACTCCTGGGCCGACATGGCGCCCGAAAGCGTGCCGGCCAGGTAGCCGCCGGTGATGGACAAAACCATGGCCAGAATCACGAGCAGGGGAAACATGAGCATGGCCGCCACGATGCGCGGCAGCACGAGGTAGGACGCCGAGTTGATGCCCATCACTTCCAGGGCCGACACCTGCTCGGTGATGCGCATCGTGCCCAGGCCGCCGGCAATGCTGGAACCCACTTTGCCCGCCAGCACGATGCTGGTAATGGTGGGGGCCAGCTCCAGAATCGTCATTTCGCGCACCATAAAGCCGATGGTCGACTTTGGAATGAGCGGGTTGACGAGGTTGTAGGCAATCTGGACGCAGGTAACGGCCCCGATACAGGCCGAAACGATAGAGACGATAAAGACCGAGTCGATGCCAATGAGGATGGCTTCATCGAGGGTGCGCTGCCAGAGCACCGCAAACCGCTCTTTCCGGACCAGCATGCTCTGCATGAAAATCAGGAACTCGCCGAAGGTTTTGACCATAAAATCGAAAAACAGAAGAAAGAAAGCGGAAACTTGCGCCGGAAGGGAATAGTGGCCCCAGCCGGAAAGCGGGTCCGCTACCCTTACGTAAAAACCTCAACCGGAAGCAAAGGAATGCAAAAATATATCGTCGTAACGGGTGGTACGAAAGGAATTGGGCGGGCCGTGGTAACCCGCTTTGCCCAGGCAGGCTTCGCCGTAGTGACCTGCGCCCGCTCGGCCGCCGACCTGGCCACGCTCACAACCTCCCTGGCCCAGCAAGTTCCCGGCGCCGTGGTGCACACCTTGGCCGCCGACCTGAGCCAGGCCGCCGAAACTGCCCGCTTCGCCGAATTTGTGCAGCGCTTCGGCGCCCCGATTGAGGTGCTGGTCAACAACACCGGGGCCTTCGTGCCCGGCCGCCTGCAGGATGAGCCCACCGACGGCTCCCAGCTCCGGCAGATGATAGACGTGAACCTGTACAGCGCCTACGACCTGACCCGGGCTCTGCTGCCGGCCATGATGCAGCGCCGCACGGGGCATATTTTCAACATGTGCTCCACGGCCAGCATCATGGCTTACCCCAACGGCGGCTCCTACTGCGTGGCCAAGTTTGCCCTCTACGGCATGACCAAGGTGTTGCGCGAGGAGCTCAAGGAGCACGGCCTGCGGGTGACGGCCATCCTGCCCGGGGCCACGCTCACGGCCAGCTGGGAGGGCGCCGACCTGCCCGCCGAGCGGTTTATCAAGCCTGAGGACGTAGCCGAAGCCGTGTTCGGGGCTTATTCCCTTTCGCCCCAGGCCGTGGTGGAGGAGCTGCTCATTCGCCCTCAGCTGGGCGACATATAAAGGAATGAGCTGCGAATGGGGAATTGCTCGTGGCCGTAATTCCCCATTCCACTAGTTGCCCTGGAGTACTTTGCCCTTGTCGGTCACCTGGAGGCTGACTTGGGCGGGGTTGCCCTGGTAATGGACGGTGCCGGTGCCGGCGTGGCTGCCGAAGAGGGCTTCCGCAAACGAGACAAACGCGTCGCCGTCGGAGTCCTTGGTCAGGCGCAGGGAGCACTGCCGGGTTTGCAGGCCCTGGGCGCGGAGCGTGCCGCTGCCGCCCACCAGCAGCTTGGCATCGTCGGCGCGGCCGCGGATGCTCACGTCGCCGAGCTCGTACATGTCCAGGTTGAGGTAGTGGCTGCTGATGTCGAGGTCGAAGTCGCCGGCGCCCACGAGGTGGCAGAACAGCGTGTCGGCCCGAAAATTACCGGCCGTGCGCACGTTGCCCTGGCCGTGCAGGCGCACGTCGAGCAGGCGGGGCAGGTGCAGGGTCACTTCCCGGGGCGTGTCGTAACGACGCATCCAGTTGCAGCGGCTGGTGTTTTTAATCACCAGCTGCCCGTTGCTGACCGTGAGTTCAATGTCTTCCTGCAGATTCTTACCCGTGCGCACCTCGGCGTAGGTTTCCGCGTCCTGCACCAACGTCACGTCGACATTGTCGTTAGCGGTAAGGATGCGGAAGGGGGCCAGCTCCCGGCGCTCGGTGGTCACCTTGCCCGTGCTTTTAAGGCAGTCCGTTTCGTGGTCTTTGCCGCAGGCGGCCAGTAGCAGTACGGCGCCGAGCGTAGCGCCCGCACCCAAAAGCCGCCGGGCAGCGTTACCTTGCAGCACATTTTTTATCCGAAACATCACGCGCAATATGGACCTGACCGGCAAGATAGTTATTCTCACAGGCGTCAGCAAAGGAATCGGCCGGGCTACGGCGGAGGCGCTGCTGGCCAAGGGCGCCATCGTTGCCGGCTGGGGCCGTACGGCTCCCGAAGGACTGGAGCACGAGCGGTTTCAGTTCATTGAGTGCGACGTGCGCAGTGAAGTGTCGGTGCAGGAAGCCTACGTGAATACCCACCGGGAAGTGGGCGAGCAGGTGCACGTGCTTATCAACAACGCCGGCGTGGGCATCATGGGCCCTGTCGATGGTTTCGCCGGGGACGACTGGCGCACAATGTTCGACACCAACGTGCACGGCACCTTTTACTGCTGCCGGGCGGTGCTGCCGCAGATGAAAAAGCAGCAGCTGGGCCACATCATCAACGTGGCTTCCCTGGCCGGCACCGTAGGCAGCGAAAATATGGCCGGCTACTGCGCCACCAAGTTTGCGGTGCGGGGCTTTTCGGAGGCGCTGTTCAAGGAGGTGCGTCACGACGGCATCAAGGTCACCTGCCTGAGCCCCGGCTCGGTGGAAACCAACTTCACCGGGGCCACGCCCGGCGCCGTGCCCAACCCCCACAAGCTCCAGGCCCAGGACGTGGCCGCCGCCATCGTGCACGCGCTGGAAACTCCGGCCGGGGTGCTGATTTCGGAAGTAGAAATGCGACCTTTGCAGCCCAAGAAATGAGTTGTTCGTTGTCCGTTGCTAGTTGTTAGGTCGTTCAAGAACTGACAACTGACAACTGACAATGAACAACCGGCAACTGGCAACTGGCAACTGGCAACTCATAAAATGGTTGAAATAAAAGGCCTCACCAAAATCTTCGGCATCCAGCATGCCGTGGACAACATCAGCTTCACGGTGGGCAAGGGCGAAATCCTGGGCTTCCTGGGGCCGAACGGCGCGGGCAAGTCCACCACGATGAAGATTGCCACTGGCTACGTGCCGCCCACGGCGGGCACCGTGCGCATCGACGGCTTCGACGTGCTGACCGACGCGCTGGAAGTGCGTCGGCGGGTGGGCTACCTGCCCGAGCACAACCCGCTCTACCTCGACATGTACGTGCACGAGTACCTCGAATTTATCGGCTCGGTGCACGGGCTCGGCGGGGCCGCGCTGCGCCGCCGGGTGCAGGAGCTGGTGGATAGGGTAGGGCTGGGCCGGGAGCAGAACAAGCTTATCGGGGCTTTATCGAAAGGCTACCGCCAGCGCGTGGGCCTGGCCCAAGCCCTGATTCACGACCCCGGCGTGCTCATCCTCGACGAGCCCACCACCGGCCTCGACCCCAACCAGATCCAGGAAATCCGCCAGCTGATTCGGGAGCTGGGCCAGGATAAGACCGTCATTTTCAGCACCCACATTCTGCCCGAAGTCACGGCCCTGTGCAGCCGCGCGGTCATCATCAACCGCGGGCAGCTCGTGGCCGACTCCCCGGTGGCCGACCTGGGCGCGGGCGCGGCCGGCGAAACCATCATCCGCGCCGAGTTCGAGCAGCCCATCGACCCGGCGCCCCTGCTGGCCTTGCCCGGCATCAGCCGGGTGGAAGCCGAGGGCGCCAACACCTACCGCATCCGCGCCGCCGCCGGCACCGACCAGCGCGGGGCCATTTCCCGCCTCGCCGCCCAGCAGGGCTGGGTTCTGCTCGGGTTAAGGCAGGAAGAGCAAAGCCTGGAGCAGGTGTTTCAGGCGTTGACGAAATAGATATATGCAGGTTAATGAGGTCAAGCCATATTTTACAAGGAAGATAGCGCAAAGCCTTGCGTTGTTAATTCCTGTTACTTTTTTGGCTTCAATAGGCGTTTTTGGGCTGTTGAGAAATAAAGTATTTATTGATAATCTGTCCGTATTAAACTTTCTTCAATTTAATCTGAAAGGAAGTAGCTATAGTTGGATTCCAGGTATTATATCATATGGATTAGTCGGAGGTATGATTATTTACCTCTGGTCTTCTGTCTGGGTTATGCTTCCTCAGCTCAAAGCTGTTGCACTTATTTTCTTGATTTCTGGATTGCTTCTACTTTACCTGGGTTTTTTTAGCGTAGAACCCGACAATGATTCGCTGTTTTCTATTGAAAAAGCTAGTAAAATATCCTTTTGTTATATTTTAACTACGGTATTGGCATATTTTTTTATGCTTGGTAAAGTAAGTAAAATTTATAACCGGATAATTATTGTTACTGTAGCATTGTATTCAATGTATCTATTGTTTTCTGCGCCATATTCAAAAACTGATTTTTTGAATCAAAATCACTTTATAATCCTAGGTATGGTCTGGTATTCATATTTCTACCTGTTTTTGAAAAGCGAATGTTCGATAAGTTATCCAGTGGAAAATGCTTTGAAAAACAAACCAAAGTTCTCGTAATGCTTGCCATCCTTCGCAAAGAATTCAACTCCTTCCTGAACTCGCCCGTGGCCTACGTGGTGCTGGGCGTGTTTCTGGTGGCGACGGGCCTGTTCGTGTGGGTTTTCCCGGACAGCTCGGTGCTCGACTACGGCTTTGCCGACCTGCAGACGCTGTTCAACATCGCGCCCTGGATTTTCCTGTTCCTGATTCCGGCCCTGACCATGCGCACCTTCGCCGAGGAGAAAAAGGCCGGTACCATCGAGCTGCTGCTCACCCGCCCGCTCACCGACGGGCAGATTATCGGGGGCAAGTACCTGGCCTGCCTGCTGCTGGCCTTGCTGGCCCTGGTGCCCACGCTACTCTACTACTACTCGGTGTACCAGCTCGGCGCGCCGGTCGGCAACATCGATTCGGCTGCTACCGTGGGCTCCTACCTGGGTCTGGCCCTGCTGGCGGCGGTGTTTGCGGCCATCGGCATCTTCGCCTCGGCCATTACCCGGGACCAAATCATTGCCTTCCTGGTGGCCGTGGTGGGCTGCTTTCTGGTGTACTCGGGCTTCGACTCCCTGGCCTCGGTGTTCGACGGCGCCCCGGCCTACTACATCAGCCAGCTCGGCATTGCCGCCCATTACCGCGACATCAGCAAGGGCCTCATCGACTCCCGCGACCTGACCTATTTCTTTTCCCTGGTTGCCGCTCTGCTGCTGGCCACCCGGCTGGTGCTGCAAAGCCGGAATTGGTAAAGAACGAATTCCCCTCCTTTTTTCAAGGAGGGGTGCCCGCAGGGCGGGGTGGTAAAATCGTTGAACGACTCGTTGCTTTGGTAAATACGCAACGACCATCAACCACCCCCAACCCCTCCTCAGCTGCGGAGGGGAGCCGTTAGCTCTAAAACATTTGCCACGTATGGCTTCTGATACCACCGAAGTTTCTGCCCACCCCAACGCTTCCCGCCGCCGCCGCGACTGGCTCCGCTTTCTGGCCGTGGTCGGCTTGCTGCTGCTGTTCAACTTCATCGGCCAGCAGTTTTTCTTCCGCCTCGACCTGACCCAGGAAAAGCGCTACACCATGGCCCCGGCCACCCGGCAGTTGCTCGAAGGCCTCAAGCAGCCCGTGACCGTAACCGTGTACCTCGACGGCGACTTTCCGCCCGCGTTTCGGCGCCTGCAGCAGTCGGTGCGCGAAACGCTCAATGAAATGCAGGTCTACGGCGGCGCCAACCTGCACTACGTCTTCGTGGACCCCTCGGCGGCCGCCACCGAAAAGGCCCGCAACGAGTATTACGCGTCGCTCTTTAAGAAAGGCCTGAAGCCCACCAACCTCGGGGCCAACGAAAACGGCAAGCGGGTCGAGAAAATCATCTTCCCCTGGGCCACCGTGGCCGCCGGGGGCAAGGAGGAGCAGGTGCTGCTGCTGCGCGGCAACCAAGCCGCGCCCTCCGACGTGCGCCTCAACCAGAGCATCGAGGGCCTCGAATACGAGCTGGCCAGCGCCATCCGCAAGCTCACGCCCGGCACCCGCAAGCGCATTGGCGTGCTCGAAGGCCACGGCGAGCTGAGCAACGTGGAGGCCGGCGACCTCATCGGCTCGTTGCAGCAGTACTACGACGTGTTCCGCGTGGATCTGAACAAGGTGCGCCCCCAGGACATGCAGAGCCTGAGCGCCGTTATCGTAGCCAAGCCCGCCACGGCCTACTCCGAGCCCGAGAAGTTCAAGCTCGACAAGTTTATCACCGAGGGCGGCAACGCGCTGTTTTTCGTGGACGCCATGCGCGTGAACCTGGACAGCGCCAACCGCGGCGGCATGCTGTCTTTCCCCCTCCAGCTCGGCCTCGACGATTTGCTCTTCAAGTACGGCGTGCGCGTCAACCCCGATTTGCTGCTCGACCTGAACTCGGGCGTGATTCCGCTCATCACGGGCATGAGCGGCGACAAGCCCAAGGTGGAGCCCATGCCCTGGCAGTTTTACCCGCTCATCAACAACTTCAGCCAGCACCCCATCACCCGCAACCTCGACGCGGTGTACACCAAGTTCGTCAGCTCCCTCGACACGGTGAAGGCCGTGGGCATCCGCAAAACGCCGCTGCTGTTTACGTCGCGCTACACCCGGGTCTTGCCCTCGCCGGTGCCCATCAACCTCAACGACGCCCGTCTGGAGCCCGAGCAGAAGCTCTACAAGCAAAGCTTCAAGCCCGTGGGCTACCTGCTCGAAGGGCAGTTCAGCTCGCTCTACGCCAACCGCGCCGCGCCCGGCACCACCGAGTTTCAGCCCGCAAAATCCCCGCAGGCTAAGCCCTCGAAGGTGCTGGTGCTGTCCGACGGCGACTTTATCCGCTCCGAAATCGACGCCAAGACCGGCCAGCCCTACCGCCTGGGCTTCGACCGCCTGGCCAACACCGAATTTGCCAACCGCGAGCTGGTGCTCAACGCCGTCGACTACATGCTCGACGAAAGCGGCTTGATTTCGGTGCGCGGCAAGCAAATCACCCTGCGCCCCTTGGATAAGCTCAAAGCCCAGGAGCAGCGCCGCAGCTGGCAGCTGCTGAATCTCGGCGCGCCGCTGCTGCTACTCGGCATCTTCGGCGCCGTGCGGGCCTGGCGGCGCAAGCGGCGCTACGCGCGGTTTTAGAAAGCCGGTGGCGTTTGCTCCACCAGTTTCCCCAGCACCTCGGCCTCCCGCTCCAGCCCGGCGATGCGCGCTTCGAGCAGCTTCTGGGGGCCCGCGCCGCAGTCGTCGAGCAAACCGCTTTGGGCTTCGGCTTCAAACAGGGCCAGCCAGTTTTCTTCCAGCGCGGGGTTGCGGACAGGACCGGTCCAGGCGCGCAGGGCGGGCAGGGCTTTCAGGCGGGCCTCGAAAGGCACAGCCCGGGTCTGCATCAGCTTCAGCTTGTAGCGCAGATTGCGCAGGTGGTGCTGGCAGTAGTCGAGACGGGCCAGCAGTGGCTCCGGGTCCGGAGTGGGTGGGGGCAGGGGAGGCGGGGCCGGCTGGGTCTGCCCGGCCGCGTCGAGCACCCGGCCCAGGCTGGCAAAGGTCAGGCGGGCTTCCTGGAGGGCGGCACTATGGGGCAGCGACCGATGGCCCTGCTCGGCCAGCGTCACACTTACGCGGCCTAGCCCTAGCCAGCTGGCCATTCGTTCCTGGGTTAGCCCAAATTGGGTTCGGATGGAGTCAGCCACGCGGGAAGGAGTGAGGTGAGAGGAAAAGACGTAACAATTTTTGTTGTAACAATATAGAATGTTACAAAAGAAAATGTTACGTCCTTCGGCTAATACCGGATTTCTCCCTCCGTCACGAAGGTCGCCAGCACGGTGTGCAGGGCGTCGCTGCCGGCATCGGCGGTTGAGGTGAAGTACTCCGTTTGGCCCGGGCGCTGGTAGCCGGCCAGGTGCTCAAACTCCCGCGAGTTCACGGCCCGGAACCCCATGCTCCACTGCGAGAAATTGCGCTGCGCTATCGGGCCGTCGGCGAGCTTCACCACGCCGGTGTGGCGGTAGTCCTGCTCGATGCGGCGGAAAATGGAGGTCACCTCCTCCTCCGGGCCTTCGAGCACCTGCATGATCTCGCCGTGGCTGTAAAGCAGCACGCCGGTCAGGTCGTGGGCCGTATTCCAGGCCCGCGACTGCCGTAGCAAGGCCTCCAGCTCCGGCTCGGTGAAGGGCGTGGTGGCGGTGCTTTGGTAAACCAAGTGGTAGAGCGGGGCAACAGACATACGGGGCAACGAAAAACGGTCGAACTGCGAAGTACGGGGCTTTGCCGGGAACGCGCAATGGTTGAGGTTACCTGAAGCTGCGCGGGTGGCCGACGGGGGGGTTGGGTACGGTGGCCGGCGCCCGCCGAAAGGCCGGGATTCTCTGCCGCCGGGGCGCTAGAAAACCCCGCCGCGGTTCCCTATCTTTGTCGTCTTCCCAAAACGCCCGACAACCCCCGTTCCTATGAAGTTTATCGTCTCGTCTTCCGCCCTGCTCAAGCAGCTCCAGAGCATCAACGGCGTGGTCACGAACAACCCCGTGGTGCCGATTCTGGAGAACTTCCTCTTCGAAATCGAGGACGGCAAGCTGACGATTACGGCCTCCGACCTGGAAACCAGCATGATTACCGAGCTGCCGGTGGAAGCCCGCGAGAGTGGCCGCATTGCCGCCCCGGCCCGCATCCTGCTCGATACGCTCAAAAACCTGCCCGACCAGCCCGTGACCTTCACCCTGGACGAGGAAACCTACACCATCGAAATTGCTTCCTCGAACGGCCGCTACAAGCTGGCCGGCGAGAATGCCACCGACTTCCCCCGCGTACCGGTCGTGAAGGGCTCGGCCCCGATTGAGATGCCGTCGTCCTCGTTGTCGCGCGCCATCAACAAGACCATCTTCGCCGTCAGCACCGACGAGCTGCGCCCGGCCATGACCGGTATCCTCGTCCAGCTCGCCGACGCCCAGGTGACCTTCGTGGCCACCGACGGCCACCGCCTGCTACGCTACCGCCGCTCCGACGTGGGCGCCGGGCAGACCGCCAACCTCATCATCCCGCGCAAGGCCTTTAATCTGCTCAAGAGCGCGCTGCCCTCCGAGGCGACCACCGTGCGCGTGGAGTTCAACAACTCCAACGCCTTCTTCAGCTTCAACCAGATGCGCCTCGTGTGCCGCCTGATCGACGAGCGGTACCCCGACTACGAGAACGTTATTCCGGTGTCGAACCCGAACAAGCTCATCATCAGCCGCGCCGACTTCCTGAACTCGGTGAAGCGCATCAGCATCTACTCCAACAAGACCACCCACCAAGTGCGCCTGCGCCTGGCCGGCTCCGAGCTGACCATTTCGGCCGAGGACCTCGACTTCAGCAACGAGGCCAACGAGAAACTGCCCTGCCAGTACGACGGCGAAGACATGGAAATCGGCTTCAACGCCCGCTTCCTGGCCGAGATGCTGTCCAACATCGACTCCGAGGAAATCACCCTGGAGCTGAGCACCCCGAACCGCGCCGGCCTGCTCATGCCCACCACCCCCGACGACAACGAAAGCATCCTGATGCTGGTCATGCCGGTGATGCTGAACAACTACGTGTAAGGACGGTTTTCAGAGCCCAACAGAACAATCTGTCATCCTGAGCTTGCGAAGGACCTTATCACGAACGAACGGCCGGCGTATCAACGACTCGTTCAACGGGCATAAGGTCCTTCGCAAGCTCAGGATGACACACTTTTTTACAAGAACATCCTTCCGATGAAAAAATCCGAAATCCGCTTCAGCATTGCCCTCGACGACCAGAAGGTGCCCGAGGCCATCAGCTGGCAGGCCACCGATGCGGGCCCCGATATTCACTTCGCCAAGGCCATCAACATTGCCCTCTGGGACCGGGACCAGGCCGGCACGATGAAGATTGACCTCTGGACCAAGGACATGCCCGTCGATGAGATGAAGCACTTCTACGTCGACACCATCGGGGCCATGGCCGAGAGCCTGCAAACTGCCACCTCCGACACCGTGATGGTGAAAAAGATGCGTGAGCTGTGCCAGGAGCTGATGAACCACATCAACGAGGAAGCCGAAAAAGGCGGCAGCAACTAGCTTCGCCGCTTGCGCTTAACGCATAAAAAAGCCCCGCTGGAAATTCCAGCGGGGCTTTTTTATAGAGTTTGCCGGTGAGCCTAGCGGCCCCGTACGGCGGAAGCGCCAGTGGTCCGGGCTTTGGGCGTGGCGGGCCCGATGGTAGCGCCCCGGCTGCTGGCGGGCAGCGGGTTCTGCACCGAGTTAACGAAGTTGGAGTTGGTTACGCGGGCCGCATAGTCCTTATCAAACTTATAGAAGTCCGAGCGGGAGTCGTAGTAGTCGCTGTACTGGTCCGTGGACAGCACGGCGCGCAGCTCCTGGTCGCGCTCCTTGCAGACCAAGCCGCACTGCTCGTCGATCAGCTTGGCGTTGCCGGCGTTTTTGCGCTCAATGGCGGCCATCTTAGAAACTTTGTCCTCGTTGATGGCGCGGAGCTTGGTGCTCTGGTAGCCATTGAGGCGCAGGTCGCGGGCCATCTGGTCGGAGAGGCGCTTGGCGCGGACCTGTACGTCGGAGAGGCGGGGTGAGGGTTGCGTTTTATCCTGGGGCTGAACAAGCGAGGGCTGCTGGGCCTGAACGCCGAGCGTGGCAGCCAGAAGCAGTGCGCCGAGAGCAAGTGACTTTCTCATGATATAGAACCGTTTGCTTGACAAATCCGTGAGGACCCCGGGCCGGCGCATAGCACCTTACCAAGGCCATTGTGCCTTTACTAACGAAAAACTGTGCCAGGGAGTTCGGGTGACCAGCCTACGGCCCCGCGTCAGAACGCACCGGACGGCGCCCGCATTGCCCGCCGGCAGTTATATTCTACGACCCCGGCCGCCGCGCCACCAGAACACGAAAAAGCCCCGGTCTGGGGCAGAACCGGGGCTTTTCTGAGGTGCACCGTCAACAACGGCGGGAAGTAGGCTGGGCTGACAGCGCCGCGCTTCGCCCCCCGCCAGGACAAGGTTTTATAACCCTACCACTCGTTTTTCCACATCATCGACTCCACCGGCTTGTCGGTGCGGTCGTTGTATTTGGCGTTGGCCTTGCGGTTGTAGAAGGTTTGCACGTCGCCCTGCACGGCGAAGTAGATCAGCTGGCCGATGGGCATGCCGGGGTAGACGCGCACGGGCTGGGTGACGGAAATTTCCAGGGTCCAGGTGTTGCAGAAGCCCACGTCGCCCTTGCCGGCGGTGGCGTGAATGTCGATGCCGAGGCGGCCGACGCTGGACTTACCCTCCAGAAACGGCACCTGGGCGTGGCTTTCGGTGTATTCCTCCGTCACGCCCAGGTAGAGCACCCCGGGCTGGAGCACGAAGCCTTCGTCGGCGGGCATTTCAAACACGTCAATTTCGTTGTGCTTGCGGGCGTCCAGCACGGCGTCGCGGTAGGTGGCCAAGTAGCGGCCCAGGTGCACATCGTAGGAGTTCGTGCCCAGGCAGCTGGGGTCGTAGGGCTCGATGACGATGTTGCCCCGCTCTATTTCGGCGAGAATCTGCTGGTCGGTCAGAATCATGGGTTCGGGTGGAAATGGATAATGCAGGGGCGAAGCGGTTCAGAACGGACTTAGTTCGCGTCCTCGTCCTCGTACCGGTCTTCGGGCAAAGCGCCGGCGGGGCGCCGCTTCGGGCGGCTCGGGTCGGGGCGCTGTTCTTCGAGCTCCTCGGCTAGGCCGTCGAGGCGGGCGCGCAGGTCGGGCAGCACGTTCAGCAGCATGTGGGCCAGCATGCACGTAGATCCGGCGGCCAGCAGCAACGTCAGGTAGTCGAGCCAGTCGTGGTGGGAGGGCGCGGCGGCTTCGGGGGACCGAATAACCGGGGCCGTAGCCGATTCCGCGCGGGCTTCGGGCTGGGGCGTGGGGTCTTCGATGGGGGCCGTAACGGGGGGCTCGGCGCCAGCATCGGCGGGAGGTACGGCGGCGCCGTCGGCAGCCAGATCCTCGGGGGCCGGATCTTCGGAGGCGTTGAACTGGGCCGCGGCCTGCTTGATAACCCGCTCTTCGGCCCGGATCAGGGCCACCCGCTCATCCCGCGGCAGGTTGTGGATGAAAAACTCGAAGTTCTTGTCAAGTAGGATGCTGCGCAGCTGCTTCTCGAACTCCACCAGGTCGGTGCGGCCCTTGCCGAAGCGGTTTTTGAAGCGCTCCGAGGCGTCGTTGTAGTTCTGGAACAGCTTTTTCAGGTCCGTATTGGCCCCGAAGCCGTCGAACTGCCGACGGGCGGAGTGGGAGCGGAGCGCCACCGGAAACTTGCTGCGGGTAAACGACTTGTCGTACACCGTTTCCATCGTGCGGAAGTTGAGCTCGTCCACGGTGCGGTCAAACAGGCGCTTGTTGGCCACAGCGGGAGCTTCGGTCTGAGCCCGCAGCGGACCCGGAAAAGCCACGCACAACAGGAAAAATACCGGAAACAAGAGGCGAAGTCGGAGCATAGCGGCGGAGCAGTTTTGCCGCAAAGGTAACCGGTTGGCGGTCTGGTTCGGAAGCCCGGGCGAAAAACTGTTTGCGGACCGCAGTGCGGAGTCTGTTGGGCGACCTGGCCGGATAGGCAACGCAAAGGACCTCATCCGGCCAGAACGACCATCGTACCAACGACTCGTCCTGACCGGATAAGGTCCTGCAATTGACTCCGGATGGCCCAAGTGAGCAGCCATCCGCTACAGCCTAAGCCTTACAGGCCGTGGGCTTCGCGCATCGACTCGCGGCAGGCGTCCAGGTAGCGGTCCACCAGCTCGTCGGTCATGGCCGTCGATACGAACAGGGTTTCGTACTGGGCCGGGGCCAAGTAGATGCCGCGGTGCAGCATGGCCCGGAAGTAGCGGCCAAACGCCTCGGTGTCGGAGGTTTTGGCGTCTTCGAGGTCGTGCACCGGCTTGTCGGTAAAGAACACGCTGAACATCGAGCCCACCTGGTTGACGGTGTAGTTCAGGCCCATGTCAGCGGCAATCTGCCGGGTGCCGTCGGCGAGGCGGGTAGTGATGCGCGCCAGCTCGGTGTAGAGCTCGGGGTGCTCCTGCAAATACGTGAGCTGGGCAATGCCGGCGGCGGTGGCAATGGGATTGCCGGAAAGCGTGCCGGCCTGATAAACTTTGCCGGCGGGGGCCACGCAGTCCATGATGTCGCGGCGGCCGCCGTAAGCACCCACGGGCATGCCGCCCCCGATGATCTTGCCGAGCGTGGTCAGGTCGGGCGTGATGTTGTAGAGTTCCTGGGCGCCCCCGCGGGCTAAGCGGAAGCCGGTCATCACCTCGTCGAAAATCAGCACGATGCCGTGCTCGGTGCACAGCTCGCGCAGGCCCTGCAGGTAGCCTTCAGCCGGGGCTACGAGGCCCATGTTGCCGACTACGGGCTCCAGAATCAGGGCGGCTACCTGGTTTTTGTTGGCTTTGATGGCCTCCCGGGTAGCTTCAAGGTCGTTGTAGGGCACCGTGATGGTGTCGCGGGCCACGCCCTCGGTGACGCCGGGCGAATCGGGGGTGCCCAGGGTGAGGGCGCCGGAGCCGGCCGCAATCAGGAAGGAGTCGCCGTGGCCGTGGTAGCAGCCCTCAAACTTGATGATCTTGTCGCGCCCCGTAAAGCCCCGCGCCACCCGAATAGCCGACATGGTCGCTTCCGTACCCGAGTTGACGAGGCGAACTTTCTCGATGCTGGGCACCATCTTCTTGATGAGCTCGGCCATTTCCACCTCCCGCCGGGTGGGGGCGCCAAACGAGAGTGAGTTCTGAATAGCACCCTGCACCGCGTCGAGCACCACCTGCGGGGCGTGGCCCAGAATCATCGGACCCCAGGAGTTGATAAAGTCCAGGTACTGGTTGCCATCCACGTCGGTCAGCCACGCGCCCTTCGCCGACTGCATAAACACGGGGTGGCCGCCCACGGCCCGGAAGGCCCGTACGGGCGAGTTAACGCCGCCGGGACTGTGGTCTTTGGCGCGGGTAAACAGCGCGTCGGAGGTGGTCAGAGTCAGGTCGGGGGAGGAAGTGGGAAGGGACATGGGCAAAAGTAGATAGTGCCGGGCCGGAGCCCGGATGAAGCGTGAGAGAAGCGGAAGCGGTTAGCGGACCCCAACCGGGTTGAGGACCTCAAGTTCGAGCCGCTCGAGCTTGGTAAAAGGCACGTACTGGTTGTCGTGGGCGCCGCCGGGGTAGCCGATGCCCTGGAATACGCTGCCCGAAACCGGCCCGGAGGCGGCCAGGTTTTGCTGGAAGGCGGGACCGTTCTGGTGAAGTTGGGAGCCAAAGTAATACAGCAGCTCGAAACCCGTGAAGGCAAACACCGACGGCGGCAGATTCTGGCGCTGGGTGTAGAGCTGGCGGAAGCGGCGCACCCCGGGCAGGGTTTTGTCGAGGTACTTGGGGTGCACGAAGTACACGTCGCGGGCGTCGAGCTGGCCCAGGCTGATACGCGGGTTTTCCAGCCACGAAGCGTACGTCAGCAGGGGCAGCCGGGCACCCTGGGTTTGCAGCACGCCCAGCGTGTAGGGCCCGATCTTGCGGGCGTCGGAAGCCACCACGAGGTGCCCGACGGTTTTCAGATCCAGCCCCGCAAAACCCGCGGCCAACGACTCGTCCACGTCGGAGTTGATGCGGCGCAGGGCCTGAACTTTGCCGCCCAGGGCTTCGTAGGTGGTTTTGTAGGCCTGGGCAAAGGCGGCTTCGTCCTTGGTGTCTTCGTAGAGCACCACGGCCGTGCGGGCCGTAAACTGGCTGAAGGCAAACTGCGCCGCCAGCCGGGCCTGGGTGGCCGAGCTGGACTCAAACAGGTAGTGCCAGCCGTTGTCGAGCACCAGGTCGCCGTCCTGGGAGAGGGGATTGACGCAGATAATCTGGTGCTGCTGGGCGTAGCGGGCCAGCAGCTTGCTGCCCGACTTATAAATGGGCCCAATAATCAAATCCATGCCGGCCAGCTCGGGCAAAGCCAGCACCTGCTTGAGCTGGAGCGTGTCGGCGCCAGTGTCGTACGAAAACAACTGCACCGGCCGGCCCTCACGCTGGAGCGAGTCCTGGGCCAGACGCATGCCGGCGTAGAGGTCCGTCACAAACTGGTTTTTGCGGACTTTCTCCCAGCTCGGGTCGTTGAATTCGAAGGGCAGCAGCACGGCCACGTTGTAAGAGCTTTTCTTGGCCGGCTTGGGGCGGGGCGTGTAGCGGCTGCGGTCGAGGCTGAGCTGGGTGATGAGCTGGTCGAGCGTGGCCTTGTCGGCGTCGGTGTACCAGCCCCCGTTGGCGAGCTTGTCGGCGTAGGTGCGGCCCAGCGTGGCATCTTGGGGGTAGCGGGTCAGCAGGGTCTGAAACTGCGCTTTGTCCTTGAGGCGGGGCAGATACACGGCCTTCATGTTTTCGCGCTCCGCCACGAGCTGGCCGGCGGGCAGCTGGCTGAGCATTTTCAGGGCATTGTCGGCCTCGCCCTGCTCGAAGGAAACCTGGCCCTGCAGGAAAAAGGCGTCGGCCATGCCGGCCCAGCCGGGGTACTCGGTGCGCAGCAGGTTCAGCATCTGCTCGGCCTCGGCCCACTTCTTGGCCCGGGTGGCGGCCACGGCGTAGAGGTAGGCCGCCTCGGGGGCGCGCTCAAACCGGGCCCCGGGCTGGGCCAGCGGCTCCAGTTCCTGCATGGCCAGTTCGTAGCGGGTCTGGGTGATGAGCGTCTTGCCGTTCTGGTAGCGGATGTTAGGGTCGGACGAGCCCAGGTTGGCTGGCAACGGCGGCCCCACGGGCTTGGCCGGCGCCGGTTTGGGAGCCACTGCCGGGGCGGGAGCGGTGGCACCGGGCTTGGCCGGCGCCGTGGCCGCGGCTTTAGCTGGCGCGCCCGAAGCCGGAGTGCCGGGCTTGGTCGGCACCGTGGTTTTAGCCGGCACCGTCGGCTTAGCCCCGGCAGGTGCGGTGCCGGATGCTGCTGCGGCTTTGCCAGGTGCGGCCTTTGCTGGCGTGGTGGCCGTGGCGGGCTTGGCCGCGGCCTTGCCCGCCGGAACTGAACTAGCGGCAGGCGTCACTTTGGCCGGCGCTGATTTGGGCGCCGGAGTCGGGCGGGTAGTAGGCTGCTGGGCAAGGGCGGGCAGCGCCAGCAGGGCGGTGGTCAGCAGGCAGAGCAGGCGGGGCGAACGGGTATGCCTCATCGGGGCGGGCCGGGTTGGTTGGGAGCAGGAGCAAGGGGCACAAAACGACGGGGCACGCCATTCCGGCCGGGCAAAGGTACGCAGGAACCGCGGGGAAGATTTGGTGCTTCCGGGGGCCGGCAATACCGGGCCGGGTAAAATTTCCGTTATTCGTTCTTCGCGAATCCGCTGCCCTATGCCCGTCCCGCTCCCGCTGCTTTCCTTCGACTACATGCGTCGCCGCCTCGGCCTGCTGCTGCTCTTCGGAGCTTCCATGGCGCTGAGCGTAGCGCTGCTGGCCTTCCGCATCTACCTTACCCACCAGGTTACCTACGTTTTCCTGCTCTGGAATCTGTTTCTGGCCATTGTACCCTTCGGGATGAGCACCATGCTGGGTTTGCTGGCCCGGCCGGCCCCACCCCGGGTGCTGCTACCGCTGGCGGCCGTCTGGCTGGTGTTTTTTCCCAACGCCCCCTACATCGTCACCGACTTCGTTCACCTCAATACTTGGCCCGAGGTGCCCGTGTGGTATGATCTGACCCTGATTCTGTCCTTTGCCTGGAACGGGCTGATGCTGGGCTTCTGCTCGTTGCAAGAAATGCAGCGCCTGTTCACCCGGGCTTACGGGCTGCTCTGGGGGTGGGTATTCGTGGGCACGGCGCTGCTGCTGGGCAGCCTGGGCGTGTATTTCGGCCGCTTTCTGCGCTACAACAGCTGGAACGTGGTATCGAATCCGGTGGCCCTAGCCCAGGACCTGCTAGCCCGCTTTCTGCACCCGTTTGCTTACCCCGGCACCTACGGCGTGACGCTGCTGCTGACGGCCTTTCTGCTGCTGGGCTACCTCACGGTGCGGCAGCTGGGCCATTTTGCCCGGGAATAGGACGGGGCTAACCGCGCAGGCCCAGCAGCAGGTACACCAAAAACAAGGCGCTGCCGGTCAGGATGCCGAACAGCACCCAGCGCAGGGCGTACCAAACCGGGGAAGCGCCTTCCATTGGCCGCAAGCCGGGCCAGGCCATCCACAGACTAATAAAGGCAACAAGCAGCGCGGCGTAGAGCATCGGCGGAAAGAGTTAGAGCGTTCCGGCAAAAGTAGACGCTTCCGCCCCAATCAAAAACTGCCGCCCCAGTTACCCGGAGCGGCAGTTTTATGCTTATATCAGCCAGGGTTATTCCCACTCAATCGTTGCCGGGGGCTTCGAGCTGATATCGTAGACCACGCGGTTGATGCCGCGCACTTGGTTGATGATTTTGTTTGACACGTCGGCCAGGAACTCGTAGGGCAGGTGGGCCCAGTCGGCCGTCATACCGTCCACGCTGGTCACGGCGCGCAGGGCTACCACCTGCTCGTAGGTCCGCTCGTCGCCCATCACGCCCACGCTCTGAATCGGCAGCAGCATCACGCCGGCCTGCCACACTTGGTCGTAGAGGCCGTAGCTTTTCAGGCCGTTGATGAAAATGGCGTCGGCCCGCTGCAGCAGGTTTACTTTCTGCGGGGTGATGTCGCCCAGAATCCGGATACCCAGGCCGGGGCCGGGGAAGGGGTGACGGTGCAGAATGTTGTGGGGCAGGCCCAGCGCGTCGCCCACGAGCCGCACTTCGTCCTTGAACAAGGCCCGCAGCGGCTCCACGATTTTCAGGTTCATTTTCTCCGGCAGCCCACCCACGTTGTGGTGGCTTTTGATGGTCACGGCCGGGCCCTTCACCGATACCGACTCAATCACGTCGGGATAAATGGTGCCCTGGGCCAGCCACCGGGCGCCCTGCACTTTCTGCGCTTCCCGGTCAAACACCTCGATAAAGGTGCGGCCAATGGCCTTGCGCTTCTGCTCCGGGTCGGTGAGGCCGGCCAGCCCGGCGTAGAACTCCTGGGAGGCATCCACCCCGCGCACGTTCAACCCCAGATCCTTATAGGAATGCAGCACGTCGGCGTACTCGTCCTGGCGCAGCAGCCCGTTGTTGACGAAGATGCCGTGCAGGCGGGGGCCGATGGCGCGGTGCAGCAGCAGGGCCGCCACGCTCGAATCGACGCCGCCCGAGAGGCCCAGAATCACCTGGTCGTCGGGGCCAATGGTGTGTTGCAGGGCCTGCACCATGCTGTCGACGAAGTGCTCGGCGGTCCAGTCGGCCGCGCAGCCGCAGATGTCGAGCACGAAGTTGCGCATCAGCAGCTTGCCTTCCGTGGAGTGCGTGACTTCGGGGTGAAACTGGATGCCGTAGGTGGGCTGGCCCTGGACGTGGTAGGCGGCCACGGCCACTTCCGGCGTGCTGGCAATAATGTCGTAGCCGGCCGGCAGAGCCTGAATCGTGTCACCGTGCGACATCCACACCTGCGAGTCCCGGGTCAGGTCGCGCAGCAGGGGGCTGGCCGCGTCGAGGTGGGAGAGGCGGGCGCGGCCATACTCGCGGATGGTAGCCGGCAGCACTTCGCCGCCGCCCTGCTGGGCCAGCAGCTGGGCCCCGTAGCACACGCCCAGCACCGGCACGCGGCCCAGGTAGCGGCTCAGGTCCGGGTTGGGCGCTTCTGGGTCGCGCACGGAGCATGGCGAGCCCGAAAGCACAACGCCCCGGATATCCTCAGTGAGGTCCGGGGCGCTGCTATACGGGTGAATCTCGCAGTACACATTCAATTCCCGAATGCGTCGGGCAATGAGCTGGGTGTACTGGGAGCCAAAATCGAGAATCAGGATTTGTTCAGGCATGCGACAAAGGTAGTAAGGCGCGGCAACCGGGCAAAGTAGGTGAGCGAGTGGGGAGAGAATCAGGTGCTTTATGTTGTTACTATATTTTTATTTTATAGAACTTATTTGGTAAATTTCTGAGCTCGTAATTTGAATAATAAAATATATTATCGTTATAATTACATCATGTTTTGGCTTTCTCACCCACTCGGGCACTGGCGCCAAGACTGCCCCCGCCTCGCTCTCACCTCCAATCCTGTTGCATGAAACGTGTTTTTTACTCCTGTGCAGTGCTTGTGGCTCTGCTGCCCCTGACCACGGTTGCCCAGTCTACCTCGGCGGCTTCCCGGCAGCTGCCGTCCCAGTCCCTGGCCGTGCTGCTGCCCGCCGCCGCCGAAGCTGCTGCGGGTGCCGCTGCTGCGCCCACCAGCCACCTCTACACCGGCAAGGTCCTCAACGAAAAGGGGCAGCCCCTGGCCGGCGCGCTGGTAGCCAGCGGCCCCAACAAAGACCAGATTACCGTGACCAACGCGGACGGGGTGTATTTGCTGCCGGCCAAAGCGCCCGTGGCCCTGCTGCGCGTGACTTACGCCGGCTACGAGGATGCCGAGCTCAGCGTGGTGAACATACAGGCCGTCACCTTCAACCTCGAACCCGTCGACCACTACCGGCGCCAACTCAAAAAGCAGGGCCGCGCCGCCGACAAGGCCTTTTTCAACAAGTAAGTACCGCGTTCCGAGCTAGTGCCCCCGTTCCACCGTAGGCGTCCGGGCCGGCCTTCGCAAGCCGGGCCGGACGCTTTTGGAGTGGGCCAGTGGCCGGTACCGAAAAAATAAGCGGCTGGCTACGAAGCACAAACCGCTCGAAACGGGGCGAATGGCGCGGAAACCGGTTTTTTATTTGCCCCCACCAAATTCCTGCGTACCTTTGCAACGGCGAGTCAGAACGACCAGCTCCTGTTGAACTCCCCCAGGACCGGAAGGTAGCAAGGGTAAACGGTTGAGCGGTGCGATTTTGGCTCGCTTTTTTTTGCTCTTTTCCCAGGCCCCACTGCCAACCTGCGCCGCGTTTGACGGCAAACGGTTAGCTTTGGGGTATTCTTTTTCCAAGCAATTCCCGCATGAAATTCTTCATTGACACCGCCAACCTCCACGATATTCAGGAAGCCGTCGACCTCGGCGTGCTCGATGGGGTAACCACCAACCCCTCGCTCATGGCCAAGGAAGGCATCCGGGGCGTCGACAATATCATGGCCCACTACCGGCAGATCTGCGAGCTGGTGGACGGCGACGTGTCGGCCGAAGTTATTGCCGTGGACTTTGCCGAGATGGTGCGCGAGGGCGAAATGCTGGCCGACCTGCATCCCAACATCGTGGTGAAGGTGCCCATGACCCGCGACGGGGTGAAAGCCATCCGCTACTTCTCCGACAAGGGCATCAAAACCAACTGCACCCTGATTTTCTCGGCCGGACAGGCCCTGCTGGCCGCCAAGGCCGGCGCCACCTACGTGTCGCCCTTCGTGGGCCGCCTCGACGATATCGGGCACGACGGCCTGCAGCTGGTGGAGCAAATTGTGCAGATTTTCGCCAACTACGGCTATCCTACCCAGGTGCTGGCCGCCTCCGTGCGCCACGTACCCCACCTGATTCAGTGCGCCGAAATCGGGGCCGACGTGGTGACCTGCCCGCTCAACGTCATCACGGGCCTGCTCAAGCACCCGCTCACCGACAACGGCCTGGCCACCTTCCTGGCCGACCATAAGCGCGTCAACGCCTAACAATTATGAATTCATAGACCGGCACCACCAGCCAATTCATAATTCATAAGTAGCTCCGCCGTGTACATCATCAAAGTAAAGGGCAAAGCCAAGATTCCGGATTATATCCAGCTGCGGGATGAGAATTTCGTGCTCATTGCCTATTTCCGGGCCGACCGGCCCCTTAAGGACCTGCACCGCTACGGCCTTGAGGCCAAGGAAACCGAGCTGGCCGCCGTTATTGCCGGCCTGGAGTTTGGCAAGCTGCAAAAGCTGGAAATCTGATTTTTAGAGTCTTGGGAGGGTTGGGTTTCGTTCAGCGCAAACCAACTTTCCCAAGCCAGACCCCAGGCTCCCAAGCCCCCTAAGTACCCCCATCCGCATGGCCGTTATTGAATTGCACGATGTTTTCGTGATGCAGGACGTGAATACGGTGCTGCAGAAAGTGTCTTTCACGCTCGAGAAGGGCGAGTTTGCCTACTTGGTGGGCCGCACCGGCTCGGGCAAAAGCTCCCTGCTCAAAACCCTGTACGCCGACCTGCCAGTGGGAGCCGGGGCGGCTACCGTGGCCGGCTACGCCCTGCCCAAGCTTAGCAGCAGCAAGGTGCCGTTTCTGCGCCGCAAGCTGGGCATCATCTTCCAGGATTTCCAGCTGCTGTTTGACCGCACGGTGGCCGAAAACCTGATTTTCGTGCTCAAGGCTACCGGCTGGAGCGGCAAGGCCAAAATTCAGCAGCGCGTGTCGGAGGTGCTGATGCGCGTGGGGCTGGCCGGGGCGGCCGCCAAGATGCCCCACCAGCTTTCCGGCGGAGAGCAGCAGCGCGTCGTCATTGCCCGGGCCCTGCTCAACGAGCCCCTGCTGCTGCTGGCCGATGAGCCCACCGGCAACCTCGACCCCGACGTGGCCGACAGCATTATGCGCCTGTTCGTGGAAATCAATAACTCCGGCACGGCCGTGCTCATGGCCACCCACAACTACCAGATCATCCGGCAGTATCCGAAGCGGGTGCTCAAGTGCGAGAACGGGCAGCTTATCGACTCGGCCAAAACGCCCTTCGAGCTGAAAAGTGACTTTTAGCGCTGCCGACGCGGGCATTACGGGCGGCGCCTGACCTGCGGGTTGGGCGCCGCTCTTATATTAGCGTTGTTTACTTCTTCCTCCCGACTTTGCAGATGCCTGGCCTTTCGGTGCTGATTCCGGTCTTTAACCGCGACGTGACGGTGCTGGTCAGTGACCTGCTCGTGCAGGCCGCCGACTGGGGCGGGCCGGTGGAAATCCTGTGTTTCGACGACGGCTCGGCCCCGGAGTTTCGGGAGCTGAACGCCCTGCTGCGGGCCTGGCCCGCGGTCTGCTACCAGGAGCTGCCGCAGAACGTGGGCCGGGCCGCCATCCGCAACCGCCTGGCCGCCGCCGCCCGCCACGAGTGGCTGCTGCTGCTCGACAACGACAGCCTGCTGCCCGACGACCAGTTGCTGGCCCGCTACGCCGCGGCCCGCGCCCTGGCCCCGGTGCTGGTGGGCGGCACCATCTACGAGTTTGCCCCGCCCGCCGACCCGGCCCTGTACCTGCGCTGGCACTACGGCCAGGAGCGGGAGTCCCGCCCGGCTGCCGTGCGCCAACTGGAGCCTCACGCCCAGCTTACGCTCAACAACCTGCTGATTCAGGCCGTCGTCTTCCGGAAGTTTGGCCTCGACGAGGGTCTGACCCGCTACGGCCACGAAGACACCAAGTTTGGCTGGCGCCTGCAGGAAGCCGGTATTGCCGTGCGTCACCTCAACAACCCCGTGCTCCACGATGGCCTGGAGCCGGCCCAGGTGTTTCTGCGCAAAACCCACGAGGCCGTCCGCAACCTTGCCCTGCTTTACCGCACCCAAGGGCTGGGCACCACCACCCGCCTGCTGAGCACGGCCCTGCGGATGCGGCGTATCGGCCTGGGCTGGGCCGCCCGCCTGGCGCTGGCCCCGTGGGTGGATACCTGGCGTCGCAACCTGCTCGCGGGCCAGCCCAGCCTGCGCCAATTGGATTTACTTAAGCTCTACTGGCTGCTCCAGGAGTTGCATGAGGAGCCGGCGCAGCCAGGAGTATCCGGCCCTGAACGGCCATAAGAAAAGGCCCGCTGCGCAGTGCAGCGGGCCTTTTCTTATGAAGCGGGGAGCTTAGTCGTTGTCCGTGTTTTTCACTTCGGACTTCACTTCCTTGTAGGCGCCCTTCACGGCGTTGCCTACTTTGCTGCCGACTTTGGCGGCGCCTTTACCGACATCCTTGCCGGCGTCCTTCACGTCGGAAGCGGTGTTGCTGATGGCTTGGCCGGCTTTGCTGCGCTCATCGGCGGTTTCCATCTTGGCATCCTTGGCCTCGCCCTTCACGGCGTCGATGCCCTGCTCGGCGCGGATACCGGTTTTATCGGCCGACTTGATGGCGGCGTACTTCAGCTTTTCCTTCTGAATCTCGGCCAAGTCCTTGGCGGGAATGTCGCCTTTTACCTTGTCATAGGCTTCGTCCAGGGCGCGCCACTCGGCGTTGATATTACGCCAGTCGTTGATGTCGTACTGGTTTTCGCGGGCCTTCACGTTGTTGACAAACGTTTCGTAGGTGGTCCGGGCGTTGGCGGCCGTTACCTGGGCCGCGGCATTCGACAGGGTGTAGTACTTGCCCATCGTCGGGGCCGTAGTCGTGGTGGTCGACATGCTGCCGCTGCGGTTGCGCCAGGCTTCGTCGCGCTTGTCGTAGGCCGTGGTGTAACGGGTGCGCAGCTGCTCGATTTCCTGGCGGCGGGTGTCGTCGTACTGGTCGGCGTATTTATCGACGGCGGCAACTTTGGCGTCGAAGTCAGCCTTCATCCGGGCCGTTTCGGCGTTGAAGTCGGCTTCGGTTTCGTTGGCGGCTTTCGTGGCTTCGTTGTCGGCGGTAGTTTCTACCGTGGCTACGTAATCCTTGAAGTCATTGTAGGCCTGGTCGCTTTCCTGCGACACTTCCTTCTTTTCGGCCTGCGTGCAGCTGGTCTGGGTGAAGGTCAGGCCGCCGATGGTAAGCAGAGCGGCCAGCGCGTTCAGGGTGAGAGTTTTTTTCAGCATGGGGGAGAGGCGTTAGGGGAACGGAAATATGGCAGCATTTGAATACCGCTCTGCTGAACCTAACGCAAGCCCTCCGGTTCGGGTTACGCGGCCCCGCCGCACCCGCCCGCCGGCGCCCGGGTTCCGGGCGGGGACGAAAGTGCTTTCTGGCCTTCCCGGGCAGGTTTCCGCTGCCTACCTTTGAAGCTCACCGTAAGCCCGCCCCGCGTGTCCCCGCATTCCACCCCGCCCGCGCCCATTCAGATGCTGGACCTCGCCGCCCAGCACGCTCCCATTCAAGCTGAGCTGGACGAGGCCCTGCGCCACACCCTGCAGGAGGCCGCCTTTATCCAGGGGCCCGCCGTGCAGGAGTTTGCCCGGGAGCTGGGCGCCTACCTCGGCGGCCCCCACGTGATACCCTGCGCCAACGGCACCGACGCCCTGCAGCTGGCCCTGATGAGCCTGAACCTGCCCGCCGGCGCCGAAATCATCATGCCCGCCTTTACCTACGTGGCCACGCTTGAGGCCGCCGCCATCCTGGGCCTGCGCCCGGTGCCGGTGGAAGTGCACCCCGACACGTTTAATCTGGACCCGGCGGCGGTGGCGGCGGCCATTACGCCCCGCACCGGCGCCATTATCGTGGTCCATTTGTTCGGGCAGTGCGCCGACCTGGCCGCGCTGGGCGCCCTGGCCGACCGGCACGGGTTGCCGCTCATCGAAGACAATGCCCAGGCCATCGGGGCCACCTACGCGCTGCCCGACGGCCCGACGGTGGCCGCGGGCACGGCGGGTTACGCCGGCACCACCTCGTTTTTTCCGTCTAAAAACCTGGGGGCCCTCGGCGACGGCGGCGCCCTGTTTACCCGGGACGAGGCCGCCGCCCGCTACCTGCGCCAGCTCGCCAACCACGGCCAGACCCGCAAGTACCACCACGAGCATATTGGCCTCAACTCCCGCCTCGATACGATCCAGGCGGCCCTGCTGCGCGTCAAGCTCCGTTGCCTCCCGGCCTGGACCGCCGCCCGCCAGCAGGTGGCCGCCCAGTACGATGCGGCGCTGGCAGACCTGCCCGGCGTGCGGATTCCGGCCCGGGACCCGCGCAGCACCCACGTGTTTCACCAGTACACGCTGACGGTGGCGGAAGGGGAGAAGGGTGCACCTAACCGCCGCGACCAGCTCCAGGAGTTTTTGCGGGCGCGCGGCATTCCCAGCGTGGTCTACTACCCGCTGCCCAACCATTTGCAGCCCGCCTACGGCTACCTGGGGCACCGCGCCGGGGAGTTTCCGGTGGCCGAGCGGCTCTGCCGCACGGTGCTTTCCCTGCCCATTCATCCCACGCTCACCGAAGCGCAGGTGGCGCAGGTGGCGGAAGCCGTGGGTTACTTTTGCGGGCGCCGGGAATAACCCGGTATGGAAGTCCGCCGCCCCTATACCCGCCGCAACGTCATCTGCGCCGCCCTGCTGGGCCTGGTAGCCGCCGCCTACTGGCTTTTTATCTGGTGGCTGACCACCGACATGCAGCGGGCCGCCGCCCAAGGGGCCCGGGGCGAAGCGGCGGGCCTGTTCTTGGCGGTGCTGTTCCCGCTGGCTTTGTATAGCTCCCTGTTTTTCTTCGCCGCCTTCTCGTCGGCCCTGCAGCGGGGTAGCCGGCCCATGAGCTACTGGCTCCTGGCCCTGGGCCTGCTGCCGACCCTGCTGCTGACCGGACTACTGGGAGCTGGGCGTTGGCTGCTGTAGGTAAAACCCGACTCCCGGTCACCAAAATCCCGACCTGCAGTCACCAACATCCCGACCCGAAGTCCCAACGATTCGCGGCCTGGTCTCGATGGTTCGGGGCCGGGTTCCAGTCGTTGGCGGCCAAGTCTCAACGGCTCGCGGCCCGGCTCCAGTGGTTCGCGGTGCCGCCGCAGTCGTTCGCGGCCCCGCCCCGATGATTCGCGGCCTGGTTCCAACGGTTCGCGGCCTGGTTCCAACGGTTCGCGGCCTAGTCCCAACGGCTCGCGGCCTGGTCTCGGTGGTTCGCGGTGCGGACGCGGGCGTTCGACGCCCGGCTTCCCCGTTTCGCGCCCCGGAACCGGGGTTTTCCTGGGGTAGTGTTGCCGCGTGCGGCCCCGGCTGATATTGCTTAGTTTTGCCCGATACCCCGCGCCGCGCCGCCGGCCGGCTCCGCCCGCACCCGCAAACCCTTTCCCGTTGCCCGACTCCCTGCCCGCCGTTCGTTTTGTTATCTGCGGCGTGGGCCACATCGGCCGCCGCCACGCCACCTTCGTGCACAGCCACCCGGCCGCCGCGCTGGTAGCCCTGATTGATACCGACCCGGCCCGCCAGGTGCCGCTGGCCGCCGAATTTCCCGGCGTGCCCTTTTTTGCTTCCCTGGAAGACTACCTCGCCCACGGCCCCGCCGCCGACGTGCTGACCGTGGCCACGCCCAACCACCGGCACGCGCCCCAGGCCATTCAGGGGCTCCGGCACGGCCTGCACGTGGTGATTGAAAAGCCCCTGGCCCTGCACCGGGCCGACGCTGAAGCCGTGGTGCATACGGCCCTGCAAACCGGCCGGCTGGTGTTTGGCGTCATGCAGAACCGTTATTCCCCGCCCGCGGCCTGGCTTAAGCAAATCTACGACGAAGGCCGCCTGGGGCAGATTTACCTGGTCCAGATCAACTGCTTCTGGAACCGCGACGCCCGCTACTACCAGCCCGAGGGCTGGAAGGGCCGGCAGGCGCAGGACGGCGGCACGCTCTTCACCCAGTTCAGCCACTTCGTCGATTTACTCTACTGGGTCTTTGGCGACATCACCAATATCTCGGCCCGCTTCCGCGACTTCAACCACGCCGGCCTTACCGATTTCGAGGATTCCGGCCTCGTCACCTTCGACCTGTTGCGCGGGGGCAGCGGGACTTTGCAGTACAGCACCGCCGTCTGGGACCGGAACCTGGAAAGCTCCCTGACCGTGGTGGCCGAGCACGGCAGCCTGCGCATCGGCGGGCAGTACATGGACCAGGTCGAGTACTGCCACCTGCGCGACTACCAGATGCCCCAGCTGCCGCCCACCAACCCCGCCAACGACTACGGACCCTACCAGGGCTCGGCCGCCAACCACGTCCAGGTCATCGAAAACGTGGTTGACACGGTGCAGAAGCGCGGTTTTGCCACCACCAACGCCTTGGAAGGCATGAAGGTGGTCGAGATTATCGAGCGGATTTATAGCTTGAAGTAATGGCCATTCCAGCCCAAGTGAAGGTGTTGTCTGGTGGGCTTATTGTGCATAAGCTGACCAAAAACGATTGGCTGTATCTGGGATGCCTTCTGGGGGTGATGGTGTGGCCCCTGCTATGGTCGGCACTAACTGCCGGGATTTATTTCCTGGGGTATTATGAAGACTTGCGGCCCCAGGGAAATTGGCACGCGTATTATTGGTCAATCGGAGGCCTAGTGGCCTATCTGACGATTGATCCAATCATCGGCACCCGCTTTCGGAACCTAATATTTTCCCTGTTATGGCTCAGTCTGATCCTGGGACTAAGTGTGGGTACACAAAGCTTAAGCGGCTCCGTTATGCCGCTCGGTGCTTTCCTGTACTATCATCTAATTCGACTCATGTTCTGGCGGCAGTATCGGGTGGAACTCGTTCCGTGGGTACCTTCCAAATATGGGTATGACCGAAGCTACTATCCGCTGGAAAACCGCTGGAGCAGGCGGATGGAGTTGGACTACTCCAAACTTTGCTACCGAGGCGGCTTCCTAGTGTTGGCTGGTTGTGCTATACTAGCCCTTGCAATGAATACCCGATGAACCCCACCGACCAGCAAGCCTATGCCGAGCTGCAGGCCTGGCAGCAGAAGATGCAGCGGGCCCCGTCGCTGCTCAACCGGGTGGCCCGGCGGGTGCAGACGCGGCTGAATGCGTTGCTGCCCGAAAAGGTGCACCAGGCCATTACGGCCGCCATCAAGCAGATGGTGCGCGGGGTCTTGTTCGGCTCCACTCACCTCACCCGCAAGCCGGTGCTCGAGGCGACGCTACCCCAGCGCGAGGACGCCGTGCGCCGCCACATCGGGCACTACCGCACCACGGCTGCCGCCGAAGGAGCCATGACCGGGGCGGGCGGCTTTCTGCTCGGCCTCGCCGATTTTCCCCTGCTGCTCGGCCTCAAGCTCAAGCTGCTCTTCGACGTGGCGGCCCAGTACGGCTACGACGTGCGCGACTACTCCGAGCGGCTGTTTCTGCTCCACGTCTTCCAGCTCGCCTTCAGCAGCCAGCACACCCGCAACGACATCTACCGCCGCCTCGCCGACTGGGAAACCTACCGCCACACCCTGCCCCCGGACGTGCACGAGTTCGACTGGCGCACCTTCCAGCAGGAGTACCGTGACTACATCGACCTGGCCAAGATGGCCCAGCTCGTGCCCGTTATCGGGGCCGCCGTGGGCGCGGTGGCCAACTACCGGCTCATCGACCAGCTCGGCGACACGGCCATGAACTGCTACCGGCTGCGGTATTTTGCGGGGCAGTTGCCCAAGCCGCTGGGGGAGGGGTAACAAAATACAACGCCCCAAAAGAACGTCATGCAGAGGCGAAGCCGAAGTATCTCGCGTGCTGACGCCAGAGTGGTAAACAGCCTCTCTCTTCCGGAGAGGGGTTAGGGTGAGGCAAACGAAGCGGTAGAGATGCTTCGTGGGGCTTAGTATGACATGCCTTGGGGTTTCACATTTTCCGAATCAATTCCGGGTTTGCAAATCCCAGCTGGGCGGGGCTACCTTTGCCCCATCAATTCTTTACCCCCAAAGGATTGTTTTTATACAGAGGCGCTGAGAGACAGGCTCGATGAAGCGTCGGCAACCACCCGCAAGCTGCGGAACGGTGCCAATTCCTGCTCATATAAAAACAAGTTGCCGTGGAGCGTTTCCCCAACCAGCCCGTTTTAGTAGTTGTTGCCGCCCTCTTGCCGGTGCCCGCGGGCGCCGCTATGGGCTGTTGTTGCTGTTGTTGAGACTGCCGTAGCGCGAACGTTGCAGTTCGCGTACCCCGCGCCGGTTGGCCGTTCTGGTCACGCGCAATTCCCGCCGTGTAAATCGTTCTGGTGCGCGAACTGCAACGTTCGCGCTACGGCCCCAGGCCTCCTTGCTTTTTCCTGATGCCCGTTTTTCGGCATCGTTCCACGATTCGCGAAGCAAGGCTTCGCGTTACTCCCTTTTATGCTTAAAAAATCACTGGCGCTGCTTCAGCTCGAAGCCGCCGAATCGGGTACGGGTACCCTCAAGCGCAGCCTGGGCGGCGTGAGCCTGATTGCCATCGGCATCGGCGTCATCATCGGGGCGGGTCTGTTTTCGCTCACCGGCATTGCCGCCGCCAACAACGCCGGCCCGGCCGTCACGCTTTCCTTTCTGGTGGCCGCCATCGGCTGCGCCTTTTCAGCCTTGTGCTACGCCGAGTTTGCCTCCATGGTGCCGGTGGCGGGCTCGGCCTACACCTATTCTTACGCCACCATGGGCGAGCTGTTCGCCTGGATTATCGGCTGGGATTTGATTCTGGAATACTCCGTGGGCGCCGCCACGGTGGCCATCAGCTGGTCGCAGTACCTGGTCAAGGTGCTCGACAAGTTCAACCTGCACATTCCGCCCCAGCTGGTGATGTCGCCCTTCGAAACCGCCAAGCTCGCCGACGGCGCCGTGGTGTCGGGCGTGGTCAACGTGCCGGCCATGCTCATCGTGCTGGCCATTACGGCCATTATCATCCGCGGCACCCAGGGCTCGGCCTGGTTCAACGCCTTGGTAGTGACCCTGAAGGTGGCCGTGGTGCTGGTGTTTATTGCCCTGGGCTGGAAATACATTGACCCCAGCAACTACCAGCCCTACATTCCGCAGAACACCGGCAAGTTCGGTGAGTTTGGCTGGAGCGGCATTTTGCGCGGGGCCGGGGTGGTGTTTTTCGTCTTCATCGGCTTCGACATCGTGGCCACCATGGCCCAGGAAACCAAGAATCCGCAGAAGAATATGCCCATCGGCATCATCGGCTCGT
This sequence comes from Hymenobacter persicinus, assembly GCF_004167665.1. GTDB lineage: Bacteria > Bacteroidota > Bacteroidia > Cytophagales > Hymenobacteraceae > Hymenobacter > Hymenobacter persicinus. The sequence goes on along the minus strand of NZ_SEWE01000006.1, from coordinate 29,416 downwards.
TGCTGGTCTGCACCGTGCTGTTCGTGCTCTTCGGCCACGTGCTGACCGGCGTGGCCAACTACAAGGAGTTCAAGGACAGCGCCGCCCCCGTGGCCATTGCCATCGAGAAGACGCCCTTCGGCTGGCTCTCGTCGGCCATTATCATTGCCATTCTCATCGGCTATACGTCCGTTATCTTGGTCGACTTGATGGGGCAGAGCCGGGTGTTCTTCTCCATGTCCAAGGACGGGCTGCTGCCGAAGGTCTTTGCCGAAGTACACCCCATCTTCCGCACCCCGCACAAGTCGAACCTGCTGCTGGGCGCCTTTATCAGCCTGTTTGCCGGCTTCGTGCCCATTAAGGTGGTTGGCGAAATGACCAGCATCGGCACCCTGCTCGCCTTTGTGATGGTGTGCCTGGGCATTCTGATCATGCGCAAAAAGGAGCCCAACGCCCCGCGCGGCTTCCGCACGCCCTGGGTGCCGGTGGTACCCATCCTGGGCATCCTGACCTGCGTGCTGATGATGGTGTCGTTGCCCGAGGAAACCTGGTGGCGCCTGGCCGTGTGGCTGGCCATTGGCCTGGCCATCTACTTCGGCTACGGCAAAAAACACAGCAAGCTGGGCCGGGAAGCGGCGGCCGAAACTCCAGTGAGCAGCTAAGCCGAACAACGGCTGTCATCCTGAGCCTGCGAAGGATCTGCCTCTGATTTTCTTCAGGCGTTGAGAGATAAAAAAAGCCCTTTACCATCCGCTGGTAAAGGGCTTTTGTATTGAACAACAATTAACAGAGGCGACGAGGAAGGTCCTTCGTTGCGCTCCGGGTGCCAGACGATTGCCGGCCTACAGGGAGAATTATAAGCACTACATAAATAGCTTGCGCAACGCCCACAGGCTCCACACAATCACCATCAGGCCCACGCCCACGAACATGCCGCGCACGGGGATGCGGCCGGCCAGGCGGGCCGCCAGGGGCGCGGCGGCCACCCCGCCCACGATGAGGCCCAGAATAATCTGCCAGTGGGTGATGCCCAGCGTGGCGAAAAACGTGAGGGCGCTGGCGAAGGTGACGAAGAACTCGGCCACGCTCACCGAGCCGATAACGTACTGCGGGGTGCGGCCCCCGGCAATGAGCGTGCTGGTCACCAGCGGGCCCCAGCCCCCGCCCCCGAACGAGTCGAGGAAGCCGCCGGCCGCGGCCAGCAGCCCCAGCTTCTTGTGCTTGGTGCGCTTGCCGGGCTTGCGGAAGGCCTTGGACAAAATGCGCAGCCCAAGCAGCAGCAGGTACACGGCCAGCAGGGGCTTGACATAGCCCGCGTAGGTATCCCCGAACTGCGAGAGCAGATAGGCACCCGTAATGGCACCGAGTACGCCCGGAATCAGCAACACCTTGAACAGGCGCTTGTTGACGTTGCCGAAGCGGTAGTGGTGGTAGCCCGAGGCCCCGGAGGCAAACATTTCGGCGGTGTGAATGCTGGCGCTGACCGCCGCCGGGGCAATGTTGATGCTCATCAGGCTAATGGCCGTCACCACGCCGTAGCCCATGCCCAGCAGCCCGTCGATAAGCTGGGCGCCGAAGCCGATGGCCACGAAAATGTAGAACATCCGCGAGGTGGAAGCCACGTCCCAGACCTGCTGCCAGGTCACGTAATACGACAGGATATTAAAGCACAGCATGGCCGCGAAGGCCAGCAACGACAGCGTGGCCAGCCGCCGCCACTGGGCCGCCGCCGCCGACTCAGGGGCCCAGCGCGGTAGCGGCACGGTGGGGTGGCTCGGACGAGGATCTGGGCCCAGAGTGAAGTCGGACTCGGCGGGCGCGCTGGCCACGTGGCAGAGCAGGCGCTGGGTTGTAGCGTGGGCTTTCACCCGGCGGTTAAGCTCCGCGTGGGGAGTGGCCACGAACACGATGTCGTGGCCGAGCAGGTCGGGCAGGTCGTAGGACTTCTCGCGCAGCAACACCTGCGGGTGGTCGGCAGCCAGGGCCCGGATTTCGGGCCCAACTATTTCACTGACAACCGTAACGGCCGCCGCCGGGTGGTGGGTGAGCAGGGCGGTGAGCGTGGCGAGGCCCGCCGCGCCGCCGCCCACCAGCAGGACCCGCCGGTGTTGCAGCTTGAGCAGGATGGGCAGCGGCTCGTGGGTGGGGGGCGTGACAGCCAGCACCGGCCCCGGCGGGGGCGGCAGACCGTCGGAGGAAGAAGAGGGAAAGGGCGTCATGGTTGGGTTGGTAGGAGAGCGGCGCGGCCGGAGCCGGGTGGATAAGATACTCAGATTCAAAACAAGATGCCGGCGCAGCCGCTGCAACTCCGCCGGTGGGGCGCTACCGCAGCACGGTGTTGTCGAACGTCAGCGCCACGTAGTAGAGGCCGCCGATGCTGGGGCCGGCCGCGTACTGAATGTAGCGCTGGTTGAGCAGGTTGGCGCCCCCGATTTTGAGCGTGGTTTTCAGGGCCGGCACGCGCACGTTCACCTGGGCATCCACGGTCTGGTAGGCGGGCACGCGGCCGTTGGCCAGGGGGCTTTCCCAGAAAAAGGCGCTCTGGCGGCGCCACACCACGTTGAAGCCCAGGTTGCGCACGACTTCGCGGTTGCCGAAGGTCAGGTTGGTGGCCCACTTGGGCGTGTTGAAGCCGGTCACGAAGATGTCGGACTGGGCGTTGGCCCGGATGTCGTTGAAGCTCACGTTGCCGCCCAGGGTAAACTTCTGGTAGAAGTTGTAGGTCGCGCCCACCGTGGAGCCGTAGCTGCGGTACTTGTTCAGGGCGTTGGTGTACACGCGGTAGCGGTCCTGGCGGGCCGAGCGGTTTTCGGCCAGCGCGGCCCGCACCGCGTCGTCGGAACCGACGGCCACCTGCTCGCCGGCGACATTTTTGGGCACGCTCACCTCCACCTGGCCCAGGAAGCCGGAGTACACGTTGTAATAGGCGTCGGCGTCGAGGGAAAGGCGGTTGTCGAGCAGCACGCTGCGGTAGCCGACCTCGTAGGCGTTGATCTGCTCGGGATTCTCGGTGGGCAGGTTGCCGACTTGCAGCAGGCTGCGGATTTCGGGGCGCACGGCGGCGGCGGCGTTCGTGCCGCCGTTGGCCGCCACGTAGGCATTCACGGCCGCGTTGAAGGTCGAAATCGAGGCCAGGGTGTAGGAGTTGTCGAGGTAGTTGAGCCCCTCGTTCACCCGGGCCAGGCCGCCCACCCGGCGCACGTTGCCGTTATTGACGAAGGAGAGGGCCTCAAACAGGGACGGGAAGCGCCAGCCGTTCTGGTAGGAAGCGCGGAAGTTGTGCTTGTCGGCCAGGGTGTACACGGCCGCCACCCGCGGGTTGAGCTTGGGCGCAAACTCGGGGTTGTAGTCGGCGCGCAACGAGGCGGTGAGCTTGAGGCGGCGGCCCAGCAGCTCCCGGCTGGCCTGCACGAAGCCGCCGACTTTCTGGTAGTACTGGTTCTGCCCGCCCGGCTGGGTGCGCTCCGAAAGCGGCTTGCTGAAGTCGACGAAGTTGTTGCCGTCGGGAATGACTTCGTAGAGGCGGCTGTCGGCGCCCACCAGCACGTCGGCGAACTGCACGCGCGAACCCAGGTTCCAGATGGCTTCGGCGTGGTAAGTGCGGCTGCGCTGGGTGAGGGCTGCGCCCCCGGGCACCGGGGCGCCCTTCACGTTCACGCCGCTGTCCCAGTTGTTGGTATGCACAATCTGGCTTTTCAGCTTTTCAAACTCCGGGGTGCCGGGCTGCGCCCGGCCGGCGTCGGCAACCACCCGGGCCTGGCGCATGGCGTCGGCCAGGGTGGCGCCGCCGTTGAGCTGGCCGAGCAGGGCGGTGCGGAACTTGTCGCCCCAGCCCGTGCCCGAGCCCGTCACGTTGGTGGTGCTGGTGGCCCCGTTCTGCAAGTCCAGGTTCAGGGCCAGGGGGTTGAGGTTATAGGAGTCGCCGGTGTTTTCAAGCAGCGCGTAGGCCCGGGCCGTGAAGTCGCGGCCCTTGAGCTCGAGCTTGTGATTCTGCACGGTCACGCCGTCGAGCTGAATCTTGTTGCCGCGCTGAAACACGCCGTCCATGAGCCCGAAGCGGTAGCCGTAGCTGAGCTCGAGCTGGTCGGTGAGCTTGTAGTGCAGGCTGGCGTCGATTTTGGCGTTGCGCACGGTGGGGTTGGTCAGGTCCCGCTCGTAGTAGCCGGTGCGGCGCACGTTGAAGGTTTCGGTGCGGCCCTGGTAGGGAATTTTGATGGCCACGTTGCCCGCGTTGTCGTCGCCGTAGCGGTTCCACAGGTCGGCGGCGGGATTGTTCTCCCCGCTGAGCTCGGGAAAGCGCGGGTTGGCCGAGCTCAGGTTTTGCGGGTTCTGGTCGGTCTGGGTGTTGGCCAGCCAGTCGGTGCCGCGCAGGTAGCTGCCGTTCACCTTATAGGCCCAGCGCTGGCTCTGGCCCAGCACCTGGGCCCAGCGCACGGCCGTTTCGGTCAAGGCGCTCGGGTCGCGGTCCGTGCCGTCCACGTGGTTGACGCCGACTTTCTGGTACACGCTCAACCCCTGGTAGGTGAAGGGGCTTTTGGTGGTCAGGTTGGCCATGCCGTTGATGGCGTTCATGCCGTAGAGCGCCGAGGCCGCCCCCGGCGTGATTTCCACGCTGGCAATGTCGAGCTCAGTCGGCCCAATGGCGTTGCCCAGGGGCACGCCCAGCGTGGCCGCCTGCATGTCCACGCCGTCGACGAGTTGCATGAAGCGGAAGTTGTTCGGGATGTTGAAGCCGCGGGTGTTGGGCACCTTGAAGGTGAGCGAGCTGGTGGTCATCTGCACGCCCTTCACGTTTTCCAGCGCGTCGTAGAAGCTCGGGGCCGGCGTTTCCTTCAGGGCCCGGATGTCGAGCTTCTCAATGGCCACCGGGGAACGGAGCCGGCTTTCCTCCACGCGGGAGGCCGACACGACCACCTCGTTGGTCAGCACCGCGTGCGAGGACAGCGCCACTGCCAGCGGGCTCGTGGCACTCACGATTTCAACTTCCTTGGCGTCGTAGCCGAGCATATTGAAGACCAGCGTGAAGGGAAACTTGAGCTTGGACTTGAGGGCAAATTTGCCGCCCGCGTCGCTGAGCACGCCGGTGGTGCCGCCCTTCACGCTGATGCTCACCCCGGGCAGGGGCTGCTGGGTGCCGGCCTCGCGCACCACGCCGCTGATGGCCACTACCTCGTCCTGGGCCCGGGCGGGCGTCAGCGCGCCCAGCAGCAGCAGAATCCAGAGGGCCGGGTAACTATTTTTCATGGGAAGGAAGTCAGGCTTGGGGGAAAGAAAAGTCGGGGCACCGGGCGCGGGGCCGCCGCGCGCCGTCGGAAGTGCAGGCACAGGTCACCGGCGCTTACCCGAAACCGGCAGGCTCAGGGAAGCGGGACAGGAGCAGTGGGTGGGAAAAGGAGCGGGAGGGGTATAGATTTTCGAGGGGGTCAAAAAGCTATACCCCCTCAGGCGACGCAGCGGGAGGGTATAACTTTTCGAGGGGGGTAAAAACTTATACCCCCCGGGTAAGCCGCCGGCGGGGAATAGATTTTTGGGAGGGGTAAAAATCTATTCCCCGGACCTCGGGCCAGCAGGCGGGGAATAGATTTTCGAGGGGGGCAAAAATCTATTCCCCGGCCGGGTCGGCTACTGGGCCAGGCGTTCGGGCTCGGGTTCAAGCTCCTGGCCGCTCGGCACGGCTTCGACCATGCCGGCGGCCAGCGTGTCGCCGCTGAGCTCATCGACGAGGATAAAGGCGCCGGTGGCGCGGTTGTGCTGGTAGTCATCCACGACCAGCGGGGCGGCCGTGCGCAGGCGCACGCGCACGATGTCGTTGAGCTGGGCCGAGTCGGCGGCGGCGCGGCCGTAGGTGCGCACGTTCACCTTGTGGGTGATGGCCGCTACCACGGCTTTCACCACCGCCGAGTGGTGCTGCACGAGCAGCTTGCGGCCCGGCCACAGGGGCCGCTCGTCCATCCAGCAAATCGTCGCCTCCAGCTCCCGGCTCACGCGCACGGGGCTGCCCACGGGCACGATGGAGTCGCCGCGGCTCACGTCCACGTCGTCGCGCAGGCGTAGTACCACGGCCTGGGGCGCGGCGGCCGTTTCCACCTCCCGCTGATCCACCTCAATGGCTTCCAGCACCGATTCGCGGCCGCTGGGCAGCACCTGCACCCGCTGGCCGCGGCGGTACTCCCCGCTCTGGATGCGGCCGGCGTAGCCGCGGTAGTCGGGGTAGTCGTCGGTCTGGGGCCGAATCACGAACTGCACCTGAAAGCGCGGCTCCCCGCTGGTGGCTTCCTCGAAGGCCGGCACGCTTTCCAGGTGCTCGAGCAAGCTGGGCCCCTGGTACCAGGCCAGGTTTTTGGAGCGCGTCACGATATTGTCGCCGAGCAGGGCGCTGAGCGGAATGGCCGTCACCGGGGGCAGGCGGAGCTGGTCGGCCACGGCGGCGTAGTCGGCCACAATCTGGTCGAACACGGCCTGGTCGTTGCCCACCAAATCCATCTTGTTCACGGCCAGCACGAAGTGGCGGATGCCCACGAGCGAGGCCAGCAGGGAGTGGCGGCGGGTTTGCTCCACCACGCCCTGGCGGGCATCGACCAGCACGATGGCCAGGTCGGCGGTGGAGGCGCCGGTCACCATGTTGCGGGTGTACTGCACGTGGCCCGGGGCGTCGGTGATGATAAACTTGCGCCGGGGCGTGGTGAAGTACTTGTAGGCCACGTCGATGGTGATGCCCTGCTCCCGCTCGGCCCGCAGGCCGTCGGTGAGCAACGCCAGGTCGACGCCCCCGTGCACGGTGGGCCGGTTTTCCAGGGCCGCCAGCACGTCCAAGGACACCGAGTCCGAGTCGTACAGCAGCCGCCCAATCAGCGTGCTCTTGCCGTCGTCGACGCTGCCGCAGGTGATAAAGCGTAGTAAGTCCATGGGGTTAGTTGTCAGTTGTTAGTTGTCAGTTGCTAGTTGTTTGTTACCGGTCAGAGAAAAAGCTGACAACTAGCAACTGACAACTGACAACTAGCAATTTAGAAATAGCCGTTGCGTTTGCGGTCTTCCATGCCGGCTTCGGAGATGTTGTCGTCGAGGCGGGTGGCGCCCCGCTCACTGACTTTGGCGCTGAGCAGGTCCTCGATGATGTCGTCGATGGTGGCCGCGTCGCTTTCCACGGCGGCCGTGCAGGTGGCGTCGCCCACGGTGCGGAAGCGTACCTGGCGCTCCACGATTTGGTCGGTTTCGTCGAGGCGCAGGTGCTCGTTGAGGCCCAGCAGCTGGCCGGTGGGCAGCACCACGCAGGTGCGGGGGTGGCCGAAGTAGATGCTGGGCAGCGGAATGTTTTCGCGCTGAATGTAGCGCCACACGTCGAGCTCGGTCCAGTTGGAAATCGGGAACACGCGCACGTTTTCGCCCCGCTGGATGCGGCCGTTGTAGATGTTCCAGAGCTCGGGCCGCTGGCGTTTGGGGTCCCACTGGCCAAACTCGTCGCGCACGGAGAAGATGCGCTCCTTGGCCCGGGCCTTTTCCTCGTCGCGGCGGGCCCCGCCGATGCAGGCGTCGAAGCCGAACTCCTCGATGGTTTCGAGCAGGGTGTAGGTTTGCAGGGGGTTGCGGCTCGGGAATTTGCCGCCCGGCTCGCGCAGGTGCTGGCGCCGGATGGTGTCTTCCACGCGGCGCACGACGAGCTTTTCGCCCAGCTCAGCGGCCAGCGCGTCGCGGAAAGCCAGGACCTCGGGAAAGTTGTGGCCGGTATCCACGTGCACGAGCGGGAAGGGGAAGCGGCCGGGGCGGAAGGCCTTTTCCGCCAGGCGGGTCAGCACGATGGAGTCTTTACCGCCCGAAAACAGCAGGGCCGGCCGCTCAAACTGGCCCGCCACCTCGCGCAGAATGTGGATGGCTTCGGCTTCCAGCCGGTCGAGGTAATCGAAATGCAGGGTACTCATAACGCTCAGAATGACAGACGATGTTAGTTGACCCCGACCACCGGCTCCACCACCGGGTCGGGGCCGTTGTGGGGGTGGGTGCTGTGCAGGCCGCACTCCTTGGCCGACTGATCTTCCCACCACCAGCGGCCGGCCCGGAAGTCTTCGCCGGGCTGGATGGCCCGGGTGCAGGGCGCGCAGCCGATGCTGACGAAGCCCTGCTGGTGGAGGGGGTTGAATGGAATGCTGTGCTGGTGCACAAAGTCCCAGCACTGCTCGAAGCTCCAGTCGAAGAGCGGGTGCACTTTGAGCAGCTGGTGGCCGGCATCCCACTCCACGGCGTGCATGTCGTGGCGGTTGGCCGACTGCTCGGCGCGGATGCCGGTCAGCCACACCTGCTCGCCGGCCAGGGCCCGGCGCAGCGGCTCCACTTTGCGCAGCCCGCAGCACTCCATGCGGTTGTCGATGCTGTCGTAGAAGCTGTTGGGGCCCTTTTCGCGCAGCAGCTGTTCTACGCCGGCCTGCTCCGGGAAGTAGGTTTCGATGGGGCGGCCGTAGCGGTGCCGGGTCTTGCTCCAGGTGGAGTAGGTCTCCTGAAAGTTGCGGCCCGTATCGAGCGTGAACACCCGGATGGGCAGGTTCAACTCAAAAATCAGGTGGGTGATAATCTGGTCTTCGAGGCCGAAGGAAGTCGAGAAGACGGCCTGGCCGGGAAACTGCGCGGCGGCGGCCGCCAGCACCGCGGCGGCCGGCTGCCCGGCGAACTGCCGGCGCAGGTCCTCGACCAACGCCTGGGAGGCTACGTGCATGCTGAAAATCGGATGGGGCATTCCTGGAGGGAAAACCAAATGGGGGAAGGGCCCGCGGGAAGCAGAATCAGCGGCCCCGGAGCGGGCAACGAAACCAGTGCGCAGCGGCGAAGCCTAGCGGGCTAAGCGCGGGAAACCAAGCCAAAAAAAGGAAAAAGGCCGGACTACCAAGCCCAACACCGACAGCAGCGCAGGCGGCCCCAACAACCATGCGGTAGGGCGGCAAGGGCGGCAGAAGAACGGCGGATGTTGGAAGAGGCTTGCACGGCAACTTGTTTTTATATGGTCAGGACTTGGCACCGTTTCCGCGGTTGGGCGGCTGGTTGCCGGCGTTTCGTCGAGCCTGTCTCTCCGCGCCTCTGTATAAAAACAATCCTTTGGGGGGTAAAGAATTGATGCTGCAAATGTAGCAGCGCGCTTTTCAGACTTCCTAATTTTACTTTTTGCTAACTGGAATCAGTCCAGTGGGTTAGCTAATGACAGAAAGAAGTTGAACTTGATTGTGAATTACTTAACGTAATAGCAGATAACTACAGGTTATACCTTGTTTCGTAATTTTTGTAGGTAAGCCGTGGCTTCGGGCGCCGCGTTGGTGCCCAGAATGAGGGCAGCGTAGAGGATGGTCAGCCCCGCGGAGCGCAGCAGCATGGTAAGCAGGTGCGAGTGCACGAACGGCACGAGCCCGGCCAGCAGACCGCTAGCGGCGGCAATACCCAGGATCAGCGGAATGCGGCGGTCGAAGGGCTGCAGGCGGTAGCTGTACCACACAAACCAGGTCCGGGCCGCGTTGATGCCCACAATGGCAAGGAGCGTGGCCAGGGCCGAGCCGGTCAGGCCGAAGCGCGGAATCAGCAGCCAGTTCATGAGCACCGTGAAGCCGGCCAGGGACAGGTTGAAAATCAAGTCGAAGCGGTAGCGCGGGGAGGTGACCACAATCAGGCCATTGACCCCGGTGATGCCGTCGAAGAGGCGGCCGGCCAGCAGCAGCACGGCCGTGGTGCCGGTGGCGTAGACCGGGTTTTTGATCAGGGAGTAAATAAAATCCAGGTTCAGGCCGATGCCCAAAGCCAGGTAGCAGCCCAGCACGGTGTTGAGGCGGGTAGTAGAGCGGTAGAAGTCGGCCATCTTGGCCATGTCCTGGTCTTTCCAGAACTGGGCCAGGAGCGGGAAGGCAATTTTGTTGAGCGAGCGGGCCGGGATGGTCAGGGCCGTGCTGATGTTGTAGGCAATGCCGTAGACGCCGGCCGCGGCCAGACTGAGCTGGGCCCCCACCATCCAGGAGTCAATAAAGCCCAGGATGCTGCCCGACAGGCTCGAGAGCAGGGCAAACCCCCCGAAGCGCACGATTTCGCCCACCGGCCGCACCCGCAGCGCCGCCCGGGTGGGCCGCAGGTGCAGCTCCCCGATGTAGCTTACGTAGAGCGTCAGCAGCAGCAGAATGATGCCGTAGAGCCCGACGTAGCCCAGCACAAACTCGTGAAAGCTCAGGTAGCCCCGGCCGTAGAGCAGGGCCAGCCCTACGATAAGCAGGCGCAGCACGATATCCTGCAGAAAGCCCGAAAACGCGGTATGGTAGAGTCCCTTCAGGTACGCATCCTGCAGGGAATACAGCAGCGTGAACAGGGCCAGCACGCTGCCCCACCAGTAGTAGGGGCCGAGCAGGGCGGCATCGGCAGGGGCATATTGGGCCAGCAGCAGGGGCCGCCCGAGGCCGTAGAACAGCGTGACCAGCAGAAAGCCCAGCATCGGCAGGGCCAGCAGCAGGGGCAGAAAGCCCTGGTGACCGGTTTCGCGGCTGCGGAAGTAGGGAAAGAAGCGGATGCCCACGCTGGCAAACCCGAAGGCCGCAAACTGGGCGTAGACCGTGGCAATAGAGACCAGTAGGGTGGTCAGGCCCAGCTTCTCGGGCGCCAGCAGGTGGGGCAGCACAAAGGCCGTATTGACGAAGCCCAGCGCCAGCCCGAGGTAGGAAATAACCGTGTTGCGCAGCCCCTGCCGCTGAACGATACCCAAATCAGTTGTCAGTTATGAGTTGCCAGTTGCCAGTTGCCAGTTATCGGTTGCGTGTTGCCAGTTGCTAATCGTTGAACGAACTGACAATTAACAACCAACAACTGCTGAACAGATGTCCTGCCCGTTGACGAAGGCCACGTGGCGGCTGCGAAGGTACTCCATGAGGGCGTGGAACTGCCGGGGGCCGTTGTGCTCGTTGGCGGGGTCGAAGTTTTCGTTGTGCCAGAGCACGGTGCACACGCCGCCGAACCGCTCGATTTCCGCCAGCATGGGCGTCAGCGCCGGCAGGATTTCGTCGGGCGCCAACTGCAGGTAGTTGGGGTGGTAGAGCGTGGCGTCCATCACGTTGAGCGGGATTTCGAGGAAGTCGTGGGCTTGGCCGTGCTGGAAATCGAAGAGGCGAAACGGATGGCAATAGGAATGGCGGAAGCCGAAGTGCTCGGCAAAGCCCAGGGTAGTGTCGTACGCTATGCCCACTTGATTGAGTACTGAGGGCGTCCGGCGGGGTTCCCAGCTCAGGTAGTGAAACCGGTTGCCAATACTATGGCCGGGCAACTGGGCCCGTTTCGTTTGTAGGAGCCGGGCATCGGTAGCAGTGCCCAAGCTACCGTGAATGGCCAACTCGCTGCCCTGAGCCGCGAGGCTCTGTAGGCACCCCTGCAGGCCCGGCGCAGTCAGCCGGTAATCGGCATTGGGCGTGCCACTGGCAGCCGGGCGATGCTCGGGCAGCAGGAAAAACGTGCTTTTCGCGCCGTATCCGGCAACCGTCTGCTGCACCTGCTCTAGATTGTCCCAGGCGTCGGGCTGGGTGAAATGCTGCCAGAGCTGCCGGCCGAAGCGCAGCAGCTTGCCTTGGCGCAGAGCTTCCTTGGCGGGCTGTTTCCAGGCGCTGCGCAGATTGTCGATGTCGTGGGTGATGAAGGCGGCGTAAGGCGCCTCCGGAGCCCAGCGGCGCGGCCGGCAGGGCCGGCCCGTCACGTGCTCCACGGCCGTTTTCAGCAGGTCGAAGTAGTAGTTGACTACCGGCACCGTCACGAAGCCGTAGCGGTGCTGCACGCTGGCCGCGAAGGGGAAGCGGCCGTGCCGGTCCCGCGCCTCGGAATAGTACTCCTGCCAGCCGCTGAGCAGGTAGAAGGCCGCCGAAATAAGGTCGGCGTAAATCCGGGCCCGGCCGTTGGGCAGCAGTTCGAGCAGGGGTTTGTCAGCGGGTGGCCCGAAGAAGAACGGCAGCTTGCGGCCCTGCCACTCGCGCCACTGCGGCTCCGGCGGGTATGGGTTGGTCTGGCTGAAAAAGGCGCCGGCCCCGTCGGTCAGCTGCACCTGCGCGTCCTGGTAGTCGATACTGACTGTCGGGACGTCTGCGTAGGCCGCCCGGAAATGCTGGAGAACGTAGACCAGGCGGGTTTCAGCGGAAGTAGGTGGAGTAGTAGGAAGCGGAGGCAGCATGGTGCAAGGTAGCGGGCTGACGTCGGTTCCCGCAGAGGAAGCGGAGGATTTCGCGGCGGGCGCGGAGTCGTGTTTACCCTAGCCACTCACCAAGCAGGCGTAGGGCCCGCCGCTGGCTGTGGCCTTCGTCCGGGGTGCCCAGCGTGGCGTTGTAGTAGGCGGCGCGCCGGTACTGGTCGGCGGGCTTATGCTGCTGGTACTGCCGCAGCAGGGCCGTCAGCTCGGGCAGGGAATGGGCGCGGTCGACCAGGCCGTGGGCCACGTAGCCGTAGTAGTCGTCGGCAATGGCGTGGGCGCCGAAGCGGTAGTAGATGCTCACCACGTTCAGCAGGGTGGCTTCGAGGTGGGTGCTGGTGTCGGCAGCAATCAGGGCGTCCTGCTCGCGCAGAAACTCGAACACGTTTTGCCGACGAGCATCCGAAAACCGCAGCTGCGGGTGCTTGCGCCGCAAAAACGTGAAGTCGCGCCGGTCGGAGGGGTGGGCCCGGAACGTGAAGTTCAGGTCTGGGAACGTGCCGAGCAGATGGTCGACAGCGGCCGCAATGGCGTCGGTAGCATCGAGCACGTTGCAGGCCATCCCCACGCGCTGCACGGTGGGGTGCTGGTTTTTTTGAGCCAGAAAGGCGTCGGCCTTGGGCATCCCGACCAGTTCCACCCGGCCCAGCACCGGCCCGCACTGCCGGTACTTGTCCAGCGCGTCCTGGCCTTCGAGCAAGCTCAGATCAAAGCTCAGGGGCGGGAAGTTGGTGCTCACGCTGGCGTGCTGCACGTAGGCCGTGGGTACGCCGCAGGCGCGGGCGGCCAGTAGCAAGGCCCGGGAGTCGTCGTTATGGTCGTTGGCGAAGATGATGGCCCGGGGCCGGTAGTGGCGCAGAGCCCGCCCGTACACCTCGTAGTAGCCCACGGCGTTGAAAATCAGGTCGAAAAAGCGCCAGGCCCGCCGACCCTCGGTGCGTAGCAGCGCCGCCAGTACCAGCGGAAACTGCCAGTAGTAGAGCAGCTTGCGGCGCAGGGAAAGGCGGTTGACCACCGCGTTGTAGCGCCCGATTTCTTTGCTCTGGCCCGCTACCAGCACGCTGTCGGGCCGGGCCTCGCGGATGAATTGCAGGGCCTCGTAGTTGTTCTGGCTCACCACGTACAGCCACACGGCCCCGCGCAGCTGCTCGGGGTTCTGGATGAGCCGAAACACGTTGCCCACGAGGCGTACCACGGCGTAGCCGAGCACTTTGAGCAGGCGACGCCAGGGGCTGGTGGGCGAAATCGGGTCCAGAATCGGCTCGGGCAACGACGAAAATAGGTCGGTGAAGCGCAGCTGGAGCTGGTTGCGGACCCGCTCGGCCGCTTCGGCTACGAGTGCCATCCGCTACAGGGCCTCCCAGTTCAGGGGCTGGCCCGCGCGCAGGTTTTGCCGGGCCGGCTTGCCCAGCAGCTGGTCGTAATAGCGCGGGGGCAGCCCGTCGCCGGGGCGCACCACGCGCAGGTTTTCCCTGGTAAAAATCTGGCCGGCGGCAATGTCCTGGGCCACGTAGAGGGAGCGTTTGTAGAGGCGGCTATTCTGCTCGGCCCGCTGAATGCCGTACTGAATCTGCCCCAAAGCCTGCCAGGCCCGCTCGGTTTCGGTTACCAGCAAGGCTACTTCCTCGGGCTCCAGGGAAAAGGCCGAATCCACGCCGCCGTCGGCGCGGCGCAGCGTGACGTGCTTTTCCACCACGCTGGCGCCCAGGGCCACGGCGGCCACGGCCGCGCCCACGCCCATCGTGTGGTCGGAGAGGCCAATGACGCACTCGGGGAAGAGCTGGGCCAAGTGGGGAATGGTGCGCAGGTTGGTGTTCTGGGGCGTGGCCGGGTAAGTGCTCGTGCACTTGAGCAACGTCAGGTCGCGGCAGCCGGCTTCGCGCAGAATGGCCACGGCCTCGGCCACTTCGGCCAGAGTACTGGCGCCGGTGCTCATGATGACGGGCTTGCCGGTGGCGGCCACGCGGCGCAGCAGGGGCCAGTCGGTGTTTTCAAAGGAGGCAATCTTGTAGGCCGGCACGTCCAGGGTTTCCAGGAAGTCAACGGCGGTTTCGTCGAAGGGCGAGCTGAAGGCCAGCATGCCGTGCTGCTTGGCGCGGTCAAACAGGGGCTTGTGCCAGTCCCAGGGCGTGTGGGCTTCCTGGTAGAGGTCGTGCAGCTCCCGGCCGTACCAGAGCGAGTTGGGGTCCTCGATGCGGTGCACGCCGGGCAGCGTCATCGTGTCGGCGGTGTAGGTCTGGAGCTTGATGGCGTGGGCGCCGGCCGCGGCCATGGCATCCACGATGGCCAAGCCGCGGCTTAGGTCCTGGTTGTGGTTGCCGCTGAGTTCAGCAATGATAAACGGGGGCTGGTCGGGGCCGATGAGGCGGCCGCCAAGGGAATGAGTTGCCATAAACGAAGGCGGGGGCGTTAAGCGAATTCGGGAAAGAAAGCCGGGTTGAAGCAGGCCACCAGCAGGCGGTCCACGGGCTGATTATCGACCAGGTAATGGCCTTTGAGGCGACCTTCCTCAACCCAGCCGGCGCGGGTGTAGGCTTTGTAGGAACTCTGGTTGGTTTCGAACATGCCCCCAAACAGCTTGCGCAGGCCAAACTCTTCGAAGGCAATGGCGTTGCCCAGCCGGATGGCGTCCACAGCCAACCCCTGACCGTGAAAGCGCCGGTCGCCGATAAGCACCACGAGGTCCGAAATCTTGTGGTCGTGGTTGATCGGGCCGAGCTTGATGGTGCCGATGCAGGCCTGGCTGGCCCGGTCGACGATGGCAAACACGTAGCTCGTACCGGCCGCAATGCCCTGGTTGATGTTGGCCAGCAGCGACTCCCGGGTGTGGGTCTGGCGGGAGTTGGTGTAGAAGCGCATCAGGTCTTCGTCCTGAAACCAGCTCAGGAAAGCATCGTCGATGTCGGCGGGCTTGAGGCTGCGCAGCTCCAGGCGCTCAGAAACGTAGGGCTTGCTCAGGTGAATCAGGTCGGTTTCTTCCATAGCGTAAAGATAACCGACTCCGGAGCACAATTGCGGACTTAGCGCGGCAGCAGGCGCGCAAATTCGGCCCGCAGCCGCTCGGGCACCAGCTGCCGCACGTAAGGCACCCGGGGTTCGTGGCCTAGCCAGTGCAAGCCACGCAGCAGCGCCTGGCCCAGTTCCTCATCCGAGAGGGCCGGGAAGTCGCCGAGGGAAAAGGCCTGCTGCCGGCCGTGCGCGTAGGCGGCCAAAGGCTGTTGGTTACCAACGAAGTAGCCCGTCAGCGCCGCTTTGCCCAGCACCAGGCTTTCAATCAGTATCGTGCTGGCCGGACACACCACGGCCTGATAGTGTTGGAGCAGCGTCACCATGTCGGGAGCCGGGGCATTCTGGTAGAAGCGCACGGCCTTGCCGGGAAAGGCGGCCGCCAAGTTGTGCAGGGCCTCGGCGTGGGGAAACGCGCTGCCCGTCAGCACGCCTACTTCCTGCAATTCGGGCAGCGTGAGCAGCACGGCCAGGCAGCGGGCGGTAAGCTGCAAGGGGTCGGCGCCGCCGAAGCAAAGCAGAGTGCTGATAATAGGCGCGGGTGGAGCCGGCGGGTGGGCTGCCGCCAGGAAGGGGGCGCGCAGCAAGGAGTATTCGGGGCCCAGACAAAACCGGGTGTGGCGGGCCGCCTGGTAGTCGGCCACCGTGATGCCGGGGGAGTGGTTGATGACTAGGTCCACGGCCATGGGCCACGCGTGCAAATCGTCGATGGCCACCAGGCGGCAGCCGCTGGCGGCCAGGGTTTGCTGATAATGGGTATCGAAGCCGTAGCCATCAAGCACCACGATATCGGTGGGGCCCAACTCAGCGGCCAGGGCGGCAGCTTCGGCGGCGGGCTCCCGCACTGGCAACTCCCAGAGCTGCCGGCCGCTTTGGGCTACCAGCTCCCGCACGGCCGGGGCGGGCGCCTGGATGGCCACGAAGCCCGGCGCCAGCGGCCCCACGATGTCGGCTAGGGCCAGGGAGCGAACCAGGTGGCCCAGGCCAATGGTGGAGTTGCCGTCGGCCCGGAAAATGAGGCGCATAGAAGGGGAGTAGGCCGGGCGCGACAAGGCGCCTCAGCGGGTGAAATCGTACTTTTTCTGCTCCGTGCCGGCATTCAGGGCCACCAGTTCGGGGTGCTGGTTCAGTAGCTCAATCAGCGCATCAGTGGTAAGCGCATCGGCGTGGTACTGCTCGAGCAGGGTGCGCAGCAGGGTGAAGTCTTCGGCCGTATCCAGGGTTAGGCGCAGCTGGCTGGCGTCGGGCTGCCGGGTCACCTGCTCGATGACGACTGTGCCCGAGCGGTTCTGGTGGATGTAGGGCGTCACGTGTTCCCGGTCGGAGGCGCTGCGGGCGTGCTGCTGGGCCTGTTCAAGCAGGGCAAACGAGAAAACCTCGAAGTCGAGGCCCCGGGGAAAGGTGCGCTCCAGTCCGTTGGAAATGTAGAGCTGCGGATTGCCGGCGGCCACGTACCGGTCCACGGCCGCACGAATCAGGCCGGCGTCGAGCAGGGGGCAGTCGGAGGTGACGCGCACAATGACGTCGAGGCCGAAGTGGCGGGCCGTTGCGTAGTAGCGGCCCAGCACGTCGTCGGTGCTGCCGCGGTAGCAGGGCACGCCCAGGGCGGCGGCGTGCTGCTCGATGGCGTCGTCTTCGGGCCCAGTGGTAGTGGCAATGTAAATGGGCAGGCCGCTGCCGCGCAGCCGCTCGACGTGGTAGGCGAGCATGCTCTGGCCGCGGGCCGTGAGCAGGACCTTGCCCGGCAGGCGGGTACTGCCCATACGGGCCTGGGTGATGATGCCGGGCGTGCTCATAATCATGCTACAAACTCCAGAATACAGTCGATGACGTACTGCTGCTCCTCGTCGGTGAGGGCCGGGAACATCGGAATGCTCAGGCACTGGTCGTAATAGGCTTCGGCCTGCGGGAAGTCGCCGGGTTTCCAGCCCAGCTCCTGGTAGTAAGGCATGGTGTGCACCGGAATGTAATGGACCTGGGCAAAGATCTGCTTGGTGCGCAGGAAGTCGTAGAGGCCCTTGCGGTCGGCCACCCGAATCACGTACAGGTGGTAGGCGTGGCCCGGCGTGGCGGCCAGCGGGCGCACGGCGGGCACTGCCGCAAAGGCCGCATCGTAGCGGACGGCCAGCTGGCGGCGGCGGGCCAGGCCCTCGTCGGCGCGGCTGAGCTGACTGATGCCCAGGGCGGTAAGGATATCGGAAATGCGGTAGTTGTAGCCCAGGGTCTGCATTTCCATGTACCAGCCCCCGTCGTGGCGGTGCATCTGGGCCGGGTCTTTCGTGATGCCGTGGGTGCGCAGCACGAGCAGCTTTTCGTAGAGGTCGGCGCGGTTGGTTGTAATCATGCCGCCTTCGCCGGTAGCAATGTGCTTGACGGGGTGAAACGAGAAGATGGCCAAGTCGGCCAGCTGCCCGTTGCCGCATCCCTGCTGCTGCCCGGCGCTATCCTCGAAAAAGCCGCCGGGGGCGTGGCAGGCATCCTCAATAATCCAGAGGCCAAACTCGTCGGCCAGCTTTCGGGCTTCCTCCAAATGAACGGGCAGGCCAGCGAAGTCCACCGGAATCAGGCCGTGGAAGTAGCCTTTGGGGTGGCTTTCCAGCAGGCGGCGCACCTGCGCCAGGTCAATCAGGGCCGTGGCCGGGTCGATATCGGCAAAGTGCACCTCGCCGCCGCAGTAGAGCACGCAGTTGGCCGAGGCGGCAAAGGTGATGGGCGTGGTGATGACGCGCTGCCCGGGCTGCACGCCCAACGCCAGGGCGCACAGGTGCAGGGCCGCCGTGCCATTGCTGACGGCCACCGCGTACCGGGCCCCAATGTAGGCGGCAAACTTTGCCTCAAATTCGGCCACTTTCGGGCCCTGGGTCAGAAAGTCGGAGCGCAGGGTTTCGGCAACGGCCTGGATATCCTCCTCCGTGATGTGCTGGCGGCCATAAGGAATAGGATGCGAGGGCTGAAAAGACATAGGGCGGGGCAAAGAAAAGCGGATGAAGCGCCCCCAAACTACCGGGCTAGACCGACGGCTGGGGCTGGCGCAAATATAACGGACCGCGCACTCCGGGCCGGGGGCAGGGCTCAGTTAAGCAAACAGCAAATAAATCTTAAAGGCAGGGTGCTAGGCGACTATCTTTGTTTTCTATTTCTGGTTTGCCATTCAATTTTATCCTTCTTCGTATGAAAAGAATCTTTACAGGATTTTTAGCGCTTCTTTGCTTGGCCTACAGCCCGCTGTTGGCGCAGCGGGAAACCCAAAACTGGCACTTCGGCAACAATGCCGCCCTCAGCTTTGCCACCGGTGGCCCCGTGGCTCTGCCCACCAGCGGCATGGTCACCTACGAAGCGACGGCCACTGTTTCCGATCCGGCCGGCAACCTGCTGTTTTATACCAACAGCGTCAACGTCTGGAATCGGAACCACCAACTGATGACCAACGGCCAGGCCATGGGCGGCCACGAGTCGGCCACGCAGGGCGCCGTGATTGTGCGCGACCCCGGCAACCCCACCCGCTACTACCTGTTTGTGGTGGATGGCTGCGATAACCAGCTGGTTGGGGGACTGAAGTATTCTATCATCGACATGACCCAGCAGGGGGGACTCGGCGCCGTCACGTCGAGAGCCAATCAGCTTTCTTCCTTCCCGGTAACGGAAAAGCTCACAGCCGTGCGTCACCGGAACGGCCGCGACACCTGGATTGTCGTGCACGGCTGGCAGAACAACACTTTTTACGCCTACCTGCTGTCGGCCACCGGCCTTAGCGCACCCGTGGTTACTAACCTGGGGTCTGTGCATAGTGGGGGAGGAGGCAGCTTTGGCAATGCCAATGCCGTGGGCTACCTGAAGGCTTCCCCGGCCGGCAACAAGCTCGCCCTGGCCAAGCGCGACAGCAACTTTGAGCTCTACGATTTCAATAACGCCACCGGCCAGCTGTCGAATTTCGTACCCCTCACGCAGGACTACCGCAGCTACGGGGTGGAGTTTTCGCCCGACGGCTCCCGGTTGTACGGCACCACGCTCGATGGCAACCGAATCTACCAGTATAACCTGCTGGCGGGCTCCGGAACGGCCATTGCGGCATCCGCTACCCTCGTTGGCACCACTGCTTCCGGAAGCGCCTACGCCGGGGCTCTGCAGCTGGCCTCCGACGGGAAAATCTACTTGGCTATTTACAATAGTGCGGCGCTGGGCGTAATCAACTCCCCGAATGCACTGGGTGCTGCCTGCGGTTACCAAAACAACGGACCTACCCTCGGCGGCCGGCTGAGCCAGCTGGGTTTGCCCAACTTTCCCAACGCCTTCGTGCAAAACGAATGGACCGGGGCCGTCAGCCCTGACTACACGGAGGCGGCCAACTGGAGTGCCCGCTACGTGCCCGGCAGCACCGACGACGTCGTTATTCGCGCCACTGCTACGCGCATGCCCGTGCTGACGACCAGCGCCGCCGTCCGCCGCTTTACGGTTGAGAGCGGGGCCTCCATGACAGTCGATGGAACATTTGCCGTGAACGGAGACCTAGTTAACCAGGGCAGCTTCGGAGGCCAGGGAGAGCTCCAGGTTGTGCAAGCCGGAGCCCACAGCATAGGTGGCAATCAGTTTAGCATTCGAAACCTGACTGTCGGTACTGGGGCGCCTACTACGCTGACGGGCAGTGCCCGGATTACGGGCGTGCTGGCCCTCAGTGCCAACCTGACGACGAACGGCAACCAACTGACGCTAGGCTCGGATGCTGCCGGCACGGCCATGGTCGTCAACACTGGTTCGGCAGAGGTAGTGGGCGCCGTCACGGTGCAGCGCTACCTTGCCCCCAGACTCAATGCCACGCTCGGCTACCGTCATTTTTCCGCCCCGGTGCGCAACACGACCTTGGGCGACTTGGCGACGCCGGAGTTCAGTCCGGTCTTTAACCCGGGGTATAACACGGCCGCCGTGCCGGGGTTGGTTACGCCTTTCCCCACGGTGTACAGCTACGACCAGCAACGGCTCGTAACGGCGGCCACGCTCACCAACACCGGTTTTGTGGCCGGCTTTCTTTCGCCGGCCGGCCCAACTGATGCCATGACGCCCGGCTTGGGCTACACCGTGAATATGGGAACGGCCTCGCCCGTCGACTTCGTAGGCACGCTCAACAATGGCAACCTCACCCGTGGCAACTTGTTGCGCAACACGGAGGCGGACGGCGGCTGGCACTTTCTCGGCAACCCTTACCCGGCCCCCCTCGACTGGGAACTGACGTATGCCGGAGCCACCAACCTGCTCAATTCGGTGTACGTGTTCAAATCCACGGGGCAGTACGACGGCAGCTACGACAGCTACGTCAACGGCGTGGGCGCGGCCCGTTACATTGCTTCCAGTCAAGGTTTTTTTGTGCGCGTAGCTGCTGCGGGAGACGTTGGTAGCCTGACGTTTACCAATGCCGCCCGACTCACGTCTTACCTGAGTCCGGAATTCAACCGTCCTGCAGCGGAAGCGCGTCCTCTGGTGCAGCTGGATTTGGTGAGTGGTTCGCGGCATGACGCTACCCACGTCTATTTCGAGCAGGGAGCTACGGTGGGTTTCGACGCCGGATTTGATGCGTACAAAATCACCACGGGCGAAGTGCCGGCGCTTTGGGTGCAAAGCACGAAGGACGCTCTGTCGATTAGTGGCTTGCCGGTTGGGCAGTCCGTTGCCGGCGTGACGGTACCGCTGGGGATATACGTGCCGCAGGCGGGTGCCTATACCCTGCAGCCCGTGCGGGTGCTGAATCTGCCGGCGGGCACCACGGTGTATTTGCACGACAACCAGACGGGTGCTGTAGTTGACCTGCAGCAGGTACCGACCTACACGTTCAGCACTACCGCCGCCCTGCAAAGCACCACCCGCTTTGCATTGCGGTTTGCCCCGCGCCATGCGCTGGCCAGTTCACGGGCGCAGCTAGAGGCGCAGGTTGTGCTATTTCCAAACCCGGCCCAGGAACAGGTATCCCTGCTTTTACCAGAACTCGTGCAACAGCCGGTTACCCTATTGTTGATCAATGCGCTGGGACAGACTGTTCGGGAGCAAAAGGTGCCGGCAGGCTCGCGTAAAACAACTCCCGTAACGCTGCCCTTGGGGGGAGTAGCCAAGGGGGTATACACGCTGCGGGTCCGCGGCGCTGCCATAGTAATCAGCAAGAAGCTGGTAGTCGAGTAAGCTGCCGGCCGGTCTGGCTGGAATGCAAAAGAGGCGCTGTATTGCTCAGCGCCTCTTTTGCATTCCAGCACGCAGCCAAATGCCTTGACCTGTTCAGGCAGCCGCTACCTCGTTCGGCAGCCATTCTATCCAGTAGTCTGGTGGAGCGTTACAGCGGATAATTTTCGTTTGCCTGCGCCGCGCGTACCTGGTATCGGGCGGCTTCAAGCTCCAGAAGTGAAAGTTATGCCGGCATCAAACAGCTTGCGTAGCCCGCACTCCTGCGGCTTTTCGGACTAAGCTGGCTAGCAAATCCGTTGATTACCCGTAAATTTGGCTGGGCAACTGTATCTGGCCGCGAAAAGATAGCCGAAGACAGTTGCAGCAGCGGAGCCTATGAAGCATTGGTTTACTCTTTTTTGGTGCTGTCTGCTCTCGTTTGGCGCTGCGGCTCAGCAGGAAAGCCGAAACTGGTATTTCGGCAACAACGCGGGCCTCACCTTCACCAACGGCGTGCCGGCGGCCGTCAGCGGTGCCCGCGTCGGCTACGAGTCGACGGCGGCAGTGTCGGATGCGGCGGGCCGGCTGCTGTTTTATACCAACAGCGTCGACGTCTGGGACCGGAACCACCAGCCCATGCTCAACGGCCAGAACATCGGCGGGCACGAGTCGGCGGCCCAGGGCGCGGTCATTGTGCGGCACCCGGGCAATGCCAGCCAGTACTTTATCTTCGTCACCGACGGCTGCGACAATTACCTGACCGGGGGCCTGAAGTATGCCCTGGTCGACATGACCCGGCAGAAACGGGCCGGGGCGGTGGTGTCGCGGGGTAATCAGCTGCTCGGCCTGCCGGTGGCCGAAAAAGTGACGGCCGTGCGCCACCACAACGGCCGCGACACCTGGATTATCGTGCACGGCTGGGAAACCAACGCCTTTTACGCCTATCTGCTTTCCCCCACCGGCATTGCCGAAACGCCGGTTATCAGCACCGTCGGCTCCGTGCACAAGGGTGGCAGCGGAGCTTTTCACAATGCCAATGCCGTGGGCTACATGAAAGCTTCCGCCGACGGCAGCCGACTGGCCCTGGCCAAACGGGACAGCAACTTCGAGCTTTTTGACTTCGACAACGCCACCGGGCAGCTTGCCAATCCCATCACCCTGCCCCAGTTCTACCGTAGCTACGGCGTAGAATTTTCCGCCGATGGCGCCTACCTGTACGGTTCGACCCTGAACGGCAACTGCATCTACCAGTTCGACCTGCGGGCCGCCACGCCCGCCGCCCTCGTGGCTTCGGCCACGCTGGTAGGCAGCAGCGCCGGCTATGGCTTTGCCGGCGCCCTGCAACGGGGCCCCGACGACCGGATCTACGTGGCGCTCTACAACAGCCACTACATCGGGGTTATCGGGCGGCCCAGTGAGCCCGGCACGGCCTGCGCTTACCAAAACGAGGGCGTGCCGCTGGGCGAAATGGTAAGTCAGCTGGGCCTGCCCAACTTTCCCAACGCTTTTGCCCTCAACGAGTGGACCGGTGCCGCCAGCACGGCCTACGCCGACCCCGGCAACTGGCTGAACGAGGTGGTGCCGGGCGCCCAAGACGACGTGGTTATTCGCGCCGAGGCCGGGCGCATGCCGGTGCTGGAATCGGCCGCCGCCGCCCGCAACTTTACCGTCGAGCCGGGCGCCTCCATGACTAATAATGGCACGCTCACGCTGCGCGGTAACCTGCGCAATGAGGGCCGTTTCGCGGGGGACGGCACGCTGGTAAGTGCCGGAGAGGGTCTGCACCGCTTTGGGGGCAACCTGCTCACGCTGGGCAGCCTGACGGTGGAGCACCCCGCCGAAGTGCAGCTCACCGGCCCCGTCCGCCTCCGGCAGGTATTGACCCTAGATGGCAACCTGCGCACCAACGACCACGCGCTTACGCTGGTTGCGGATGCCGCGGGCTCGGCCCTGGTGGTCAATCAGCGCGGCGCCGTGACGGGCAGCGTGACGGTGCAGCGCTACCTGCCGGCCGCCGCTGGCACGGGTGCGGCTGTTTACCACCTCGCTACGCCCGTGCAGCATCCCCCGCTGGCCAGCCTGGCTTCTACCGCTACGGCGCCCAGCATCTTCACCTACAACGGCAGCACCGCCACCGACTTTAGCAGTGGCTGGCAGGTTTCGGCCCCGGCCGCCACTTTGGTCGGGGGCCAGGGCTACTCGGTTAGCCTGCCGGCCCAAACGGTGAGCTTCGTGGGGGAGCTCAATAACGGTTCCTACGCGGCAACGGGGTTGAGCCGGAGCGCGGGGCCGCAGGCGGGGTGGTGGCTGCTGGGCAATCCGTATCCGGCCCCGATTCTGTGGGACAAAACCTTGGCCGGCGCCGTGGGGTTGGATGACGCGGTGTACGTTTTCAACCCCGCCGGGCCGTTTCCGGGCAGCTACAGCAGCTACGTGCGCGGGGTGGGCGTCAACGGGGGGCGCAACAGCCTTGCCCTGGGGCAGAGCTTTTTCGTGCGCACCAGCCGGCCCGGCACCTCCGGCAGCCTCACCTTTGCCAACGGCGCCCGCCAGACCACCTACGACGCCCCCGCGGCGCCCCCCGACGCGCGGACGCGGCTGCAGCTCGAGTTGCAGGGCGGCGCGGGCACCGACGAGGTTGCCGTTTACTTCGAGGAGCAGGCTTCGGCCGGTTTCGATTCCGGGTTTGATGCCTACAAGCTGGCTGGTACTAATCCGCTGCTGATTTCGGTGCCGGTGGGAGCCGAGCAGCTTGCCATTCAGGGGCTGGCCTCCCTGCAAAGCCAGGACGTGCCGGTGCCGCTGCTGGTGCGCTTGCCCCAGGCCGGGCGCTACACGCTCCGGGCCAGGCAGCTGCTAAACCTGCCCGCGGGCTCGGTGGCCTACCTGCTCGATGCCGAAACCGGACTCAAAGTGGACCTGCGTCAGCAACCCGCCTATACTTTCGCGGCCGCAACGGCCGGGGCCAGCCGTCGGTTCTCGCTGCTGTTCACCGGCCGGCAAACGCTGGCCGTCAGCGGCCCGGACCAGGACTTCTCGCTGTTTCCGAACCCGGCCGAGGGCGAAGCGTGGCTGCAGTTGCCGCCCGGACTGGCCCGCAAAGGCGTGGTGGTGACGCTCTACAACACCCTAGGGCAGGCCGTGCGCGAGTACAAGCTTTCCCCCACGGCTTCCGACGTGGTAAGCCTGTCGTTGATTGGACTCATTGAGGGAATCTATGTCGTGCAGGTGCTCACGGCCCTGGGCAAGATGAACCGCCGCCTGCGCGTCCGGTAAGCTGCGCCAAGACCAAATACAATAGGCCTTCCATTCGATAATGGAAGGCCTTTTAGCTAACAGCGGCGGTGGCGCTACACTTCGAAACCGGCGTCGACGTGGAGGCGGATTTCCTCGCGGATCTGCTCGGCCGACAGCCAATGGTCGTTGTTGGCCGAGTTGTAGTGGAAGCCGTCGGCGACGCGCTTGCCGTCGAAGTGCTTGATGAAATCGTCCACGTTCCAGCGCGAGGTGAAGGGCAGAATCACGTAGTACTTATCGAGTTCCACGGTGCTCAGCGCGTCGGTTTCAGTTATCATTTCTTCGTGCAGCTTCTCGCCGGGCCGGATGCCCACGATGTCCTGCCGGCACTCGGGACCAATGGCCTGGGCCACTTCCGTAATCTTGTACGACGGAATCTTGGGCACGAAAATCTCGCCGCCCCAGGCGTGCTCCAGCGCGTAGAGCACCAGATCCACGCCCTCTTCGAGCGAGATATTGAAGCGCGTCATGTCGGGGTGGGTGATGGGCAGTACGCCGGTGTGGCGGCGCTGCAAAAAGAATGGCACCACCGACCCGCGCGAGCCGATAACGTTGCCGTAGCGCACCACCGAGAAGCGCAGGTCGCGGGCGCCCTTCATGTTGTTGGCAGCCACAAACAGCTTGTCGGAGCAGAGCTTGGTGGCCCCGTACAGGTTGATGGGGGCCGCGGCCTTGTCGGTACTCAGGGCCACCACGTCCTTCACGCCGCAGTCGAGGGCGGCGTTAATCACGTTTTCGGCCCCGAAGATGTTGGTTTTGATGCACTCCATCGGGTTGTACTCGGCGGCGGGCACTTGCTTGAGGGCCGCGGCGTGCACAATCACGTCGATGCCTTCGCAGGCCCGCTTAAGCCGCTCCCCGTCGCGCACGTCGCCGAGGAAGTAGCGGATGGCGGGAAACTTGTCGTGGGGAAACACCTGCGACATTTCGTACTGCTTCAGCTCGTCGCGGGAGAAAACCACCAGGCGCTTCACGTCGGGGAATTGCTCGAAAACCGTGGCAACGAACTGCTTGCCGAAGGAGCCGGTGCCACCGGTCACCAGAATGGATTTGTGATTTAAGTCGAGGGCCATAGGAGGAAAAGTGCCGGGGCCAGGGGGGCTGGCAAAGCGCAAAAGTAGGCATTCTGTGGCTAGTTGTTCGTTGTTGGTTGTTTGTTGTTAGGAGCGGGCACGGAAGCCCGCTGGATGGTTAGTTGTAGCTTTGTCCCGGAAAAATCTGGGCAGCATCCGACCTGGACGGTGCGGCTCGCAAGGGCGTAAGCGCACCTAGCCGAGCCTGGGTGCTTACTTCCGGCAACCAGCAACGAACAACTAACAACGAACAACGAGCATGAAACCGGCACCCGACGCCCCCGTCAAAGTCGTTATCTGGGACCTGGACGACACCTTCTGGCGCGGCACGCTCTCGGAGGGCGCCGTGGAAGTCCTGGCCGACAACCTGGCCCTGGTGCGCGACACCGCCGCCCGGGGCATCGTGCACACCATCGTGTCGAAAAACGACTTTGCCGCCGCCGAGGCCAAGCTCGTCGAGCTGGGCGTCCGGGAGCTGTTCGTGTTTCCCCGGATCAGCTGGCAGCCCAAGGGGCCCATTATCAAGGAACTGCTGGAAAAAATGCAGCTGCGCGCCCCCAACGCCCTGTTTCTCGACGACAACCCCATCAACCGCGCCGAGGCGCTGTTCTACAATCCGGAGCTGCAGGTGGCCGACCCCGCCGACCTGCCCGCGCTGGCCCCGCTCTTGCGCGCCAGCGGCAAGCCCGACCCCACGCTGAGCCGCCTGGAGCAGTACCGGCTGCTGGAGCGCCAGCAGCAGGCCCGCTCCGCGTACCAGGACAACGTGGCCTTCCTGCGCGACTCCCAGGTGCGCATCGAGTTTCGCGAGGGGGCGGCCGTGGCCCCCGACCTGGACCGCATCGAGGAGCTCATCAACCGCTCCAATCAGCTCAACTTCACCAAGCAGCGCGTCACGAAGCAGGAGCTGGCGGCGGGTTTGGCCGACGAGCACCAGCGCTGGGGCACCGTGCGCGTCCACGACCGGTTCGGCGACTACGGCCTGGTGGGGGTGTATTGCCTGGATCAGCGCCTGAATCAGCTTCGTCAGCTCGTGTTTTCCTGCCGGATTCTGCACCTGGGCGTCGAGCAGTTCACCTACGCCTGGCTGGGCTTTCCGGGGCTCGACGTGCAGGGCGAGGTGGCCACCGAGCTCAACGCCACCGACCGGCCCGACTGGATTACGGTGGAAGCCGCCGACGCGGGCAACACGGCCGAAAATGCGCCCGAGGCCGCGCCGGCTGGCCGCCTGCGGGTGTTGCTCAAGGGCGGCTGCGACCTGGGCCAGCTCACGCCCTTTCTGCAGGCCTACCAGCTCGACGTCGTTGAGGAGTTCAACTTCGTGAACGAAAATCAGATTCCGGTCCACTTCGAGCACACCGAGCTGCTGCGCCAGGGCCGGGAGCTGCCCGCGGCCGAGCAACAACGCCTGGCCGCGAGCCTGCCGTTTCTGGGCCGCGAAGCCTACGACACCCGGCTCTGGACCGGGGACTTCGACGCGCTGGTGTATAGCCCCCTGATGGATTACACCCAGGAGCTCTACCGCGAAAAAGCCACGGGCTTGGTCGTGCCCTTCGGCGGCTACCAGAACCTGCTGGCCGTGGACCCCGCCGCTCAGGCCGCCAAGTACGCCCAGCGGCGCTTCCGGGGGCTGGATGAGGAATTCCTGCGCCGGTTTCAGCAGGAGTTTGCCTTCGAGGGCCAGATTTCCCCCGCCCGGTTCTCCGAAAACCTGCGCTGGCTGCGGCAGCAGCTGCCCGCCCACGTGCCCATTTTCCTGCTGAACGGGGCCGAAATCGAGGTGCCCGGCTCCGGCGAAACCGGCGCGGCCCGGCGGCAGGCGCTAATGAACCAGGCCCTGCAGGAATTCGTGGCCACGGCCGCCAACTGCTTCGTGGTCGACGTGCGCGGCTTTGTGCGCACCCCGGCCGACGTGACCAACAACCTGCGCCACTACCAGCGTCCGCACTACCGCACCCTGGCCCAGGGCGTGGCCGAGGCCATCAGCGCCTGGCACGGGCAGCAGCTGGCCCGCTCCCCCTGGGCCGACTGGCGGGCCCGGCTGGCCAGCCGCGTGCCGGGCAAGCTGCGCGGGGTCTGGGAAAAGCTGCGGTAAAAGGGCCGAAACAGGCTAGGGGCGCCGAATCAGCTTGGTGAGGCGCTCAGTGAGGGCGCGGCGGGAGTAGCGCGAGTGGTTCAGGGCCGGCAAATCCAGGTTCGGGTTCAGCCGCCAGGCCGCCACCTGGGCTTCCAGGTACTCGAGCATGTCGCCGTAGGCCACGTAGGCAAAGGCCCGGCCCGCCCCGCACTCTTCCAGCAGCGTGTCGGCGTCGGAGCCCACGGGACCGACGCAGATGATGGGTTTGTTGGCGGCCAGGTACTCGAACACCTTGCCGGGCAGGATGCCGAAGTTGTGGTCGACGTCGGGAATGGCCATCAGCAGCACCGTGGAGCGCAGCAAATAGCCCACCGACTGCTCGTGGGGCACGAAGGGAATAAATTCGGTGCGGGCACTGAGTTCGTGGTCGTGAATCAGCTCCTGCACCCCGGCCGATACCTTGCCCACGAAGCGCAGGCGCAGGTTCACGTCAGGGTGGCGGCGGCTGCACTCCCCGCAGGCGGCCAAGAACAGCTCGATGTGGTAGATTTCCGAAATCGTGCCCGTGTGCGTTATCAGCAGCGAATCCGTAGGCGGTGCCGACGGCTCGCGGAAGTCACTCTCGTCGTAGCCGTTGGGCAGCACGTGAAACTTGCCGGCCGTGAGCTTCGCCGACTTGCCCAGCAGCAGCCGCTTGGTGTCGGGGCTCGTGACCAGCACCTCGTCGGCCTGCTCCAGCACCTGGCGCTCGTACCACTCGTCGAGCCAGCGGGCCGGGGCGGTCTGGTTGAGCTCCTTGGAGTAGTAGATGTCGGTCCAGGGGTCGCGCAGGTCGGCCAGCCAGCGCAGGCCGTAACGCTTTTTCAGCGCCAGCCCAATCAGCTGGGTGGAGTGGGGCGGGCTGCTGGTGAGCACCGCATCGAAGGTTTCGCCGGCGCGCAGCAGCCCGGCCACGGCCCGCAGTACGTGGGCGTTCCAGCCCCGGCGCGGGTCGGGAATAAATACGTTGCCGCGCACAAACTTGAAAAAGCGCTGCTGGAAGCTGGTCTTGCTTTCGTTGGCAAAGCCGCCGTAGGGAATCTGCTGGCGGCCGGTGAGCTTTTTATAGGAGCCGAAGGGCTCGGAAGTGTCCGTGCGAATCACCCGGACGGAAGCCGGAATTTCGGCCGCCAACGACTCGTCGAGCACGGGGTAGGCGCCCCGGTCCGGGTCCACGGTTATCACCGTGCACTCCACGCCGAAGGACGGCAGGTGCTTCACAAACTTCAACGTCCGCTGCACGCCCGCGCCCCCGGAGGGCGGCCAGTAATACGTAATAACGAGCAGGCGCATAGCTGAGGCGGGAGCAGAGTTGGGGCGTTTGGCGGGGCGAAGGTAAGCAGCCGCCCCGGTTTGCGGGGGCTGCGTGAATTATTGGGGGCAAAAAGGCTGTTTCCCCCTAACTTGCGGAGGATGCCGTATGCCCTCGGGCCCGGGCGCTTCGCTGCCCGTTCCCCATCCTTTATTTCTACCCTACTGCCGATGAAGTCCGTTTCTACTCCTGCCTTCCCCGAGCCCACCGGCCGGGTGGCGGGCCCCGCCCTGGGGCGCCGCTCGTTTCTGTTTTACAGTGGGGCCAGCGTGGCACTGGGTAGCCTGTGGCTGGCCGGCTGCACCAAAAAA
>NZ_SEWE01000005.1 GCF_004167665.1 Hymenobacter persicinus | reverse complement strand
GCGGTAGGCGTGAAGCTCAGGGCGTAAGGAGCGGAGGTGTCTTCGCCGAGCTTGGTGGCGCCGTTGAAGAACTCTACTTTGGTCACGGTGCCGTCAGCATCTGCTGCCGTAGCCGTCAGGTTCAGGGCCGTACCCACCGTGCCGGACGTAGGAGCCGTCAGCGTCACGGTTGGAGGCGTGTTGGTCGGCGTGGGGTTGCTGCTGCCGCCGGCACCTACCGTGATGCCGTTCTGCTGGAGCTTCTGCTGCCAGATGGTCCACTCATTCTGCTCGGTCTGCAGCGTTACCGGGTTGGGCAGGGCAATGGTGTTGTAGCAAGGACCGCAGGCGCCGGGGCTCAGGTCGAGGCGGCTACCATCCGAGTGCACGAAGCCCACGGTGTTGTTGTCGAAGCTGTTGTTGAAGAACACGTTGCTGGGCTGGCCGTAGCCGTTCCAGAGGCCCAGGCCGGCGTAGTTGGCCTGCAGGCGGCTGCCGTCGGGCAGCAGGCCGCTGGTCACAATGCGGTTGTCGTGAAACTTGTTGTCATGGCCACCGGCAATGTTCATGGCGGCGCAGGTGCTCACCAGCTGGTTGCCGTAGCCGTCCACGTAAGCCGTCACGGCGTTGGCGGCCGCGTCGTCACCGTCGAGGGTGATGCCCGAGCCAGCGTAGGTGCCGCTGGTAGCAGGGTAGGGGTAAGCGCCCTGAATGTAGTTGTCGTGCATCCGGATTGGGCTCGACGAGGTGCCCGAGGAGTTGTAGAGGTTGATGTTGTCCTCCACCGACGAGTTGTTGGGCTCGTTGATTACCTGGTTCCAGGCAATTTCCGAGTTCACCAGGCCGTGGGCGCCGTTCATGCCCAGGAAGTTGGCCAGCGTGCCCCCGCCGTTGCGGTAGCGGCCGTCAATGTTCTTGGCTTGGTTGTAGCGGATGGTCAGCGTCTGCGAAGCCGTGCCGTTGCCGCTCCACATATAGATGAGAATACCGATGGTATGCTCAAAGTAGTTGTGCTCGATGGTCACCGACTTACCGGTGTTCACTTCAATGAAAGAGCCGTGGCGGGTGTTGTCCTGGCTCTGGGTCAGGCCGTAGCCGCGGTTGTTGCGCACGATCAGGCTCGAGCCCCCGGTGCGGGCCTCGATCAGGTCGCCGGCCCCGGCCAGGATGCAGTTCTCGATGATAACCGGCTCGGTGGTCCGGATGGCAATGACGGGCACGTTGGAGTCCGTGCTGCGGTAGTTGCCCGAGTAAGTACCGCCGCGGGTGATAACCAGCGGGCCGGCGTAGGTCACGTTGGGGGCTTGGCCCTGCGCCTGGGCGGGATTCACGCCAAGCAGTTGGAACAGGAAAACAAGCAGCATCGCCGGTAAAGGCAAAAAGCGAGCACCTGAGCGGTTGCTGAGCGCGGTAGAAAAACGGTTTTCAGTGCCTTTTTGCATTCTGTGAGCTTTTGAAAGAAAAAAACTATATATGAATGATTGCTTAAACCGGGGTCAAAGCCAATTTGTTCCAGGTGTGCGAATTAAATTTGTTCTATTATTTCGAAAGTGGGTTGCTGAATGTCAGCCGGGGGCTTCAGGGGCCTGCGTCAGCAGCTATCCGGCGCCAGATAGCTCCGCGAGGGGCTTGAAAACGAGTATTAAAATCCGACCTGACTTTCTAAAAGCCTCTCTTTCGATTGTAGTAGAGGTTTTTGTCCTTCTGCACATCTCATCCCAGTCCGCTGATCCGCCAAAGGGCTCAGCTCAAGTCGGCTTATCATTTGGTCCAATCTAAAACGGCGTTTTCGCGTTCTACCGGGACTTTTTGAAAAACCTGACCATTCGATAACTTGAAAAAGTCATAAAATGGTTGAAGAGGTTCAATGCAAATGTACAAAAGATGTCGAAACTGCAAAGAGCGGGCTAGCATGAAAATAATTGTATTAAAATGATATTGATTTTGAACATGAAGTAGACGTGCCGCCTATCAGGCTGCTGAGGTACTTTTTGGGGGCCGCGGCCCGCCGCGCTACGCCGCGTAGAATGCCAAAATTTTGCTACTAGCTTGTTGCTTAGCACACTAAGGGAGGCAGTCAAACGGTAATCGGAGAAGGGAGTATGCCGGGTAGTAGCGCCAGTTGGAGTCGCGGTGCTAGCACCGGCCGCTGAGCACGCCGCAGACTCGCGCGGTGGCCTCGACGCTGGCTGTCGGTAGGTGCTTCTTTACTCCCAAGCCACCGACTGGCTAATGCCAACTCTTTTTTTATAACTATTAAAATTATTTATGTTACAAAAGTATGTTATATGGCGTTGCTTCCTATCTTGTGGTCGTTTCGTGTGCTTCGTGCAGCGGTGGCGCCATGCACTCAGCTCTGCTTCTTTAGCCGGCTAATACCCTTGCCGGGGTGGCAGCCGCTCGGGGGCGCCCCGCTGCCTGGTCCGATTGGAATTTTGCGTAAGCTCCGCTGCTGCGGGGCATAACCCTAAACAACTCATGAAAAAGCTGGTATCGGTGGTGGTGCCCATCTATAAGCGGATGGAAGACCTGTACGAGTTCGAGCGAATATCCTGGCAGCAGTGCCTGCGCGTGTTCCGGCACTACGATATGCAGCTGGTCTGCCCCGCCGGCTTCGATATCTCCGACTACACCCGGGACCTGGCCCAGCGGGGCATCCACGGGCGCGTGTGCCGGTTCAGCGACTCCTACTTCAAGAGTACCCACACCTATAATAAGCTACTGCAGTCCATCGACTTCTTCCGCACCTTCCGCGACTACGAATACATCCTCATCACCCAACTCGACGTGTTTTTATTTGTCGACAAGCTCCAGGAGTGGTGCCGGGCGGGCTATTCGTACGTGGGGGCGCCGTGGTTTAAGGGGTTCTTGCCCTCTTCGGAGGAAGCTGAGCTCTGGACCGTCGGCAACGGGGGCCTTTCCCTGCGCCGCATCGAGGACTGCCTGCGGGTGCTCACCACCTTTTCCTTTATTCTGCCCTGGGGCGCCACCCTGCAGGAAAGCTTCGCCGAGGGGTGGAAAAAGGGGCTGCGCACCCTGCCGGCCGTGCTGCGCCGCCTGATTCTGGGCAACAACACCCACCACTACTTCAACGGCTACCCCCTGCAGGAAGATATCTTCTGGAGCGTTATCTGCGCGCGGAAATTTCCCTGGTACACCATGCCTTCCCCCCGGGAAGCGCTGAATTTCAGCTTTGAAGTGCTGCCCGACGTGATGTACAAGATGAATAACGAGCAGCTGCCCATGGGCTGCCACGCCTGGGAGAAGTATAATGTCGAATTCTGGCGGCCCTTCGTGGAAAAGGAAGGCTACGCGCTAAACAACTTGCGCTAAATGCTGATAGACAGCGAGTATGCCCGGAATCCGTTGTCTGATTCCCCCGACACGATGCATGATGTTTAAAATATAATTATTAAAATTTTAAATGTCACAAAAATAATGTTACTTGGTGTTGCTATCCTAGTTTCGAGTGGTCTAGTGTTTCACCTCGCTCCCCTTGCATATGCTCGATCAAGCTCCTCTTTCGTCCGTGGCTCCGCCGCTGGCCGCGGCGTCGGCACCCATTGCCATGTTTGCCACCTACGTTCATCCCGAAGCCGCCGACCGGGTTCGGGCCGTACTCGAAAGCACCTTTCTCAGCGAAGGAAAGCTGGTGCGGGAGTTTGAGACCCAGCTCAGCGCCCAGCTGGGCCTGCGGCATCCGGCCGCGCTGAACAGCGGTACCAGCGCCCTGCACCTGGCCCTGGAGGTGGCCGGCGTCGGGCCCGGCGACGAGGTTATCATGGCACCCCAGACCTTTATTGCCTCCGCCCTGGTGGTGGTGCAGGTGGGGGCCCGGCCCGTGTTTGCCGATATTCAGTACGAAACCGGCAACCTCAATCCCGCCGACATCGAGCACCGCATTACGCCCCGCACCAAGGCCATCATGGTGGTGCACTGGGGCGGCTATCCCTGCGACCTGGCCGAAATCCAGGCCATTGCCACCCGCCACAACCTAGTGGTGGTGGAAGATGCGGCCCACGCCCTGGGCGCAACCTACCAGGGGCAGCCCATCGGGTCCATTTCCGACTTCACCTGCTTTTCCTTCCAGGCCATCAAGCACCTGACCACCGGCGACGGCGGCGCCCTCTGCGCCCGGGACCCGCACCAGGCCCGGGAAGTGTTTCGGCGCCGCTGGTTTGGCATCGACCGGGCTCATTCGCCGGTATCTGAAATCGGGGAGCGGGAATACGACCTGACCGACGTGGGCTACAAATACCACCTCAACGATTACGCCGCGGCCCTGGGCCTGGCCAATCTGGAAGGGTTCCAAGCCCGCCTGGCCCACCGCCGCGCCATGGTGCAGCAGTACCGCGCGGGCCTCGGACGGGTAGCGGGCCTGCAGCTGTTTCAGCCCCAGCCCGACCGGGAAAGCGCCCACTGGCTGTTCGGCTTTCACGTCGAGAACCGGCTGGCGTTTATCCGGGCCCTGCGGGCGAAGGGCGTCACGGCCTCGGTGGTGCACGACGGTATCGACCACAACACGCTCTTTGGTGGCAAGCGCCCCGAGCTGGTCAACCAGCGGCAATTTGACGCCACCCAGATCCACATTCCCCTGCATGACCACCTCAGCGCGGAGCAGGCCGAGTACATCATCGACGTTATCCACCAAGGCTGGTAAGCTAAGACTATGAAAGTTGTTCTCTTCGGTGCCACCGGGTTTGCCGGTCGTAATGTGGCCCACGTTCTGCGCCAGCACGGCGTCACGCCCGTGGAGTCGTCGCTGAACTTGGGGCTGGACCTGCGGGATACGGCCGCCACGACGGCCTTTCTGCGCCAGCATAATCCCGACTTTATCATCAACTGCGCCGCCCACGTGGGCAGTTTGAACTACGTGACGGAAAAAGCGGCCACCGTCGTGGTCGACAACACCCGCATGATTCTGGGCATGTACGAGGCCGTGGTGCAGGCCTGCCCCCAGGCTATCGTCGTGAACCCCATTGCCAACTGCGCCTACCCCGGCACGGCCAACATCTTCTGCGAGGACGGCTGGCTCAAAGGCGACCCCCACCGGTCCGTGTTCAGCTACGGCACCACCCGGCGCCTGCTCTGGGCCACGGCCGAGTGCTTTCAGATGCAGTACGGCCTGCGCAGCATTCACCTGCTCACGCCCAACATGTACGGCCCCTACGATTCCACCGACCCCAACAAGGCCCACGCCCTGAACGCGCTGATTTCCAAGTTTGTGAAGGCCGAGAAAAGCCGGCAGCCCGAGTTACCGGTCTGGGGCACGGGGGCGGCCATCCGCGAATGGCTCTACGCCCCCGACTTTGGCCGCCTGATTTGGGAAGTGCTGCAGAATCCCGACCGGGAAGGGTGGAACGAGCCCCTGAACCTGGCCCAGAACGACGGGCTGACGGTCAAGGAGCTGGTGAAAATCATCCAGAGCAAGTTCGACTACCGGGGCCAGGTAGTCTGGGATTCAAGCAAGCCCGACGGCGCCCCTAGAAAGGTAATGGACGACACCCGTTTCCGGCAGGTGCTGCCCGAGTTCAAGTTTACCGACTTCTCGGAGGGCATCGTGGAGACGGTGCACTACTACCAGTCGGTGTACCCGTATTAGCGGGCTGCCCCCAACCCCTTTGCGCTTTCGAAACTACGGCCGGGCGGGCTTTTGCTGCGCCACGGCCGTAGCGTGCTTCATAGGACCCACCTGCCGGCGGTTTTGCCGGAGCTTCTGCTGCCAGAGCTGCCACTCGTGCTGCTCGGTTTGCAGCGTAATGGGGTTAGGTAGGTGAGTGGTGCCGGTGCAGGGCGAGCAGGCGCCGGGGCTCAAGTCCTGGCGGTCGGGGAAGGGCGCGTGGCCACCCCAGTGCACGAAGCCGATGATATTGCCCGTCACTGAGTTGGCACTAAAGACGGCAGCTGGCTTCTTGTACTCATTCCAGAGGCCAATGGCGGCGTAGTTGGCTACGAGTCGTCGGCCGTCGGGCAGCAGGCCGCTCGTGACGATGCGGTTGCGGGTAAACGAGTTGTGGTGGCCGGCGGCAATATTCAGCGCGGCGCAGGTACTTACCAATTGGTTGTCGGAGCCGCGCACGTAAGCCGTGGCGCGGATGGCCGAGCCGGCGTCCCCGTCGAGGGTGATGCCCGAACCGGCGTAGGTAGGGCTGGTGGCGGGGTAGGGGTAGGCGCCCTGGATGTAGTTGTCGTGGATGCGGGTGGGGCTGGCAGCGGTGCCGCCCGAATTATAGAAGCTGATGTTGTCCTCGACCAAAGAGCTGTCGGGCGCGTTGATGATCTGATTCCAGGCAATTTCGATATTGCCCAGGCTGGCCACGCCATTGAGCCCCAGGAAGTTGGCCAGTGTGCCCCCGCCGTGCCGGTAGCGCCCGTCGATGTTCCGCACCTCGTTGTAGCGCACCGTCAGCGTCTGGGCGGCCGAACCGTCGCCGCCCCACAGGTACACGTTGATGCCGGTGGTGTGCTCGAAGTAGTTGTGCTCAACGGTCACCGACTTGCCGGAGTTTACCTCCAGAAAGCGGCCGTACGGCTTCTCATCCTGGCTGGGCCGCTGGCCGTAGCCCCGGCAGTTCACAATCGTGAGCTGGGCGCCGCCATCCGTGGCCTGAATCAGATTGCCGGCTCCGGCCAGCTCGCAGTTGCGCAGCGTCACCGGCTCGCGGGTGGCAATCCGGACGCAGGGCACATCCGAGTCGAGGCTGCGGTAGGTGCCGGTGTAGGTGCCGCCCTGTCGAATGACGATGGGGGCCGTGGAGTGCAACGGGGGCATTTGCGAAGGCCCCAGCAGTAAACTCAGGCCCGCCAGCCACAGCCAGCCGGAAGAGGCCCGGGCGTGCGGACGGGCCGGCGGGGGAGCCGCCGGCCGGGGGCGGATTGGCAGTGGGTGCGGGTGCATGGCGGTAGCCCGAGCGGGTCAGACCTGGGCCACGGCGGCCCGGTTGGGTTCCCACTGCTTGGTGGGCTGGTCTTCGAACACCATGAACTCGGCCAGAGACCGGAGCGGCTGGTCGGGGCGGTGCAGGTGGCAGAGCGGCACGCGGCCGTAGAACGACGCCCACATCGAGTAGGTGCTCAGGGGCCCGATGATGTAGTCGCAGCCAGCCATGGCGTAGAGGTCTTCGAGCGGGTGGTCGGTGGAGCGGCCGGTGTCAAACTCGGCGTAGGCCGTCGGCGAAATGGCCTCGTTGGAAAACAGCACGAACCGCACCCGGGTCGAGGGCGCAAACAGGGCCTGCATCTGGCGCATGGCCCGCACGTAGGTGGCGTCGTCGTAGAGGTAGGCCCCGCCGTACCAGCCGGCGTAGTCGCCGCGGCGGATGTGCACGGCCACCAGCACGTCGGCAGCCCGGCGGTTATCGGCCAGCACCCGCTCAATGGCCTGCTGGTGCACGGCAACGGGGCGGAAAATGCGGCGGATAAGGTCGCCGTGCTGGGCAAAGTGCGCTTTGTCGCGCAGCTGCCAGCCGTGAATCAGCAGTTGCTCGGAGTGCGCGGCGCGCACAAAATCCGGGTCGTTGAGGTTGACTTCCTCGGCTCCGTGGTCGGTGAGGATGCGCACGCCCAGCAGGCGTTGCACCCAGGGCAGGCGCTTGAGCACGTGGCTGCCGTAGCGCAGGCGCAGGGTGTGAAAAAACAGCCGGTGCAACGGGCTGGGCGCCTGCAAACTTACCGGCAGGCCTTCGTAGTCGTGGCGGGAAGTACCCTCGAAAAAAGGGGCGTAGCGCTCAAACGACGGAATGGCCAACGGGTAGCGGTTTTCGGCCACGTTGGCCAAAAAGTGCGAGGTCAGGAGCAGGTGGTTGCCGAAACCGTCGAAGTCCTGGGTAAGAGTAACCATGCGGGGAAAGCCTCCGCTATGCCCGGGCGGGCATCCAGAAAGAAGGCAGCTGGAAGTGAGAAGAAAGGAGCGGGGACGCCGGGGCTAGTGCAGAAAGTAGCCCACCAGCCGGCGGGTGTAGCCGTTGAGCAGGTAATAGGGCAGGTAGCGCGGCGGACAGTTTTTGAGCGAGAAGTGGGTGAAGTTGCGCAGGTTGCCCCCGCCCCGAATTCCGAACAGGTGCTGGTAGTAGCCGCGCAGGCTGCGGTGGCGGCGGGTTTGCTCTTGCCCGCTCTCGTCGGGGTAGGTGCGCAGGCGGGCGTCGTAGTTGCAGTACACCGGAAAGCCGTGGATCCGGGCCACGCTGGTGTAGTCGAAGTCGGCCAGGTAGTGGGGCAGGCGCTTTTCGTCGAACAGGCCGATGGCTTCAATGACTTCGAGCGGAATCAGCAGGCCCCGGCCCGGCAGGTAGGTGACCGGGTGCAGGCCGTGGCGCTGACTTTCGGGTAGCTCCTTGAGCAAATCGTGGCGGGTGTTGGTGCCCCAGTTCAGCCGTTCGCCGCCGTACACGGGCTGGTCGTCGGCCACGTTCAGCTCCAGCGCGCCCAGCACGGCCCGCGGGTGCTGCTCGGCCCAGAACAGCATCCGGTCGACAAAGTCGGGCAGCACCAGCAGGTCGTTGTTGAGGGTCATGATGCGGGTGGCCCCCAGGGCCAGGGCTCGCCGGATGCCCAGGTTCACGCCGGCCGTCCAGAACAAGTTGCCGTCCCCGGTCACGACTTCCACCTCCGCAAATTCGGTGGCCAGCATCCGGTCGGTGCCGTCGGTGGAGCCGTCGTCGACGACCACAACGCGGAAATCCTGGCAGGTTTGCTGCCGCAACGAAAGCAGGCATTCCCGGGTGTACTTAAGGCGGTTGAAAACGGGGATGACGATATACAGCATGGGGAATCTGCTCGTAAAAAGTTGGCTAAATCATTCCGGGGAAAAGCTACCGGGCCAATACCGGCTCGGCCGGCGCGCTGGGCTGGGGCTGGCGTACCGGGGCAGACTGACCGGCGCGGCCGGGGTCGGCGGCCGCGGTGGTGTCCAGTCCCAGTTCCCCGAGCATGGTCAGCAGGCGGTCCATGCGGTTGGGCCAGGTCTGGCGCATGGCGAAGTCGTAGCCGGCACGCCCCATGGCCAGCCGCTCGGCCGGGTGGTCATACACGTATTCCACGGCCCGGGCCATGGCGGCAGTGGCCACCTCGGGCTGGTCGACGGGCACCTTGATGGCGGCGGCGTTGGGAATAAAGGTGCGGGCGCCCTGGTGGTTGAGCGTGATGATGGGCAGGCCCGTGGCCATGGCTTCCATAAACTGGGAGGCGAAGGAGTCGCGCAGGGAGCCGAACAGAAACACGTCGTGGCTGAGCATGGCCGCGTGTACTTCGGTCCAGGGCACGCTGCCGCGCCAGGTGACGCGGTCCTGCAGGCCGTACTGCTCAATCCAGCCGGGCACCAAGTGGCGCATGGGCCCGTCGCCGAGCACGGTGAGGTGAAACGGCACGCGCTGATCCACCTGGGAAAGGGCGTCGAGCACCAGGGGGAGGGCTTTGTTGGGAAACAGCCGGCCTACCCACAGCAGCCGCAGCACGGGTTGGGCGGTACGTTCGGGAAACTGCGCCGCCTGAAACGCCTCGGGCAGGCCCGTGTCCAGAAACAGCTCCACGCGCTGGGCGCCCAGCCGCCGGGCCAGGTCCGCCGACTCATCATTGGATGCCAGCACTAGTGTGGCGCGGCGCAGGTTCTGGTGCAGGTTCACGTCGAACGTGGTGAGCACCCAGGTGAAGGCCGAGCGTAGGGTTTCGGTGCGAAACCAGTCGGGCAGGTAGCGGCGGAAGGCAATGGGGGCTTTCTGGGCGCCGCCCACCGGTCCGTACACCAGCGGCTTGCCCAGGCGCCACATCCAGGACCCCATCTTCAGGCTGCTGTAGGTGGCGTGGTGGACCAAGTCGAAGTCCACGGCCTGATCCAGTTGCCGGGCCAGGCGCCAGGCCTTGTACTGCCACACCATGTAGTGCAGGTACACGCCAAACTGCCAGCGGTAGAGAAACTGTACCCAGGCCGGGGCCTCCATGTAGGTGAAGTGCACGCGCCCCGCGGCGGGCTCGTCGGCGTGCCGGGCCAGGAAGGGCGGAATGCCGGTTTCTCCGTAGGGCGTGGTCAGGCACCAGACCTCGTGGCCGCGCTTGGCCATTTCCCAGGTCCAGTGAAAACCGTTGCCGCACTCGCCGCCCTGGGCGGGGTTGCAGGCGTAAGCGGATACCAAGACTTTCATGTCGTGACGGGGTTAGCCAGGGGAAAATGCGGGACGGTGCCCGTGGTACGCGGAGCCGCCGACTCGGCCGCAGCTGGCGCGGCGGGCAGCAGGCGGCCCAGCAGGCGCCGGGCCTTCGACACGGCCCGCTCGGTGAGGTGCTCCCGGAAGTGACGCTGGTCGCGGGCCCAGTCGCGGAGTACGGTGGGCGGGTGCTGGAGCGGAAACAGCAGCTCCCCGGTAGCCAGCCCCGAGAGCCGGTCGGCGGCGTCGAAGGTGTGGGTGGCGTCGTCGCCGAAGCCGATGTTGGACACCAGGTTCACGGCCGGCACAATGGTGAGGCCCGAGTGGGCGGCCACGGTGAAATGCCACTGGTAGTCCCAGATGTGGGGCGGCTGGGGCCCGCGCAGCACGGCCTCGAACTTGCGCAGCCAGTACTGCCGCTCCACCACCGACGGATACATGGCCCGGAGCAGACCGCGCTGCTGCAGGGCGGGCAAAAGGCGAAACTGAAAGTCGAAGTGCTGCCAGGCCCGGCGCCAGGTGGCCCAGCCCCAGCTATTCACGCGCCCCGAGAAATAGTAGGAGTCGGCCGCGGGCGTCAGGGGCTGGGCGGCTTCCCGGGCCAGGTTGTTGCCGCCAATGTGCATCACCCGGGTGTCGTGGCGGTAGCGGGCCAGCAGCTCCCGGCAAAACGGGAAGAACCCCGGCGTGGGCACGCAGTCGTCTTCAAGGATGATGCCCTCGGGCTCCAACTCAAAAAACCACTGAATAGCCGCCGCTGGCCCGCGGCCGCAGCCCAGGTTTTCGTCGCGAAACAGCGTCTGCACCCGGCAGGGCCAGTCGATGCCGGCCGTCAGCACGGCGCGGGTTTCGGCGCAGCGGGCGGCTTCTCCGGGGCGGTTGGGCCGGGGACCGTCGGCGGCTACGTAGAGGCGGCCGGGCCGGGCCTGCCGGATGGCTTCGAGCACCCGCTGGGTCGACTGCGGGCGGTTGAACACGATGAGCAGTACGGGGGTGTCGGCCTCAGGCGCGGGGGGCGGTAGAAACGGAGTGGACATTGCTGGGAACCGGAAAAGGCTGGAAAGGAGACGGAACCAGGTCGAGGGACGGGGGTGGGGCGGGCACCCGCACGGCCTGCCAGGCGGGGGCGGCTGCCGCGGCCAACGACAGGCCCCAGAGGCCGAACATGTACAGGGGCCAGTCGTAGGAAATGCTGTACACCAAAGAGCTCAGGCAGTAGATGATGAGTGTGGCAGTGGTGGGCGGCAGCGGCACGCGGTGGCGCAGGCGCCGGATGAGCAGCACCAGCGGCACGAGCAGGGTGAGCAGCAGCCCCAGAAGGCCGAAGTAGAAAATGCGGTCCACGTAGAAGGAGTGGAAGTGGTGGCCCGTGCCGTCTTCCCACACCTGCTCATTCTCGCCGCCGTCGGAAGCCAGGGTGTAGAACTGCACCGGCAGCTCGAAACCGTCGAGGCGCATGCCGGCCACGGGATACTCCAGCATGAAGGGCTCATAGGCCTCAAACTGCTGCAGGCGCCAGCTCCCCGTGCCCTGCTTGTCGGGGTGCATGATGTCCTGGACGCTGCGCTCGAGCTTCCGACTGATTTTAGGGTCGCTGAGCACCACCAAACCGCCCGAAATCAGGCCAATCAGCGGCAGCAAGGCCATGGGCAGCAGACGGGTGGGGGTCAGGCGGGCACCCTCCACCCGGCCGAAGACGAGCAGCACGATGTTGAGCACCAGCGCGGCGCCCATCGACACCCACACCGAGCGATGCTGCAGAAAGACGATAAGCAGGGCCCCGGCAAAAAACAACACCAGCCGCAGCAGTCCGCCCCGGGTCAGGTACTGGTTGAGGTAATACAGCGTGGGCAGCAGCAGCAGCATGGCCTCGGTGGAGCCAAAGCCCCGGTCGTTGTCGAGAAAGGCCGAAACGCTCAGCGCGTCGGGATGGTAGATGACCAGGCTGGCCAGGAGTCCGAAAAACACGAGGGCCATCAGCTGATCGAAGGGCGGCAGCCCGAAGCGGCGGTGGAAGGCGTACACGCCGAAAATGTGGAGCAGCACCAGCAGCTTGCCGAACACGTGGGGGTACACAAACCACGACTGCCAGCCGGCGTACGACTCCAGGCTCAGCGCGCCGATAACGGCCAGCGTCAGCCAGAGCCAGCGCTTCATGAGGCGCTCCATGTAGCGGTAGTAGAGCACGATGCAGGTCAGGGCCACGCCCAGCAGCAGCATTCCAAACTTGGCCAGCACCGGCGAGCCTTCGTCGGTGAACACAAACTCGTTGAAGGCGCGGTCCTTGAAAATAACCCCCAGCACGGGCAGCAGATACAGGAAGCGCAGGCTGATTTTCATGACTGGCGACTCGTTATAAGGAATAGGAAAAGAACTCGGGCTGGCAGCTACACCAGTTCCGTGGTGGCCGCAAATGCCGGGGCCGGGTTGGGTTTCGTCGGAGCAGAATCCGCTGGGGCAGCTTCCGTGAGGCCAGGCTCCAGCGGCAGGGCGTCGGGGCCCTGCAGGGTGGCGGCCACCACGGCCGCGGCCGGCGTTTCCCCGGCGAGCCGGTCGAGGCGGGCACTGGCC
The DNA here is from genome assembly GCF_004167665.1 of Hymenobacter persicinus. Lineage (GTDB taxonomy): Bacteria > Bacteroidota > Bacteroidia > Cytophagales > Hymenobacteraceae > Hymenobacter > Hymenobacter persicinus. The sequence continues at coordinate 131,681 of NZ_SEWE01000005.1, read as the reverse complement.
AAGCGTAGTAAGCGGGTGGCGAAGGAGTCGGGCTCGGGGCCGGGCTCGCCCACCAGGCGGTAGAGCAGGCGGCGCATGATGTCGCGCAGCTCGGCCGGCGGGGCCAGCAGTACCAGGCTGCCCAGCACCACGCCCCCGGTCCCGATTTCGAGCACCAGCAGCGGCAGCTCCGGCAGGGCCAGCGGCAGCAGCCCGTAGCGCACCGCCCCAATGCCGACGGCCGTCAGCAGCGCCGTCAGCAGCCCCGGCCCGAAGGCCCGCAGCAACGACAGCACCGGGGCGGCCAGCACCTGCCGCATCAGGGCCGTGTACAGCGCCATGCGCACGGCTTCCCCGGCCACCAGGGCCCAGGCCACGCCCAGCAGGCCGTAGCGGCTGCCCACCCACATCAGGCCGGCCAGTGCCGTCACAAATACCAGGTTGAGCCGCAGCTTCCAGGCCAGGGCGGCCGTAGCGTCGCAGACGACGGCGGCAAACATGGTCACCGAGCTCAGAATGTAGCTCACGCAGATGATGCGCAGCACCGGCACGGCCTCGACCCATTTGGGCCCCAGCATCACCAGCACAATTTCGGGCGCCGCCACCATCACGCCCACGCACACCGGCGTCACGAGCATGGCAATCAGGGTGATGCTGCTCAGGTACACTTCCCGCAGGCGGGCGCGGTCGGCCTGCATCTGACTAAAGGACGGAAACATCACCTTGGCCACGTTGCTCGAGAGCAGGTACACGGGCAACGCAATCAGCATGGTGCCGCGGGTGTAGATGCCCAGGGCGGCCGGCCCCAGCAGCCGCCCGATCAGCAGCGTGTCGAGCGACATGGTGATAAACTCCACGAAGCTGATAACCGACATGCGGCTGCCGTAGGCCAGCAGGGGGCGGTAAGCTTCCCAGCTGAAGAGCAGGCGCACCGAGTGGCGCACCGAGGCGTAGGAAAGCACCGTTATCAGCAAGCCCTGGCCTAGGGAGGCGCCCACCAGAGCCCAGACCCCGAAGCCCTGCCAAGCCAGTAGCATCCCCAGGCCGAGGTAGCTGAGCAAAAACGACCCCATCTCCATCAGGGCCAGGGCCCGAAACCGCATGGCCCGGTGCAGCAGGCTCATGGCCGTGCCGTTGAGCCCACTCAGGAAAATGCCCAGCGCCAGGGCCCGCACCACCGGAACAACCTCGGGCTGGTGCACGATGCTGGCGGCTAGGGGCGCCCCCAGAATCAGCAGGCCCCCGAAAAAGGCGCCCAGCACAATAGACGAGGTGAAGGCCACGCGCACGTCCTGCTCGGTCAGATCGGGCTTCTGAATAATGGCCCGCTCCATGCCCATCTTGGCGAAATAAACGCCGAAGCGCAGAATAACACCCGCCAGGGCCACCAGGCCGAAGGCGGCCGGGCTGAGCAGCCGCGCCATCACGGCCGTGTAGCCGATCTGGAGCAATGAGTTGACAATTGTGGAGACCATCGTCCATTTCACCCCGTTGACGGTGGCGACGGTCAGGTTTTTGGGTTCGCTAGCCATAGAGGAAACTGGATTCAGGCAAAGAAGTAGGGCTGCCGCAAGCCCGGGCGGCGGCTAGTAACCGTAGGCGTAGGCCTTTTCCTTGTAGCGGTACTCGTAAGTCTTGGTAAAGTGCATGTCGTTGATAATCATGTAGATTTGCTTGACTTTCTGCTCCTGGTGCAGCTCGTTGATGTGGCTGACCAGCCCTTTGTCGGTGTAGTTCTGGCGCACCACGTAGATGTTGGCTTCCAGGTGGCGCAGCAGCACGAAAAACTCGGCCACGTAGCCCACCGGGGGCGTGTCGACCAGCACGTAGTCGTACTGGGCCCGAATCAGGGTGAGCAGGTTTTCCATGCGCTCCGACTCCAGCAGCTCGGTGGGGTTGGCCGGGATCGGGCCGCAGCAGAGCACGCTCAGGTGGGGCACGCCGCTCTCGTGCAGGCACTCGTCGAGGGTGCTCAGGCCGGTGAGGTAAGTGCTCAGGCCGTGTTCGGCTTTCTCATCGAGGCCGAAGTAGCTGGCAATAGTGGGGCGGCGCAGGTCGCACTCCATCAGCAGCACCCGGCGCCCGCTCTGGGCAATTTCGGCCGCCAGGTTCACCGCGCAGAAGGTCTTACCCTCGCCCGGCACCGACGACGTGACGCCGATAATTTTCTTGTCGAGGCCGGCCGAGAGGTACTGCAGGTTCACCCGAATCGAGCGGAACGACTCCGCAATAGGCCCTTTGGGATTGTGCAGCATGTGTTCTTTGTCGGCGCGGCTGCCGTGGGCCACCACGCCCAGCAGCGGAATGCCGGTGATGCGGGCCAGGTCCTCCTTGCTTTGAATCCGCCGGTTCGACTTGTCCAGAATCAGGGCCAGCCCCAGCGGGAAACCCAGCCCGGCCAGCAGCGCAATCAGCATCACCAGCACCGGCTTGGGCGCCGAGGGCGTGCCGCTGCTCATCTTGGCCTTGTCGACCACCTTTTTGTCGGTGGCGTTGGTGGCCAGGGCAATGGCGGCCTCCGAGCGTTTCTCCACCAGGAAGTTGTAGTTCTTGTCGTTGAAGTCACTCTTATTCTTGAGCGAGGCCAGCTGCCGCTCGTTTTCGGGCATGGCGTTGATGGTGCCGCGCACCCGGCTCAGCTGCTGGTCCAGGTCGCGCAGGGTGATGTCGGTGGCCCGGGTCATGTTGGCCAGGGTTTGCATCAGCGCCTGCTTGGCGGTCCGGATTCGCTCGTCGAGCACGGCTACCAGGGGGTTGTTGCTGCTGGCATTCACGCCCAGGGCCGCCCGCTGGCTGTTCAGGTCGGTGAGCTGCAGAATCAGGTTGTTAATCACCGGATCCTCGATGCCCACGCTGCTGGGCGACACCACTTGCGCCGCTTCCTGGTTGGCGCGCAGGTAAGAGAGCATGTTCTGGTAATACTTGCGGTTGGTGGCCGCCCGGGCCCGCATCATGCCCAGGTCGCTGAGCTGGCGGATGCCCTCGTTGGACTGGGCGCCCACATCGACCACGCCCCGGGCCGAGCGGAAGGAGCTCAGCGCCGCCGCCGAGTGGCGCAGCGAGTCGGAGAGCTTGCCGATTTCCTTGTCCAGAAACTCCACCGTCTTGTAGCCGGTGATGTTCTTCTCGCGCAGGTCGTCCTCGATGTAGACGGCCATGAGCGTATCCAGAAACTGGGTGGCTTTGGCGGGCACCACGTCTTTGAGGGTGAGCTCCACAATGCGCGACTCGTGCTCCAGTGGTTTCACGGCCAGGTTGCCCTGATAGGTGCCGGTCAGCCCGTTCAAATCATTAAAGGTGAAGTAGTACCGCTCGTCGGAAGAGGCCGGGTAGCCGGGCTCGGGCTTGATGACGGCCGTGAGCAGGGGGGAGCGGAGCGTGTCGCCGGCGGCCACGATCTGGTCCAGGTTCACGTCGAAGGCTTCGCGCACCAGCTCGCCGGTGGGCAGGTGGTAGAGTGGCCCGCGCTTGGCCTTGGCCTGCACCCGAAACTTGCCGCCGGGCAGGGGCTGCACCGCAATGCGCACGCCGGTGAGCTGGGGCACCTGCAGGGCTGGAATGACCTGAAAGGGCATGGAGCCGATGGGCCGCTCCCGCACCTGCAGGTCCTTGATAGAGTTCAGCCAGGAGTTAGGCACGGCGTAATACGACACGGTGAAGGGCAGGCGGGTCAGGGCCCGGCGCACCACGTCGGTGGAGCTGAGCATGCCGATTTCGTCCTCCATCTTCATGCCCTTGTCCTTGACTTCCAGAATCTGGAGCAGCTCCTGGGCCTGCTTCGAGCCCGAGCTCTGGTTGCCCAGCAGCATCGAGGCCCGGAAGTCGTACACCGGCGCCTTCACCTGCAGGTACAGAAAGGCCAGCACACCGGCCAGCACCAACGACCCCACAAACAGTGGCCAGCGGTTGCGGAGCTTGAAAATCAGCTCGTGCAGGTCAAGCTCGTCGGCGGGGGAAGTAGGGCGTTGTTCCATGGCTAAGGTGGCGTTGAGAGGGTAGAAGGGCGAATAAGAATCCGGCTAGAAGACTTTTAGATAGTTGAGCAGCAGCACCAGGGCCGAAATGCCCCCGAACACAATGCCCAGGTTGTTGGCGTTGCCGCGGTTGGCCCGGGCCGCAATGGGCTCCACGTACAGCGCGTCGTTGGGCAGCAGGTAGTAGTATTTGGAGCGCAGCAGGTTCGGGTCGGTCAGGTTGAGCAGCACCACTTCCGAGCCGGTGGCCGTCTGCCGCACCAGCTTCACGTTCTGGCGGTTGCCGAACTCGGTCAGGTCGCCAGCCAGGCCCAGGCCTTCGAGCAGGGTGGCCTGGGCGTTGTAGATGTAGTAGCGGCCGGGGTTGCGCACCTCGCCGAGCACCGTAATCTTGAAGCTCAGCAGCTTGACCAGCACGTTGGCGTCGCGCACAAACTTGCTGACCTGCTGCTGAATCAGGGTTTGAGCCTCGTCCATGGTCAGCCCGCTGACTTTGACTTTGCCCACCGTAGGCAGGTTGATGTTGCCCCCGGCATCGACGGAGTAGCCGGTCAGAAACAGGTTGCTCGGGTCGCCGCCGGCCGCCACGGTGCGGGTGTCGGTGATGTTGAACATATCGTTGAGCACGGTTTGCACGCTCTGCACCCGGATGCTGAGCACGTCGCTGGGCTGGATGTGGTAAAGCAGGGGCTCGTTGGGTACGGTCACCGCCGTCTGCGTCGAGTAGTCGGTGCCCTGCAGGTAGGGCAGGGTCCGCTGGGTGACGCAGCCGCTGAGCCAGCCGGCCGTCAGCAGCAGAAGGAAAAGCAGGGAAACACGGTGGGGGAGGCGCATGGATGAAAGGGCGTTGGCAGGGAGAAGCACCATCTGGAGCAGACAGCCTGAAAGCAGGGGAAAGCAGAAGGTGAAAGCGGAACAACAGGAAACATCCTGTAATAGAATATTTTCCTAAACGTATTGGATATGATTGGTAAAGTCAAGCTAATTTTAAATTATTCTTTTAATTTATTGTACTACATAATGATGTTATGGACAGGCTAAACCGGGCCTCGATCAGCCTGACGGGCTTTTATTCCGGGATGCCGCCGGAACTCTCTAACTTCGTCGGCCTTTCCCACCCCCATCCAAGCGTGTATCCATGAAAATTCTGCTGGTTGAAGATGAGCCCAAGGTGGCGTCGTTTCTGCACAAGGGGCTCACCGAACAGTCCCACAGCGTTGATACCGCCGCCGACGGCCTGACCGGGATGCGCCTGGCGCTGGGCAACAGCTACGACCTGATTATTCTCGACAACCTGCTGCCCGGGCTGAGCGGGCTCGAGGTGTGCCGGCAGGTGCGCGCCCAAAACAGCAAGGTGCCCATTCTGATGCTCACGGCCCTGGGCGAAACCGACGACAAAATCCGCGGCCTCGACGCCGGCGCCGACGACTACCTGGTCAAGCCCTTCGCCTTCCAGGAGCTGCTGGCCCGCATTCGGGCGTTGTCGCGCCGCCGCCACGAGAGCCCCTCCACCGAAGCCGTGCTCCAGCTCGCCGACCTCACGCTGGACCCCTCGCGCAAGCTGGTGCAGCGGGCCGGGCAGCCCATTCAGCTCACGGCCCGCGAGTTTGCCCTGCTCGAATACCTGCTCCGCAACCAGGGCCGGGTGGTGTCGCGGGTGGACATTCTGGAGCACGTCTGGGAGACCAGCTTCGACACGGGCTCCAACGTCATCGACGTGTACATCAACTTCCTGCGCAAGAAAATCGACAAGGACTTCACCCCGCGCCTGATTCATACCCTGGTCGGTATGGGCTACGTGATGCGCGAAGAAGCGTAACACCGCTGCTGCCCCGCCCGGCCGCGGCCGGTTTTCGTTTGCCGGCCCCACCCGGCGTCTCACCGTAGCTTTCCTTCTGCATGACCATCCGTACGCGTCTGGCGTGGCAGTTTGCGGCAATTCTGGCCGTGACGCTGCTGCTGTTTTCCGTTGTCATCTACTTCTTCACCTACCAGACCCGGCGCAGCGCCTTCACCGACAGCCTGTTTGCCCGGGCCCGGGTCGTAGCCCACGTCTACCTCGACGGGGCCAACCGCGGCAACGACGAAAGCCAGGCCTCGTACCGGCGCTACCTGCGGCAGTTCTACCGTACCCTGCCCGAGGAGGAAGTGCGCGTGTTCGACAGCAACAACAAGGAGGTGTTCTACGAAGGGCAGGGCCCCAACCTGCCCGTGCCCCTCGACCTGCTGGCCCAGGTGCGCCGGGCGGGCAAGTACGTCGAGGAGCAGGGCCAGTACCACCAAACCGTCGGGCTGCTTTACCGCGACGCCCGCCGGGGCGAGTTTGTTGTCATTGCTGCCTCCCTCGACGCCGACAGCCGCTCCAACCTGCAGACCCTGCGCCAGGTGTTGGCCGGCGGCCTGCTGATTACACTCATTATTGTGGGCATCGGGGGCTGGTTTTTTGCTCGCCAGGCCCTGCGCCCCATGCAGCGCATTGTGGAGGAAGTCGACACCATCTCGGCCTCCGACCTGCACCGCCGCCTTTCCAAGGCCGAGGGCCAGGATGAGGTGTCGCACCTGGCCCAGCGGTTCAACAGCCTGCTCAACCGCCTGGAAACCGCCTTTGCCGGGCAGCGCACCTTCGTCCGCGACGCTTCTCACGAGCTGCGCACCCCGCTCACGGTGCTCATTGGGGAGCTCGAAGTAGCCCTGCTCCAGGAGCGCAGCCCGGTCGAGTACCGGCGCGTACTGCAAAGCACCCTCGACGCGGCCCGCCTGCTCAACAGCCTCACCAACGGCCTGCTCCAGATTGCCCGCGCCTCCGACGACCCTTCCCAAGTGCCGCTCAAGCCCGTGCAGCTCGATGAACTGCTGTTGCAGGCCCACGAGGAAGTGCAGCGCCGCCAGCCCACCTGCCGCATCGACCTGGAGTTTGGAGAGCCGCCCGCGGGGCGGGAGCGGCAGCCGTTCCTGGTTCGCGGCAACGAGGCCCTGCTGATGGCCGCCCTGCTCAACGTGCTCGAAAACGCCTGCAAGTTTTCCCGGGGCACCGAGCAGCCCATCCTGGCCATTCTGTCGGCTTCGAAAAGCCGGGTGCGGGTGGAAGTGCGCGACCGGGGCGTGGGCATGACCGAGGCCGACCGGCAGCAGGTGTTCGTGCCGTTTTTCCGGGCCGAAACCGTGCGCAACGTGCCCGGCCACGGCATCGGCCTGCCGCTTACCTCCAAAATCATGGAGCTGCACGGCGGCCTGATTCGGGTGGCCAGTCAGCTCGGCGAAGGCACCCAGGTCACGCTCGAACTGCCCGCCGCCCTGGCCTGAGTTGCGGCCGCGGGGGCCTGTCGGGGACCTTAACAGGCGGAGTTTCCGTTGAGCTGCGGAGCTTCCACGGCGGGCGGAAATAGCCGCTGGAAGGCCTGATAACCCGGTTTTTACGTTTTAATTTCCTTTTAACTCCCTTTTAACTCGGTCTTAACTCCGGCACCTTACACTTGCAGTACAATCTGGCCCGGGCCCTCGTCAGCCGACGTCGCTCTGTCGCCTTTTCGACTGTACTATGGTAAAAACTGCTCCGGCCCACGACCCGCAAACCCCACCGGTTTCGGCGCCTGCCGTTCATTATCTGCAAAACCTGTCCAAGGATATTCCCTCGGGCCTGGTGGTGTTTCTGGTGGCCCTGCCGCTGTGCCTGGGCATCTCGCTGGCTTCCGGCGCCCCGCTGCTGGCCGGCGTCATTACGGGGATTGTGGGCGGCACGCTGGTGTCGTGGTTTAGCGGCTCCCAGCTGAGCGTGAGCGGCCCGGCCGCCGGCCTGACGGCCATCATGGTGTCGGCCCTGGCCACGCTGGGCTCGTTTGAGGCCGTGTTGGCCGCCACGGTCGTGGCCGGCGTGATGCAGCTGGTGCTGGGCTTTCTGAAGGCCGGCATCATCGGCATGTATTTTCCGTCCTCGGTTATCCGCGGCATGCTGGCCGCCATCGGCCTGATTCTGATCCTGAAGCAGATTCCGCACTTCTTCGGCGCCGATACCGACTACTTCGAGGACATGGACTTCCTCCAGTTCAACGGCCAGAACACGTTTTCCGCCATTGTGGCTGCCACCAACGCCATCAGCTGGGGCTCGGCCCTGATTGGCCTGATTTCGTTGGCCGTGCTCATGATCTGGGACAGCAAGGCCGTCAAGAGCGTGGCGGCCCTGAAGCTGGTTCCCGGCGCTTTGATTGTGGTCGTACTCTCGATTCTGCTCAACCTGCTGCTGACCAATCTGGTCCCCAGCCTGCAGGTGCGCCCCGAACACCTCGTCAAGCTGCCTTCCATCGGCTCCCTCGCCGACCTGACCCGGGAGCTGCGCCAGCCCGACTGGACGGCCCTGACCCGCGGCAGCACCTACCTGGTGGCCTTCACCATTGCCATCGTGGCCTCGCTGGAAACGCTGCTCAGCGTGGAAGCCGTCGATAAGCTCGACCCACACAAGCGCCATACGCCCCAGAACCGGGAACTCAAGGCGCAAGGCCTCGGTAATATTATCAGCGGCCTGATTGGCGGCCTGCCCATGACGGCCGTTATCGTGCGCAGCTCGGCTAACATCGACGCGGGTGCCCAAAGCAAGTTTTCGGCTTTCTTCCACGGTCTGCTGCTGCTCACGAGCCTGCTGGTGCTGTCGTCGGTGCTGAACCTGATTCCGCTTTCGGCCCTGGCGGCCGTGCTGCTGATGGTGGGTTTCAAGCTGACCAAGCCCGCCCTGTACCGCACCCAATGGAAGCTGGGCTGGGAACAGTTCCTGCCCTTCATCGTGACGGTGGTAGCCATCCTGTTCACTGACCTGCTCAAGGGCGTCTGCGTGGGCCTGGCGCTGGGGATTTTCTACATTCTGAAAGCCAATCTGAACTCGGCTTACTATTTCCACAACGAACCAAGTCACGAGCCTGGCGTAGTGCATATCAAGCTCTCCGAGCACGTGTCGTTCCTCAATAAAGCGAGCATCGTGACTACCTTTGAGCAGCTGGCCCCCGGTGCTTCGGTTATCCTCGACGGGACGGATTCCGAAGTGATAGATTACGACGTGCTGGAGGCCATTGAGAACTTCCGCATCACCGCCGCCGAGCGGGGCATTCACCTGGAGTTGCGTGGCATCAAGCAGGTGGAGGCCCTGGGGCACTAAAACCCCACCGCTCCCTGCTTGTTTTAGTAGCCAACCTGCGGCGTCCCCATCCGCCGTCCATCTCCAACTCCCAATTCCCCCTCCGATGCAAGATATCTTTGCCAACAACCGCAAATGGGTAGAAACCAAGCTCGCGGAAGACAACGAGTTTTTCAACAAGCTGGCTAAGGGGCAGAAGCCCCGCTACCTGTTTATCGGCTGCTCCGACTCGCGCGTACCGGCCTCGGCCATCACGGGCACCGGCCCCGGGGAAATGTTTGTGCACCGCAACATCGCCAACTTGGTCGTGCACTCCGATATGAACCTGCTGGCCGTGCTCCAGTACGCCGTGGAAGTGCTCGGCGTGCGGGATATCATGGTGGTGGGCCACTACGGCTGCGGCGGCGTGGCCGCGGCGGCTGCCAACAAGCAGTATGGCCTCATCGACAACTGGCTGGCCCATATCCGGGACGTGGTGCGTCTGCACGAAACCGAGTTTCTGCGCATTACCGACAAGGAGCAGCAGCTGCGCCGCCTCGTGGAGCTCAACGTCATTGAGCAGGTCCGCAACCTGGCCAGCACCAACATCATTCAGAACGCCAGCAAGGGCCCTAACCCGCCCCGCCTGCACGGCCTCGTCTACGACATTCACGACGGCCTGCTGCACGATCTGAACGTGAACACCGACACGATCGACGAGTTCATGCACATCTACGGCGTGGAAGCCGCCGAACATGCCGAAAAAGTGGCTGAGAAAGCTGAGGAAGGTAAAGTCCACAAGCCCAAAGCCCTGGAAAATAAGCCGGACCGCCAGCAGAAAAAGGACGAAGAAGAGTCCGTAATGCACAAGGCCGGCTAACCCCACAGGTCAGCTTGCTGACTTGTATTTGTCTCTAAGTGTGGTCGAAAACGCCGCAGCCCTTGGCTGCGGCATTTTTTTTGGCGGCGGCAGGGCTAGGCACGGAAAGCTCGACTGCCCAATGGCATTCTGCGTATGCCTACCTCCACCATTCCTGCACTCATGAACGCCATTTTCTTCACCCAGTACGGGTCGGCCGACGTGCTTCAGTACGGCACCCTGCCCACGCCCACGCCCCGTCCCGACCAGATTTTGGTGCGCGTACGCGCCAGCAGCGTCAATCCTATCGACTGGAAAATCCGCTCGGGGGCCATGAAGCTGATCACGGGCTCCGACTTTCCCAAGGTCCCGGGCCGCGACGTGGCCGGCGAAGTTGCCGCCGTGGGCGCTAACGTGACGCGCTGCAAAGCCGGCGACCGGGTGTACGGCATGGCGGCCGGCATTCAGGGGGCCAACGCCGAGTACGCCCTGCTCGATGAAAGCGCCTTTGCCTTTATTCCCGAAGCCTCGAGCTTCGAGCAGGCCGCAGCCATACCGCTCGGGGCCCTGACGGCCCTGCAGGCCCTGCACCACCACGGGCAGTTGCTGTCCGGCGACCGGGTGCTCATCAACGGAGCCTCGGGCGGGGTAGGCTCCTTTGCCGTGCAAATGGCCAAGGCCCTCGGGGCCGGCGAAGTCACCGGCGTCTGCGGCCCCGACAACGCCGAGCTGGTCAGCTCCCTGGGCGCCGACCGGATTCTGAACCACCACGAACACGACTTCACCCGCGACCTGAGCCGCTACGACCTGGTATTTGATGCCGTGGCCAAGAGCAGCTACCTCGCCGCCCGCCCCGCCCTGCGCCGCAACGGCCGCTACGTGAGCACCGCCCCCGAACCCAAGGCCGCCGTGACGGGTGCCGTGGCCGCCGCCTTCTCCGATAAAAAGCAGAGCGTATTTCTGGCCGCCAACCGTGGCACCGACCTGGCCCTGATTACGGCCTGGCTGGGAGCCGGCACCCTGCGCCCCATCATCGACCGGGTGTTTCCGCTGGCCGAAACCGCCGCGGCCCACCGCTACAGCGAATCGGGGAAAGCGGCCGGCAAAATCGTGCTGAGCGTCGAGTAAGCAGTCGGGCTTCCGAAAAAGCCGGGGAATTACATATGCAACAATGTTGCATGTGTAATTCCCCGGCTTACTTTTGTGGCGTAATGCCGGCCTTGGTCGTGCCACTGCCCACTTTAAACCGCCCTTATGGAAGATCCTACGTTTGCCGAAGTCTTGATTATTGGGGGCAGCTACGCCGGTTTGGCGGCGGCTATGTCGCTGGGGCGGGCCCTGCGGCGCGTTATCATCCTCGACAGCGGCCAGCCCTGCAACCGTTCGACGCCCTACGCCCACAACTTTCTCACCCAGGATGGGGAAACGCCATCCGCTATCCGGGCCAGAGCCCGCGCCCAGGTCTTGGCGTATCCCACGGTGACCTTCGTGACCGGGCAGGCGGTGGCAGCGGTCCGGCGCGGTCCCGACTTCTGGGTTACCACCGCCGATAATGTCGTGTATAGGGCATCCAAGCTGATTTTTGCCACCGGCGTCCGGGACCAGCTGCCGGATCTGCCGGGCTTTGCTGAATGCTGGGGAATTTCGGTATTGCACTGCCCGTACTGCCACGGCTACGAAGTGCATAGCCAGCCCCTGGCCGTGCTCGGCAACGGGGAAGCGGGCTACGAGTATGCGCGCCTTCTTCGGCAATGGACGCCCCAGCTCACGCTGCTCACCAACGGCCCCTCGACGCTCACTGCCGCCCAACGCCAACAGCTGGGGGCGGCGGGACTCGGGGTGGAGGAAGGCGAAGTTACCGCGCTGGCGCACTCGGCGGGGCAGCTAGAGGCCGTGGAGCTGAAGAACGGGCGGCGGCTAGCGGCTACGGCCCTGTTTGCCCGGGTGCCGTTTGAGCAGCACAGTCTGCTGCCGGCCGCGCTGGGCTGCACCCGGACCGAGCATGGCCACTTGTGGGTAGACGAGCTGCAGCAAACCAGCGTGGCCGGAGTGTACGCCGCCGGCGACGCTACCACACCCATGCGGGCCGTGGCCGTAGCGGTGGCCGCGGGCACAAAAGCCGGCAGCTTCGTCAACCACGCCCTGATTCAGGCGCGGGTGTGGTAGGAGTGGGGCCGGAACGCAAAAAGCCCCGCGAGGGAGGACGCGGGGCTTGGGGGCGGGAGAGAGCAGCGGGAGTTATTTGCCGGCTTTCTCCTTGACTTTGCGCACCACCGGATGGGCGTGGTGGTGGCCCGCCTTGGGGTGGTGCGGCCCCCGGGCGTCGACCTCGACGGCGGGCAGCAGCACGGAGTGGGCGGCCAGATACTTCTCAGTGACGGGGTGGCCGGGTGCGGCCCAAACGGACGCGGTGCAGCAGGCCAGAGCGACAACCGCAAACAGGTACTTTTTCATGGTAAAAAGTGGTTTGGTTGAACGATGAGTCAAAGGTGGCGCTGCTCTGGTGAGGGTTGGGTGAAATATAGGTCGGCCGCAGTACTTTTTTTGCGCTGTTCAGCCAAACCATCAGCTGCGGCCGGCTGCGGCGCAGGAATCGTTTCGGAAGTGCAAAACGACCTTTTCTAGCCGTATCTTTGTTGATTCCCGCGTCGGCCCCGGCCGGCGAAACCAGCATCTACTACAGCGAGAATCAGTGAAAGTCTGCATTGCCGAAAAGCCCAGCGTTGCCCGCGAAATTGCCCACGTGCTTGGGGCCAGCCGCAAGATGGATGGCTACTTCGAGGGCAACGGCTACCAAGTCACCTGGACGTTCGGGCATTTTTGCCAGCTGCGCGAGCCCGAAGACTACCGCCCCGAGTGGAAGCGCTGGAGCATCCATGACTTGCCCATGATGCCCGAGCAGTTCGGTATCAAGCTCATGCGCCGCGACGACGGGGTAGTGCGCCAGTTCACGGTGATTAAAAATCTGCTGGCCGGCGCCGAAGAAGTGATAAACTGCGGCGACGCGGGGCAGGAGGGGGAGGTGATTCAGCGCTGGGTGCTGATGGAAGCCAAGTACCGCAAGCCCTTCAAGCGCCTCTGGATTTCGTCCCTCACCGAGGAAGCCATCCGCCAGGGCTTTGCCAACCTACGTGAAGGCGCCGAGTTCGACAACCTCTACCAGGCCGGCAAGAGCCGCGCCGCCGGCGACTGGCTCCTGGGCCTCAACGCTACCCGGCTGTTTACGCTCAAGTACGCCGCCGGCCAGAAGCAGGTGCTTAGCATCGGGCGGGTGCAGACGCCCACGCTGGCGCTGCTGGTGGACCGCTACCACGAAATCCAGAACTTCCGGCCCGAGCCCTACTGGGTGCTGCGCACCGAGTACCGGGGCACCATGTTCAGCCACGTGGCCCCGGTGAAAAAGGGCAAGGACGACGACGAGCCCGACGAAAAGGCCCGCCTCAAGGCCCGCGGCTACTTCGTGAGCCAGGAGGAGGCCGACGCCGCTATGGCCGCCGTGAAGGACGTGCCGCTGACCGTGACGGGCGTCGAAATCAAAAAGGCGCTGGAGTCGCCGCCCTCGCTGTTTGATCTGACCTCACTGCAGGTGCAGTGCAACAACCAGCTGGGCCTCTCGGCCGAGGACACGCTCAAGACCGTGCAGGCGCTCTACGAAAAGAAGGTCGTCAGCTACCCGCGCGTGGACACCACCTTCCTGCCCGACGACCAGTACCCCAAAATTGCCGGCATCATGCAGGGCCTGGGCGCCTACCACAGCCTGACTCAGCCCCTGCTGGCCGCCAAAATCAAGAAGAGCCCCAAGGTTTTCAACAACAACAAGGTCACCGACCACCACGCCATCATCCCGACCGGGGCCAGCGCGGGCGGGCTGGGCGGCACCGAGCACAGCGTCTACGACATCATCGTGCGCCGCTTCCTGGCCGCGTTTTACCCCGACTGCGAGGTGTCGAACACGACCGTGACGGCCGAGGCCGCCGGGCATCCGTTCCGAGTCCGGGGCCGGCAGATTCTGAACCCCGGCTGGCGCATTGTCTACGGCGACCCGGCCGCCCAGCAGGCGCCCAGCACCGCCAAGCCCGGCGAGGGTGACGACGACGTGGTGAGCACCGTGCTGCCCTCGTTCGAGAAGGGCGAAAGTGGTCCCCACAAGCCCCGGCTCGACCAGAAGGTAACCCAGCCCCCGCGCGACTACACCGAAGCCATGCTGTTGCGCGGCATGGAAACTGCGGGCCGCAACATCGACGACGAGGAAATGCGGCAGGCCATGAAGGAAAACGGCATCGGCCGGCCTTCCACCCGCGCGGCCATCATCGAAACCCTGTTTAAGCGCGGCTACATCCGGCGGGAGAAAAAGCGCATCCTACCCACGCCCACCGGCGTGGAGCTCATCGGCCTGATTCGCAACCCCACGCTCAAGTCGGCCGAGCTGACGGGGCAGTGGGAGCGGAAGCTGCGCCAGATTGAGTCGGGCAACCTCGACTCGGGTTTGTTCCTGGACGAGCTCAAGATGCTGGTGCGCGAGATGGTGCAGGAAGTGAAGCAGGACGGCTCCCGGCGCACCATCACCATGGCCGGGCAGACCTCGGAAGTTACGGCCGCCAAGCCGGCCACCGCTCCGAAGCCCGCTCCGACCACGCCCGCCGTGGCCGGCAGCCTGGGGCCGTGCCCGAGCTGCGGGGCCGGGCACGTACTAAAGGGCAAAACCGCCTTTGGCTGCTCCCGCTTCCGCGAAAACTGCCAGTTCCGCCTGCCCGCCCAGTTTGAGGGCAAGAATCTCACCGACAAGCAGGTAGCGGCTCTGCTTACCAAGGGCCGCACCCCCGTCATCAAGGGATACCTCGACGATGCGGGAACAAAATTCGATGCTGCCGTGCGCCTCACGCCCCAGCACGGGCTGGAGCTGGTGCGGGCCGCCGAGAGCAAGCCCACCACCGCCCAGGACCCCGGCCAGATTCCCTGCCCCGTCTGCAAGCTGGGCACCATGCTGCGCGGTAAGAGCGCCTGGGGCTGCTCCCGCTTCCGCGAGGACTGCCAGTTCCGGGCGCCCTTCGAGTGGGGCGGCAAAACCCTGACCGACACCCAGATGAACCAGCTGCTGCGCAAAGGCAAAACCGGCGTCATCCGCGGGTTCATATCCACCAAAAACGGCAGCCGCTACGAAGCCGCTTTGCAGGTCGGGTCGGAAGGGCGCATTGAGCCGGTGTTTGAGAAGGGGTGATGGAAACGGCCGCCTTGGTACAACTGCTGGAACAGCTTGATGAGTCGAAGGACTGGTATTTTCCGGATTCGGCTGCTGATGACTTTAATCCTGAAATGGCCGATGCCCAGTTTGAGCGCTTTATTCAGCAGCTACAGCAAAGCACAGGCTTGCTTGTCACCGAAGAGGACGGCTCCATCCAGGATGCCACATTTTACAGGAGTGTTCGGCTACCCAATCCCAGCCATTATTTTATTCAGCCAGAGCTTCGCTTCAGCATCTTTGGCAACTTAGCTGCCGTGTTGCTCGCGGAGCGGGTTGAGGCATCTGTATTGACTGCCATCAGGACGCTGCTGCCGTTGCACGGCTACGTGCCGGCTGAGCTGCTGAACCAACCCTATCGGGGAGTCCAAAATAACTCGCACATAGCCACCTGGTGGGACCGGTACTTCGATTACATTTAATGATTTTAGATTTTCTCTCATGCTCAACTTGGCCCTGTTCCAATCCCGTCTGCTCGGCTACCTCGTCGGACTGCTGCCGATAGTGGGCATGCTGCTGCTTTACCGGCAGGTTATTCCCCAGGGGTTGGGGCTGGGCCTTACCGCGGGCGGGCTGTACTTGTCGATGCTGGTGCAGCAAAAGGCGCAGAAGCGGTTTCCCTACAATTTCCGCGACCGGGGCGAGTGGCTGGCCCTGGTTGTGTACATGGCGCTGGTGGCGGGGCTGGTGATAAGCGTGCGGTACTGGTGAAGAGGTGAGCATGCATCCGAACGTTGGAAAAATGCTGGTGCTGGCGGGCCTGGGACTCGTGGCTCTGGGCGCTTTCATGTGGCTCGGTGGAGGCAGCCTGCTGGGCTGGTTTGGCCGCTTGCCTGGCGACATCCGCATTGCGCGGCCCGGTTTCCGGTTCTACGCCCCGCTGGCCTCCATGCTGCTGATTAGCGTTGTGCTGAGCCTCGTTATGTGGCTGATTCGGCGACTGAGCTGAGCCGGATCGGAATTAGTGGGTATTCAGGCGGTACTGCAGCCGCAATGAAACCTGCCGGTGCCGGCCGAAGTCGGTGGCCCCGTAGGGCTCCACCCACAGCCCGGACTGGCCCAGCGGGAAACTGGCGCTCAGAAAGCCCATGTTTGGATTCGGGTCGTGTGTGGACTGCGCGAGGCCGACCAGCACGGAGCGGCGCCAATCGGAACCCAGACCGGAGCCGAGGGCAAAGCGGCTGGTGTAGTTGCCGAGGGCCAGCGGCCCGGCGCCCGCGTCAATCTGGGCAAACGCGAGGCGGCGCACCCCAAGCCAGAGCTTTACGTCGGGCAGCACGCGCACCCGGTCGAAGTCCGAGGTGCCCTGCGACGGCGCCAGGTGAGCCAGCTCGCCCAGGTGCAGGCCCAGCCGCAGGCCGTAACCGAAGCCGTAGCGCCCGTTCAGCAGCCGGTCCCGCTCCAAGTACGGGTTGATATCCAGCAGGCCGTTGTAACGGCCGTCGCGGGGACTGGCGGTCAGGAAGGGGCCGCCCGGCGTGAGTAGTTGGGCATTCACGTACTCGCGGCCGGCCCAGACGCCGAGGCCGTAGCTGGTGCGTCCCGGCCGGTGCCGGCTGGGACGTACGTAGGCAAACTCCCCACCCATGGCCCGATACTCATGGTAATAGCCAGTGCGCACCGGGGGGCCACCCGACCCCGAGCACCCCCCGCTGGGCGTGTAGAGCTTGTCCTGGTCGTAGCTACCCGCCACGAAGCCGGGCGTGAAGGAGTAGTAGGAAGAGCCATCCAGTCGGGCCGAATCGGCGGGGGCCTGACTCGTGAGCACCAGCACCACGGTGGCCAACCCCAGCGGCAGAGCCACGCGGGCGGGCTGGGCCGTTCCGGCGGAGCGGAAGAGCAGGGCCCCGCCTTCGAGCACGAGCACCGTCAGCAGCAGGGTCTTCACGACTAGTATTTCGGGGCGGGTCAGGGCGTAGGGCCCGAGGCCGGCGGTCAGGGCCAGCAGAGCTGCTACGGCCAGCAGGTTGCGGCCCGAATGCTGCCCCGGAATCCGTTCCGGCCGAAACTCGGTCCGCCGGGCGCGGCGAAGCAGCAGCGCCCACCCGGCGAGGGCCAGCGGAGCCAGCAGCAGCAGCGCCCACTGCACCTGCTTCAGGGCCAGGCCGGCGTGGGTGTGAAGGGTTGCCCCGACCTGCTCACCGGCCGGGTCGCGCCAAAACTCGATGAGAAAGCGTCCGCTCAGCAGCAGCCCCAGGTGCAGCAGACGGCGGCTGCCGCCGGGCCAGACGCGGCGGCGAGTGAGCACCAGCATCGCGCCCACTGCCGCGCACAGCCCCAGCGTATACAGCTGGGTGGGGTGGATGGGCAGCGACTGGGCGGCCCCCGGCGGCAGCAGGCCCCGCGACGCCTGCCACAGGTAGGGCAGGGTGCCGGGCGGGTAGATGAGCCCCCAGGTGCCGCTGGTAAGCTCCCCGAAGCAGCAGCCGGTAAGCACGCACCCCAGACACTGCACCAGCATGGCCGCGCACATGGGCAGGGTGAAGACATCGAATACGTGCCAGCTGAAGCCGAAGGGCCGCCGCAGAATCAGCAGTGTGAGCGTGCCCGCCACCGCGCCGCCCAGCACTGTGCGCGCCCCCGAGTCGGGCCAGTGGCCGGTGTGCACCAGCTGCCGCCACTCCGGCGCCGAAAACGCCAGCAGCTTGGTGCCCAGAATAAAGCTGAGCGTGGTGCAGGCCAGCACTACCAGCCAAGTGCGCAGCGGGTAGCCGCGGCGGTGTCCTTCCCAAACCAGCAGCCCCAGATTGAGGGCAAAAGCCAGCACGTAAAATAGCGTGTAGAAATCGTGGCCGGTAGCTGCCGGCACGGCCCAGGTTGGAGCCGTGATAAAGAGTAGAGAGTTAGCCATAGTCAGGTAATAAATAAGCAGTAGCCGCTCCAGCCCGCCGCCGCCGAATGGCTGCACCCGGCCCATACCCGGCGACGTTGCGTAGCTTTAGGCCAGAAGGCCGGGTAAGATAAAGCTTTTGCCTAAAGTGTATTACTCTGATAAACTCCCGTGCTGAACCCGCAGCAGAATACGCGCAGCTTCCCCCTGCATTGGCAGATAACCGATGACTATGGTCTGATGTCGGTCAGGAGCCCGTGGTGAGGGCCGGCGTGGGGTAGTGCACAATGTTTTCAATCATGCCCTTGAAAATCACGAAGTGAAAAGGTACCAGCGAGTACCAGTACAGGCGGCCGGCCAGGCCGCGGGGCCGAAACGCGGCCAGCTGTTCGAGCGTGTGGGTGCCGTCGGCGTTGGGCAGGATGCGAAACTGCAGCCAGGCCTCGCCGGGAAGCTTCATTTCGGCGTAGAGCAGCAGGCGGCGGCCGGCGCGGTCGGCGACCAGCACCCGCCAGAAGTCGAGCGGGTCGCCGGCGCGCAGGTCGGTGGGGGAGCGGCGGCCCCGGCGCAGGCCCACCCCGCCCACGGCCTTGTCCATGAGCCCGCGCAGGCGCCAGAGCCAGTCCACCTTGTACCAGCCCCGGTCGCCGCCGATGCTCCAAATGTTGCGCAGCACCTCTTCCGGCGAACGGGCGAAGGTCAGCGTCTGCCGGTCGGTGAGCACGCCGTTTTGCGGAATCTGCACGAAGTCCATGTAGTTCTGCTCCATCACCCCGCTGCTCACCGCGTCGCTCCAGCTGCTGATAACCTCGTTCTGCTCGATGCGGGTGAAGGCCAGCGCCAAAGCCTGGGGGTAGCTCATGCATTCGTGCCGCAGCACCTGCTCAATGCTGCGCTTGGTCGCCACCACCGTATCGTTGCGCAGGCTTTCAACCAAGCTCTGGGCCAGGGCAAAGGTGGTGCGCGTGACCAGAAACAGCCACCACGAGGAGAGCCGCGGGGTGAGCACCGGCACCGTGAAAATGTAGCGCCGGTAGCCGCGCTGCTGGGCCAGACCTTCGAGCATCTGCTTGTAGGTCAGCACGTCGGGCCCGCCGATGTCGAAGCTCTGGCCCAGGCAGTCGGGGTGGTCGAGCACGGCGGTCAGGTAAAACATAACGTCGCGGATGCCGATGGGCTGGCAGCGCGAGTTCAGCCAGCGCGGCGTTATCATCACCGGCAGCTTTTCCACTAAGTCCCGGATGATTTCAAACGAGGCCGAGCCAGAGCCGATGATGATGCTGGCCCGCAATACCGTGAGCTGGGCCTGCCGGGCTTTGCGGAGTACTTTTTCCACGGCCTTGCGGGAGCGAAGGTGGGCCGAGAGGGACTTGTCGTTGGCAATGCCGCTGAGGTAGATAACCTGCCGGGCCGTGGTGCGGTCGAGGTAGTCGGTGAAGTGCCGGGCGGAAAGCTGCTCGGCCCGGAAAAAGTCCTGGTCGTGCCCGCTCATGGAGTGCACCAGGTAGTAGGCCGCGTCGATATCGAGGGGCAGGTCGACCAGGGAATCGGGCCGGAGCAGGTCGCCCTGGGCTACCTGCACGCGGTGGCGGAGCCGCTCGGGCAGCTCGAAGCGGCGCGGGTCGCGCACGAGGCACACCACCGCGTGGCCGGCCTCGACAAGCAGGGGCAGCAGGCGGCGGCCGATGTAGCCGTTGGCGCCGGTGAGCAGGATTTTCATGGCGGCGGAGCGGAGTGGGAAAAGAGGACGCAAATAGAACCTGCGCCCGGCGGTTTGGTTATCGGTAGCCGCGGCGCACCTTTCTGGCTAACTTTGCCGCTCTCCCCTCACTTTCTGCTCTATGCCCGCTTCCCTTTCGTCCCGTACCTGGCTCTGGCTGTTTGTGCTGGTGCTGGGCGGGAGCTTTTTCGTCGGACTCGGTAGCTGGGGCGTGCTGGAAAGCAGCGAGGCCCGCTACGCCGAAATCGGGCGCGAAATGCTCACCACCCACGACTGGCTGCACCCGCGTCTGCTCGGCATTCAGCACTTTCACAAGCCCCCGCTTACCTACTGGCTCACGGCTGCCGGCCTGACCCTGGCCGGGCCTACGGCCTTCGGGGTGCGCCTGCTGCCGGTGCTGGCCGTACTGCTGCAAATAGGGCTGGTCTACGGGCTGGGCCTGCTGCTCTTCGCCCACGACCGGGCCCGGGCTCTGGCGGCGGCCGTGGTCTACGGCACGCTGCCCGTGGTGCTGATTTCGGCCCTGAACGTGACCACCGACGCCTATCTGCAAACCCTGGAGCTGGCCGCCACCTACGGCATTCTGCGCTACTACCACGCCGGCGGCCGGCGCTGGCTCTACCTGTTCTGGGTGAGTTTGGGCTTGGCTTTCCTGACCAAGGGGCCGGTGGGCTTCGTGCTGCCGCTGATGGCCATTATCGGGTTTTACTTCCGTCAGCAGCAGCCCCGGCGCCCTTTCACGCTGCACCACGCCCTGGGGTTAGTCCTGTTTGTGCTCGTGGGCCTGAGCTGGTATCTGTATTTGATTGCTGAAAACCCGGCCTTCGTGCGCTACTTCCTCTTTGAGCACACCGTGGAGCGTTTCGCCAACCCCCAGACCTTCGGGCGGGCCAAGCCCTGGTGGTTCTACCTAGTGCTGGCCCCGGCCACGAGCCTGCCCTGGTCGGCGGCGCTGATAACGCAAGTCGTGCGCACGCGCTGGGCTGAGGTGTCGCAGCAGTGGCGCAACGTGCTCATCTTCTGGGTGCTGCTGCCGCTGGTGTTTTTCTCGCTGTCCAGCTCCAAGCTGCTGCTCTACGTGCTGCCGTTGTTTGCGGGCGTGGCGCTGCTGACCGTGTACTACCTAGGCCGCCTGAGCGACGCCGCTCTGCAGCGCTGGTACCTCGGGCTGGGCTTTTTCTACGGCCTGGTGCTGGCGGCGCTGTGCCTGCTGCCGGCCCTGGTGACGGTGTTGCCCGTGCCGCTGGAAGTGAGCCCGGCCACGGCCCTGTGGCCGGCAACGGGCATTGTGCTGCTGGTGCTCCAGCACGCCCTCTGGGACCAGGTGCGGGTGGCGCCCCGGCTGCTGGCCATTGCCACCATCTTCACCGCGGCCCTGCTGCTGGCGGCCAAGCCGATTCTGCACCAGAATCAGCTGCGCTTCAACGGCAGCCGCCCCCTGGCCGAGCTGCTGGCGCGCCGGCAGCTCACGGGCCGGCCCATCTTGGTGTACGACCAGCTGTTGCCGTCCCTGGCCTTTGAGCTGGGCCGGCTGCCGGTGTCCTTGCACGACGGCAACCACAACCTGACCCGGGAAACGCAGTTTGAGCCCGGCCTCACGTGGCAGCAGAACTTGGTCTACCTCACCGATTCCACCCGGGAGACCTACGTGCGCACCCTGCTCACCCAGCACCCGGTGCTGCTGGTCAAAGGCGAGGTGAAGCCCGAGCGGCAGTGGCTGCTCCGCGCGTTTTCCACCCAGGAGAAAGTGGGGGAGTGGACCCTGTATTCCAGCGGCTGGTAGAAACACATTTGCCAGACTGAGCGGCGCGGCCAGCTGTTTCGACGACTCACGTAAGCAAAAAGCCCTTCCTCGTCGGGACGAGGAAGGGCTCTTTTACGTTTGGCAGGCCGCCCGTTACTGGCCCACGTATACCGCTTCCGCCTTTTCGCGCAGGTTGTAGTTCGAGGCCATTACCTCCCCGTAAGCGCCGGTGGAGCGAATCACGACTAGGTCGCCGCGCTTGGTTTCGGGCAAAGCCACCTCGCGCCCGAAGGTGTCCGACGACTCGCAGATGGGCCCTACCACGTCGTAGAGCTGTTTGGAACCCTGGCTGCTCAGGTTCTGAATCAGGTGGTAGCTGTCGTAGAGGGCGGGGCGGATCAGCTCGGTCATGCCCGCGTCGAGGATGGCGAAGTTGGTTTGCTGGCTGCGCTTCACGTACAGCACCCGGCTCACCAGCGCCCCGCTCTGGGCCACAATGGCCCGACCCAGCTCCACGTGGATTCGCTGCCCGGGCCGGCGCACCAGGTGCTGCTCAAACACCTGGAAATAGGCCTCAAAATCCGGAATCGGGTTGGCGTCGGGCGCGTGGTAATCGATGCCCAGGCCGCCGCCCACGTTGAGGTGGGGCAGGTGGTGGCCCCGCCCTTCGAGCCAGGTTTGCAGCTCGTTGAGCTTGCGGCTGAGCTCGGCAAACACGCCCAGATCCGTAATCTGGGAGCCGATGTGGGCGTGCAGGCCTACCAGCTCGAGGTGGGGCAGCGCGCCGAGCTGGTCAACTACCGCACCCAGGTCCTGCAGGCTGATGCCAAACTTGTTGGCTTCCAGGCCCGTGGTGATGTAGTGGTGGGTGTGGGCGTCCACGTTGGGGTTGATGCGCAGCGCCACCCGGGCTTTGCGCCCCTGGGCCCCGGCCAGCTCGTTGAGCACCTCCAGCTCCTGGGCCGACTCGGCATTAAAGCACCAGATATCGGCGGCCAAAGCCCGCTTGATTTCCGCATCCGACTTGCCTACGCCGGCAAACACGATGTGGTCCGGCGCAAAGCCCGTGTCCAGGGCCCGCTGCACTTCAGCCCCGCTCACGCAGTCGGCGCCCAGCCCGTGCTGCTGGATGAGCTCCAGGATGGGGGCGTTGGCGTTGGCTTTCAGGGCGTAGTGCACCTGAAAGCCGCGCGGCCGGGCCGCCTGCTGCACCGCCGTCAGCGTTTGCTCCAGCAGGGCCAGGTCGTAGAGGTAAAAAGGCGTTTCGCGCGCGGCCGCGGCGGCCGGAAGAGAAAAAGACATGGGTAAGCTAAGCAGTGGTAAATGATGCGTCCGGCGGGTTGCCGTTAGGAGTGCGCTACTTCGGTGTTGCGCTGAAACAGGCCTTCGTTGAGCACCTGCAGGGCCCGGGCTTTGTCGGCGGTATTAATCAGGATGCTGATGTTGTTGGGCGAGCCCCCATAGGAAATCATGCGCAGCGGAATGTCGCGCAGGGCGTTGAACACGAGCCGAGCCGAGCCGTGGTCGGCCTGAATCAGGTTACCGACCAAACACACGATGGTCTGGTTTTCGTCGACTTCCACCGTGCCGAAGCCGCGCAGTTCCTCCAGGATTTCGGGCAGGTGCGTGGCGTCGTCGATGGTCAGGGACACGGCCACTTCCGAGGTCGTAATCATGTCGATGGAGGTGCGGTGGCGCTCAAAGACCTCGAACAGGTGGCGCAGAAAGCCGTGGGCCAGCAGCATCCGGCTCGACTTCACCTTGATGGCCACCAGCCCGTCCTTGGCGGCCACGGCCTTGATGGCATCGGAGCCGGTGCGGTCCGAAATCAGCGTGCCGGGCGCCTCGGGCTGCATGGTGTTGAGCAGGCGCACCGGAATGCCGTGTTTGGCGGCCGGCAGAATCGAGCTCGGGTGCAGGATCTTGGCTCCGAAGTAAGCCAGCTCGGCGGCCTCGTCAAACGACAATTCCCGGATGGGGTAGGTGCCTTCCACCACCCGCGGGTCGTTGTTGTGCAGCCCGTCGATGTCGGTCCAGATCTGGATTTCGGCGGCGTGGGCGGCGGCCCCAATCAGCGAGGCCGAGTAGTCGGAACCCCCGCGCTTGAGGTTATCGATGTCGCCGTGGGCGTTGCGGCAGATGTAGCCCTGGGTGATGAAGAGCTGCTCCTGCGGAAATTGCGCCAGCGTGGCGGCCAGGTGCTGCTCGATGTAGTCGGCGTCGGGCTCGTCGTTGGCGTCGAGGCGCATAAAGTCCAGGGCGGGCAGCAGCGTGGCCGATTTTCCCAGAATGCCGGTGTAGTAGCGGTGAAACAGCAACGTGCTCAGCAGCTCGCCCTGGGCCAGAATCAGCCGCTCCCCGGCGGGGGAAAGCGGGTTGCGGGTCAGGCCGAAAATGCTTTTGAATGAGGCGTCCAGGTGATGGATGGCCTCGGAGGCCACGGCCGGGTCGGGCAGCAGCTCCCGGGCCACGATGAGGTAGTGCTGGCGCAGAATCTCAATCTGGTAGTTGGCGGCGGTCTGGTCGCCCTCGTAGAGCAGGCGGGCAATGCTGACCAGGGCGTTGGTGGTGCCCGACATGGCCGAGAGCACCACGATGCGGGGCTCGGAGCCTTGAATCAGGGCGGGCAGGGCGCGCATCCGCTCGGCGCTGCCGACGGACGTGCCGCCGAACTTGAGAACTTTCATAGGGACAGAAACTGGGAGTAACACGGGAAGGCGCCGCGCAAACGGCCAAAAAACGACAAAAAAAGCGCCGGTCTGGAAGGACCGGCGCTCAATGCTCAAGGGAAGATGGCATGAAGGTTCGCGACGGTCAGGTCGTGGTCCGTTTCAGGCATTTCTTACGCGTCGCGGGCATGGCGGTTCGGCCAGCCGAGGCCACCGAAAACTGCGCGGACGAAGGGAAAGAAATGCGGTTCATACCGAAAAACTAGGCGGCGCCAGCAGCGGCCGCAGCAGGGTTTGCGGGTGCAAGTACGGCAGGCGGGCGCAGATTATTGCAACGGGCCGCTATTTTTCTCCCCCGGCCCCACCAGCTGGGAGAGGCTGCGGGCGGCGTTGGTAAACTCCGAGGGCACCATCACAATGGTCGTGGTATTGTTGTCGATGCCGATTTCGGACAGCATCTGCATCCGGCGCAGCTCCAGCGAAATCGGGCTCTGCTCCATCTGCTTGGCGCCCTGGGTGAGCTTGATGCTGGCTTCCAATTCGGCCTCGGCCTTGATGATGCGGGCCCGCTTCTCGCGGATGGCCTCGGCCTCCCGGGCCATGGCCCGCTGCATGGACTCGGGGATTTCCACGTCCTTGATTTCGACCATCTCAATCTGCACGCCCCAGGGCTCGGTGGCCGCGTCGACGAGCTGCTGCAAGGTAGCGTTGATTTCCTGGCGCGACTTGAGCACCTCGTCGAGCTGGTGCTGGCCGATGACGTTGCGCAGGGCCGTGACGGAGAGCTGGTACACGGCCTGGTTGAAGTTGGCAACCTTGATGATGGCCTTGGCCGGGTCGAGCACCTTAAACCGGAGCACGGCATTCACCTTGATGGTCACCGAGTCCTTGGTAATGGTTTCCTGCTGCTCCAGCTCCACGGTCTTGGTGCGCATGTCCACCGTCACGCGGCGCTCGATGAATGGGATAATCCAGTACAGCCCGGGTCCGCGCTGGCCCACGTAGCGGCCCAGCCGAAACACAATGGCCCGCTCGTATTCCTGGGCTACGCGCAAACCCAGGAGCAGGAAAACGACGATGATGGCGGCAGTGGTAAGAAGCATGGCAAAGCAAGAAGTTGGTTGTGCCCGCTAAGCCGCACCCGCCGTGCCAACTCCGGAAAGCTGCCGCTTCGATAATAGCGGACCGGCGCTTGCGCGGCGTAAACCAACTGTTTTTTTTGTCGCCAATCAGTTTAATACCCGCTTGGCTACCACGCATTTTTCATTTCGGTAATGCCGAATTGCCAAGGTGGCAAAGTGGCCGCCTACGGCTATCCTTTTGGTGGAACTGCTACCGGCTTCTGCGCCGCCGCATGGGACAGCATTCGTTGCAGTTTGTAAGTGTGGGTACGGTGGTTTGATCGGTAATAAATGTTGAAGCTCTTTTTGCGCGCAAACCGAGTGAATTTGGTAAGCGCGAAGTCGTCGAAGTATTGCTTGATGGTATCCTGCCCGAGGATAATGTCAAATGAGAAGCTGCCCCCGTGGTTCCGAGACACTTGCTCTGGCTTTCCATTATCCATGATATGAAAGTCCTTGATTTCTTCGACTTGTAGCTGGTGCTTAAAACGGCTGGTATAAGCCCAAAACTCCGCTGCTATTTCCTCCGGTACGCGCGTTTCACAGTTGTCCAGATACTGCCGGTACGTGCGGCCCGCTTTCTGCCAGAATAGATAGGTTGGAATCAGGATTCCCTTGGTAGTGCAGGGCGAGTCATCAGCAACCCGGCTACCCCGGCAGCCTACGCAGTACTCTTGGTAGGTACAGACGGTGTCAATCCGTTGACGGCGCAGGTCGGCTACCAGTTGCTCGATCTGAATCTCCAGGGCGCTTTTTTGATATTGCGCAGAAACGGAGGGCGCAATCAGCCATAGCAGAAGTACGGTAACAGTCTTTAAAACCTGTTTAATCTTCACGCTATAACCCTCAAGTTGTAAATCTGCTGCCTACCGCACCGGCTTGGGCAGCACCGGCAGGCTCTCGTGGCCTTCCGCATCCACGCTGACCACTCCGAACAGGTAGTTGTCCTTGCTGTGGGGTAGGTCGGCCTTGGTGTCGGTCACGTAGAACTTCTGCTGCCACTGCGGGGCGCTGGTTTCGCGCATCAGCACGTAGTAGCCCGCGGGCTTTTCGCCGGCTTTCGGGGCTTCCCACTTCAGCTCGGTGCGGTTGGTGAGGCCACTGGTGAGCACGCCCACGTTCTGGGGCGCGGCGGGCGCCAGGGCCAGGCCAGCCAGGGTCGCCAGGTTCACGCCGGTGTTTTTGCGCAGGTACTGGTAGTCGACGCCCTCGGGGGTGTCGCCGTAGGCGCGGCCGTTTTCGGTGCGCAGATCCTGGTGCTGGTGGGTGAAGTCCTCGTTCATCTCTGTGAAGCGCACCGCCGTGAAGCCCTGCTGGTTGAAGGGCGTATGGTCGCCGCCGCGCAGAAACCGGTCGGGGCGGTACTCCAGCACCACTTCCAGGCCGTCCACGTACTGCTTGGCGGCCGTCTGGGCGTAGCGGGCCAGCTGCCGGGAGGGCGAGTCGTTTTCGGAGCTAAGCACCCGGCGGGTTTTGGCCTCATCGGGCGTTTCGGCGGCCGGCACGCCCTCACTGAATACGCGCAGGTGCTTGTCGTCCTTGATTTCGGGGTCGTGGCCGGTGGAGTTGCCCACGATGTCGTTGTTGAGCATGGCCGTCAGGTTCCAGTTTTCCTTTTTAGCGCGCTGGGCCAGGTGGGTCGAGCCGTAGAGGCCCTGCTCTTCGCCCTGCACGGCCACGAAAATGAGGGTGCAGGGAAATTTCTGCTGGCTCATCACCCGGGCCAGCTCCATCACGGCGGCCGTGCCCGAGCCGTCGTCGTTGGCGCCGGGCGCGTCGGCCGTGGCATTCATCACGTCACTCACCCTAGAGTCGATGTGGCCGCTGACGATGAAGACTCGGGTGTCGTTGGGGTCGGTGCCGGGCAAGGTGGCCATTACGTTGGCCATCACCACGGGCCGGTTGATGCGCCGGCCGTCGGGCTTGATGGTAAACGTGTCCTGGGTGACGACCAGCCGGCCGCCGCTGGCCTTGCTGTACTTTCTGAACTCGTCTTCCACCCAGCGCCGGGCCGCGCCGATGCCGCGCTTTTTGTCCTTGGTGTCGCTCAGCGTGTGGCGGGTACCGAAGCTGACCAGCCGGCGCACGTCGGCCTCCAGGTTTTTAGCCGACACGGCCTCCACCATCTGCCGGATGGTGGCGTCGGGCGTGGTGGCCGGCGCCGCCGACTGGGCGTGCAGGGCGGCCGGCGCGGCCAGCGTGGCAAGGGCAAGGAAGGAGGCGGCAGCGGGGAATTTCAAGGACATAAGCAGTAAGTGAGCAGAAGGACAAAGGTGGTATCTAGGCAGCAACGTGCCGGCGAAGTGAGGCCGGGCAGCCCCAAGTACGGAAACCGGCACTGGCGGTAGCAAATTCTGCCAATCGAAATCCAGTGCTACTTTCAACGAGGCCCGATGAAAGTAGCACTGGATCTGATTTTCGATTTGTGTGGTACTGGCGCTACCGACGGGCTACACCACCGATACCAGCGCGCTGGCCGCGTTGCCGCCGAAGCCCACCGCATTTACCAGCACCCGCCGAATCGGGCGGGTTGGTGCGGGCGTGAGGTCAGTGGCGAAGGGCGGGGCAGGCCAGGTTTGGGTGGCGAGAAGCTGGCAGGCGAAGTCGAGGCTGAGGGCAGCGGAAGCGCCCAGGGTGTGACCCAGCAGCCATTTATTGGATACTAAATCGGGCAGCTCAGCCCCAAATACGGCCCTGACGGCTTGCCGCTCGGCCGCGTCGCCGGCGGGCGTGCCGGGGCTGTGTAGCACCACCGCGTCCACGGCGGCCGGGGCGCAGCCGGCTTGGTGGAGGGCCTGGCGCATGGCGGTCTGGAAGTGCCGGCCGTCGGGCGAAAGGCCGGTTTTGCTGCCAATGGCCTCGAAGCCGAATCCCACGCTTTCAAGCACAAAGAGGGGCGCACGCTGCGCCGGGGCCGTCAGCGCCGCCCGGCCGACTTTCTCCAGGGCAAACACCGCTGCACCCTCGCCCAGCACGAACGTGGACGGGCGCCCGGCACCGGGGCGGCAGGGAAAATCGGGGGCAGCGAAGGGCGAGTAGATGCCCAGCGCGTGCATCTGGGCCAGGGTGAAGTCGGTGAGCGGGGCCTCGGTGCCGCCGGCCAGAAACCGCTCAGCCATACCCGCCCGGAGCCAGGCCAGGGCGTTGCCCAGGGCCTGAAACGCGCTGCTGCAGGTGCTCGAATGACTCAGCGCCGCCCCGCCCACGCTGCCCGCATCGTAGGCCACCCAGCTGGCCACGTTGCCCAGGGTAGTCAGCGGGGAAGCCGCGGCGGCCACGTCGCCGGTGGTCAGAAACTCGTGGTGGTAGTGCTCCGTCCGACCCGTCGCGCCCCGGGAAGAGCCGATGCTGACGGCAAGAGTGGCTGGTTTTGGGGAATTGGTTTTTAGTTTTTGGTCCAGCAAGACCTCATCCTGCTCAAGGTGCCAGCCGGCTTCTACAGCGGCCTGCCGGGCGGCCAGGATGGCCAGCAGCACGGTACGGTCGAGCTGGCGGTAGGCGGGCTGGCTTTTGCGCAGGGCGGCCAGCACTGTCTCCACCTCGGACGGCACAGCGGCGGCAGCCAGCGTGGTGGCGCCCAGCGGCCGGGCCGCGAAACCGGGCTGGCCCGCGGCGTATGCCGCGGCCGCCATTCCCAACGCCGACACCCGGCCCCGGCCGCGGAGCAGAATCAGCTCGTCGGAAGGCAAGGGGTTAGTCATGCAGAATTTCGGGCAGATTGGGCGCGGGGGTAAAGTCGAGCACCAGCTCCCGCATGCGGCGCAGCACGGCGTAGAGCAGCTCCAGCTCGGCGGTGGTGGTGCAGTAGGGCGGCAGCAGGTACACCACGTTGCCCAGGGGGCGCAGCACCACGTGGCTGTCGAGGGCGAGCTGGTAGAAGGCGTCGCGCAGGCGGCTGAAGTAGCTGGTGCCCTCGCCGGGGTCGTACTCCACGGCCAGGATGGTGCCCCGGTGCCGCACGGCCCGAATCCCCGGCTGCTCCTCGATTTCGCGGCGGAAAGCGGCGTGGCTGGCTTCAAGGCGCTGGCGCTGGCGGGTGCATTCCTCGGCCCGGGTCAGCTCTAAGCTGGCCAGGGCGGCGGCGCAGGCTACGGGGTTAGCGGTGTAGGAGTGGCCGTGAAACAGGGCCCGCATCTTGTCGTAGCTCAGGAAAGCTTCGTAGATGGGCGCCGCGCAGGTGGTCAGGCCCATGGCCAGGGTACCCCCGGTCAGGCCCTTGGAAAAGCACATGATGTCGGGCTGCTCACTCAGCAACTCACTGGCAAACAGCGGCCCGGTGCGCCCGAATCCGGTCATGACTTCGTCGGCAATGCAGAGCACGCCGGCCCGGTGGCAGCGGTCCAGCATTTCGCTTAGCACCGTGGGCTCGTACATGACCATACCGGCCGTGCCCAGCACCAGGGGCTCGAAGATAAACCCGGCCACGTCGGGGCGGAGCAGCAGGGCGTCGAGCTGGCGCAGGGCTTCGGCTTCCCGGCCCGGCACCGGCACTTCCACAAACTCCACGTCGAAGAGCAGGGGCCAGAACGGCTCGGTGAAAACCCCGCGGCTACTGACGGCCATGGCCCCGAAGGTGTCGCCGTGGTAGGAGTTCTGGAAGCAGAGAAAGGTGCGGCGCTGGGGCTGCCCCAGGTTGTGGAAGTATTGCAGCACCATCTTGAGGGCCACTTCCACCGCCGTCGAGCCATTGTCGGAGTAAAACACCCGGGCTTGGTTGGCGGGCAGAATCTCGAGCAGCTGTTCGGCCAGCTCCACGGCGCTGGGGTGGGTGAAGCCGGCAAACAGCACGTGCTCCAGAGTGCTCAGCTGCTCGCTCACGCGCTGGGCAATGTGGGGGTGGGCGTGGCCGTGCAGGTTCACCCACCAAGAGGAAATGCCGTCGAGGTAGCGGGTGCCGTCTTCGGCCACGAGCCAGCTGCCCTCACCCCGCACGATGGGAATGGGCAAGGGCGCGGTTTGCATCTGGGTGTAGGGGTGCCACAAGACGGCGTGGTCGCGGGCGGCAAGGGAAAGGGCTGGGTTCACGGCAAAGCAACGCTGGGGAAAGGCAAAGCTACAACCGCCGACGCCACCCGGGGTTACGGCCACCGGCCCCCGGTTCGCGGGTTTTGGCCGTGCGGGCCGCCCAGCCCCCTGAACGCAAGGGAAGTAACCCGGCGCATCAGGACGCCGAATTTTCCAGCCAGGCCCGGAATTCTGCCGCGTACCGGCTCACGACGGCCGGCGAAACGTCAGTTTCGGGGCGCAGCCGGGGCATAATGGGCACGCCGGTGTGCTCCCGGATGAAGCTTTCGGTGGCAGGCGTGGGCTCCCCGTTGAAGACCAGTCCGCGCACCCGCAGCCCCCGGGCGTGCAGGGCTTCGAGCGTGAGCAGGGTGTGGTTGATGCTGCCCAGGTAGTTGCGCGACACTACTACCACGTCCAGGGCCAGCTGCTGCATCAGGTCGGCCACCAGAAAGCCCGGCGCCAGGGGCACCAGCAAGCCGCCCGCGCCTTCCACGACCAAGTGGTTCGTGGTTTCGGGCAGCTCAAAATCCTCGGGCCGCAGGGTGAGGCTTTCGGCGGCGGCAGCGGCGTGGGGCGAGGCCGGCAGCTGCAGCCGGTACCGCTCGGGCCAGAAGCGGCTGACCGGGTTCTGTACCAGACTGCGCACGGTGCCCGCGTCGGTGGCGGGCGTCAGGCCGGCCTGCACGGGCTTCCAGTAATCAGCCTGCAGGGCCTCGGTAAGAATGGCGGCTACCAGGGTTTTACCCACGTCGGTGCCGATGCCGGTGATGAAGAGTCGTTCCAAAAGCTGTTAATGTCAGCGTTTACTTAATGCCTTGTGATTTGATGCCCTGTTCTGTGCCTCCAATCCAAATGTCGCCACGGTGAAAACAGTGTGCTTCCGTGAAATTGCCTTTTGCGTCTCCGAGTAGGGTAGTAGTATGGGGTTTTTTCAATAGTTTGTTAAACCAATTTTCTTGTTTCAGATAGTCATCGATGCTGGAATAGTCTTCCGGGCTTGCCAAATCATTGTTGCTGTAGCAGTCATTGTCATCTTTGCGCTGCCAGGAGAAATTTGACATTAACGAATGCGCGTTTGAGAATGTGTTCGTTGGCAGATATTCATCCTTCACCCCCTCCAGCTGTTTTTCATAGAAATCCTTGCTCTCTCCTACAGCGCACACAACGCGGGATAGATCAAACCTAGCATTGAACAACCATATTTTTAAATAATAATCTTGTTGTGAGACTTCTAATTGTTCTTTCCACGCAAAGTATATTCTGGTTAAGCCTTGAATCATCAAAAGCTTAGTTTTTCCTTTTGCTGGTGGAATTATGCTGCCTGTCATAGATAAGTCACACCAAGGATGAACGACAATGTCACAATGGTCCTCCTTATATGTTTCGAGTAAATCATATCTAAAAGGCATGTTATCGACTATCCATTTTTCAATGGATTTATGCCTGCGCTTCATGCCTCTTATTTTTCGCATCTTCATCGGTTAGATAGTAGTAGGCTTCGCTAAAACCTGCCCAGCACCCGCGCTAGCCCATCAATTTCCGCCTCCGTATTGTATGAATGCACAATCAGCCGGAGCCGCTCGGTGCCGGCGGGCACGGTGGGGGCCACAATGGCGCGCACGTCGAAGCCGGCGGCCTGGGCAGCGGCAGCCACCCGCCGAACTTGTGCCGGCCCCGGATTTTCCGTGAAGAAGACCGGGTGAATGACGTGGCTGGCTGTGGGCACGCGCAGGCCGGGTACGGCGTTGAGCGTGGCCTTGAGGTAGTCGGAAAGGGCCGACAGCCGGGCCCGCTCGGCGTCCAGCGTAGGCAGCAGCTCGTAGGCAGCCGAGAGGGCGGCAACAGTCAGCGGGGGCAGGGCCGTGGTGTAGATAAACGGCCGGCTGAAGTTGAGCAGGTAGTCGCGCAGCACGGCCGGCCCGGCCACAGCCGCCCCCTGGTTGCCCAAGGCCTTGCCAAAGGTCAGGATGCGGGCAAACACGTCGGCTTCGAGGCCCAGCGCCGTCACCAGTCCTTCGCCGCCGGGGCCGTAAATGCCGTTGGAGTGGGCCTCGTCGACGACCAGGTGCAGCCCGCGCGCCCGGCAGAAGGCGGCCAACTCCGGCAGCGGGGCCAAGTCACCATCCATCGAATACAGCGACTCCACGGCCACGAACACCGCGCCCATTGCTCGTTGTAGCTTACGCTCCAGGTCAGTTAAGTCATTATGCCGGAAGCTGTAGGCCGTGGCAAAGCTGGCCCGGATACCTTCCTTGACCGAGGCGTGGCTGGCTTCATCGTAGAAAATCGTGTCGCCGCGGCGGGGTACGGCGCTGAAAAAACCCAGGTTGGCCGTGTAGCCGGAGTTGAACAGCAGCGCGGCCTCGGCCCCGTGAAACCGGGCCAGTGTGGTTTCCAGCGCCTCGGCGGCGGCAGAGTTGCCGGTCAGCAGCCGGCTGCCGGTGCTGCCAGCGGGTTCCGCGGCCGCCTGCTGCACCGCGTCCTGTATGGCCGGGTGCCGGCTCAAACCCAGGTAGTCGTTGGAGCTGAAGTCGACCAGGCCGGCCGCCGGCGGGGGCAGGCGGCGGCGGGTGCCGTGGGCGTCGCGCCGGAGGAGCTCGGCGTGCAGGCGCTGGTGCAGGGGAGAGGAAAACATGCGGCGGGAAACCAGGCTAAAAAATCAGCGCCCCTCTTTTTGCAAAAAGGGGCGCTGGCAGGCAAGGCTAGAACTTAGGCTTCAACGACGGCCGTTTTGCCCAGCACCGTGGCACCCTCGGGCACGTCCTTGAACGACTTGCGGGGCGTCAGGCCCAGCAGGGCAAACATCTGCTGGTCGGCGTCGAAGTCGGGGTTGGGCGTGGTCAGCAGCTTCTCGCCCGAGAAGATGGAGTTGGCACCGGCCAGGAAGCACAGAGCCTGCTCCGTCACGGGCATTTCCTGGCGGCCGGCCGAGAGGCGCACCATCGTGTGAGGCATCAGAATGCGGGCCGTGCCAATCATGCGCAGCATCTCCCAGACGCTGACGCGGGGCTGGTCGGCCAGGGGCGTGCCCTGCACCGGCACCAGCGCATTCACCGGCACCGATTCGGGGTGGGCGGGCAGCGTGGCCAGGGTGTGGAGCATGGCCACGCGGTCCTCGTCGGTTTCGCCCAGGCCGATGATACCGCCCGAGCACACCGAAATGCCGGCCTTGCGCACGTGCTCCAGGGTGTTGAGCCGGTCGTCGTAGGTGCGGGTGGTGATGATGTCGTCATAGTGCTCCCGGCTGGTGTCGAGGTTGTGGTTGTAGGCGTAGAGGCCGGCCTGCTTGAGGCGCTCGGCCTGGTACTCGTTGAGCATGCCCAGGGTGCAGCACACTTCCAGGCCCAGGCCGTTGACCTGCTCGACCATGCCCAGTACCCGGTCGAAGTCCCGGTTGTCGCGGATTTCGCGCCAGGCGGCGCCCATGCAGAAGCGGGTGGAGCCGGCGTCCTTGGCGCGCTGGGCCGAGGCCAGCACTTCGGCGTCGGGCAGCAGCTTGTGGGCCTGCACGCCAGTGTGGTAGCGGGCGGCCTGGGGGCAGTAGGCGCAGTCCTCGGGGCAGCCGCCGGTCTTGACGCTGAGCAGGGTGCAGACCTGTACTTCACCCGTGGCCTGGGTTTGGGCGTGAATGGCGGCCGCGCGGGTCACCAGCTCCAGCACGGGCAGGTGGTAGATGGCGTTTACTTCGTCGAGAGTCCAGTCGGTACGGAGCAGCATATGGGAAGAATTGGTCGTGGGATGGGGCAGTGGGACGCGGGCAGGGGCAGCGCATTTCGGCGCAACCGCTGCCCGCGGGGCCGCAAGATACGCGGCAGCCCGCTTACGCGGCGCCTAAACTCGTCGGTAAAGTGCCCGCTCCGGGCTGGAGGGCTGGAAGTGAAGGGCAAAATCACCCGGCCGGGCCCGCCGTTGAGCGAGGCTGGGGCGCCGTTGGCAGCGTCAAACCCGCCATTGGCGCAGAAGGCCCGTCAGCAGCCGGGCCGACCAGGTAGTTTTGATCTTTCTGACCTACCTATTTCACACCACATGCAACAAGTTTATTCGGCTTTGCTGGTGGCGGCCCTCCTGCAGGCGCCGCCCCTGGCCGCTGCCCCGACCGGGGGCGGCAAGCCCCAGGCGGCCCCCACCAAGCGTAAAACGGCGTCGACGCCCAGCACCGACCCCGCCGAGGCTTCCGTAGGCGGCGTCGTACTCACCGACGCCGGGGAGCCGCTGCCCGGCGCCACCGTCTTCATCAAGGGCACCTTTATCGGGACCAGCACCAACCAGTTCGGTAAGTTCAGCCTGAACGCCTCCTTCGGCAATGGCCCCGTGGAGCTGGTAGTGGCCTACGTGGGCTACGAGTCCCAGACCGTGCAGCTCACCAAGGCCGACAACCTGCTCAGCGTGTCGTTGGTGCGCAGCGCCAACCTGCTGACCGAAACCGTCGTGTCGGCCTCCCGGGTGGAGGAAAGCATCCTGCGCGCCCCGGTGACCATCGACAAGGTGTCGGCCGAGCAGATCAAGCGCATCAGCACGCCCGAAATCCTGGCCGGCCTGGGCAGCCTGCCCGGCATCGACGTGAACTCGGCTTCCATGCTGTTTACCTCCGTCAGCACCCGGGGCTTCAACACGGCCAAGTCGGAGCGCGTGATTCAGCTCGTCGACTACATGGACACGGCCCTGCCCTCGCTCAACCTGAGCCCCGGCAACCTGGTCGGCATTCCGGAGCTCGACATGGAAAGCATCGAAATTATCCACGGCCCGGCCTCGGCCCTGTACGGCTCCAATGCCCTGAGCGGGGTGGTGCTGTTCAACTCCAAGGACCCCTTCGTGTACGACGGGCTGAGCGTGCGCCTGCGCGGCGGGGAGCGGAACCTGCTCGACGGCCAGCTGCGCTACGCCAAGAAGTTCGGGGAGAAGTTCGCCGTCAAGCTCACCGCCAGCGCCTTCCAGGCCCAGGACTGGATTGCCGACAACTATAACGCCAACGGCTCGAGCGTGAACCCGACCGGCTCCTCGCTGGGCTACGACGCGGTGAACCGCTACGGCGAAATCAGCAACGTGTACACGCCCTACCAGGACCAGCCGGCCATTGGCTACAAGGTGAACCCGGAGCTCTACGGCAAGACGGTGTACATGCCCGGCTTCACGGAGCGGGAGCTGATTGGCCCCGACCAGAAAACCCGCTCGTACCGCCTGCAGGGCGCGGTGTCGTACCTGATTAAGGACGATTTGAAGCTGACCCTGGAAGCCAAGCGCGGCGTGGGCACGGCCACCTACCAGAACCTGAGCCGCTTCCGCATCAAGGGCCTGGGCACGAACCAGTACCGGGCCGAGCTGAAGAGCGAAAAGGGCTTTATCCGGGCCTATTCCACCGAGGACTTCACCGGCAACAGCTACGAGCTGACCCAGCTCAGCGCCCAGCTGCTGAACTCGCCCACCACCGAGGGCGGCACCACGAAGTACTACCAGCAGTATTTCTACGTCTACAACCAGGCCTACAACCAGGCCCGGGACCTGAAGCTAAGCCCCGCCGATGCCCAGGCCGCCGCCAAAGCCGCGGCCGATGCCACCCAGCTCAAAAGCTCGGACCCGCGCTTTGCCACCCTGCGCGAGAAGATTTCCACCGACGACCAGCCCGGCCGCGGCGCCCAGCAGAACTTCAACTCTTTCCTGAACGATATCAGCGCTCAGCGCAGCTTCCGCATTTCCGACGTGGGCACCAACCTGACGTTGGGCGGGGCCTACCGCGAATACCACCTGGGCTCGGGCGGCAAGCTGTTTGACGACACCGACAACCAGCGCATCATCAACCGTGAGTACGGCGCTTACGCTCAGGTGACCCAAACCCTGCTCGAAGAGCGCCTGAAGCTGTCCTTCGCCGGCCGCCTCGACCACTTCAAGAACTTCGACCCCTCGTTTTCGCCCCGGGCCGCGGTGGTGTACTCGCTCGGGGAGCTTAAGCAGCACAACTTCCGCGCGAGCTACGGCCAGGCCTTCCGCAGCCCTTCCCAGACCGACCAGTACCTGCGCTCCGACGTGGGCACCTTCATCCTGCTGGGCAACGTGGGCAACGGCTTCCAGGGCTACAGCTTCACCAACGCCGCCGGCCAGGCCTACGTGCCCGGCACGTCGCTGGCGGGCTACGAGCTGACGCTCAACAAGCTCAAGCTGGAGCGCGTGAACACCGTGGAAGTGGGCTACAAGGGCGGCATCGTGAAAAACCTGTACCTCGACCTGAGCTACTTCCGCAGCCGCTACTCCGACTTTATCGGGGGCACGGCCTTCGTGGGCAATGTGGATGGCACCCGGCCCACCCCGGCCCAGGTGAATGCCGGCCTGGCCTCGGGCTTCACGGATGGCAGCAAGTCGCCGGCGCGCATCATCTACGCTTCCTACAACAACAGCCAGGAGGTGCGCACCCAGGGCGCCACGTTCGGCCTGACGTATTACGTGAGCAAGGCGTTGAACCTGAGCGGCAACTACTCGCTCAACGTGCTGGACCGCAGCAACCTGCCTGCCGGCTTCCGCACGTTCTTCAACACGCCCAAGCACAAGTACAACCTGGGCGCCTCGGGTACGGTGCTCACCAACCTGTCGTATTCGCTGAGCTACCGCTGGGTGCAGGGCCACCAGCAGGAAATGCCCTTCGCCACCGGCCAGATCCAGACCTACCGTACCGCCGACGCCTACCTGGGCTACACGGTGCCCAAGTTGGCTACCACGCTGCAGGCCGGCGTTTCGAATGCCTTCGATGCCCGCAACATTCAGATCATCGGCGGCCCGCAGATCGGGCGGCTGGCCTACCTGGGCCTGCTCGTCAACGTGAAATAGGGCTGACCAGGAGTTGTCCGCTCCACCAAAAAGGCCCGCGTCGTTGCTGACGCGGGCCTTTTTTCGGTTGTGGAAAGGAGAGAGGGCCGGGGTTAAATGTCGCCGCCGCTGCCGTCGCAGGCCCCACGGGTGTACGACGTGACGCCGGCCTTCTGGGCGTAACAGGCGTTGGGGTAGGTGACGCCGTTGCTGCACACCGGGTCGTACACGTCCAGGCACTGCGTGTCGTCGCCTTTGACGTTGGTGCTGGTCTGGGCCTTGGGAGCAGTCGGATTCGGCGTTTCCTTGGCGCAGGCCCCGGTCAGGAGCAGCAGGGAGAAAAGGAACAGTTGTTTCATAGCACGGAAAGGCGGTTAGGGTGAAAGATTCCGCCAATACTACCCTCCGTTGGGGCTCCGCGCCAGGCCAAAGTGCCCGCGTTTGTGACATCAGGCCCTGAAGTGCTGAAAAACCCTGATTAACCGGCGGTCCGGTTGTCCAGCCACTGCGTCCGTTCACGCTGGTACCAGTTATGGGAGCCTTCGTGGGGCAGCTCAAAGGTTTCCACGAAGCGCAGCCCGGCTTTTTGCAGCACGTGGTTCGAGGCCAGGTTGCGCACGTCGGCAATGCCGCAGATGCGGGGCAGCCGGAGCGTGTCGAAGCCGTAGCGGACCGAGGCCCGGGCGGTTTCGGTGGCGTAGCCCCGGCCCCAGTAGCGGCGCAGAAAGCGGTAGCCCAGGTCGTAGTAGTGCGTGTGGCCGTTGGTAGGGCCCGGGTGCAGCTTCAGCCCCGACCAGCCCACGAACTCTCCGGTCTGCTTTTCCACCACCGCCCAGCGCCCAATACCGTGGTCGACGTACTGTTGGCGCACGAAGGCAATCAGCTCCCGGCTTTGCCCGATGCGGGTCACGGGCCGGTTGCCCAGGTAGCGGTGCACCTCGGCGTCGGAGTCCATGGCGAACATGCCCGCCTCATCGGAGGGCAGCAGTTCGCGCATAATTAACCGCTCGGTTTCGACGAAGATGGGCATGGACGCAAGGTAACCCGTTATCCTACTCTGTCATCCTGAGCAACGCAAAGGACCTTATTCCGTGGGAACGAGCCGTTTGACGATTGTTCTGGCGGGATAAGGTCCTTCGCAAGCTCAGGATGACAGAAATGAAAAGAGCTTTTACCGGCTGCCCCCGCGGCGGCCGGCGTTGCCTTTGGGGGCGCGGTTCAGGGTTTTGGCCGCGGGCTTGAATTTCTTGCCGGCCACGCTGGGCCGGGCCGCCTTGGCGGCGGCTTTCTTGGTGGGCTTTTCCTCGAAGAAGAAATCCGGCTCGGGCTTCGACTTGGCCTTGGGCTTGGCTTTGCCGGGGGCGGCTTTGCTAGGTTTGGCGGTACCGGCGGCTTTGGGCGCGCGCGGGGCCCGGGCGGGCTGTTCGTCGAAGGCGCCTTGCTCGGCCGTGCGGGGGCCCTTCACGTCCCAGCCCAGCTGCTTCACCACCGGGGCGCGGCGCTTGGGCAGGGAGGCTTCCTTGGTGCCCGACGAGTTCTTGGTCATCTCCATGATGCCGGCCAGCTCTTTTTCGGTCAGCTCGCGCCAGTCGCCCACGCCGAGGCCCTTGAGGGTGATGTTCATCACCCGGATGCGCTCCAGCTGCACCACTTCGTAGCCGAAGGCCTCGCACATCTTGCGAATCTGCCGGTTCATGCCCTGGATCAGGGTGATGCGGAAAATGTAGTTGGTTTCCTTCTTGACCTCGCACTTCTGGGTCATGATGCCCATGATGGAGACGCCGTTGCTCATGCCCTCGATGAACTCGTCGCGGATGGGCTTGTCGACCATCACGATGTACTCCTTCTCGTGCTTGTTGCCGGCGCGCAGAATCTTGTTGACGATGTCGCCGTCCGAGGTCAGCAGGATCAGGCCCTGGGAGTCTTTGTCGAGGCGGCCGATGGGGAAGATCCGCTCACTGTGCTTGATGTAGCGGATGATATTGTCCTTGACGCTCGTCTCGGTGGTGCTGGTAATGCCCGGGGGCTTGTTGAAGGCAATGTAGATGGCGTCTTCGGGGGCCCGGGGCTCGATGTGCTGCCCGTTGACGACCACCTTGTCCTTGCGGCTCACCTGGTCGCCGATTTTAGCCCGCTTGCCGTTCACGAATACGTTGCCCTCGGCAATGAACTTGTCGGCCTCGCGGCGGGAGCAGACGCCGCTTTCGCTGATGTACTTGTTGAGGCGGGTGGATTCGGAACTGGGCATAAAGCAGGCGGCAAAGGGTGAAAAGCCCGCAAACGGCGCGGGCGGGGCCGCAAGTTACGCAGAACCGGGGTGGAAGGCACTGCGCCGCCAAGCTAGGCCGTCAGCAAATACCGGTCGATGGCGGCGGCCAGGGCGGCGGGCAGCTCGGTTGTCGGGCACACGAGCAGGGTGCGGGGCGAGGTGTCATCGGCGGGCCGGTACGTGGCCTCGCGCAGGTCGAAGCGGAGCTGGCCCTGGCGAAACTCGCGCTGCTCGGCCTCGGGCTGGGAATCCATCGACACGAAATCAAGCTTGGTCAGGGTGCCGGCAGCCTTATCGAACTGCAGCCAGCTGTAGAGCGTGCCGCGGTCGGGCTCGTCGGGCCGGTCGAGGCGCTTGATTTCGACGAGGCTCATCTCGGCGCTGTCGAGCAGGAAAAGGGTGCGGTAGGGAACGGGCATGGGGAAGAGGTCTGCGGGAATGATGTGGAGAGCCGGAATTACGGTTGCTCGTCAGGAAACTCGCCATTTTGGTAGATCAGCAGGTTGGCAATGTCCCCAACGGCTAGTTGCTGGTTCTGCTGAACCTGTTGGAGTCGGTGAGCAAAGACGCTCAGCTCCTGCACTGCCTTATCATAGGCTTCGAATAAGGCGGGTCTGGAAACTCTGATTTCGGGCAGGGTTTCGGGCTGAAAGCCTTCGTCTTTTTCCCGGCAGTCAAACACAACCTCGTCGGGGGTGAAGGTCACAGAGGGGGCCGGGTGCCCCTGGTAGTAGGCTGCACGACCGTATTTGGCTATGTGCTTCCAGTAAATAATGTCGTTGAGCTGGCCGCAGCACTGCGGAAATAGGACGTTCTGCCCGTCCAGGCGCAGCACATAGCCGCCAAAAAACGCGCAGGTATCCTCTAGGGCCCAGGTGCCATCGAAATAGCCCTGGAGATGGTCGACGGTGAGCTTAGCCAGATTGCCCAGTTCGATATCAATGGCCCGGTAGAAGCCAAGACCCGGGACAAACGGAACTAGCGGCGCGGGGAAGCCGGCTTTGGCGTGGGAAAGAGCCGTGTACTCGTCCCATTCGGCGGGATACTTCCAGGTTGGAAAGTTGGTGGGAGCAGGCAGGCTCTGGTTGTGGTAGCCAACCTCAATGACGGGAATCAGTTCAACGGTCATTGGGCGGTCGGGTTGGGTAAGGATGACAATGGTTGGTATTCGTGCCAGTCGTTCAACAACGAAACGCGAAGTATCGCGTCTCTACAGCTTCACCTGCTGCTCGCCCTTATCCACGCCTAGCATCCACTGGCGCAGGCCCCGCATGTAGGCTTGCTGGTCGTCGTACATGCTCATGTGGCTGCCATTGGGGCAAATCAGGGCCGTGCCGTGCTGGACTTTCTCGGCCACCATGCGCATGTGCTTGGGGTCCATCGTGTCGTGGTTGCCGCCGATGCTGAGCACGGGCACCGCGAGCTTGGGCAGGTCGGGCACCCGGTTCCAGTTGAGCAATTTGCCGGAGGCGCCAAACTCGCTCGGGCCCTGCATGGTCACGTAGAGCGACTGGTTGGTTTTGCCCAGGGAACGGGTCATGGGCTCGGGCAGCTGGGGCAGGCGGCAGAGGTGCTCGTTGTAGAAGTTGGCTTCGAGCAGCTGCATGTAGCGTGGGTTCTGAAAGTCCTTTTTGGCCTCAATCTGCCGGATTTCGGCCAGCACGGCGGGCTTGAGCTGGGGCGCCAGCACCTTGTCGGCGTACTGATTGTACTCCGGAATGCTCATCATCATGTTCGAAATGACGAGGCCCTTCAGGTGCTGCTGGTACTTGAAGGCGTACTCGGCGGCCAGGATGCCGCCCCAGCTGTGGCCGAGCAGGTAAAAGTTGTCTTTGTCGAGCTTGAGGGCCTGACGCACCTGCTCCACTTCCTCCACGTAGCGCGGCAGGCTCCACATGCTGGTGTCCTTGGGGTTGTCGGAGTTGCCGCAGCCGAGCTGGTCGTAGTAGATAAACTCGATGCCGTCCTGGGGCAGGAAGCTTTCCAGGCATTCGAAGTACTCGTGCGTGGCGCCCGGGCCGCCGTTGAGCAGCAGTAGCTTGATGCGCGGGTTGGAGCCGAAGCGTTTGGTCCAGACGTTAAACTTGCCCTTGGGGGTGGTAATCGGAATAATTTGCACCCCGCCGGTCTGCACCTGGCTCGAATCGGGCTCGGGGAAGTAGCTGGCCAGGCTCGGAGCCGAAGCCGGGGCGGCGGAAGCGGTGGCGGCGGGCTTGGTGGGCTGGGAGCAGGAGGCCAGGCCGGTCAGCAGCAGGGCCAGCGCGGCAAAACGGGTAGAAGTAAGCATGGGGCGCAGGGTAGGAAGTGTGTGGAGCGCTAAACCTACCCATAATCCGGGCCGGGCGCAAACTGCCCTACTTGCCCCGCACCGACGCTTCCAGCTCCCGAAACGGAATAACGGACTTGACCCCGTAGTCCTGCACCGGCCACGACTGCACGAGGGTGTCGACGGCGAGCTTGCGGTCCTGGATGGCCTGGTAGAGCCCGGCCTGGCGGGCGCTGGCCTTGCGTACCTCGCCCTTTTGCGGAATCCAGGCCAGGTCGTCCTCGAAAAGCAGCTTCTCGGTGGGGAAGTAG
This sequence comes from Hymenobacter persicinus, assembly GCF_004167665.1. GTDB lineage: Bacteria > Bacteroidota > Bacteroidia > Cytophagales > Hymenobacteraceae > Hymenobacter > Hymenobacter persicinus. Next base: position 89,797 of record NZ_SEWE01000005.1, on the reverse strand, counting down.
TAGATCAGGTAGTCACTGGTGTGCGCCGATTGAGCGCCGATGTGGTGAATCTGCATCTCGAAGCCGCCCTCGGCAATGGTTTTGACGCCCTGAATTTCCTCGGTGCGCAGGGGGCGGGGGTGCAGCTGGAGGCTGTCGGGGCGCAGGGTGTGGGGGGCGGCGGCCAGATACTGCACGTAGAGCTCGTCGGCGGCGGTGGTCAGGATGGTGGCCCCGCGCTGCACGAAGGGCCGCACCCCGCCCAGGTAGTGCGGGTGGTAGTGCCCGGCCACGAAGTAGCGGATGGGCTTGGCGGGCGCAATCCTGCGGGCTTCGGCAAGAATCAGTTCCCCGTTGCGGCTGTTGAGCGGAGCCTCAGCCACCAGCAGAAACGAGTCGAACTCGACCACCAGCACCCGGTCGTCGGTGTGCTTGAGTTCCAGAAAGTGCAGGTGCGGGCCGCGGTGCGTGACGGTTACCTGGGCGGGCTTGTCGGCGGCGGGCGCCAGCTGGTAGCCGGCCGGGGCGGTGAGCAGGGCGGGAACCTGGGGCGTCAGCTCGGCGGCCGTGATGGTGACCTGGTCGGTGAGCCGGCCATTGACTTTGTCGATGGTGATGGTGCGCGGATAGCTAAGCCGGCCCAGCGTGGCGTAGTCTTGGTACGAATAAGTGGTCAGCACGTCGCCCAGCAGCTCGTCGTCGCTCAGGGCCGTGACCTTCAGCAGGCGGTGGTCGGCGCGGCTGATGTAAAGGCGCACGACGGTCTGGTGCAGGGTGGCTTGGTAGACGGCCGTTCCCCGGCTGCTTTCCGCGCTGGGCTTGACTTTACGGGCGTAGAAATACTGAATCAGCGTGGCCGGGGCGTAGCGGGCCGCCTGCACCGGATATTCCAGAAAGGCCTCCCGGGTGACGGGCGTCAGGGCTTTGTCGCCGTAGTCCTGAAACAGCAGGGTGGCGGGGGTAAGCTGAGTGCGGGAGAAGTAGATTTTGGCGCCCTGCTGCAGCGTGTCGGCTTTGGAAAAGGCGTCGGCGCGGCTCCAGATGCGGCCGGAGCCGGTGTAATTGGTGGCCTGCCAGGGCTGGAAGCTATGTTCGAGCTGGGCCAGGGTTTCGTGGTAGCGCAGGCTGAGGGAGCGAGTTTGCAGGGGCTGAGCCTGCTGCTGCCAGCAGGCCCGCAGCGGGTCGGCGGCGCGGGCGCGGGCGGCGGGCAGCAGCAGAATCGAAAGTAGGAACAGCGGGAATAGGCGGGGGAATAGCATAGTCAGGAAATAAGCGGGAGCGGAGCGAAGGTAGCTGGAAGCGGCCCGGCTGCTCCTTTATTTCTCGTTGAGCCACTGTTGGGTGTAGTACTCGCCGGGGCCCACAAAGCGCCGCAGCAGCTCATCGGTGAGGCGCAGGCCATTGGCGCCGTTGGTGAAGAAGACGAGGCTTTCGCCGGTGGCGGGAAAGGTGAGAAAAAAGTTCTGGCAGTCGTCGTTGTCGCCCCAGTGCCAGAGGGCCGGGCCGCGGGAGGTGTTCACCAACCCCACGCCGCAGGCCCAGGCAATCCGGGCGTCGGTGGGCGTGGGGGCGTGGCCGCAACGGTTGGCCGCGTTGGCGGCGGTGGTGAGCAGCCGGGCCGTGGCGGGCGTCAGGCCGGTGCCCGTGGCCAGGGCTTGCACGAAGCGGCGGTAGTCGGCGGCGGTAGTGAGCAGGCTGAAACCGGCGTTGGCCTCCTGAAACTGCCGGATTTCGGTGGGCTTACCGGCTTTGTCGTGGCCGGTGGCGGCATTGGCGGCGAAGCGCGGCTGCCACACAAAGCTGCTATTGGTCATTTTCAGCGGTCCAAACACCTGCTGCCGGGCCAGCACCTCCCACGACTCGCCGGTGATGTGCTCCAGCGTTTTCTGCAAAAAGGCGTAGCCTTCGCCAGAGTAGCTCCAGCAGCTGTCGGGGGCGAATTTCAGGCGCAAAACCGAGGTTTTCCAGGTGGGCCCCAGCGGGTTGTCGGCCCAGTTGGGCAGGCCGGTGGTGTGGCCCAGCACCATGCGGGCGGTGATGCGGGCCGCGCGGGGTTCCCCGTTCAGGCGGGGATAAGGTCCGTAGGTGAGCAGCGGCTGGTCCAGGTCGAGGCGGCCCTGATCCACGAGGCGCAGAGCGGCGTAGGCCAGCACTACCTTGCCCAAAGAAGCCGCCTGAAAGATGGTGCCGGCCGTGACGGGCGCCGCCTGTCCGGCCCGGCGCTGGCCCACGGAGTACGCGGTGGTTTTGCCGCCTTTCGTGTGAATCAACTGCATTCCCGGCACGCGCTGCTGCTGGAGCAGGGCCGCCAGGCCGGCGTGCTGGGCCGGGGCAACGAGGGCGGAAAGCAGGAGCAGGGCCAGCAGCAGAATAGTTTTCATAGCGGTAAATTGAGGAGAGGTATCACTGGCAAGAAGCCGAAAGCGCCCCGGACGTTGCCTGGCCGTAAAACAATGCGGGCCGCCCTGATCGGAGCGGCCCGCGTTTGGGCATTTCAGTTTGAATCCGTGGGCTAGCCGAGCGTGTGGTACACGGCCTGCACGTCGTCGTCTTCCTCAAACTTCTCAATCAGCGCCATCACCTCATCCAGCTGCTCGCCTTCCAGGCTGACGGTGGTGTTGGGCACGCGCTGCAGGTTGGCCGACACCACGTTCAGGCCTTTTTCTTCCAGCGCTTTCTGCATCTGCCCGAAGTCGGTGAAGGCGGTTTCGACCACGATGAAGTCTTTCACCGCGCCGTGCTCGTCTTCTTCCTGGTCGGCGTACACGTCCTCGGCGCCGGCGTCGATGAGCTCCAACTCCAGCTCGTCGAGGTCGAGGCCTTCGGCGGCGAGGCGGAACACGCCCTTGCGGGTGAAAGTGTAGTCGGAGGAGCCGGCCGTGCCCAGGGCGCCGTTGCCGCGGTTGAAGTACATGCGCACGTTGGCTACGGTGCGGGTGGGGTTGTCGGTGGCCGTTTCAATCACGACGGCCACGCCGTGGGGTGCGTAGCCCTCGTACACCACTTCCTGGTAGTCTTTTTCTTCCTTGCTGCTGGCGCGCTTGATGGCGGCCTCCACGCGGTCCTTGGGCATGTTTACGCCCTTGGCGTTCTGCATGGCCGTGCGCAGGCGGGAGTTGGTGTCGGGGTTGGCACCGCTTTCCTTCACGGCCATCACGATTTCGCGGCCGATGCGGGTGAAGTCCTTGGACATCTTGTCCCAACGCTTCATTTTGCGGCCCTTGCGGAATTCAAATGCTCTTCCCATTTATGGTGAACTTGTGAGATTGTGAAATAGTGAGTGTTGCGGGCGGGTGGGGGCCCGGAAAGGGGCTGCAAGTTAGCAGAAAGCCCGGCCGGGCGCAACGCACTGCGCTACTTGGCCGGCCGCAGCCCCAGGCCCCGGGCTATGAGCCGGTCGAGGGCGCGGGCCGGCAGCAGCCACGTGAGCAGGTTGCGGGTGTAGTCGGGCACGATGGTGTAGCGCACCTTGGGGCGCGGAGTTTCCATGATCTGCACCAGCCGCCCGGCGACGTACTCGGGACTGAGCCCGCTTTCCCGGGTGCGGTTGACGACCTTGGCAAACCGCTCGGCCGGCCCCAGGTAGGGCGTGGCGCGGTAGGGCTCCAGGTTGATGCCCTTGTCCCAGATGGGCGTTTTGGTGACGCCCAGCCCAATGAGCACCATCGGCACCCCAAACAGCTGCAACTCCCGCCGCCACGACGCGGTAAGGCCTTCCAGGGCGTGCTTGGTACCCACGTAGGCACCCATAAACGGCGTGGCCACCTGCCCGCTCACCGAGCCGATGTTCAGCACCCGCCCCGGCTGGCCCCGAAAATCGGCTTGGGCGCCCAGCAAAGGCAGAAACGCCTGCGTGACCTGCACCAGCCCCAGCACGTTGACCTCGAAATGCTGGCGCACCACCTCGATGGGCTGATGCTGCAGGGGGCCGCCGAAGGCCACGCCGGCGTTGTTAATCAACCCCCGCAGCGGGGCGCCGGCCAGTTGCGTTTCTACTTCGGTTACGGCCCGGGCAATGGCGTCGGCGTCGGTCACGTCGAAAAGCAGGGGCTCAAAGTGCGGGCCCAGTTCGGCCCGGAGCCGGTCCGCGTCGGCGGCAGTGCGCACGCTGCCAAACACGCGGTAGCCGCGGCTCAGAAAAGCCCGGGCGGCGGCCAGGCCCACGCCGGTCGAGACGCCCGTAATCAGCAGGGCGGGAGAGGAGTTTTGCATAGCGGCAAGCTAACCCGATTCCGCCAGATCCGGCCGGGGCCTACTGGGCCCGCAGCGTGTAGATGCCCTGGTTGCCAACCGGAAAGCCGTTGAGCGTAAGCGTGAGCAGACCCACACCCGACTGCAGGCGAAACGTGCCCTGGTCGGTGCGGGGCTGGCCTTTGCTGTCCCGGTAGGAAAACGTAATCTGCTGCCCGCTGAAGGTGAACGTCCCGTCCTGATCGAAGTGCATGATGCCGCCGTTGCCCTGCAACGTCAGGCGTTTCTGGAAGGTACCGTCGGGGTGCAGGGTGAGGGTGCCGCCCACGCCCCGGGCCTGAATCGGGGCGGCCTTGGTCTGGCGGTCCACAATGGCGTAGCTCAGGTAGGTGTAGCTGGCAAAAAAGGAAGCGGCCGGCGTGGCAATGCGGCCGGCTTTGGCCGACTGAGGCTGCTGAGGCTGCTGGGCCCGGGCGGGGGCCGCCAGCAAAAGCAGAAAGAGAAAGCGGTAGAGCATGGCGAAAGGTACGCAATGGCACCGGAGCGGGCGGCGGCACGTTACGGGGAATGTCCGGTTCCCCCTACATTCGTGCCATGCCAACCTTTCTGCGTGACCTTATCCGCCCCGCCACCGAGCTGCCCGAAGCCGACGTCTGCCTCGTGGGCCTGCCCCTCGACTTCGGCACCGTGCTCGAAGGCGGCCGGGCCGGCGCCCAGCACGCCCCCGACGCCATCCGCCGGGAGCTGCGCCGCTACCACAAAACCTACAACCTGGAGCACGATGTGAGCCTCGACGCCCTGCGCATCGCCGACGCCGGCAACCTCGACCTGCGCCACCCCGACCACGCCCAGAACCACGCCACCATCCGCCGCCGCCTGGGCGAGCTGCTAAGCCAGTACCCGCGGGTGGTGGTGCTCGGCGGCAGCCACGACGGCACCTACAGCACCGTGCGGGGCCTCTTCGACGCTACCGGCGGGCAGCCCGTGGGCGGTATCAACCTCGACGCCCACGCCGACGTGAAGCACAAGCCCGACTTGATCAGCAGCGGCACGCCCTTTGGCAAGCTCCTGCGCGAAGGAATCCTGACCGGGAGCCGTTTCACCGAAATCGGGCTGCACTCCAACCTCAACACCAAAGAAGATATTGACTTCCTGCACCAGCAGCAGGCCACCATCGTGCCCCTGGCCCACGTGCAGCAGGACGGCATAGCCCTCTACCAGCTCCGGGCCTTGCAGCGGGCCACGGCCGCCGGCCCAGCCTTCGTGAGCTTCGACATCGACGGGTGCGCCGAGGCCTTCGCGCCCGCCGTATCGGCCCCCAGCGCCGACGGATTTACGCCCCGCCAGGCCACCGAAGCCGCGTTTCTGGCCGGACAGAAAGCCCCGGTGCGCCTGTTTGAAGTAGTGGAACTCAATCCGGTTTTCGACCGCGACAACCAGACGGCCCGCCTGGCCGCCACCATCATCACCGCCTTTTTAACCGGGGTAGCCAAAGGGTAAGCCTGACGCCGGTGGTCAGCTGGTAAGGGGTAATAAAACAGTGGGTTATGGGCTGTGGCGAAGGCGCGCAAAATTATCTACGAAATATTTCGTTGTTTGAGGCAACGTCGGGTCCGCGCCTGGCATCTATAGCCCAAACCAACCTCCACTATCTTTTCCTCAACCCATGAAAAAGCTGGCCTCCATCCTGCTGCTCAGCGCTGCCTCCTACGTCGGCGTAGCCCAAAACGCGCCCTCCTTCGCCACCACCTGCGACGAGCGGGGTGCCTCCAAGGGCTCCAGCATGCGCTACTGCGAAACCCGGGACCTGACCCTGCCCAGCCCCGGCCCCCAGACCCTGACCATCGACGGGCAGGACAACGGCGGCATCTCGGTGCAGGGCTGGGACGGCTCCGACGTGCGGGTGCGGGCCAAAGTAGTGACCTGGGCCAAAACCGACGCTGAGGCAACCCAGCTTGCCAAAGGCATCACCATCAGCACCGCTGCCAACACCCTGCACGCCACCAGCTCCGCCGCCCAGGGCGCCATCCAGGGTTGGGCCGTGAGCTACGAGGTATTTGTGCCCCGCAAAACGGCCCTGGTCCTGCAAACCAAACACGGCGGCATCAGCCTGAGCAACCTGGAGTCGGCCATTACCTTTACCACCCAGAACGGGGGAATTTCCCTGGCCAACGTGGCCGGGCAGGTGAAGGGCCAAACCACCAACGGCGGCGTCAGCATCCGGCTCACCGGCCCCACGTGGCAGGGCGAGGGCCTCGACGTACAAACCACCAACGGCGGCATCAGCTGGAGCCTGCCCAAGGACTACTCGGCCAAGTTCGTGACCAGCACCTCCATGGGCGGCATTACCGCGGGTGGGCTGCCGGTAACCAAGTCGGGCATGATGCGCAAGGAAATCATGACCACACTGGGCCAGGGTGGCGCTACTATCAAGGCCGTGACCACCAACGGCGGCATTAGCGTGCGTCAGCGCTAACGGCAAAGTTGCCCCCCAAAAACGGCAATGCCAGCCGCGGCGCGGAACATAGTCCGGGCAGCGGCTGGCTTTTTTGGCGGCCCGGACCTCGGCGGGCAACTTTTCTGCGTTGTTCTCCCTTCTAAGCCCAGCTTCCACCCCCGTTCCCCACCGCGCTTCATGAGAGTTTCGCTTTTTGTTCTGCTGCTGAGCGGGCTGGCCACCGGCGCCCGGGCCCAGTCGGCCCCGGTGTTTACCACCACCTGCGGCGACGGTACCTTCACCAGCAGCAGCAGTAAGCGCTACTGCGAAACCCGGGACAAAATCCTGCCCGCGCCCACCGGTCAGGGCATCACCATCGACGGCCGGGCCAACGGCGGCATCACCGTGAAGGGCTGGGACGGCAACGAGGTGCGGGTGCGGGCCAAAATTCTGGCCTGGGGCAAAAGTGAGGAAGAAGCGCGCCAGCTGGGCAAAAGCATTACCATCCGGGCCCAGGACTACACCCTGCGCGCCGAAAGCACGGCCGAGGGCGAGCTGGGCTGGGCCGTGAGCTACGAGGTATTTGTGCCCCGCCGCATGGCCCTGACCCTGCGCACGCTCAACGGCGGTATCAACCTGAGCGACCTATTAGGCGACGTCACGTTTGAGGCCGCCAACGGCGCTATTTCCCTGACCAACGTGGGCGGCAGCCTGCGCGGGCGCACCATCAACGGCGGCGTGCGCATCAAGCTGGCCGGGCCCAAATGGGTCGGGGAGGGGCTCGACGTGCAAACTACCAACGGCAGCATCACCTGGGATTTGCCCAAGAACTACTCCGCCCGCCTCTACGCCGCCACCACCGTGGGCTCGGTCAGTGCCGGCAAGCTGCCCGTGAGCAAGTCGCCGACCCTGCAGCAGCAAGTAGTGGCCACGCTGGGCCAGGGCGGGGCCCTGGTAAAGGCCGTCACCGTGAAGGGCAGCGTGAAAGTAACCCAGCTTTAGGCCCGCAAAACCACTTGGCTACTCCGGGATTTTGCCGGTGCGCGGGTTGCGGGCCCGCTCGGGCTTGGGCCGCGGGTAGCGGTTTTGCTGATGCTTTTTCTGCTTCTTAACCAGCAGGGCCACCCCCACCAGGGCCGCCACGCCCGCGGCGGCAATGGCCAGCTTGCCCGGCAGCGAATCTTTGGCCGCTGGCGGTACCGACACAACGCCCGTGCCATCGAGGTGGGCGGGCTGAGAAACGTAACGACCGTGCTTGGGCATGGGGAAGTTGTTGGCTAAGTGGTGAAGCTGTTGAGTGAATTCGGGACCTGCTACGGCCGGGCCGTGCCCGCAGCCGATGGCGGCCGGCTCCAGGGCCGCCAGCTTCTGCACCGAGCTGCGCACTTGTTCCCAATCGTAGTTAAACGGGGCCCCGGCCACGCTGATGGCCGGCCGCTGGAGCAACAGGGACGGCACCGACTCGTGGTTGGCCGTAGCAAAAGCGTCGCCGCCGAGCAGGGTGCGGTCCGACTCCCGGAACAAGGCCAGCTGCCCCGGGGCGTGGCCGGGTGTGTGCAGCCAGCGCCACTCGGGCAGGTAGGGCACCTCATCTTCGGAATCAGCGGGCAGGGCCTGCACGAAGTCGGAGAGCTGAAACGACTGGGGCGGGAAAAACCGGGCCACGAACGCCAGGCTGCCGCCCCCGTCCACGGTCGGGTCGGCGGGCGGATACACGGCCTTGGCGGTCAGAAACGGCATTTCCAGCGGGTGGGCCAGCACCGGCACTTTCCAGTGCTCGGCCAGGGCCTGCACCGAGCCCGAGTGGTCCATGTGGCCGTGGGTCAGGATGATGGCCTCGGGGTGGGTGCCGGGGTAAAACAGCTCGTCGGCGGCGGCAATAATGGCTTTTTCTGAGCCCGGCAGTCCGGTATCAACCAGCACCCACTCCCCGGAGCGGCCGGTTTCGACGAAGTATAGATTAACGAACCGCTGAATCGTGAGCTGGTGGACGCCCTTGGCAACTTGTTTCATGGCTTTCGTGCAGTAGTTGGAGCCAGTCAGTACGCATAATTTCCCGGGCGGGGTGCGGATTTCTCCACTTTTACGGTTCTGCTGCGGTTCGATACGAGGCAGGCTGGTCCGGCCGCCAAGTCATAATTCCCAACCGCCGGGCGCAAAAAAAGCCCTTCCCGCAGGAAGGGCCCTGGCGCAACCGAGCTGGCGGAGCCGGTAACGACTATTTGGCTACGGTGGTGTCCATGGCCATGCCGCCGCTGCCGTTGGGCATGGTGCTGGCCGTATCCTGGCGGCGGATGCCGGCGTCCACGGTGCCGTCGTGGACGCTGCCGTCGCTGGTGCCTTCGAGCTTGCTGCCGCCCGGTTCGCAGGCGGCCAGGGAGAAGGAGGCCGCGGCCAGGGCGAGGAAAAGAAGCTTTTTCATGGGGTTGGTCGGTGAAAAGAACGTGGGAACAAAGAAGGGCCGTCAGCCGGGACAAACCCGGCCGCTTTCCGTGTACGGCTAATGCGGATTGGAAAGCTGAAATTTCAACGCCGGCCGCTGGCGCCCCGGGCTGGCCGCGGCCGGAGCAGCCCGGGTGCGGCCAGCCCGGGCCCCGGCTGGGCCCGCGGTAGTGGGGTGGAGCGGGAAAACTCCTATCTTCCAGCCCAATTATTCCCACCCAGTCCACCCAATCCGCCTTTTTCCTCATGTCGCACTCCGCCCTCGACACGCCCGAACTCAACCTCGAAGCCACTTCCAACTCCGCGCCCGCCCAGTCCACGACCCGGCCCATGTACTACGAGTACAAGCCCGCCGAAACCGTGAAGGCCCAGCACGGCACCACCCTGCGCTGCAAAACCTGGGAAGCCGAAGCGGCCCTGCGCATGCTGGAAAACAACCTCGACCCGGCCGTGAGCCTAGTCTACGACGAGCTGATTGTGTACGGGGGCGCCGGCCGCGCGGCCCGCAACTGGAAGGAGTACCAGACCATCGTCAAGAGCCTGAAGGAGCTGGAAGCCGATGAAACCCTGCTGGTGCAGTCGGGCAAGGCCGTGGGCGTGCTGCGCACCTGGGCTCACGCGCCCCGGGTGCTCATTGCGAATAGCAACATCGTGCCCGCCTGGAGCACCCAGGAATACTTTGATGAGCTGGATAAGCTGGGGTTGATGATGTACGGGCAGATGACGGCCGGCTCCTGGATTTACATTGCCACCCAGGGCATTTTGCAGGGCACCTACGAAACCCTGGCCGCCGTGGCCGACAAGCATTTCGGCGGCACCCTGGCCGGCACCGTCACCGTGACGGCCGGCCTGGGCGGCATGTCGGGGGCTCAGCCGCTGGCCGTGAGCATGAACGACGGCGTGTGCCTGGTCATCGAGCCCATCGACGCCCGGGTGCAGCAGAAGGTGCGCGAAGGCTACGTGGACGAGCAGGCCCGCGACCTAAACCACGCCCTGGAGCTGATGCAGCAATACAAAGCTGAGCGCAAAGGCTGGAGCATCGGCCTGACCGGCAACGCCGCCACCGTGCTACCCGAGCTGCTGGCCCGCGGCTTCAAGGCCGACGTGGTCACCGACCAGACCTCCGCCCACGACCTGATGGACTACATTCCCGAGGGCGACATCGACCAGGTGCTGGAGCTGCGCAAAACCAACCCCGAGGAGTTCAAGCGCCAGGCCCTGGCTTCCATCGTGAAGCACTGCCAGGCCATCATCGACATGCAGGCCGGCGGGGCCGTGGCCCTCGACTACGGCAACAACCTGCGCGGGCAGGCCGAAAAAGGCGGCCTCAAGGTGCGCGACGAAAACGGCCAGTTCCTCTACCCCGGCTTCGTGCCCGGCTACATCCGCCCCCTGTTCTGCGAGGGCAAGGGCCCCTTCCGCTGGGCCGCCCTCAGTGGCGACCCGGCCGATATTCTGCGCATCGACCGGGCCCTGCTCGAAACCTTCCCCGACAACAAGATGCTGGCCCGCTGGATCGAAAAGGCCCAGGCCAAGGTGCCCTTCATCGGCCTGCCCGCCCGGGTGTGCTGGCTGGGCTACGGGGAGCGGGAAAAGTTCGGCCTGGTCATCAACGACCTGGTGGCCCGGGGCGAAGTATCGGCCCCCATCGTTATCGGCCGCGACCACCTCGACTGCGGCTCGGTAGCCTCGCCCAACCGTGAAACCGAAGGCATGAAGGACGGCTCCGACGCCGTGGCCGACTGGCCCCTGCTCAACGCCCTGGCCAACACGGCCTCCGGGGCCGACTGGGTGAGCCTGCACAACGGCGGCGGCGTGGGCATCGGCAACAGCACGCACTCCGGCATGGTGATAGTGGCCACCGGCACCCCCGAAAAGGCCGAGCGTCTGCGCCGCGTGCTCACCACCGACCCCGGCATGGGCGTCTTCCGACATGCGGATGCGGGGTATGAGCTGGCCCAGCAAGTGGCTGAGGAGCGCGGGGTGAAGATTCCGGGTAACAAATAGGCGCATTATCAAGACACGAGCTTTGTGCTAGACTCTTTCGATATTTTCGCCTTATTCGTTTTAGTTGGAATAGCTGGAATATTGGCTCTTCTTTATATAGGAGCCAAACACCGCTATGATAATATCCAAGCACATGGAGTACGTGTGCAAGGTGTAGTGGTAAGTAACAAGACTAATTGGGGGCAGATTACTACTGTGCAACCAGTCGTTCGATTCGTGACTCGAGATGGACAAACAATAGAGGCAGAATACTGGATTGGGGAAGCCTTTTCACGCTACCCAGAAGGGTAAGAGTAACCATTGTCTATAATCAGGAAAATCCTTACGAATTTGATATTGTAAATGCTAGCCGTAGATATTTTTGATCTGGTTCCACCTAGCGCGAGCATGTAGCTCGTGACTGATAAAAATAAGAATCTTGCTCCTCCACTGCCGCGTCAGAGACAAAAGGAAAAGCGCCGCTCAGCGAAACCTGGGCGGCGCTTTTCCTTTCAGCGCAACCGGCGCCATAATTGGCAGTCTTACCGCATCAGTTGAAAATATGACGTGGTTGCTGATGATGAAGATCCAGCCTAAATATATCAATTTCATGCTAATCAACGCGCCCCGCTAGCGCGCGTCTCTGACGCGTGCTCCCCGGTACCGCGTCTGCGACGCGAATCAGCCACGCCATCTGTTCATCTTGCGCAGGCGGGCGCGTCAGAGACGCGAAACCGGTGGGCACGCGTCGCTGACGCGCGCCAGCTGCTTATATATTCTTTATTTATTCTGTGCTTATGTCTGACAAATACCGCCCTCACGACCCGGAGGGCATTTACTTTCTGACCATGACGGTGGTAGACTGGGTCGACTTATTTACGCGGGGTAGCTACAAAACCGTCATTGTCGACAGTCTGCGCTATTGCCAGCAGCAGAAAGGGTTAGTGCTCTACGCGTGGTGTTTGATGCCCAGCCACCTGCACCTGATTGCCGGGGCCGCGGCGGGCCATAGTCTCTCGGCCTTTCTGCGCGACTTTAAAAAGCACACCAACCGGAAGCTGCTGCACCGTATTCAGTACGAGCCCGAAAGCCGCCGCGAGTGGCTGCTCCACCGCTTTGCTTTTCATGCCGCCCGCACCCGGCGCGTACAGGACTACAAGCTGTGGCAGGATGGCAGCCACGCTGTGCAGCTGCTCACCCCGGCCTTTGCCCGGCAAAAACTTGAATACATCCACCATAATCCCGTTGCCGACCTGACGGTGGCTGCACCGGAGCACTATCTCTACAGTTCGGCCGCCAATTACGCCGGCCAGGCTGGGTTACTCCCGATTGAATTTCTGGACTAGCGGCCTGCTATTTATTGCCAGCAATACTAGCGCGCTGGTCCACTGTTGGCGCGCTGCTGGCGCGCGTCTGCGACGCGTGCCCACCGGTCTCGCGTCTCTGACGCAAATCTACCGGGCTATTGGCACACACGGACGCGTCGCAGACGCGAAACCGGGGAGCACGCGTCAGAGACGCGCGCTAGCAGGACGAGCGGGGTAAGTTAACCGCACTATTTTTTCGAAAACATCGGCCCCTACAAAAACTCTGGTTAGCCCACCGAAAAACTTCGGGTGGCCCCAAAGACTTCTTTTCTATGCCCCTACGTTTCTTGGTTGACCCACCAGAACTCTTGTTATACCTCCGATAAACTTAGGGGTATAAAAAAGAACTCTTGGGAGGGTTCCGAAAAAGGTAGGAAGGGTAAAAAGAGTTATTGGGAAGCCTTCGAGAAAAATCCGGTGGCCAAAAAGAGTTGTGGCGGGCAAGTTGAAGTTTCTCGGTAGGATATATAGAATAAAAATGGTAGCTAGAACAAGGTTTAACTTTCACCTAACTACCATTTTATGTTATCATTTGACAAGATTTTTGGCGACTGGTTCGCCGACGACGTTATCAGCTTTGAGGAGCTGGAGGCGGGCACCCGCGACCATCTGGAGCGGCTGCGCCAGGGCAACGGCCAGGATCGGTTTGCGGCCCTGATTTCGGCCACCGAGGCACGTTACGAAGCCTACTTCGGACAGCGTAGTCAGGCGGGCACGGCCCGGAGCGCCGGCAAGAGCGCCACCCTCACGCTGGGGGCGGCCAAAGACAACCTCGTGCAGTGGCTGGCCGGCGAAGGCCGTGACTACATCGACTACAAGCTCCGCGACAAAGCCCAGCGCCTGCGCTTTTATCCCGGCGGGGCCGACGAGTACTACCGGGCTGCTCATACCGCCTGGCCGGGCCTGCTGGAGCGCTTCGATACGGCTCTCACGGAGCTGGGCAGCAAGTTCGAGGCCGAGTTCAAACAGACCTACGCCCAGCACCGCGACGCGCTGCTGGCGGCCCTCACCACCCAGAGCGGCCAGAAAAAGCAGCAGGCCGACGCCCGGGTGGGCTCCCACGCCGAGCGGGACCTGCTCACCCGCCAGCTCTCCCGCAACGCCCGCCAGCTGGGCCTGCTTTTCGACGAGCACCCCGCCGAAGCCCTGACCTACTTCGACCGCAAGTACTTCAACCAGCACCAGCCCGCGGGGGCCGCCAAGCCTGTGGTGCCCGCGCCCAAGCCTTCCCTGAATTAAGCCGCTGCCGCCCGCGTCGCCCGCTATTCTTCGTTTGCCTATCCTCTTGCAACCTGCCGTGCCCGGCTTCCCATCTGCGGAGGCCGGGCACTTGCGTGTGAGGCCCCGCCTATTCCTGACTGCCTCGCCATCAACGCGGCATTTCGAAACCCAGAACGTCAGCCCGAGCTTGCCGGGGAATCTCGCGGGCTGACGTTGCCAAAGTAGCTGTCATCCTGAGCGTGCGAAGGGCCTTATCCCGTTGCATGAGTCGCAGCAACGATGAGCGTTCAACTGGCAGAAGGTCCTTCGCTCTGCTCAGGATAACAATTGTAACCCAACGAAGCGGGAGAGATGCTTCGACTCCGCTCAGCATGACGTAAAAAGGGGAGGCGCAGTGCGTAGAGATGCTTTTTGCGGGAGGTGGGCATGCTTTTGTCGCCTGCCAAAAAAGCAAAACGCCCGCTTCCGCTGTTTATCCTCCCTACGTCGGCACCTCGCCGGCGCCCAACCCAAACCACACAACCCATGAACATCGGAATCATCGGCGCCGGCCACATCGGCAGCGCCCTCGCCGTACGGCTCACCCACCTCGGCCACCAGGTTTACATTGCCAACTCCCGCGGGCCCGAAACCCTCAAAGACGTGGAGCAGAAGACGGGCGCCAAAGCCGTAACGGCCGAGGAAGCCGCCCAGCACGGCACCGACCTCATTGTGGTGACCATCCCGCTCAAGAACATTCCCGACCTGCCCAAGGATCTGCTGGCCGGCGTGCCCCGCGAGACGCCCATCATCGACACCAGCAACTACTACCCCATGCTGCGCGACGGTAAGATTGCGGAGCTGGAAACCGGCAGCCTCACCGAAAGCGAGTGGGTGCAGCAGCACCTGGGCCGGCCGGTGGTGAAGGTGTTCAACAACATCTACGCCGACCACCTCCAGAACAAGGGCGTGCCCGCCGGCACCCCCGGCCGCATCAGCCTGCCCGTGGCGAGTGATGATGCCGCCGCCAAGCAGAAAGTCATGCAGCTGGTAGACGAGCTCGGCTTCGACGCCGTGGACGACGGCACCCTGCACGAGTCGTGGCGGCAGCAGCCCGGCACGCCTTCCTACGGCGCCGACATGCCCGCCGACAAGCTGCGCAAGCACCTGGCCAGCCTCGGCACCGAGCGCACCGAGGCCCAGCACGCCGAGTTCAAGGCCAACCACGCCAAGACCGAGCAGGCCATGGCCGACCAGGGCATCAAGCTGAAGTAGGCCGCCCGCTGGTAGCTTCCGGCTCCAAACAAACAGCGCCGCTCCGGTTATCCGGGGCGGCGCTGTTTGTTTTTCTTCGGCGGGAGCGGCAGACTGGCCCAGCCGCCCTACTTTTAGCCGCTAACTACCCCCGTCCGCCTATGAAACCCGAACTCCAGGATCTGCCCCTCGTCGATAATGCCGGCGGCCACCGCTTCGAGCTGACCGTCAATCACAGCACCGCCTACATGGAGTACGGCGATAGGGAGGAGGGCCTGGCCTTGTTTCACACCGAGGTGCCGGCCCAGCTGGAAGGGCAGGGGGTGGGCTCGGCCCTGGTAGAAAAGGTGCTGGCCGAGGTGGAGCGGCGGCAGCGCCTGCTGATTCCGCTGTGCCCGTTCGTGACCAGCTACCTCAAGCGCCATCCCGAGTGGCAGCGCCTGGTGGCCCCGGCGTACCAGCGCTGGTTTCGGCCGGCTTAACTTACCAACCTGGAAAGCGCCGCCCGAGAAATCCGTACGGCGCTTTTCCGTTTGACCGGGCCGGGTCTCTTCCCGGCGTACGCCGTCAGCATGCAGCCTTTGCTACCGCCACGAAAACTGCCCCGCGCCCCCGCTGATCCGGAAGCCCTTGGGGTCGCGGGGCCAGACGGGCGCCTGATCCGTGAGGGCCACGGGCGCCGGGGCCGCGGCGGGCACCACGGCAATGGCGGTGAAGTAGCTTTTCTCGAAGGTCTTGTAGGTCCAGCAGGCCACGTACTTGCCGTCGGGCGACCAGCTGGGGTAGGTTTCGATGTTGTCGCGGTCAACGGCCGTGAGCTGCTGCAGGCCGCTGCCATCCAGGTTCATCACCCAGAGGTGGTTGTTGAGAATAAAGGCCACGCGCCGGCCGTCGGGGCTGGGCGTAGCGTGGTAGGGCGCCGGGTCGTCGAGTTCGGGGTCGATGCGCCGGGGCGCGGTCAGGTCCGCCTCGGTGAGAAAGATGCCGGGTTGGGGGGAAGTGTACAGGCCGCCGTCGGTGCTGCCCACTTTGTAAGTCCCGCTCATCAGCAGGCGGCCGTCGGGCAGCCAGGTGCCGTAGTACTTGTTGTCGAACTGCTTGACCAGCTTGCCCGTGGCCCGGTCGAAGACGGCCACGCAGTTGGTAGGGAAGGCCTGCCCCTGGTAGCCCAGCACCGTCACGGCCAGGTACTTGCCGTCGGGCGACACGCGCGGATCGTGCAGGCTGCTGAGAATGGCGGAAATGCCCGTGCCGCGAATCACGCTGTAGTCTTCCAGGGCCTGCTTGTAGTCGGGGTTTTCGCTCGACATGTCCAGCACGTTGCGAAACTGCGTGGCGCTGGGGTTGCTTTTGCGGATCAGGTACTTGCCCTTCGGAAACGCGTCGTTGAGGTAGTAGATGTCGCCGTCGGCCGCGGCAAAGGGCTCGAGCCCCTTTTGCAGCAGCAGCCGGTCGGCCTTGGTGGCAAACTCGTACTGATTGACGTCCCCGCTGTGCGCGTACACCAGCCGCCCCCGCCAGGCAACGGCCGCCGCGGGAGCCGGGGCTTTCACGGGAGGCTTGGCCTTGGATTGGGCAAAGGCGCCGGGGGAAAGCGCCAGCAGGCCGGCGAGTAGCAGGGCCGGGAGGAGAGTACCGTTTTTCATGCGCTAAACATAAAAACCAGGCGGCACTTCTGCTACTCGGCGCTGCCCGGGCTGCGTAGCGCGGGGTGCGGCAGATGCTTCCCGTAGGGTTACTGCTGGGCGGCCAGCACCTCCCGCACCGGCGTCCAGCGGATGTCGGGGTAGCGGGCGTTGTCGAGGGGCTCGGCGAGCTTGGCCTGGCCGCTGAGCATGTTGTGCAGGTACTGCATGCCCTGCCAGGGCGGAAACACCTCGTCTTGGGCCGGCATGAGCGTCTTGGTGACCTTGATCATCGTGGCCAGCAGCCCCAGGCCGCCGGCGCGGAAAAGCTTGAAGGGCTTGCCGGTGGCCTGTTGGGCCGCCGCTTGCAGGTCCCGGATGGTAGCTGTCTCGCCGGCTACGCGCAGGTAGCGGGGCGTGCTCGGGTCGAGGGCGGCGGCGGCGGTGTACTCGGCCGTGTTGACCATCGTGGTGAAGTCCAGGGGCTGGTCGGGGCTGCCCCAGTACAGGATGCGCCGCGGCCCTTGCAGCACCACCGGCGCCTGCCCCGTGAGCAGGTCCGTGAACATGCCGTTGAGAATGGACGTGGCCTGAATAGGAGCCTTATCGAGGCGGCGGGCAAACTCCCGGCGCAGGTCGAAATTGCGGTTGGAGCCCTCGGGCAGGCGGGTGAAGTCGGCCGAGAAGTCGGAGGGAATAAAGCGGGGCACCCCGGCGGCCACGGCCGCGTCGAGCAGGCTTGACTGGGCGTCCACAATCACGTCCCGCAGCCCCGACAAGGCCGACACCACGCAGGCGGCGCCCTGGCATACCCGGGTCAGGTCGGCTGCGCGCTGGTAATCCACGGCCACGACTTCAACTCCCTGCAGGCGCAGCGACTCCGCTTCGGCCGACGCCAGAGCCGCCGGCCGGACCAGGGCGCGCACGGAAGCCCCGCGCTGGCGCAGGTGGTGGGCAATCAGCAGCCCGAGGGCGCCGGTAGCCCCGGCCAGCACGATGAAGCCCGGCGCGGCGGCTGGCTGGGAAGGGGAGGCGGAAAGCGATGCTGCGGAAGCCGGAGTCATAGGCGGAGGAAAAACAGGCGTGTGGGGCGGCAGCAGGCCCCCGGAAAAAGCGAGGATACTGGAAGCGCCCCGGCGCTGCTGCCGAGCGGTAATACCCGCCGGGCCGCGCGAAGGTTGTGGCCCGGGCGCAAAGTCCGGCCTGCGCCGCCGCTATGGTTTAGCTTGACTTCGCAAACCGGAGTGGGTATTTTAGGATTCTTAAGCGCCACTTGCCGTCGTTGCCGCGGGCCGGCAGGCTGCTTTTCCGGCGGCGCGCCGTTCCGATTCTGCCATGCACCATATCGTCTACCAAAGCTGCGCCGTGGGGCAGCCCACGCTTGCCGACCTGAAGGCTTTGCTGGTGCAGTCGCGCGCCAACAACCTGCGCCTGCACATCACCGGGCTGCTGCTCTACGGCAACGGCAGCTTTCTGCAGGTGCTGGAAGGCCCTCGGGAAGCCGTGCAGCTGATCTACGGCCGCATCCAGCTCGATTCGCGCCACACCCACGTGGAGACGCTCTCGGACGGCCCGATTCAGAGCCGCATCTTCCAGGACTGGTCCATGGGCTTTCAGACGCTGTCGGGGCCCGACTTTGCCCGCCTCACCGGCTACATTGACCCGTACCGCTCCCGCTTCCTGGATGCCCACCTGCCCGCCATCGATGAGGAAATGCTGTACCTGCTCAAGTCGTTCGTGGTAAACGACGGGGCCCGGCTCTAGCCAAGGCGCACGCGAAACCGGCGGCCGGCTCGTTGGCAAGTTGACCCAGGTGGAAAACCAGCGGCGGATAGCTAATCTTGCAGCGTGGTCCGGCGGTGGAAGGCCGGCGGCCGTACACCTAAAGCCGGCCGGTTTGGTGGCCGCAGTTACGTAACGAGTGAAGTATGAAAGTACAGGTGGCGCTGATTCTGCTGCTGCTGGGCGGGTACCGGCCGGCGGCCGCCCAAAACAAGCTCAAGCCCCAGAGCGAGCTGCTGAAAGACTATAAGCTGGTGCTGGAGGAAAGCTTTGATACCATTTCGCACCCCTCGCAGCTATCCGACAAGTGGCAGTTCACCGGCGACGCCGAGGATGCCAGCGCGGGCGGCGGCGAGTATTACCCCGACCCGACGACAAACAACTGGGCCAACTACGAGCTGCGGCAGGAAGGCGCCGTGCGCTACCTGCGCCTGAAGGCCATTCGGATCGACTCCACCGAAAGTGACTACAACAACCGCTCGGTGTATCCCGACCATGCCGATTCCACCCGCACGCCCCGCATTGCCAAGTTCCGCTCGGGACTGCTGATGACCAAGCGCGGGGTGGCCGGCCCGGTGTTCGATACGCCCTGCACGCCCAATGACAACCCCGGCGGCTCGTCGCGGGGCTTTCTGTACGGCATCTTTCAGGCCCGGATGCGGGTAGACAAGAAGCCCACGTTTCCCGCCTTCTGGCTCTGGGGCGAGCCTCCGCACTCGGGCTCCTGGCCCACGGGCCTGCAGGTCAACATCTATGAAGGGCGGGACTTTGAGTACAACACCAGCCGGATTTTCGGGGTCGGCTACGACGACGAAGCCGATACCTACAAGCCCCACCGGGGTGAGAATACCTGGGTGGAAAAGCACGGCAGCCGCGACCTGGCCGACGACTTTCACACCTACACCTGCGTCTGGACGCCCACTGAAATTTCGTTTTTCTTCGACGACGACAAGATTGTCACCTTCAACGACGCCGACATCATGCGCAAGTACAACCGCTGCCCCACGGCCGTGATTCTGTCCCTGCAGATGTGGTCTTGGTACACCGAGTCGGCCCACCTCGACGTGGACTACATCCGGGTCTACAAGCCCATTGCCAGCCCAACCGAGTTTCCGGCCTACGTCGTGGATGCCAGCACCGAGCAGCTCACGTTTTTTCAGAAGCTGGGGCGCATGCTGACTCCGGTGCCCTTCACGCTGCGCAAAAACTAGGGGCCGCACAGGCGCTTCGCATTCCCGTCGTACCTTTGCGGGCTCTTCCCGTGGCCATGCGTATTCTCTTTATCGTGCCGTATCCAGCCGGCAAAGCTCCTTCCCAACGTTTTCGCTTCGAGCAGTACCTCGACCGGCTGACGGCCGAGGGCCACACCTGGCACCTGGCGCCGTTCATCTCCGACGACACCTGGGCCATTCTCTACAAGCCCGGCCACGCCGTGCAGAAGGCCCTGGGCATCCTGGCCGGCTTCCTGCGCCGCTTTGTCCTGCTGTTTTCCGTGCCCCAGTACGACTACGTGTTCATTCACCGCGAAGCCTCGCCCATCGGGCCGCCCATCTTCGAGTGGTTGATTGCCAAGGTGCTGGGCAAGAAAATTATCTACGACTTCGACGACGCCATCTGGATTCCCAACACCTCGGAGGCCAACAAGATTGTGGCCGGGGTGAAGTGGCACCACAAGGTGGGCAGCATCTGCCGCTGGGCCTACAAGGTGAGCTGCGGCAACGCCTACCTGCGCGACTACGCCCGGCAATTCAACCCCAACGCCGTGGTCAATCCCACGACCATCGACACGGTGAATCTACACAACCGCGTCCGCGACCAGCAAGCACCGGGCCGCCTGGTTATCGGCTGGACCGGCACGCACTCCACGCTGCGCTACATCGGGCAGGTGGTGCCGGTGCTGGCCAAGCTGGAGCAGGAATACGACTTCGAGTTCCGGGTGATTTCCAACCAGCCCCCCGAGCTGCCGCTGCGGTCCTTGGTGTTTCAGCCCTGGCGCAAGGACACCGAAATTGCCGACCTGGCCGGCTTCCACATCGGCCTGATGCCCCTTGAAGACGACCCCTGGGCCAAGGGTAAATGCGCTTTTAAAGCCCTGCAGTACATGGCCCTGGGCATTCCGGCCCTGGTCTCGCCGGTGGGCATGAACACGGAAGTCGTGACCGACGACGTGAATGGCTACGTCTGCACCACGCCCGCCGACTGGGAAGCCAGCCTGCGCCGCCTGCTCGACGACAACGCCCTGCGCACCCGCCTGGGCCGGGCGGCCCGCCAGACAGTGGAGGGGCGCTACTCGGTGGTGTCGAACTGGGAGAATTTCCGCGCCCTGTTTTCGTAGGCCAAGGATAGGGCAGGGGGCTGGTACGGACGAGGTTAACCCTGGCCCCGGATTTCGCGTTTCAGCGGCATCTCCCTTTTCCCTCGTTCATGAAGTTTCTCTCCTCCCTCTTGCTGTCGGGCGCGTTGCTGACTTCGGCGGCCCCCGTCGCTACGGCCCAAAAGGCCGCCTCGTCGCCTTACCAGACTCGCTTTGCCGTCGATGGCCCCGTCATTCTGGGGCTGGGGGCAGTGAGCGGCTTCGGCCTGTACCGGGTGCAGCAGAAGCACGGCCTGACCACGGCCGAGGCGGCGGCGCTCAATAAGAACGACATTCCGAAGTTCGACCGGTTTTCGGCGGGCCGTTACAGCGACCGGGCCCAGCTGGTCGGTGACCTGACCTGCTACGGCTCGCTGGTGGTGGCCCCGGGCCTGCTGGCCCTGGACCCGGCCGTGCGCGGCAAATACGGGCAGGTACTGGCCCTGTACGTGGAAACGATGCTCGTCACGGATGCGCTGTTCACGACCTCGGTGGGCAACATCACCCGCTACCGGCCCTACCTCTATGGCACGGAGGGCGGCAACAAGCGCACGAGCAAGATTGCCACCAACTCATTTTTTGCCGGCCATACTGCGCACACGGCCACGGCCACGTTCTTCGCGGCCAAGGTTTTCCACGACTTCAACCCCGACTCGCCCGCCCAGCCTTTCGTGTGGGGGGCGGCGGCCGTAGTGCCGGCGGTGGTGGCCTATTCGCGCATCGAAGCCGGCAAGCACTTTCTCTCCGACAACATCGTGGGCTACGCCGTGGGCGCCACGGCCGGCATCGTGATTCCGCAGCTGCACAAGTCGGCCCGGCGCACGGGCTACTCCTTCACCCCGATTCAGGGCCTGAACGTGAACGGCTACTCCTACGGCGGCCTGCTGATGACCAAGCAGCTCTAGGGCATTCGGCGAAATCGGACTACATTCCGGGCCCCAACAGCCCGCCGCGTATGTCTTCCGCTCTGCCCGTTTCACCCCCCGCCGTTGCTGCCCGCCCTGCCCGCGTCCAATCCGTCGACGTAGTGCGCGGGCTGGTGATGGTCATCATGGCCCTGGACCACATCCGGGAGTTCTGGAGCCCTACCCGCATCCGGCCCGAAGACGTGACCCAGGCCTCGGCGGCGCTGTTTCTTACCCGCTGGATCACCCACTTCTGCGCCCCGACCTTCGTCTTCCTGTCCGGGGTGAGCATTTTCCTCTACGCCCAGAAGCAGCCGAGCCGCGGGGCCGTGAGCCGGTATCTGCTCACCCGCGGCCTGTGGCTGGTGCTGCTGGAGCTGGGGGTTATCAACTTCATGCTGCAATGGGGCTACAATCTGCTGTTGTTGCAGGTAATCTGGGTTATCGGCTGGAGCATGGTGGTGCTGGCGGGCCTGATCTGGCTGCCCCGGGGGCTGCTGGCGGCGCTGGCCGTGGTCATCGTGGCCAGCCACGACCTGCTGCCGAACTTCCAGCCTGTCACCGACCATGGGGGCTGGGCCTTGCTCTACCACGGGCCGTTTTTGCTGCCCCTGCCGGGCCTGCCGCCGCTGCTGGTGGCGTATTCGGTCGGGCCCTGGCTGGGCCTGATGCTGGGCGGCTACCTGCTCGGCCCTTGGTTTAAGCTGCCGCTGCCCCAGCGGGTGCGCCGCCTGCGCCTGACCGGCCTCGGGCTGCTGGGGCTGTTTGTAGCGCTACGGGCCACCAACTGGTACGGCGACCCCCAGCCCTGGAGCGTGCAGCCCCGGGGCCTGCTGTACTCGGTGCTCTCGTTTGTGAACGTAACCAAGTACCCACCGTCCCTGCTGTTCGGGTGCCTAACCGTGGGCACGGCGCTGCTGCTGCTCAGCGCGACGGAAAACGCCCGCAGTCGGCTGAGCCAGTGGCTGCGCACGTTCGGGCAGGTGCCGTTTTTCTACTACCTGCTCCACCTGCTGCTCATCAGCGCTTCCGCTTTCATCTGGACCGCCATTGCGTTTGGTCGGCCGTTCAACTTTTCCTTTGCCGAGGTCAAGGACTGGCCGGCAGCCTACGTGCCCAGTTTGCTGCGGGCCTACGTGGTGTGGGCGGGCGTGATTCTGACGTTGTACTGGCCCTGCCGCTGGTACCAGGGCTTCCGGCAGCGGCACACCTACTGGTGGTTGTCGTATCTGTAGAAGGCCGGGAAGATAACTGGGCGCCCGGTGCGGGAGGCTTAGTTGTTGGCGGTCAGCCAGTCTTGGGCGGCCTGCTCATCCACAAACAGCTGGGCCCGAAACGGCAGGTTGTCGTAGTGGGCGGGCAGGGGCACATCGCCTTGGTTTTCCATTTCCGTGAGCAGGGTCGGGGCAACGAGGTAAGCCAAATACGTGACCATGCCGGGCCGGTCGCCGGCCTGGGGGAAAAAGGTGGTCAGCAGCTCGGGGCGGTACTCGGTGTCGCGGCGCAAGTCAATCAGCCAGTGCTGGCAGCTGTGGTGGTTGGCCGCGTCCAGCATCAGGGCGTAGGCCTCCTGAATCTCGGTGGGAGCCAAGGGGCGCAGAATGCGGTTGATGATGAAGCAGACATCATCACGGTAGCTCAGATCAAGAAATTCCCGGGCGGGCAAGGAGTGATACATGAAGCAGGAGTAGGGAGCAAAGTTCTACGTACGGCTCAACTGTTGGCTGGTTGAAAAAAACTGGTTTCTCCGCCGTGGCCGCCGGTGCTTCTCGCGCCAATTCGGTTACTTTGGCCATGCAATCAGCCTCCACGGTTTTTCTGGTGCGGCCTGCGTACTTCGCCTTCAACGCGGAAACGGCCCTTTCCAACCACTTTCAGCAAACCCTCACCGGCCTCGATGCGGCGGCCGTGCAGGCCCGCGCCTTTGCCGAGTTCGATGCCGCCGCCGCCACGCTGCGGGCCCGGGGCGTGCGGGTGCTCATCTTCGACGACACGCCCGCGCCCGCCAAGCCCGACGCCGTATTTCCCAACAATTGGCTCACCCTGCACCCCGACGGCCGCGTGCTGCTCTACCCTATGTGCGCCCCCAACCGCCGCCCCGAGCGGCGCCCCGACATCCTGGCGGCGCTCGGGCAGCAGTTTGCCATCCGGGAGGTTATCGATTTGTCGGGCAGTGAAGGGCAGGAGCGGTTTCTAGAAGGCACGGGCAGCATCATCTTCGACCACGAGCACCGCTTGGCCTACGCCGGCCTCTCGGCCCGCACCGATGCCGGCCTGTTTGCCGACGTGGCCGCCCGCCTCGGCTACCGCCCCGTGGCCTTCCACGCCACCGACGCCCGCGGCCACGCCATCTACCACACTAACGTGATGATGTGCGTGGGCAGCGGCTTTGCCGTGGTGTGCCTGGAAAGCCTGCGCGACCCGGCCGAGCGGGCCGTGGTGGTGGAGGCGCTGACCTCGACCGGCCACGAAATCGTGGACATTTCCCTGGCCCAGGTGGCGCGCTTCGCCGGCAACATGCTCACGCTCCGGCCCACTGCCGGCGGCATCGAGCTGCTGGTGATGTCGCAGAGTGCCCACGATGCGCTGACGCCCGCCCAGCGCCACACCCTGAGCGGCTACGCCGAGCTGCTGCCGCTGCCCATTCCGACCATCGAAACCATCGGGGGCGGCAGCGCCCGGTGCATGCTGGCCGAAGTGTTTTTGCCCGCCGCCTGATTTTAGCCCCGCCGTTTCTTGCTTGCCCATGACTTCCCCGTCCTACACCGACCTGAACCGGGCGCTTTGGAATGCCCGTACCGGTCCGCACTTAGCCTCCGATTTCTACGCGGTGGAGGCATTCAAGGCGGGCCGGTCGTCGTTGAACGGCATCGAACTGGCCTTGCTGGGCGAGGTGGCCGGGCAGCGGATTCTGCATTTGCAGTGCCACTTCGGGCAGGACAGCCTGTCGTTGGCCCGCCGGGGCGCCCACGTCACGGGCGTCGACCTGTCCGACGTGGCCATTGCCGCGGCCCGCGGGCTGAGTGCCGAGCTGGGCGTGCCCGCCGAGTTTATCTGCTGCGACGTGCACGCGCTGGCGGACCACCTGCCCGCCGCGCCGGGCTTCGACGTGGTGTTTATGAGCTACGGGGTGCTGAACTGGTGGCCCGACCTGACGGCGTGGGCGGCCCTGGTGCGGCGCTATCTGCGCCCCGGCGGCCGGCTGGTGCTGGTCGAGTTTCACCCCGTGGTCTGGATGTTCGACAACGACTTCACCCGCCTGCAGTACAGCTACTTCAACGCCGGCCCCATCGTGGAAACCGAAACCGGCACCTACGCCAAACCCAGCGCGGCCATTGAGCATCAGTCCGTGACCTGGAACCACGGCCTGAGCGAGGTTGTGGGCAGCCTGCTCGGGCAACAGCTGCGCCTCACCCACCTGGGCGAGTACCCGTATTCGCCCTACAACTGCTTTGCCCACACCGTGCCCAACGCCGACGGCAGCTACCACATCGGCCCGCTCAGCGACAAGGTGCCGCTGGTGTATTCGGTGGTGGCGGTGAAAGACTAAATGGTTAGGCGTTGATCTGGGCGGCCTGCGGGTGCAGGGCCTGCCACTCGGGCCGGAGCATGCTCATCTCCACCAGGCTCCAGTAGGCGCCTTCGTACTTGAGAATGTCGCGGGAGGTGCCTTCCACCTGCAGGCCGCTTTTCTGGTAGCAGCGGATGGCGGCCTCGTTGAAGGAATACACGCCCAGCTCGATGCGGTGCAGGCCCAGCTGCTCGAAGCCGATTTTGAGCACCTGCGTCACCATGGCCTGCCCGATGCCGCGGCCCCGGGCCTGGGTGTCGCCGACCAGCACCCGGCTGATGCGGGCCGAGCTGTTTTTGCGGCTCAGGCCGCCCAGGGAAATGTGGCCCACGGTGGCCCCGGTCTGGGTGTCCACGGCTTTGTAGATAAAGGCGTCGGAAGTTTGCAGGTCGTTCGTATCCTCGATGTACCAGGCCAGGCTGTCGGGGGTGAGCGGGAAGCTGAACATGGACCCTGACCAGTTCATGAGCAGATGTTCGTCTTTCACCCAGGTAATAAGTTGCGAGAAATCAGCAGGGGTGAAGTACTCCAGTCGGATCATGAGGGGGGCAGTAACGAAGAGAAGATGAGGGAAGGCAAAACAGCCGGTCCGGGCTGAATTCCAACTGACAAAGATAACGGAATTGGTCCGTACGGCCGAGCTTTTTTCAACCCTGCCCCGCCGGGAAAAGTGCCCCGGCACCCAACCAAAAGAGCCGCCCGGCGGTACTACAGATTCTTTCCTCACCCGCCACTTTCAACGCATGCAACTAGGAGCAAATACTGTCTTGATTACGGGGGGAGCCTCCGGCATCGGCTTGGCCCTGGCCGAGCGGTTTGTGCAGGCCGGCAGCACGGTTGTCGTCGTGGGCCGGCGCGCAGACAAGCTCGCCGAAGCCCGGCAGCACCTGCCCGCCCTGCACACCCGGGTCTGCGACGTGAGCCTGGAAGCCGAGCGGCGCGGGCTGCTGGCCTGGGTGCAGCAAGAGTTTCCGCAGCTCAACGTGCTGGTCAACAATGCCGGGGTGCAGCGCCGGGTGCAGCTGGCCGACGACGAGGACTGGGAGGTGCGGCGGCAGGAGCTGGTCATCAACCTGGAGGCCCCGATTCACCTGAGCACGCTCTTTATTCCGCACCTGCAACAGCAGGCCGCGCCGGTTATTATCAACGTCACCTCGGGCTTGTCGTTTGCGCCGGCCGCGTTTGTGCCCATCTACAGCGCCACCAAGGCTGCGTTGCACTCGTTCACCCTCTCCCTGCGGCACCAGCTGGCCGCCACGCCCATCCAGGTGCTCGAAATTGTGCCCCCGGCCGTGAATACCGACCTGGGCGGCCCGGGCCTGCACACGTTCGGCGTGCCCGTCGACGACTTCGCCGACTCCGTCATGGCGCGCCTGGCGGCCGGGGAGCAGGAAGTGGGCTACGGCACCTCGGAGCTGGCCCGGCTGGCCTCGCGGGCCGAAAATGACGCCCGCTTTCAGCAGATCAACAACCGCTAAGGTCTAGGCGCCGAAGGCAAACGTAGCCAGAGCTTCCCAGGGCCCGCCGCGGTAGGCCCAGAGCTGGAGCCCCGTGCCCACGGCTTCGAAAGGAACAAACTCAGCCGTCAGCTGGGCGTGCAGGGCGCGGGCTACCTCGGGGCGCACCTTGTTTTGCACCGTCACGTGGGGGCGGCGGCGCTGCTGGTCCTGGGGCGTCAGGTCGGCTTGCCAGAGCGCCTGCAGCTCCCGGTGCAGGGCATCCACGGCCGCACTGTCTAGGCGGTAGGCCACGCCCTGGCCCAGAAACTGCACGCCCGTCACTTGCAGGGGCATGGGAGCCAAAGTACGGCAGCGCTCCTGCAGCTGAGTTGCTATTTCTGCCTGCCGCTGGCCGGGCAAGTGGTGAAACAGCGTCAGGTGAGCCTGGAGGTAGTTGCGCTCGGGAGGAAAGTACGCCTGCCGCTGGGCGTTGAAAAACGCGGAGGCTTGCGCATCCAGGGCCAGGGTCAGAATCAGGGGCGGAAACTGGTCGGGCGCGCTCATCTAGCCGGCAGCAGGTCGTGGCTCTGAACCAGGTGCCCGCCCTGGGTTCGCACTGCGGCCTTGGCCGCAGTGAAGCCCTCGGCGCTGATGGCCCGGGTAGCGTCCTCAATGATAAAGGTGGCAAACCCCTCACGCAAGGCGTCCTGCGCGGTGTAGAACACGCAGTAGTCGGCGGCCAGGCCCGCTACGTAGACCTCCGTTATCTGCTTGCCGCGCAGGTAGTCGGTCAGGCCGGTGGATTTCTGGTGGCCGTTGTCGTAAAAGCCGCTGTAGCTGTCAATTTCCGGGTCGGTGCCCTTGCGGAAAATGGCTTCAATGGCCCGCTGGTCGAGGCCGGGGGCCAGCTCAGCCCCGGGCGTACCCTGGGTGCAGTGGTCGGGCCAGAGCACCTGGGGCAGGCCGCGTAGCTCGGTGGTGTCGAAGGGCTGCTTGCCCGCGTGGCTGGCCGCAAAGCTTTGGTGGCCGGCCGGGTGCCAGTCCTGGGTAGCCACCACCAGGTCGAACTGCGGCTGCAGGGCATTGACGAGCGGAATGATGGCGTCGCCGTCGGCCACGGCCAGGCGGCCGCCGGGCAGAAAGTCGTTTTGAATGTCGATGACCAGAAGTGCCTTCATGCGGGAAAAAAAGGAGGAATGAGCGAGATTGTACGGCAATTACCGGGGCCGGGTCGCCGCCCGCGGCGGGTAGTACGGCTGGCTGATGGGAATAAACCGTTGAACGGTGCCGGGTTGGGGTTATATTTAAAGCCCGAAAAATCCGGCTGCTGGCCAGGTTCCGGGCTGACCCAACCTTTCCATGCAGCAACAACGCAAGCCGGCAAACCTCTTTCGATTCTCCGGACCAGGGCTGCAATGTCGGCTGTTGGGGTGGCTGCTGATCTGGCTTGCGTTGCCGGCGGCCGCTCAGCAGCCCGCCTTGCAGGGGCTGGAGTTCGTCAATTCCATCGGGCTGGCTGCTCCAACAGCTGGGTCCGCCGGACAGGCCGCGGCGCCCAACGGACCCGAGCGGGTGGTATTGGCCGTAGGCAACTCCCGGCCGGCCGTACGGATTCAGCTGCAGCTGCCGGGTACCACCGATTCCGTCACGATTCGCGCCGTGGCTAGTCACGCCGGTTTGGGCACGGCCACCAAAACCGTGGCCGGAGCGGCCGGTCGGCGGACCGTGGAGCTAACGTTTGGAGCCGCCGCCGGCGCGGCAGCCATCGAAGCCGCCGACTTGGTGCTGCGCTGGGAAAGCAAAGCGGGCGCGGGGGCCTGGACCACCTTTGCCACCACCCGCCACCGCCTGTACTGGGTGCTCGGCGGGCCCGGCTCGCCCTGGGCCGGGCTGCGGGAGGCCGAGGGCGGCGCCGCGCTCTGGGCGGCCACGCTCGAAGTCAGCTGCCGGGCGGCAGCCGGGGCCCGCACCGCCGAGCAGGCCGCCAGCGCCGTCACGCGCTACGTGTACGGCAGCCGGGTGGGGGAGGGCGGAGATACCAAGTTTCAGTACAACCCGATGCTGCCCGACGCCAACCTGACCCACCTCGACGCGGCCACGGCCCGCTACGTGGTGCGCACCGAAGAGCTGCAGGCCCTGCTCCAAAGCCTGAACAACCCGGCCATGACTCACCTGCAGCTCAACTGCTACGACGCGGCCGGCTGCGTGGTGATGCTCAGCAATGCCCTGGGCTGCCAGCTGCGCCGCGTCAAGGTAAACTCGGCCTACTACCTCGTGACCCGTAAGCTGGTGCCCATGGGCTTTACCAAGCCCGCCAAGGCCGATTTTCGAGTGCACTGCGTGGCCTGGAGCGGACCCCTCGACGAGCGGGGCTTGGTCTACGACGCCTGCTTTGCCCTGCCGCCCGCCGCCACCGCGGCGCCCGACACCCCGTTGGCCGCCCTCCCGTTTGGCAGCAGCCACCAGCCCGGGTCCTACGCCGAGCAGGTATTCACCAACAAGGAGGAATTTTACCTCACGCCCCTGCCCGCCCTGGTTATCCGCAAGCAGGCCACGCCGTAGCCCGGCCGACGCCCGCCAGTGGGGCGTTTTAGGTTAATTTTTGCAGCTTCGCGCTTCACTTTTTCCGCCCTGCCCCGTGCCCTATTCCCTTCTGATTCGTAACTGCGGCCAGCTGCTGACCCTGGCCGGCGGCCCCACCGACCGGCCCCTGACCGGCGCCGCCCTGACCGACTGGCAAGTGCTGACCGACGCGTTTGTAGCCTGCGAGGGGGAAAGAATAGTGGCCGTGGGCCCGATGGCGGCGCTTGACGAAGCCAAGGTAACGGCCGAGACAGTGGTTGTGGACGCCGGGGGGCGGGTGGTGATGCCGGGCCTGGTGGAGTGCCATACCCACCTCGTGTTTGCCGGCAACCGGGCCCAGGAGTTTCAGCGCAAGCTCCAGGGTGAGTCCTACCTCGATATTCTGGCCTCGGGCGGTGGCATCCTGAGTACGGTGCGGGCCACCCGGGCCGCTTCCGAAGCCGAGCTGCTGGCCAATGCCCTGCGCCACCTCGAGGGCTTCCGGCGCTACGGCATCACCACGCTCGAAGCCAAGAGCGGCTACGGCCTGGACAAGGACACCGAGCTACGGCTGGTGCGCGTGGCCCGGGAGGCCGGCCGCCGCCAGCCCGTGCGCGTCGTGCCCACGTTTCTGGGCGCCCACGTGGTGCCACCCGAATACAAGGGCCGCGGGGCCGCCTACCTCGACTTTTTGGCCACCGAGGTGCTGCCCGAACTGCGGGGAGAGGCTGAGTTCGTGGATATCTTCTGCGAGGAAGGCGCTTTTAGCGTGCCGGACTCCCGGCGCTACCTCGCGCGGGCCCGGGAGCTGGGCTTCGGGCTGAAAATTCACGCCGAGCAGCTCCACGATTTGGGCGGCAGTGCCATGGCCGCCGAGCTAGGCGCCGTCAGCGTCGACCACTGCGACTACCTCAACGCCGCCGACGCGGGCCGCATAGCTGCCGCGGGTGCCACCGTGGCCGTGCTGCTACCGCTGGTGCCGCTGTTTCTGCGCCAGTCAACATACGCCCCGGGCCGGCAGCTCATCGAGCAGGGCGTGCCCGTGGCTTTGAGCACCGACTTCAACCCTGGCTCCTGCCCGAGCAAAAACCTGTGGCTGGCCTTGTCGGTGGCCTGCCTGAAAATGGGCTTTACCCTCAAGGAAGCCGTGGCGGCCGTCACGCTGAACGCCGCCTGGGCCCTGAACCGGGCCGCCGAAATCGGCAGCCTGGTAGTAGGCAAGCGCGCCGATATGCTGGTGCTCGACCTGCGCGACTACCAGGAAATTCCGTACTGGCTGGGCGAAAACCCCGTGCAGCAGGTTATCATCGGAGGCCAAGCGCAGCAGGATAGCTAACACAAAAAACGGCCGCCTAGCTAGGCGGCCGTTTTGGGGTACTATAAGTAGACGAGGATAAAGACGTCGGGGTAAGAATAAGTCGGGTAAAGTATTACAAGAGGTTGAGGTCGGCTACCAGGGCGGCGGGCGTCGTTTCCTTGAGCGTGGGGGTAAAGGGCGAGTTGGCCTGTACAGTACCATCCTGCCGGCCGTAGTAGAGCTTGCCACCATCGGTGCGGATAACGGCCACGCTGACCGGCGTGCCCAGAGGAACGCCCCCGGAGCGGAAGGTGCCTGGGGCAGTGAAGTCGCAGATGCGCAGGGAGCCGTTGAAGGTGCGGAACACAGCAAATACCATCGTGTTCTTCTCCGGGTCAATGTTGTTGCCGGTGACGTTGACCGTGATACTCTGCGGATTGGGGCTGCTGTAAAACCGGTCGCAGTTAAACCAGCCCACCCCCGAGTTATACAGGACGCTGCCGACAGTGATGGTATAGCCGTTGGAATTCGGTGTGAGGTAAGAGCCGGGGTCGGTGTTGAGCGTCCAGTTGAAGCAGGCCGCACCCGTGCCCGT
Organism: Hymenobacter persicinus; assembly: GCF_004167665.1. GTDB lineage: Bacteria > Bacteroidota > Bacteroidia > Cytophagales > Hymenobacteraceae > Hymenobacter > Hymenobacter persicinus. Next base: position 58,812 of record NZ_SEWE01000005.1, on the reverse strand, counting down.
GGGGCCCGCAAACAGCCGCATGGAGTCCCGGGAGGCCACATTGGCCGGAGTAGGCGTCTGCAGGCGGATAGTGGCGCCCTGGCTCAGCCGAATGCTGGTATCCTGGGCGGCGCGCAGGTATACTTCCCCCGCCGATTCGAGCAGGCGGCCGTTGGAGACAGTGGGCATGCTGCTGAGCACCATATCGGCGCGGCTGAAAATCTCGCGGAAGGCCAGCTGCACGGGCGCCGTCACAAGCTGCCCGTTCCGGACGAAGGCATTGGCCGGAATCGTGACAATCGTGCCCTTCGTGCCGGTAAAGGTGTTGGCCCGGCTCGGGTCGTAGGTCAGGGTTTGCACGGGGGCACCAAGCTGGGTGTAAAGCTGCTGCAGAGTGGCGGGTACTGGCAGAACCGGGCCGGGCGTGGTGCCGTCTTCGCAAACTACCGTGGCGGAGTCGAACTGGCAGGCCGTGAGCAGGCCGGAAACGAGTAGCAGGCCGGTAACGAGGAATTTATTCATGGGTAGCGGTAGTCAGGTAGCGGAAAGAAAGAGGTAGCCCTAGTGCTTGTTGCGCGGGTCCAGGTCCCAGCTGTAGCCGGCCTGCACCCCCAGGCTCCAGGGGCGGCGGTCGGCCCGGGTGCTGGCGGGCGTGGTGAGGGAGTTCAGGAAAATCTGACCCTGGGGCCGAATGGTGAGCCACTGACCCAGCCCGAACTGGTAGCTGGCGAAGGCGCCGCCCGTGAGCTGCAGGTTGGTACGGTTGAAGGGCAAATTCACCGCGTCGCTGGTCCACTGAGTCTGCTGGCAGTTGCAGGCCGAGCCTTCGGTGGTGCGGGCGCCGGTCAGCAGGGCCAGCGTGCCGCCGCCCAGCACGCCGTAGCGCCAGCGGGCGTTGCCGCCCAGGGTGAGCTGGGCCTGCACGGGCACGGTCAGGAAGCGGTACACGTCGCGGAAATCCTTCTGCTCCACGGTTTCCAGGGTTTTTTTCTGGAGCTGGTAGTGCAGCGCTGTGGCGTATTCGGCGTAGCCGAGGCCCACGGCTACCGCCAGCTGCCGGGAAAAGGCGTAGGTGGCCGTGGCCTGGCCGCTGAAGCCCAGGCTGGGCCGCTCCAGGGTTTCGAGCTGGGTAGGCGTGCCGCCCAACACCCGGTAGGTAAGGCCCGAGCCCACCAGAACCTGGGCGCTCCAGTTGCGCAGGCGCAGCTCCTGCTTGGTAGGGCGCTTCCGTGGACGGCGCTTGGTGGCGTGCACTTCCGGCTCGGCCGCTTCTTCCACGGCGGGGCGTACCACCAGCAGGGCCAGGGGCGCATTGCTGATTTTCGGCTGCCGGGTTCGGCGCCGCCCGGAGGTCGTGTTCTGGCTGGTTTCGCCCAACGAGCTTTCCGTTGCGTCGACCTCGGGGCCGGCTACGGCGCGGCCGGCCGCCCTGCGGCGGCGCATTACCCGGCCCAGCGCTTCCGAATGGCTCGTACGGCTGCCCGTAATTTCGAGGCCCAAAGCCCGCTGGCGGGAACGGGAGGTGGCCAGCAGGCGCGCCGAACGGCTCATTTTCCGGCGTGAGCGGCCCATTTCAGCGCTGGCTAACTCCTCCGAGCTGCCAGTCTGCGCCGCCGAGCTTTCCCCGTACTTACGCGCCAGCCGCTTCGACCGGCGGGAATCGGCGGCAAGCAGCAGGCGCCCGGTGCGGCCTGGCCCGGCCACGATGTTTCTTTGCCCGGAAGCCAGAGCCTTGCCCGAAGTGGCCGCTAGGGGAGCTGTGCTGGTTACAGCAAGCGCTGACGAGGTTGCCGCTGCTGCTGGCTCGGTTGCGGTGGTGCTGCCGGCCCCGGCTGGCGCGGGCAGACCGGGCGCGCGGTTCTGCTGGGCCGCCGGGGAGGCCAGGGGCGTCGTGGAGGAAATACGGGCGGCCTGGCCGGGTTCCGCGGGCTCGATCAGCCGCAGCCACTGGCTGGGGCCGAAGGTGAGGCCGATGACAAGCGTGCCCAGCAGCAGCAGGAGCAGCAACGGCCGGTACCGGCGTGGCCGGCGGGCCGGCACCTGCGCCCGGATACCGGCCCAGACGGCCTCCGGCGGTGCGCTGCCGTAGCCATCAAGCTTGCGGCGCAGGTCCTGGTAGAATTTTTCGGATTCGTGGTCAGTCATGGTAGTGGGGGATGTGGGCCTGCTGCTGCAGGCGTTCTTCCAGCAGGCGCCGCGCCCGGGAAAGCTGCGACTTGCTGGTGCCTTCCGAAATGCCGAGCAGCCCGCCGATTTCGGCGTGGGAGTAGCCTTCGATGGCGTAGAGGTTCAACACGGTGCGGTAACCCATCGGCAAAGTGCCGATGAGCTGCACCAGATCTTCGGCCGAGAGCTGGTCGAAGGGCGTGCCGTCGGGGTGGGGCACGGCGGCGGCTTCGTCAGTGTCGAGGTGCAGGCCGCGCTGCTGGTGTTGCTGCCAGAGGTTGAGGGAGGTCGTGACGGCGATGCGCCGGGCCCAGGCTTCGAACGGACCCTGGCCCCGGAACTGGTCGAGCCGGGTGAAGATCTTCACGAAGGTGAGCTGCAGCGCGTCCTCGGCCTCGGCCCGCGAGGGGCAATAGCGCAAACAGACGCCCATCAGCGAATAGCCTAGCCGCTCGTAGAGGCCGCGCTGCGCCGCCGGTCGGCCCCGGCGGCAGCCTTCGAGGAGGGCAGTAATAGATTCGGCCATAGGCAGGAGCAGAAGCTGAATAGGCGGGTAGTAGAGATAAGGTGCGCTAGCGTACTGCCCCCATGACCGGCCCGCCCGGGGCGGGGTTGCGTGGGGTATAAAAAAATATATCCGGCCTGATTTGCGCGGCCGCCCAGGCAAGGTATGCGCCCGATCCGCTACTTTCACCCGCCGTACCGCCCTTGCGCTTTTTCCGTACCCAGTCCCGCTCGCCATGCTGCTTCCGCTCTACCAAATCGACGCCTTTACCGACCGGGTGTTTGCCGGCAACCCCGCCGCCGTGTGCCCGCTCTCGGAGTGGCTGCCCGCCGACACCATGCAGGCCATTGCCGCCGAAAACAACTTGGCAGAAACCGCCTTTTTCGTGGCCCGGGGTGGCTCCGACTACGACATCCGCTGGTTTACGCCCGCGGCCGAAATTGACCTCTGCGGGCACGCCACGCTGGCCTCGGCCCACGTGCTGTTCCGCCACCTGAGCTTCCGGGGCGAGGAAATAACCTTCCACTCCAAGAGCGGTCCGCTGCGGGTGCGCCACGCCGCCGACGGCCGCTTCACGCTCGACTTTCCCTCGCGCCCGCCCCGGCCGCTGACCACGCACCCCACCGGCCTGCGCGACGCCCTGCACGCCACGCCCCTCGACGTGCTGGCCTCCCGCGACTTGGTTACGCTGTTCAACTCCGAGGCCGAAGTGCTGGCCCTGACCCCGGACTTTGCCAAAATTGCGGCCCTGGAGTACGTGGGCGTCATTGCCACGGCGCCCGGCTCCAACGGCATCGACTTCGTGTCGCGCTTTTTCGCGCCCCGGGTGGGCGTGCCCGAAGACCCGGTGACCGGCTCGGCCCACGCCACGCTGATTCCCTACTGGGCTGGCCGCCTGGGCAAAACCGAGCTGCGCGCCCGGCAGGTATCGGCCCGGGGCGGCGACCTGTGGTGCGAGCTGCGCGGCGACCGGGCCCTGATGAGCGGCTACGCCGTGACGTATTTGAAGGGTGAAATTGAGGTCGAGGGCTGAAAAGCCCGCTTTACTTGAGCTGCTCCCGCTGGTAGGGCCCGCCATCTAGCACCTGGACCACGAACAGCGCCTTGCCCGGCACGGCCAACAGGCTGCGGTGCACGGCGGCGCTGACGCCCTGGTAGCGCACCAGGCGGCCGTTGCGGTACTCAACTTCCAGGGTTTGGGTATCGGCAGCGTAGCCCACGGCCTTCAGGGACGTGGAGCGGATAGGGTGGCGTTTCATAAGGATTCCGGTGAGGGGCTAGAGCCGCCAACTTACGGAATAGCGGCCCTACTTCGCCTTGGCTTTGGGGGCTGCTCTCGGCGCAGCGGCTTTTTTGCCCGCCACCGGGGCCGCCAGCTTGCCGGGGTTGTCGGCCAGGAACTTGCCCCAGCTTTTGCCGCCGGCCTTCACGTTGTTGCCCTTCTGGTAGTGATGGCACAGCGCTACCGACAGCGCGTCGGTGGCGTCTAAAAATTTGCTGGCCTCCTCCACGGGCGGCAGCGTCAGGGTCTGGCGCAGCATGTGGGCCACCTGCTCTTTGGTGGCGTTGCCCGAACCCGTGACGGACTGCTTGACCTTGGTGGGGGCGTATTCCACGTACGGAATCTGGCGCGAGAGGCAGGCGGCAATGGCCACGCCCTGGGCCCGGCCCAGCTTGAGCATGCTCTGCACGTTGACCCCAAAAAACGGCGCCTCGATGGCCAGCTCGTCGGGCAGGTACTCGTCGATGAGTTCCAGCATCCGCTCGAAAATCTTTTTGAGCTTGAGGGCGTGGTTGGTGCCCAGCTTCTGCATGTTGATAACGTCGTAGCAGAGCACGTCGACTTTCTGCCCGCGCACCTCAATCAGGGCGTAGCCCATGATATTGGTGCCCGGATCGACGCCCATAATAATCTTGGGCAGCAAATCGGGGGAGGCGGGGAGGCGGGGGGGCATGGCAGGGAAAGATAAGGCGGCCGGGGCACGCCAGCACGGGCCGTTGGTTTGCAGTAGGTAACTTGCCCCTCCCAACCAATCGTTCCGCCGCTGCTTTGCCCAGTCCTTCCCTACAAAACTACACCCAAAAGCCGGAACCCACGGCCCGGCGGCGCGGGCTGGTGGTGGCGGGCAAGCTGCTCGTGACCGGGCTGACGCTGGGCCTGCTCTACCACTCCGTGTACGCCGACGGGGCCACGGCCCAGGCCTGGCGGCAGCTGCTGAGTTCCACGCTCAGCGGCTCGGGCCGGGGGCCGGTACTGGCGGCGCTGGCGTTGGTGCCCGTCAACTGGGGGCTGGAGGCCTGGAAGTGGTGGCGCCTGGCCCGGCACCTGGAGCCCGTCTCATTTCGGCGCTGCTTCCGGGCCGTACTCGTGGGCCTGACCCTGGGCTTCGTGACGCCCAACCGCGTCGGCGACTACGCCGGCCGCATCATCGAGCTCAAAAGCCGCCGCCTCGATGCGCTGGGGGCCGTGTTTCTGGGCCGCTACTGTCAGCTCGTGGCCACGGTAGTGGCCGGCACGGCGGGCCTGTTGTACTTTCTGCTCACGTTTTACCTGCCCGGCTACCCCTCGGCCGGCCTGGGCCTGGTGGTGGCTACCGGGCTGCTCAACGCCGGCGTGATTCTGCCTTTGTACCGCTCCCGCCTGTTGCTCACGGCCCTGACGGTGGTGCGGCCGCTGCGGCGGTTCCGGCGGTTTCTGGCCGTAATGCCCACCTACCCAACCCGGGCCCTGCACGTCATTCTGGCCTTGTCGGGGCTGCGCTACGCGGTGTTTTGCCTGCAATTTGGCCTGCTGCTGCTCGCCTACGGGGCCACGCCACCCGTAGGGCCGGGGCTGGCCGCCATTGCGGGCACGTTTCTGCTCAAGTCGTTGGTGCCCTCGCTGAATGCCCTGGCCGACGTGGGCGTGCGGGAGCTGTCGGCCACCCACTTGTTTGGGCTGCTGCGCGAGCCGGCCCTGCCTGTGCTCAGCGCCAGTCTGAGCTTGTGGGTAATCAATATTGCCCTGCCCAGCGCGGCGGGGCTCCTGTTCGTGCTTCGCCTGAAGGTGTTTCGCAAGAAAGCCGGGGCGCCTGCCCCTGAGTCGGTATGAGCGCGCCGTGGGTGGGAGCGGGGCTGCTGGTGCTGCCCGTCGTGTACGCGGCCCTGATGCTGCGCCTGCGCCAAGCCTGGGCCGCGCTGCCGACTGTGGCACCCATCGAATCCGCGCCATCTGCCGGGGCCGGTGCCTTTGCGGACGCGGCCGGGCCGCTGTTTTCCGTGCTCATTGCCGCTCGCAACGAAGCCCACAATATTCCCAATCTGCTCCGCGACCTGGCCCGGCAGCAATTGCCTCCCGGCCGGTTCGAGGTGCTCATTGCCGATGATTATTCCACCGACGACACTGCCCGTCTGGTAGCCGAGGCCGCCTCGCACAGTTCATTTTCGCTGCGACTAATAATGCTGCGGGAGGAGCCCGGGGCCGGCACGGGCAAGAAAGCCGCCCTGCAAGCCGCTCTCTACCGCGCCCGGGCCCCCTGGGTGGTCTGCACCGACGCCGACTGTCGCTTCGGCCCCGACTGGCTCGGCAGCTATGCCGCCGTGGTCACGACTGATACTGCGGCGCGCTTTATCAGTGGGCCGGTGCTGCTCACGGGGCCCGCCACCGGCTGGCAGCAGCTCATGGGCCTCGAGTTTGCGGGGCTCGTCGGGGTGGGGGCGGCCGGCATCGGGTGGCACCGGCCCACCATGTGCAACGGGGCTAACCTGGCCTACGAGCGGACCGCTTTTGCCGCCGTGCGGGGCTTTGCCGGCAATGAGCACCTGGCCAGCGGCGACGACGAATTCCTGCTCCACAAGCTCCACGCAGCTTTTCCCGGCAGCATCCGGTTTCTCAAAAGTCCGGCCGCCGTGGTGAGCACGGCCGCGCCAACTACCCTGGGCGCATTGCTCCGGCAGCGGGTGCGCTGGGCCAGCAAGTGGCGGCACTACCGGCACCCGGCCTCCCAGCAGCTGGCCGTGCTGGTGCTCGGGGCCAACGTGGCCTTGTTCGCGGCCCTGCTGCTGACGTTTGCCCGCCCCGTTCTCTGGCCCTGGACCCTGGTCGCCTGGGCGCTCAAGCTGGGCGCCGACGCCTGGTTTCTGACCCCGGTGCTGGCGTGTCTGGGCCGGCGGCGGTGGCGGCGGTGGCTGCCGGTACTGCAAATGCTTTACGCGCCCTACGCCCTGGCTACCGGTTTGCTGGGGTTGCGCGGGCGCTACGCCTGGAAAGGCCGGCAGCTGTAGCGGCCCCGGGCCTAAGCAAAACCACCAAGGTGCTGATCTGGCAGCCGATAGGAGCGGAGGCCGGATATTCGTAAATAAGTTGCGTAATTTTTTCCTTGTTTTGCCCCGCAAACTCCTGATCAGCCACCCACTATCCCGTTTCGAATGAACCACCCGCTACGCCGACCTACGGCCGTTTTCGGCCGCTCCGGCCGCTGGACTCTCATCCTGCTTTTTCTGGGCCTGACCAGCTTTCTGGCCCGGGCTCAGGAGCTCAAGTCCCCGGATCAGCGCCTCGTGCTCGACTTCGCCCTGCAGAGCGGGGGCGTGCCCACCTACCGCCTGACCTACAAGGGCAAGGTGGTCATCAAGCCGAGCAAGCTGGGGGTGGAGCTGAAAAACGCCCCGGCCCTGACCGACGGCTTCACGGTGGCCGCCACCAAGCAAACCACCTTCGACGAAACCTGGCAGCCGGTCTGGGGTGAGGTTAAGAGCATCCGCAACCACTACAACCAGTTCACGGTGAACCTGCAGCAGGCTGCCACGGGCCGCGTGGTTCTCGTGCACTTCCGCCTTTTCAACGACGGGCTGGGCTTCCGCTACGAGTTTCCGGCCCAGAAAGACCTGACTTACTTCGTGGTGAAGCAGGAGAAAACCCAGTTTGCCCTGGCCGGCGACCACAAAGCTTTCTGGCTGCCCGGCGACTACGACACCCAGGAGTACAGCACCGTCACGTCGAAGCTGTCGGAGGTGCGCGGGCGCATGAAGGCCGCTGTGACGCCTAATGCCTCCCAGACCACGTTTTCGGCCACCGGCGTGCAGACTCCGCTGATGCTTAAAAGCCAGGACGGGCTCTACATCAACATCCACGAAGCGGCCCTGGTCGACTACTCGGCCATGCACCTGGAGCTCGACGACCAGAACTTCGTGCTCGAGTCGCGCCTCACACCCGATGCCGTCGGCGACATGGCCTCGTTGCAAACGCCCTGCGCCTCGCCCTGGCGCACGATTATCGTCAGCGACCGGGCCGGCGCCATTCTCGAATCGAAGCTGGTGCTGAACCTGAACGAGCCGAGCAAAATCAAGGACACCTCCTGGATCAAGCCTGTGAAGTACGTGGGCGTGTGGTGGGAGATGATTACGGGCAAGAGCAGCTGGTCGTACACGAACCAGGACAACATCAAGCTCGACTCGATTGACTACCGCAAGGTGCAGCCCAACGGCACCCACGGCGCCACCAACGCCAACGTGAAGCGCTACATCGACTTCGCCGCCAAGCACGGCTTCGACGCGGTGCTGGTGGAGGGCTGGAACACGGGCTGGGAAGACTGGTTTGGCAAACACAAAGACTACGTGTTCGACTTCGTGACGCCCTACCCCGACTTCGACGTGGCCGAGCTCAACCGTTACGCCCACGCCAAAGGCGTCAACATCATGATGCACCACGAAACCTCGGGCTCGGTGCGCAACTACGAGCGGCACCTGGACACGGCCTTTCAGTTTATGAACAAGTACGGCTACAACGCCGTGAAAACCGGCTACGTGGGCGACGTGCTGCCCCTGGGTGAGCATCACTACGGGCAGTGGCTCATCAACCACTACAACTACGTGCTGACCACGGCCGCCAAGCACCACATCATGGTCAATGGCCACGAGGCCGTGCGCCCCACCGGTCTGGCCCGCACCTATCCGAACCTGATTGGTAACGAAGCCGCCCGGGGCACCGAGTACGAGTCATTTGGGGGCAACAACGCCGACCACACCACCATTCTGCCCTTCACCCGCCTCATTGGCGGCCCCATGGATTACACGCCGGGCATCTTCCAGACCAAGATCAGCGCCTACAATCCCAACAACAACTCCTTCGTGCACAGTACCCTGGTGCGGCAGCTGGCCCTGTACGTGACCATGTACTCGCCCCTGCAGATGGCCGCCGACCTGCCCGAAACCTACGAGAAGTACCTCGACGCCTTCCAGTTTATCAAGGACGTGGCCGTGGACTGGGACGACACGAAGGTGCTCGAAGCCGAGCCCGGCGACTATATCACCATTGCCCGCAAGGCCAAGGGCAAGAGCAGCTGGTTTGTGGGCAGCACCTGCGACGAAAACGGCCGCACCTCCAAAATCAGCCTGAGCTTCCTCGACCCGGGCAAAAAGTACCTGGCCACCATCTACGCCGACGGCAAGGATGCCCACTACGAGAAAAACCCCCAGGCCTACGCTATTCGCCAACAGACTGTGACCAGCAAAACCAAGCTGAGCCAGCTCTGCGCCCCCGGCGGCGGCTACGCCATCAGTATTACGGAGTCCGGGAAGTAACCCCGTAATCCTTTTTGGCAAAGCCCCTGTTTCCACCGTGCGGGGCAGGGGCTTTTTGCTGAACTCGCCTGGCCTGACAAATCGGGTTAATAAGTCGAAAATAACTAGGTTTCCGGCTTTTTCAGTGCGACCTTATACTACGGAATGAATGGTTTCACCAAAGTCCGTAGTGATGCGTAAAGTTGAATTTGGCTGGCTGCTGCCGGTGTGCATGGTGTTGGTGTTGGGCGTTATCGGCGCCGTACTATATCGGTCGTTAGACTGGCTGCAGACTCCGCCGGCCCAACTTGCGCTGAGCAACGAAGTTCCTGCCGCTGCGGCAACCGACACCCTGCCGGCTCCGGCGGCGGCGCGTCCTGAGCAACTTAAAGCCATTGCGGCCGGCGACGCCCTGTTTAAGGGCAACTGTGCCCAGTGCCACGCCGTCAATGACGTGGTGGTGGGCCCGGCCCTGGCCGGCATTACCAAGCGCCGCCCACTGTCCTGGCTGGTTCCGTGGGTGAAAAACTCCGGCAAAGTGGTAGCCAGCGGCGACGAATACGCGGTGAAGATTTTCGCCCAGTTTCAGAAACAGCAGATGCCCAGCTTCCAGCTCTCGGCCCGGCAAATTGAGGATATCATGGCCTATATTGAGTCAGAGGAAGGGCGGGCTACGGCGGTGGCCGGGGTGGTGGCGCTGCGGGACTAGGGGCCGGGGCCGACGGCTATTTCCGGTTCTGGGGCCGCGCATTTCCCTTTCCCGCCCCGTAGCGCTACATTTGTTAGCCTCACCTGCCCTCCGTTCCGTGACCAACGCCGAATTCGACATCCTCGACGAGCTGTACTTCGTTACTTCCTTCCGCGACCTGACCCAGAAAGCCGGCCTGCCCGCGCCGGCCCTAGAAAACGGCTTGCGCGCCCTGCTCGAGCAGGACTACGTGAAGTGCTTCTACCCCGACCCGGACACCGAATTGGCCTACGAGACAACCTCTTTCGGGGCCATTGCCCGCGACTGTTACTACCTGGCCACCAAGGCCGGGCTGCTGGCGCATAACTCCCGCTAGTAGTGGCCGGCCCCTCCGTTTCGGCGCCCCCGCCGGCCCCCGCGGCCCGGCCCCCGGGCTACTACGTGCGGCAGCGGCTGCTCCAAAACCGGCCCGCCATGCTCGGCCTGGGCTTTATTGTGCTCTGCGTGCTCATCGGCCTGGCTGGCTACTGGGTGCTGCCCGACAACTCGCCCGACGCCAACAACGGCCTGGTGCAACTGCAGAAGGAGCCCCCCGGCTTCACGGCCACCATCCTGCGCCTGCCCTTGCCCGACTCGGCCCGCGCCGCTGCCGACAACGTGCTGCGCACCTGGCAGCAGGGGCGGGAGCCGCAGTTCCGGGATTCGCCCATCAGCGGCTACCGGTTTGTCGGCGACTCGGTCCGGATTGAGCCCTACCTGAACCATAGCGCCCTGGCCGAACAGCCTAAAACTTATGCCCTGGCTGAAGTAGCGGGCCAAACGGGCTCCGCCGCCGAGCTGCGGAAAATCGTCGAGCAGGAACGCATCCTCCGGCGCACGTACTGGCTGGGTACCGACAAAGCCGGGCGCGACGAGCTGAGCCGGCTGCTGCTGGGCACGCGCATCTCCCTGGGCATCGGGCTGGTAGCGGTGCTGATTTCCCTGGCTTTGGGGATGCTGGTGGGCGCGCTGGCCGGCTACCTCGGCAGTTGGGTCGACTCGTTGCTGCTGGGGCTGATGACCGTGGTGTGGAGCATTCCGGGAATTATGCTCGTCATTGCCATTTCCCTGGCCCTCGACAGCAAGGGCGTCTGGACCTCGTTTGTGGCCGTGGGCCTGACCATGTGGGTCGACGTGGCCCGGGTGGTGCGCGGGCAGATGCTGAGTCTGCGCGAGAAAACCTTCGTGGAGGCGGGCCGGGTGCTGGGCCTGCCCCAGGGCCGCCTGATTGTGCGCCACCTGCTGCCCAATATGACCGGCCCGCTTATCGTCATTGCCACCAGTAACTTTGCCGCCGCCATCCTGCTCGAGGCGGGACTGAGCTTTCTGGGTCTGGGCGTGCAGCCCCCGGCGCCGTCGTGGGGCCTGATGGTGAACGAAGGCTTCCAGCTGCTCGGCACCGAGGCCGGCCTGTGGCTCACGCTGCTGCCCGGCTTGGCAATCAGTCTGCTGGTGCTTAGCTTTAACCTGCTGGGCAACGGCCTGCGCGACGCCTACGACCCCAAAACTCCCCTGGGAGGCTGATTGGTTGGTGGTGCTTGGTTTGTGGTTTTCGGCTTCCGCCGAATTCCGAAGGCCAAAAACCACAAGCCAAAAACCAAAAACCAACAAAATGCCCGATTCCAACCTGATTCACCCCAACGCCGACGTACTAAGCCTGCGCAAGCAGCTGCTGCTCAAAAAGCAGGAGCTCAGCGCGCTGCTGGAAATTACGCAGGCCATCAACCAGGATACCACGGAGGAGGCGCTCTACAAGATCTTCCAGTTTACCCTGCTCGGTCAGCTCAACATCCGCCGCATGGTGGTGTACATGAAGGAGGAGCGGGAGTGGCAGTGCGTGGTGTCGTTCGGCTTCCAGCTCGCCGACTTCAAAAAGATTGAGCTGCCCGAAACCATCATCGATAATTGCACCGATTCGCCCTGCCCGGTGAGCCGCTTCGAGCTGGGCAAGGAGTGGCAGCAGCTCGAAACCATCATTCCGGTGGTGCAGAAGGGGACGGTGCTGGCTTACGTGCTCATCGGCAACGTGCAGGACGACTACGCCAACGAGGAGGCCGCCAGCTTTCTGCAGACGCTGAGCAACATCCTGATCGGGGCCATCGAAAACCGCCGACTGAACCGGCAGCGGGTGTCGGCGGCCGCCATTCGCAAGGAAATTGAAATTGCTCAGGAAGTGCAGAACATGCTCTTCCCCAGCAAGCTCCCCAACGACGCCCACGTGGCCGTGCACGCCAGCTACGTGCCCCACACCGCCATCGGCGGCGACTACTACGACGTGGTGGCCATCGATAAAGACAAGTTCCTGTTTTGCGTGGCCGACGTGTCGGGCAAGGGCGTGCCGGCCTCACTGCTGATGTCGAACTTCCAGGCCGGGCTGCGCACGCTGCTGCGCCAGAAAGCCGACCTGGCCACCATCGTGCACGAACTCAATCACCTGCTGTTCCGCAACTCCGGGGGCGAGAAGTTCATCACCGTTTTCTTCGGCATCTACGACCGCAGCACCCGCCATTTGCAGTACGTCAACGCCGGCCACAACGACCCGATTCTGCTGCCCGACAGCGGCCCGGTGCAGTACCTCAAAGACGGCACCGTGATGCTTGGCATCATGGAAGAGCTGCCGATGCTCACGGTGGGCGAAACCCAGATTCCGCCCCATTCCCTGCTGCTCAATTACACCGACGGCCTGACGGAAGTGTTCAACGCCGAGGGCGAGGAATTTGGCGAAGAAGGCCTTATCAGCCTGATGCGCCGCAACCGCTACCTGCCCCTGACCGGCATCCACAAGCAGATGCTGAAGGAAATCGAAGCCTTCAACGTCAACAAAACCCAGTTCTCCGACGACATCACCATCCTGAGCTGTCGGTTTAAGTGATTGAGTGAAATGGTGGACTGGTGAGTTGTCGTTTGGGCCGCCCTGTCATGGCGAGGCGTAAGCCGAAGCAATCCGTTCTGGGCAATGCCCTGCTTCCAACTAAGCTGAAAAGCCCCGACGTTCACGCAACGTCGGGGCTTTTCGGTTGATAGGGCTTATGTCGTTTCAACGGACGGATTGCTTCGGCTTACGCCTCGCCATGACAGGGCGGCCCAAACGACAACCCACCAGTTCACGACTTCACCAGCTCCCCTTTGCCTTCCTCCTCAACCCAGACCTCGGCGCGCATCAGCAGGGCCAGGGCAATGTAGAAGAAGGAGCCGATTTTGTCGACTTCCACCAGCTCATTGAGCAGCAGGTGAAAGACGATGACGACCAACGACAGGCCCGCGGCCAGCACCACGCGGCGGTTTTGAGCCGAGCGGCTGCGATGGTACAGCGTTTCGACCAGCACCAGGGCCGTGCCGAACAGGATAACGAAGAGCAGAAAGCCCGGCAGACCCTGCTCGGCCAGTTGGAGCAGAAAGTAGTTGTGGGTGGTCGACTTCTCGGGGTTGTCGCTCACGTAGGTGCGGAAGCTCTTGACCGTGTAGCGCTTGTATTCGGGGTAGAAGGTGCTCGGGCCGCTGCCGGTAATGGGCTTCTCGCTGATCATGCGGGCCGCCGCCACCCAGCGGTACACCCGCTCCATGCCCGACACGTCCTGCAGCTTGTAAGTCGCCTCCAGGTGCTTTTCGAAGTTGTGCCCGTTGAAAATCGTTTTCTCGAAGTCCGGGGCGTAGAGCATGTAGTTGTTCTGACTCATGAAGTAGAACGCTCCACTAGCCGCCGCAATGGCCGCGCCCGCCAGCACGAGCCGGGTCAGGCGCAGGCGCATGATCAGGTAAAACCCCGCCGCCAGTGGCAACGACAGAATCGAGGCCCGGGTGTAGGAGAGCAGCACCCCGAAGACCAGGATGAGCAGCGCCGTCCGCCAGACGGTGCGCTTCAGGCCGGGCGCGGTGTCGCGGGCGGCGTAGAAGGCGTAGGGCACCAGCATAGCCGCCACCACGGCGTAGATAACGTGGTTGATGTAGAAGGGCTGAATGGCCCAGTTAATGGAGTCGAAGGAAAAGCCCTTGGTGGCGTGCCGGGCCGCCGTGTAGAGCACCGTAAGCACGGCTCCGGTGACGTAGAAAGCCGCCAGCCGCCACACGTCGGCCGGGCGCCGCACGATGGACAGCGTCACGAACACGAAGGGCACGATGTACCAAGTTTTGGCCAGTAGGTACTTCACCGACTTGATGGGCGCCACCGAAAACACCGACGACACCATCGACCAGAGCAGGGCCAGGCCCATGATGATAACCAGCGGGTGCGCCCAGAACCGGGCCGGCACGTGGGTTTTGCCCAGCACCACGCTTACCCCGAAGCAGCCCAGCAGCACCAGCATCAGCGGCTCGGAGGGCACGTCCATGCTCAACCCACCCGGCAGACCGATTTCGCGGGAAAAGGCCAAGCAGAACAAGAGCAGATAGTACACCCAGCGCCAGTCGACGAGTAGCACGGCCACGCCCAGGACCAGCAGCGGCAGCGCCAGCAAGACCGGCGCTTCCAGCAGGGCCGCCGCCGAGCCAGCCGTTAGCAGCAGCACGACGAAGACCACGAACAGCCGTTGGGCGTTGTCGCGGGGCCAGAGGCGCTCCAGCAGGGGGAGGGGCGTCGTTTCCATGGGCGGGCTAGGCCTGCGCACGGCCGGCGCGGCCTACGCTCAGGTTGCCGCGGTACAGCTCCAGCAGGGTGATGAAAATCACGGACAGCACCAGCGTAATCAGCACCGACGACACCACAATCAGCCAGCGCACGGGCGCCGCTTTCTTGGTGGCCGGGAAGGCTTTCTGCACCACGTAAATCGACGAAATCTTGCCGCTGATGGCCAGCTTGGCCGATTCGTAGGCGCTGCGGGCCCCGATCAGGCGGCCCTGCACGTCGTTGAAGCGGGCGTAGAGCGTGGTCATCAGGTCGGTGCCGGCCACGTAGTTTTCCAGGTTCAGCAGGTTGCCGCCCTCGGCCTGGGTAAGGCCCTTCAGGGCCCGGCGCAGCCCGGCGGCGCGGCGGGAGTCGCCCTCGCCCTCGGCCCGGCGCAGGTCGGCCTCGGTTTCAATGATTTCCTTGGCCAAGTAGCGCGACTCCCGGTCCATGCCGTAGATGCCGTAGCGGCGGCGGCCCTGCACCAGGCTGTCGTGGGTGGCAGTATATTCCTTCTGCAGAAAGTCGCGCCGCTCCCGGTACAGCTCGATGATGTTGCGGCGGTTTTCGAACGTGAGCTGTTGGTTGATGGAGTCGATGACCTGAGTCAGGGTGTTGGCAATCTTGGCGGCCAGCACCTTGTCGCGGTCCTTGAAGGTGAGCTCAATAGCGTCCCGGTCGTTGTGCACCACCGTCAGGTTGCCGTTGAACTCGTCCAGCGCCGCCTGGTCGGCCAGGTCGTCACCGGGCTTGCCGGCTTTGTAGTGCTGGTGCAGCTTGAAGCGCTTGATCATCAGCTCGGCCACGGTCTGCGACTCGCCGATGGTAATCACACGGTCCAGGTCTTCGGTGCGCCCGCCCAGCTCCAGCTTGCCGCCTTCCGTCACAATGCGGTCGGGGTCAGTGGTGTTGGGATTGGTAGGGTAGAAGACGGCCGTCGATTTGTAGATATTGGGCAGCATCAACGCCACGATAACGCTGATAACCAGCGCCAGGCCGACGGCCGTAAGAACGAGAAATTTCCAGCGGTTGATAACCGGCCACAGGCCTAGCAGTGAATAGGAGCGGGAAGACATGCAGTAAAAAGAAAGGGCAATAGGGGCGGCCGGGTCGGTTTTCGGCTGGCCGCAGAGTGGCAAAGCTACTCGATTTTCCCCGCAATGAATAGCCCCGAAATGGCAGCCGCGTTTTTAGCAAAATTGGCTGCCGCGTCGCTTTGCCAGCCGTGGCCCGGCCCGATTACCCTCGCCGGTGCGCAGAAAGATGGGGTAGCCCCGCGGGTTTTTCCATAATTTCGCCGCCCATCCCTCGTTTCGACCCCATCAAAAAGTTTTTCGGAAATATCAGCTTCGTCGTGCTGCTCAACCTGCTGGTGAAGCCGGGCTGGGTGGTGGTGGAAAACCTGGTGCAGGACCGCCTGGGCCACGCCGCCTTCGGCACGTTCACGGCCCTGTACGCGCTGACGCTGATTTTTGCCTCCGTCTCGGACCTGGGCCTGACCCAGCTCACCACCAAGCGGGTGGCGGCCAACGCGGAGTTTTTGCCCGAGTACTTCCCCACCATTCTGCCCCTGAAAAGCGGGCTGTCGGCCTTGTTTCTGGGGCTGATTGTGCTCGTCGGCTACGGCATCGGCTACCGGGGGCACACGCTCACGCTGCTGGCCCTGACCGGCGTGGGGCTGCTGCTGACTCAGTACACGAGCTTTTTGCGCGGCACGCTCCAGGCCCACCAGCGCTTTAACACCGACGCCCTGCTCTCGGTGCTGGAAAAAGCCCTGCTGCTGCTGGTGGTGCTGGGCTTGATTACCGTCGGCCTCACGCTCGACAACTACGTGGTGGCCCGCTCGGTAGCTACGCTGTTCACGTTTGTAGTGCTCTACGGGCTTATCAGCCGGCTCTACGGCTTCGTGCGCTACCGGTTGCGCTGGAGCCAGGCCCGCACCGTGCTCCGGGCCAGCCTGCCCTTCGCCATGATTACGCTGCTCTACGGCCTCAATGAGCGCATCGACATGGTGATGCTCGAGCGGCTGGCCACGCCCGCCGAGGCCGGCTACTACGCCGGGGCCTACCGCTGGGTCGACGCCATCATGATGTATATGTGGACGGTGCTGCCGCTGTTCTTCGCCAAGTTTGCCCGCGCCACCGACCAGCCCCAGGAGCAGCAGGAGCTGCTCTGGTTCGGGCAGCGCATCGTCACGGTGCCGCTGCTGTTTGTGTGCGCCTTCGTGCTGTTTCGGGGGGAGGTGCTGTTCTGGCAGTTCACCCACAGCAGCCCCCTGGAACTGGCCCACATGACCACGGCGCTCAAGATTTTGTTTGTCAACGTGCTCGTGCACGCGTTTTTTGCCATCTACAGCACCCTGCTCACCAGCACCAGCCAGGAAAAGCCGGTGAGCTGGTTCGTGGCCGTCAGCATCGGGCTCAACGTGGTGCTCAACGTGCTGCTGCTGCCCCGCTACGGCGCCGTGGCCGCCGCCCTCGACACGCTGCTGTGCGCCGTATTCGTATCCGGGGGCTACCTGTGGCTGGTGCGGCAGCGGGCCGGCGTGCAGATTCCGTGGGCGCTGCTGGCCCGGCTGGGGCTGGCCTTCGGACTGCTCTGCGCCACGTTCTGGGGCTTGCGCCTCGTCTTGGATCAGTGGCTGCTTGAGGCGGTAGGAGCGGGGCTGGCCTTCGTCGGGATTCTGTTCGCCACCGGCATCATCCGGCTCAGTGAGCTGAAGCAGTTACGTTAATTCTGAATTTTGAATGTTGAATTATGATTCGGTGATGCCGTTTTTAATTCAGAGTTCAGAATTCAACATTCCTAATTCTCTTTGCAGATAGCCGTCAACGTCCGCTTTCTTTTGCCCGGCGACAAGCTCGAAGGCATCGGGCGCTTCACCTACGAAACGCTGCTGCGCCTGGTGCGCCGGCACCCGGAGCACACGTTTCACTTTCTGTTCGACCGCGCCTACGACCCGCGCTACCTGTTCGGGCCCAACGTGGTGCCCCACGTGCTGCACCCGCCGGCCCGGCACCCGTTTCTGTTCGTGGCCTGGTTTGAGGGGGCCGTGAGTGCCTGGCTGGCCCGCCACCGCCCGGCCGTGTTCCTGAGTCCCGACGGCTTCACGACCCTGAGTACCCGCGTGCCCCGCGTGACGGTAATGCACGACCTGGCCTTCGAGCATTTCCCCCAGGACGTGGGCTTTCTGCAGCGCAAGTACTACCAGTATTTCGCGCCCCGCTTCGCCCGCGCCTCCCGGGTGCTGGTAGCCGTGTCGGAAGCCACCAAGCAGGATATCATCGACACCTATACGATTGCGGCCGACCGGATCCGGGTGGTTTACAACGCCGCCGACGAGCATTTTCGGCCCTTATCTGCCGCCGAGCAGCAGCCCGTGCGCGACCGGTTCAGCGCCGGCAAACCCTACTTTTTGTTTGTGGGCGCTTTGCAGCCGCGCAAGAATCTGGTGAACCTGCTGCGGGCCTTCGACCAGTTTAAGGCCCGCTCGGGCTCCGTGGCCAAGCTGCTCATCGTGGGCCGCACGGCCTGGAAAGCCGGCCCCATGTTCGACGTCTACCAGCAGATGCGCTTCCGTACCGACGTGCACCTGACCGGTCGCGTGACCGACGAGGAGCTCGTTCAACTCTACGCCGCCGCCCTGGCCACGGCCTACGTGCCCTATTTTGAGGGCTTCGGCATTCCCATTATCGAGGCCCAGGCCTGCGGCTGTCCGGTGCTTACTTCCAACTGCAGCTGCCTGCCCGAAGTAGCCGGCGGCGCGGCCCTGCTGGTCGACCCGTTTCAGGTCGACTCCATTGCCCAGGGCCTCGAAACCCTGCACGCCGACGCCGGCCTGCGCGAGCAACTCGTGGCCCAAGGCTACGAAAACATCCAGCGCTTTTCCTGGGAGCAGAGCGCCGACGCGCTGTGGGAAGCGGTGCTGGCCGCGGCCAAAACCAAGTAGCGCCAAATTTGTAGTTCGCTTGGCTGGCCGAACTGCCGGGGGCAGGCTCCCCGCGGATTGCCGTACCTTGCCGCCGCCCCAATTCACAATTCAGAATTCCCGAAACGTGCGCCTGATCCGAATGCCCGGCCCCGTCCGGCGCCTGCTGCCGGGCTGCCTCTGGGAAATGCCCGCCACCACCAACACGCTCTACCTGACCTTCGACGACGGCCCGATTCCGGACGAAACGCCCTTCGTGCTAGACCAGCTGGCCCGCTACGACGCCAAGGGTACTTTCTTCTGCGTGGGCGAAAACCTGGTTCGCCACGCCGACATTGCCCGCCAGACCCTGGCCGCCGGCCACCGCCTGGCCAACCATACCCACCGCCATATCAGCGGCTGGAGCCACTCCCGCCCCGAGTTTCTGGCCGACGTGGCCCGGTGCCAGCAGGAGCTGAACGAGCTGCTGCCCGCCCCCGAGGCCCGGCCGCTGCTGCGCCCGCCCTTCGGTCGTATCACTCCCCCGCTGGCTGCGGCGCTGGCCGCCACCCACCAGGTGGTGATGTGGGACGTGCTGACCTGCGATTACGACCGTGCGTTTCCGGCCGCCCAGTGCCTGTCCACGGCCATTAAGTACACCAAGCCCGGCTCCATCATTGTGTTTCACGACAGCCTCAAAGCCAGCCGCAACCTGCGCTACGTGCTGCCGCGCTACCTGGCCCACTTCGCCGCGCGCGGTTTCCGCTTCGAGGCTCTGTAACTCATGCTGGCGCTGCTGACGGGGTATTTCGGGCTGTGGTTTTTGGTGCTGATAACCTGCACCGTCCTGTTCTGGCGGCGGCGCGCGGCCGTACCGGCCCCGTTGGCGCCGCCGCTGCCCCGGGTCAGCATTCTGATTGCGGCCCGCAATGAGGAGGCTGCCATTGGCCGCTGCCTACGGACTG
Organism: Hymenobacter persicinus; assembly: GCF_004167665.1. Classification (GTDB taxonomy): domain Bacteria; phylum Bacteroidota; class Bacteroidia; order Cytophagales; family Hymenobacteraceae; genus Hymenobacter; species Hymenobacter persicinus. The sequence continues at coordinate 39,423 of NZ_SEWE01000005.1, read as the reverse complement.
TCCGGGCGCTCAATTACCCGGCTCATTTAATCGAGGTACTGCTCGGTGACGACGCTTCCACCGACCAGACTGCCGCCGTCGCCGCCGCGACGATGCAGGGCTACGCGGGCCAGTTTCGCTGCCTGCCCATCACCGAATCCCTGGGCTCGGCCCGGGGCAAGGCCAACGTGCTGGCCCACCTGGCCCGCGCCGCTACCACCAGCTTTTTCCTTATCACCGACGCCGACATTGCCGTGCCCGCCACCTGGGTGGAGGCCATGCTCGGACCCGTGCTGCCGCCGGCCAGCCGCGTGGGCACCGTTACGGGCCTGACCGTGGTGCAGGGCCCGCGCCTGTTCGACCAGCTCCAGGGCCTCGACTGGCTCTTGTCGCTGGGCTTGGTGCAGGTGGTGTCGGACCAGGGAAGGCCCGTGACGGCCATGGGCAACAACATGCTCGTAACCCGGGCGGCTTACGAGGCCACCGGCGGCTACGAGGCGCTGCCATTTTCGGTCACCGAGGACTTTGCGCTGTTTCAGGCCGTGCTGGCCCGGGGCTTCACCTTTCGCAACCTGTTTGAGCCCGCGGTGCTGGCCTTTTCCCTGCCCATTGCCACGCCCGCGGCCCTGCTGCACCAGCGGCGGCGCTGGCTGCGCGGCGTGGAAGCCCTGCCGGCCTGGCTACAGGGCGGTTTGGTGTTCTACGGGGCGTTTTACCTGGCTTTGGTTGGGCTGGCGGCAGTGGCGGGGCCGCTGGTGGGACTGGGCGTGCTGCTGGCCAAGATGCTGGTGCAGGGCGGATTGGCGCACCTGTGCTTCCGGCGGGCGGGACTGCGCCTGCGCTGGCGCCTGCTGCCGGCCTTCGAGCTTTACACCGTGGCCCTCACCCTGAGTTTAGTGTTGTTTCGCCTGCTGGGCCGCCGCTTCGACTGGAAAGGCCGGCAGTACGAGTAGGCCCGCCGGTGCTACCTTTGCCCCATGCACTTCACCGATTCCCACGCCCACATCTATTCCGAACAATTCAAGCCCGACCGGGACGAGGCCCTGCGCCGCGCCTTCGACGCGGGCGTCACTACCATCGTGATGCCCAACATCGACCACACCAGCGTGGACGTAATGCTCGAAACCGAGGCCAATTACCCCGACCGGTGCTTTGCCATGATGGGCCTGCACCCGTGCTCGGTAAATCAGGATTTCCAGCGGGAGCTCTACCAGATTGAGGACTGGCTCAGCAAGCGCCCCTTCGCGGCAGTGGGGGAGTGCGGCCTCGATTTATACTGGGATAAAACTTTCCTCGACCAGCAGAAAGAAGCGCTCCGGGTGCAGATTGAGCTGGCCAAGCAATACAATCTGCCCATTGTGCTGCACACCCGTGACGCTTTCCAGGAAACGGCTGACCTGATCGAAGCCGGCCAGGACGGCACCCTGCGCGGGGTGTTCCACTGCTTTTCGGGTACGCCCGAGGAAGCCGACCGCGCCATCAAGCTGGGCTTCAAGCTCGGCATCGGCGGGGTGGCTACGTTTAAAAACGGCGGAGCCGACAAGTTCCTGCCCGGCCTGAGCCTGGATGATCTGCTGCTCGAAACTGACTGCCCCTACCTGGCCCCGGCCCCGCACCGCGGCAAGCGCAACGAACCGTCCTACCTGCCCCTGATTGCCCTGCGCGTGGCCACGCTGCTGGGCAAAACTGAAGCCGAAGTAGCCGAAGCCACCACCCGCAACGCTCAGGCGCTGTTTAAGTTGTGAAGTTGTGAAAGGTGAACTTGTGCGTTTAACGTTCAAGGGCAGCAGTGGCTCGGATTGACGCCGCCCGAACAGTTGCTCACCATCTCGCCATTTCACAAGTTCACAATTTCACCTTTCCCACCCCATGCTCCCCACCACGCTCCCCCAACCCACCAGTATTCTCAGTGCCGAGGCGGCGTCCGATGGCCGGGCGGTGGCTTCAGTGCTCGTTATTTATACCGGCGGCACGGTGGGCATGGAATACAACAAGCGCGGGGAGCTGGTGCCGATGAAGTTTGAGCAGATTCGCAAGAAGATGCCCGAGCTGCGCCAGCTGCGCATGAACCTTTCGGTGCTGAGCTTGCCCGAGGCCATCGACTCTTCTAACGTGGTGCCGGCCGACTGGCTGCTGCTGGCCCGCCTGATCGGCGAAAACTACGCCCACTACGACGGCTTCGTGGTCTTGCACGGCACCGACACCATGGCGTATTCGGCCGCGGCGCTGAGCTACCTGCTCGAAAACCTGGGCAAGCCCGTCATCTTCACCGGCGCCCAGGTGCCCGTGGGCCGCATCCGCACCGATGCCCGCCGCAACCTGATTACGGCTCTCGACATTGCCGCCGCCCGCCACCCCGTGGCCGGCACGGTGCGGGTGCCGGAAGTGGCCGTGTTCTTCAACGACCTGCTGATCCGGGGCAACCGGGCCAAAAAGGTGGAAAGCGAGCAGTACGACGCCTTTCGCAGCGAAAACTACCCGCCCCTGGCTCGGGCCGGCATCGAGGTGGCGTTCAACGATAAGCAGATGCTGCTGCTGCCCGGCGGCCCGCTGCGGGTGCACCAGCGCCTCGACGACCGGGTCGTGATTCTGAAGCTGTTTCCCGGCATCACCGAGCGGGTAGTGCGCACGATGCTCGAAATCGACGATTTGCGGGGCTGCGTGCTCGAAACCTACGGCTCGGGCAACGCGCCCACCGCGCCCTGGTTTTTGCAGTGCCTGCGCGAGGCCCACGGCCGCGGGGTGCAGCTGCTCAACGTGAGCCAGTGCGAGGAGGGCCGGGTGATTCAGGGCCAGTACGAAACCAGCGCCCACTTCCGCGACCTGGGCATCATCGGCGGCGACGACATTACGACCGAGGCGGCCATCACCAAGCTCATGTTTGTACTGGGCCTGAAGCGCAGTCCGGCCGAAACGGCCCGCCTGCTTTCCCACGATCTGCGCGGGGAAATAACGCTGGTGTAGCCGCCGGGCTTGCGTATCCCGAAATTCAAGCGTTACTTTGTGCCCGATTACCGCCCTAGAGAGGTGTCCGAGTGGTCGAAGGAGCACGCCTGGAAAGTGTGTATGGGCCAAAAGCTCATCGTGGGTTCGAATCCCATCCTCTCTGCAAAACCCCGTTTCTGATTCAGAGACGGGGTTTTTTGTTTCCCGCGACGAGCCGGGGCCAACAAAAAGCCCCGCCGGCCAACCCGCGGGGCCGGCCGCTTTCGCGCCGAGTAGTCCGTTAGGCCGATTTCACGGCCCGGGCCCGCAGCTTCAAGAACAGGATGATTCCCGCCAGCAGGGCCGTAATTAGGTTGGCCAGCAGCACCGGCACGTTGCCAATCGACAGGGCGTAGGCTACCCACAGCAGCGTGCCCACGAACAGCATCAGGTAGGTGGGCAGCGACAGGCTGGCGGTGGACTTGGTGGTAATAGTTTTGTAGGCCTGGGGCACGTAGGCTGCGGTGGTAAAGAAGGCGGCCAGCAGGCCCAGCAGGGAAATAAGCGTCATAGAGCAAGAGTTGGTGAACAATAGCCGCGCGGGGCGCGGCCTGAAAAACGGTGGCCGCGGCTACCAGAGCTTGGTGTCGTTGATGCCGGGGGGCAGCGGGGGCTGGTTGCCGAAGCCCAGCACGCACCAGCCCGGCTCTACGCCGAAGGTGCCGCCGGGCAGCACGTAGCTGATCCAGCGCAGGGTGGTGCGGCCACTGTATTGCTCCCGCTCGGGCTCGTACTCGCGCAGCAGCAGCGCGTCGCCGACCTGGAAGTGCCGGTCATTTTCGCGCACGTCGAAGGGCTTCACACCGGCTTCCACGGCCGCAAAGCAGGCGGGCCAGGTTTTGAGCTCGTGGGTGCGCGGCTGCACACGCTCCGGCACCGGGTTCGGGGAAGAAAGAGTTGATGTCATGAGAAGTCAGGTTAGATGAAAAGACCGGGCCCCACTCGCAAGCAGGGCACCGGAAAACGGCCTGGTCCGGGCTTAGCGCGGGGCCGGTTCGGTTGGGGCCGCGGCAGGAAAGCGCAAACTCAGCGCCACGGCCACCAGGGCCGCCAGTAGCCCTACCACCACGCCCAGGGCCAGCCGTAGGGTGATGACATCGGCCAGAAAGCCAATCAGCGGCGGGCCCAGCAGGAAGCCGCCGTAGCCGATGGTCGACACCATGCCCAGCGCCACGCTGGGAACCAGGCCCGGCTGCCGGCCGGCGGCGCTGAACACCGTGGGCACCACGCCCGCCAAGCCCAGGCCAACCAGAAACAAACCCCCGATGCCCACGGCGGGGTGGGGGATTAGCAGCATGCTCAGCAGCCCGGCGAAGGCAAGCAGGCCGCCCAGGGCCACCACCCGGCGCGGCCCGAAGCGCAGCACCAGGGCGTCGCCGAACACCCGGCCGAAAGTCATGGTCAGGGAAAAGGCCGCGTAGCCCAGCGGGGCCAGGGCCGGCGTGGCCCCAGTGTCCTGCACCAAATAGATGGTGCTCCAGTCGGCCATGGCGCCCTCGCCCAGCATGCAGCAAAATGCCACCAGACCCAGGCCCAGCACCGTCCGGCTCGGCCAGCGGATGCCCTTCGTGGGCGCCTGCCCGGCTTTGGCGGCGGCGGGTGCTTCGTCGGGCAGCAAACGGGGGGCTACTGCCAGCACCAGCAGCAAACTAACGGCCGTGAAGCCCAGCAGGTGGGGTGCCAAACCCAGGGCGAGTTTGGCGCTCAATGCTCCGGCCCCGGCCCCCAGCATACCGCCACAGCTAAAGGCCGCGTGAAACGACGACATGATGGGCCGCTCGTGCTGCTTTTCCACTTCCAGCGCCTGGCTGTTCATGGCCACGTCGAGCAGGCCGGTGGAGGCGCCGAGCAGTAGAAACAGCCCCATCACCTGCAGCTGCGTGTGCAGCAGGGCCATGCCCGGAATCAGGCCGCAGAAAAACAGGGCCGCCAGGGTGGTCAGACGGGCGCTGCCCAGGCGCTGAATCAGCCAGCCGGCCAAGGGCATGCCGGCCCAGGCGCCCAGGGCGTTGCAAAACAGCACCTGGCCCAGTTCGCGGTGACTCAGGCTGTAGCGCAGCTCCAATTCGGGCAGCCGGGCGGCCCAGTTGGCGAAGAGCAGGCCGTGGAGGAAGAAGATAAGCGTGACGGCCAAGCGCGCACGGCTGGCCGTGGGCAGCACGTCGGCGGGGCGGGACAGCAGCTGGGGCATACCAAAACGAGGTTATGGAAACAGCAAAGGTCGGCTTCCAGCCCCGGCTGCACTACCACCCAATGCGGCAATTATAATGCTGTGTTAATTGAATTGGCGGCGAAATCGTTTGCGCGAATCGATTTTTAGCACCAAAAAAAACTTCAAGGCACTCTGCTGCGCTGGCTGTGGTGCTCCCGAAAACCGACCCGAAAGGGCATAAAAAAAGCCGCCCCACCCGGAACGACTTTTAGTGGAATCAGAAACCGGAGAAAAATTCCCACCCAACTCCGGTCCGATCCTGGCCCCAGGTGCGCTGCCGAAACAGCGGCGCGCCAGTGGTCAGTCCTTGTCGGCTGTGCTTTCCGTTGAGAGCCGCCGCACGATACTATTATAAAGCTTCGAGCCGGCAAGCCGGGAGCCGAAGCAAAAAATCAAGGTGAAAAGAGTAGCGCGGTTGTCCGTCAGACCAAACCACTGAAGCCGGCAAGCAAAGCGCTTTATTACCCGACTGCTACAATACAAAGGTATACGTGAATTATAGCCACTACTACGCCTGTATTCATTTGTTTGCGTGCTATATTTAGCAAAAATCTTCCGCAAACGTTTGCGGAACGTATTTAAAGCACCAACTCATGAAGCTGCAATTCGAAAATATCCAGACTTCCACCGGCAGCTCGTTCACCCTGCTCCACCACACCAGCGTCAACGACAGCGACATGGTCTGGCACCATCACCCCGAGTACGAGCTGGTGTATATTCCGTCGGGGGGCGGCCGGCGCCACATCGGCAAGCACATTGCCCGCTTTGAGGAAGGCGAGCTGGTGTTTATCGGGCCCAACCTGCCCCACCTGAGCTTCAGCTACGGCCGCCAGGATCCCTACGAGCAGATTGTGCTGCAGCTGCGGGCCAATATGATGGGGGAGGCCTTCTGGCAATTGCCCGAGCTGGCGGCCGTGCAGCAGCTGTTTGCCCGCTCCCACCAGGGCCTCTCGTTTGGCCCCGAAACCCGCGCCTCGGTAGGGGCCGCCCTGCGCGAGATGACCACCCAGTCGTCGTTTCAGCGCCTGCTCACGCTGCTACAGGTGCTCCAGCAGCTGGCCGAGGCCCCCGACGTGACCGTGCTGCACGCCGGCAGCGGGGGCCTGGGCAAGTACGGCAAGGAAAAAGAGCGCCTGACCCAGATCTACCAGTACGTGCAGCAGCACTACGGCCGCAACCTCGAAGTGCGGGAGCTGGCCGACATTGCCAACCTGTCGGTGCCGGCCTTCTGCAGCTACTTCAAGAAGATGACCGGCCAGACGCTGACCGACTTCGTGCAGGAATACCGCGTCAACCAGGCCTGCCTGCTGCTGCTCACCGACGCTACCATCACCGAGGTCAGCTACGCCAGCGGCTTCAACAACCTGTCGCACTTCAACAAGACCTTCCGCAAAATTACCGGCCACAGCCCCTCGGAGTACCGCAAGCAGAAGCTCAGCGAGCTGGTGTAGCGGGCCCGAGGACCCGGTTATGAGCAGAAAAGTTAAACTTGGCGCCCCGGAAGTCCCGGCGGCTCCCATTGCCCTTTCTTCGTTATGCCCCAGGCTGCTTTCGTACGACTGTTTCTGGCCCGCTGCTGCCTGCTGCTGAGTTTGGCGCTGCTCGGGGCCGGCTGCGCCAAAACCACGGTCCGCAAAGCGTACCGCATCGGCTTTTCGCAGTGCACCAACGGCGACGCCTGGCGCCTGGCCATGCTGGCCGGCATGCAGAAAGAGCTGAGCTTCTACCCCGAAGTAACGTTCCGAATGAAGGATGCGCGCAACAGCAGCGCCGTGCAGCAGCAGCAGATCAAGGAGTTCTTGCGCGAGGGCGTGGACCTGCTCATCGTGTCGCCGAACGAGGCCGAGCCCATTACGCCCATCGTGGAGGAAGCCTTCAACCGCGGCATCCCGGTTGTGATTCTGGACCGGCGTACCACTTCCAAACTTTACACGGCCTACGTGGGCGGCAACAACACCGAGGTCGGGCGCATTGCCGGCAACTACATCAGCAGCCTGCTGGGCGGGCGCGGCAACGTGCTGGAGGTACTCGGACCCATCGGGGCCTCCCCGGCCCTGGACCGGCACCAGGGCCTGACCCAGGCCCTGGCGGCCCACCCCGGCGTGCGGCTGGTGGCCCAGGTGCACGGCAACTGGGAGCGGCCTTCCGTTATCCGCCAGCTGCCGGCCGTGCTGCGGGCCCACCCCGAAGTCGACCTGATCTTTGCCCACAACGACCGGATGGCGCTGGGAGCCTACCAGATCTGCAAGCAGCAGGGCCTGAGCCGGCGCGTCCGGATTGTGGGCGTGGACGGGCTGCCCGGCACCCAGGGCGGCATCCAGTTCGTGCAGGACGGCATCCTGACGGCTACCATGCTGTACTCGCCGGGCGGGGAGGAGGCCATCCGCACGGCCATGAAGATTCTGCACCGCCAGCCCTACGACAAGGAAAATCTGCTCAGCACCATGGTCATCGACTCGACCAACGCGCCCACCATGAAGCTGCAGGCGGAGAAGCTGCGCAGCCAGCAGCAGGACATTCAGCGCCAGCAGCAGTTGCTCCAGCGCCAGCGCGACACCTACGCCAACCAGCAGACCGTGCGTTACGTGCTGCTGGCCGCCCTGCTCGGGGCCGCGGGGCTGGGCTTCGTGGCCTACCGGGCCTTCCAGGCCAACCGCCGCATCACCCGGCGGCTGGAGCGGCAGAACGAGGAAATCAGCTCCCAGCGCAACCGCATCGTGGAGCTGGCCGAGCAGGCCCGGGTCGAAACCGAGGCCAAGCTGCGCTTCTTCACCAACTTCAGCCACGAGCTGCGCACCCCGCTGACCCTGATTCTGGGCCCGGTGGAGGAGCTGCTGACCGCGCCCAGCGCCCTCACCGCGCCCCAGCGCCACGACCTGGGCCTGGTGCGCCGCAACGCCCAGCGCCTGCTCCAGCTGGTCAACCAGCTCATGGACTTCCGCAAGATCGACGTGGGCAAGATGCCGGTGCGGGCCACCCAGGGCAACCTGGTGGCCTTCGTGCGCGAAATCATGGACGTGTTTGAGAAGCCGGCCCGACAGCGCGGCATCAGCCTGCGCTTCCTGCCCGCCGAGCCCGTCATCCCGCTTTGGTTCGACGTCAACATCCTCGACAAGGTGTTCTTCAACCTGCTGGCCAACGCCCTCAAGTTCACGCCCGACCGCGGCCAGATCACCGTCAGCATTCAGCCCGTGCCCGCTGAGGGCCGCGTGCGGGTGAGCGTGGAAGACACCGGTCCCGGCATCTCGGAGCAGGACCGCCAGCACATCTTCGAGTGGTTTTACCAGGGCCAGGACTCGGCGGTCAAGGGCTCGGGCATGGGCCTGGCGCTGGCGTTGGGGCTCACGCGCCTGCACCAGGGCCAGCTCACGTTCAGCAGCCAGCCCGGGCAGGGCAGCACCTTCGTGGTCACGCTGCCGCGGGAGCTGCCGGCCGCCCTTACCACCACGGCTCCGGCCCCGACCACCGCCGCCTTCGCCCTGGACGAGGACAGCCTGCTGCCGGCCACCCCGGCGCTGCCGCCGGCCCTGGCCACCGGCCTCGACAGCGAGGCCTTGGTGCTCGTCATCGAGGACAACGCGGAGGTCAACGCCTTTCTGAGCCAGAAGCTGCGCCCGCACTTTCAGGTGCAGACGGCCCTCGACGGCGCCACCGGCCTGCGCCTGGCGGCCGAAACCATTCCCGACCTGATTGTGTGCGACGTGATGCTGCCCGAAATCAGCGGGCTGGAAGTGGTGGCCCAGCTCAAGGGCGACTGGCGCACGAGCCACATTCCGGTGGTGCTGCTCACGGCCCGCAGCGCCCCCGAGCAGCAGGTGGAGGGCGTGCAGGCCGGCGCCGACCTCTACCTGACCAAGCCCTTCAATCCGACCTTCCTGCTCGAAAGCATCCGCACCCTGCTCGGCAACCGCCAGCGCCAGCGGGAGCATTTCCGCCGGGAGCTGAGCGTGAGCACTGCCACCGTGGCCCCCCAGCGCGTCGACCAGAAGTTCCTGGCCGACCTGACCGCCATTGTGGAAGCCAACCTGAGCCGTTCCGAGCTGAGCGTGGAGGACGTGGCCCGCAGCCTGGGCATTTCCCGGGTGCAGCTCTACCGCAAGGTGAAGGCCGTGCTGGGCACCGGCGTCACCGACTTTATCCAGGGCATCCGGCTCACCAAGGCCCGGCAGCTGCTGCTCGACGACGAGCTGACCATTGCCGAAGTAGCCTACCAGCTGGGCTTCTCCACGCCCTCGTATTTCTCCACCAGCTTCCGGGCCCGCTACCAGGTGTCGCCCTCCGAGTTTCGGGCCCTGCACACCACGCCCAGCGCCTGAATCAATTTTTGAAATCCGGTATCAAAAATGAAACCCGGGCTTTAAAAATAGGTCGGCAAGATTGGGTTAATCATCTGATTGACAGGGTTTATTGCTGCTTGTGAAGAAAGATCAAATACTGAAAGAGTTTGAGTGAATAGAGCAAGCCCGCCGCGGGCTTTCGACTGAATTTTGGGCAATAGCTCAGTCGTGAAAAACCTTGCCCAACCATTCGCCACCGCCGCGTTCCGGCCCGCTCTGCTTCCCTCCCCGGGCGCGGCGGCCGGGGCGCGGCGGTGCCGTTGGGGCAGCCTCACGGCCGGCTTCGACTTCTCCGGCACTTCCTTTTCCAAACCCAAAATTCCCATGAGACACGCTGTACCCTTCCTGCGGCCGGCCCTGGTCCTGACGCTGCTGGCTACCTTACCGCTGGCCGAGTCCGGCTACGCGGCGACCCTGCGGCCGGTGGCTGCCCGCAAACGTTTGCAGGCCGATATTCCCGTCAGTGGCCGCGTCACCGACGACAAAGGCGAGGGCGTGCCCGGCGCGACGGTCGTCGTGAAGGGCACCACCACGGGCATCTCCACCGACGCCGACGGCAAGTTCACCCTGACCGTGCCCGACAACGCCACGCTCGTCGTTTCCTCGGTCGGCTTTCTGACCCAGGAAATTGCCGTGGGCGGCCGCAGCAGCCTTACCGTGCAGCTGGCCACCGATGCCAAGGCCCTGGACGAGGTGGTCGTGACCGGCTACCAGGTGCAGCGCCGCGCCGACCTGACCGGGGCCGTGGCCGTCATCAAGACCGACGAAATCAAGGACATGGCCTCCAACGACGTGACCCGCAACCTGCAGGGCCGGGTGCCGGGCGTCAGCATCACCACCGACGGGGCCCCGGGCAGCGCGGCCACCGTGCGCATCCGCGGCTACGGCACACTGGGCAACAACGACCCGCTCTACGTCATCGACGGCATCCCGACCAAGGAGGGCATCAACCAGATCAACCAGAACGACATCGAGAGCATTCAGGTGCTCAAGGATGCCTCCGCGGCCAGCATCTACGGCTCCCGGGCCGGCAACGGCGTGATTATCATCACCACCAAGAAGGCCAAGAAAGGGGCCACCCGCGTCGACTTCAGCACCTTCTTCACCGTGCAGACCCCGGGCCCGCACCTGCAGCTGCTCAACACCCTGGACTACGGCCGGGTGTACGCCCGCGCCGCCCTCAACGACGGCACCATCCCGAGCCTGCCCTACTACAACTTCCAGACCCACCTCGACGCCAACGGCCGCCGCGTGCTCGACGGCGTGAGCGTGCCCGAGTTCATTGACGCGGGCAAAACCCAGCGCGCCGCCGACACCGACTGGTTCAAGGAAACCCAGCAGAACGCGCTGATCCAGAGCTATAACCTGAGCGTGAGCAGCGGCGGGGAGAAGGGCGGGGCGTTGTTTTCGCTCAACTACTACGACAACAACGGCACGCTCAAGTACACCGGCTTCAACCGCTACACCGCCCGCCTCAACTCCGACTACAACCTGCTGGGCGGCAAGCTCAAGATTGGGGAGAACCTGACCCTGGTCAAGTCGCAGCGGGCCGAGTACGACCTGAACCTGGTGCGCGACCGGACCACCCAGCTGCCCAGCATCGTGCCGGTGCACACCGTCGACGGCGTGGGCTGGGGCGGCCCGGTGGCCGGCATGAGCGACCGGGACAACCCGCTGCGCCTGCTCACCGACAACCAACAGAACCGCTCCAACACCGGCCGGGCCTTCGGCAACCTGTTTGCCGACGCCGAAATCATCAAGGGCCTGCACCTGCGCACCAGCTTCGGCATCGACTACAGCCTGTATAAGTTCCGGCAGATCTACAAGACCTACAAGGCCGGGTTCCTGTCGGAAACCAACAACCGGGTGACCGACAACCAGCGCTTCTGGGGCAACTGGGTGTGGCAGAACACGCTCAACTACAACCTGCTGCTGGGCGACAAGCACCAGCTCGACCTGCTGGCCGGCACCGAGCGCATCAGCTACTACGACGAGGGCTCCTACGCCTCGCGCACCAACTTCGCCAGTGAAAGCCTGAGCTACGCCTACCTCGACGCCGGCGCGGCCAACAAGGACAACGGCGGCTCGGCCACGGCCTACCGCCTGGCCTCGACCTTCGCCAAGGTCAACTACTCCTTCGCCGACAAGTACCTGCTCTCCGGCACGCTGCGCCGCGACGGGTCGTCGCGCTTCGGCGAGGCCAACCGCTTCGGGGTGTTCCCGGCGTTGTCGGCGGGCTGGCGGCTGAGCGAGGAAACGTTCGTGAAAAACGGCGCGCCCATCTTCACCGACCTCAAGCTGCGCGCCGGCTGGGGCCAGACCGGCAACCAGGACATTGCCAACTTCGCCTCCCGCGGCCTCTACCAGAGCCTGCTGGGCACGCTCGACCCCAACTTCGAGTACGACCGGGGCACGGGCTACGACATCTACGGCAACGACACGAACCTGCCCTCCGGCTACCGCCGCGTGCAGCAGCCCAACGATAAGCTGAAGTGGGAAACCACCACCCAGACCAACGTGGGCCTCGACTTCGGCCTGCTGCAAAACAAGCTCAGCGGTTCGGTCGACTACTTCGTCAAGCAGAGCAAGGACATCCTGGTGAACCTGCCCTACCTGGCCGTGGTGGGGGAGGGCGGCGACAAGTTCGTGAACGGCGCCTCCATCGAGAACCGGGGCTGGGAATTTCTGCTGGCCTACCAGAACGAGCTTAAGAACGGGCTGACCTACAGCATCGGCGGCAACCTCTCCACCTACCGCAACGAGCTGACCTACCTGCCCGCCGAGGTAATCAACGCCTACGGCGGCAACGGCCAGGACGTAACGCGCCTGGGCCACTCCATCAACGCCGTGTACGGCTACGTGGCCGACGGGCTGTACCAGAACGAGCGGGAAGTAGCGGAGCACGCCACCCAGGTGGGCGCCGCGCCCGGCCGCATCCGCTACAAGGACCTGAACGGCGACGGCAAAGTCGACAACTTCGACCAGACCTGGATTACCGAGGGCGTGCCCAACTTCAGCTACGGCCTCAACCTGGGCACGGGCTACAAGGGCTTCGACCTGCAGCTCTTTTTGCAGGGCGTGCAGGGCCTCGACGCCTACAACAACGCCAAGTTCCGCACCGACTTCTCCTCCCTGGCTACGGGCGAGAACTGGGGCCAGCGCCTGCTCGACGCCTGGACCCCCGACAACCCCGGCTCCACGATTCCGGCGGCCACGCTGCTGAACACCAACACCGAAGGCCGCGCCTCGACCTACTTCATCGAAAACGCCTCTTACCTGAAGCTGCGCAACATCCAGCTGGGCTACTCGCTGCCGGCCGCCGTGGTCAGCAAAATCAAGCTGCAGGGCGTGCGGGTGTACGTGCAGGGCCAGAACTTCTTCACCCTCAAAAGCAAGGAGTTCACCGGCCCCGACCCCGAGGTGACCAACTACCAGTACCCCGTGCCCCGCATCTTCACCACCGGCCTCAACGTGTCCTTCTAACGACCTGCTAGCTCCAAATTCCCATGAAAATCTTCAAAACCAGCCTGCTGGCCCTGTCGCTGCTCACGCTTTCCGTCAGCTGCTCCGATAAGAAGTTTCTCGACGTGCAGCCCACCGGCGCCCTCACCGACGAGGACCTGAACACGCCCGCCAACATCGAGAAGCAGGTTATTGCGGCCTACTCCCAGCTCGGCAACGACGTGTACCGCGCCCCCTACACCAGCCTGTGGCCCTACGGCAACGTGCGCGGCGGCGACGCCTACAAGGGCGGCAACGGTACGGCCGACGTGGACGCGTTTCACTTCTACGAAACCTTCACCTTCAACCGCGTCGACGTGGGCAACACCGACGAGCTGTGGTTTCTGATTTACATCGGCGTGTCGCGCTGCAACGACGCGCTGCGCCGCCTCAACGCCATCGACGCCGCGGCCATGCCCACCAAGTCCGTGCGCCAGGGCGAGGTGCGCTTTCTGCGGGGGCACTACTACTTCCTGCTCAAGGAGCTGTTTAAGCGCGTGCCCTACCTCGACGAGTCGGTGCCCACCGACCAGTACGCCCAGGTGTCGAACGTGGCGCTGACTGACGACCAGCTCTGGACCAAGATTGCCGACGACTTCCGCTTTGCCGAGCTGAACCTGCCCGACAACCAGCCCGAAATCGGCCGGGCCAACAAGGCCGCGGCCCGGGCCTACCTGGCCAAAACCCTGCTCTACCAGGCCTACGTGCAGAACGACAACAACGCCGTGACGTCCATCGACGCGGCCAAGCTCCAGGAAGTGGTGCGCCTTACCGACCTGGTGATTCCGAAGTACTCGCTGCACTCCGACTACGCCACCAACTTCCTCACGGCCGGCGACAATGGCGTGGAGTCGGTGTTTGCCATCCAGTTTTCGCGCAACGACGGCACGCCCAAGGGCCGCACCGACCGGGGCAACCAGCTCAACTACCCCATGAACCCCGACTACGGCTGCTGCGGCTTCCACCAGCCCAGCCAGAACCTGGTCAACGCCTTCAAGACCGACGCCCAGGGGTTGCCGCTGTTCACCACCTTCAACAATTCGGACCTGACCACGCCGGCCGACTTCCAGAACCAGACCGTGGATCCGCGCCTCGACCACACGGTGGCCATTCCGTCGCACCCCTACAAGTACGCGCCCACGTTCGTGTTTGAAACCTCCTGGCTGCGCGACCAGAACACCTACGGCGTGTACATGTCGATGAAGGAAAACGTGCTGCCCTCGGACCCGAGCTTCCAGAAAACGCCGCCGTTTATGAGCTCCTCGAAAAACTGGGCCATCATCCGTTTGGCCGACGTGCTGCTCTGGAAGGCCGAGGCCCTGATCGAGCTGGGCCGCCAGAGCGAGGCGTTGCCCCTGATCAACCAGATCCGGCTGCGGGCCCAGGCCAGCACGGGCCGCCTGAAAAACGCGACGGGCGGCAGCACCTCCAACTACAAGATCGGGCCCTACGGCAGCGCCGGCTGGACCCAGGACTACGCCCGCCAGGCCCTGCGCTTCGAGCGGCGGCTGGAGTTTGCCATGGAAGGCCACCGCTTCTTCGACCTGGTGCGCTGGGGTATTGCCGGCGACTACCTGAACACCTATTTCAACCAGGAAAAAACCAAGCGCCTCTACCTCAAGGATGCCCGCTTCACCAAGGGCCGCGACGAGTACCTGCCCATCCCGCTCAACCAGATCAACTTCAGCAAGGGCCTTTACAAGCAAAACAGCGGCTGGTAGTAGCCTTGAGCAACTCTGAATGTTGAATTCTGAATTACTCCAGACCGATCTAATTCAGAATTCAAAAGTGGGGAAGGGCGGCGCGCTGCAACGTGCCGCCCGCACCCCGGCCACGCTGGTGCCCTTGCTCACCCTATTTCCACCCGCTCACCGGTTTGGTGCCGGCTAATTTCTTCGTCGTGAAAAACAATAAGGTATTTTTCTGGTCCCTGGTCGTAGCGCTCGGGGGCTTTCTGTTCGGCTTCGATACGGCCGTGATTTCCGGGGCCGAAAAGGCCATTCAGCAACTCTGGGGGCTAAGTCCGGTGCAGCACGGCTTCACCATTGCCGTGGCCCTTATCGGCACCGTGTTCGGGGCCATCTTCGGCGGCATCCCGTCCGACCGGCTCGGGCGGCGGCAGACGCTGATTTGGATTGCGGTGCTCTACTTCGTTTCGGCGCTGGGGGCGGCCCTTACCTCGAGTTGGGAGCTGTTTATGCTGTTCCGCTTCCTGGGCGGACTGGGCGTGGGCGCCTCGTCGGTGACGGCCCCGCTGTACATTTCGGAGGTGTCGCCGCCCGAGTCGCGGGGGCGCATGGTGAGCATGTTCCAGTTCAACATCGTGTTCGGCATTCTGGCCGCCTACCTGTCGAACTACCTGCTCACGGGCACCGGCGCCCAGGACTGGCGCTGGATGCTGGGCGTGCAGGTGCTGCCCGCGCTGGCCTTTTTTCTGCTGCTGTTCCGGGTGCCCGAAAGCCCGCGCTGGCTGATCGGGCAGGGACGGGTAGAGGACGGCCGGCGGGTGCTGGCGCTCATCAACCCCGCCCGCGCCGACGAGGACGTGACGACCATCCTGACCACCAACGCCACCGACGCGGCCCAGGGCGGGGCCTCGCTGTTTGCCCGCCAGTACCGCACCCCAGTGCTGCTGGCCGTGTTTTTCGCCGTTTTCAACCAGGTGTCGGGTATCAACGCCATCATCTACTTCGCCCCGCGCATTTTCGAGATGACCGGCCTGGGCAAAAGCTCGGCCCTGCTCTCGTCGGCCGGGCTGGGCCTAGTCAACTTCGCCTTCACCCTGCTGGCCCGCGAATTTATCGACAAGGTGGGCCGGCGCCAGCTGATGCTCATTGGCTCGTTCGGGCTCATTGCCACGCTGGGGCTGGTTTCGTGGGCATTTTACAGCGGCAATTTCCAGGCCTTCGGCGGGATGCTGGTGCCCGGGCTGCTGTTCGTCTACATCGCCTTTTTCGCCTTTTCGCAGGGGGCCGTTATTTGGGTGTTCATCTCCGAAATCTTCCCCAACACGGTGCGGGCCAAGGGCCAGGCCCTGGGCAGCTCCACTCACTGGGTGATGGCCGCCGTCATTGCCTTCACCTTTCCCTACCTGGCCGAGCGGCTGGGCGGCGGCCACACCTTCGCCTTCTTCACCGTCATGATGGTGTGCCAGCTTTTTTTCGTATTCCGCTTCATGCCCGAAACCAAAAACACCAGCCTGGAGCAGCTGGAAAAGACGCTCGTTCTGCATTAGTAGTGAACTAGGGAGTTGGTGAACTGGTGAGTTGTCGTTCCATCGGCGCAAGCCGCGCGGAGCTGCACCACCAGAACATCAAACTCACCAGTTCACTAATTCACCATTTCACCACTTCCACTATGTCAATCGTCTGCTTCGGCGAAATTCTCTGGGACGTGTTGCCCACCGGCAAGCAGCCGGGCGGGGCGCCCTTCAACGTGGCCGTGCACCTGCACCAGCTCGGGCTGCCCGTCGAGCTCATCAGCCGCATCGGCGACGACGAGTTGGGCACCGAGCTGCTCGCCTTCGTAGCTTCCAAGGGCCTGGGCACCGACTACGTACAGCACGGCAAAACCCACCTTACCGGCGTGGTCAAGGCCAACGTGGACGACGCCAACGAGGTAACCTACAAAATCGTGCAGCCCGTGGCCTGGGACTACATCCAGTACGAGCCCGCCCTGGAAAAGCTGGTGAGCGAGGCCGAGATGCTCGTGTTTGGCAGCCTGGCCGCCCGGCAGGCCGGCACCCGCGAAACGCTCTACCGCCTGCTCGAGCACGCCCGCTTCAAGGTGTTCGACGTGAACATGCGCCCCCCGCACTACACCCGCGAGGTAGTGAAGTACCTGCTCGAAAAGGCCAACCTGGTGAAGATGAATCACCACGAGCTCAGCGAAATCATGGCCTGGTTCGGGCCCGCAACCGACCGCGCCGCGGCCATGCAGTGGCTGGCCGAGCGGTTTGAGCTGGAGGCCGTGTGCGTTACCTGCGGGGCCGACGGCGCCCTGCTCTACACCCGCGGGCAGCTTTTCCGCGCCCCGGGCGTGCGCGTCGAGGTCAAGGACACCATCGGCAGCGGCGACGCGTTTCTGGCCGCGCTGCTCAAGGGCTGGCAGGCCGGACAGGAGCCGGGCCAGATGCTGCGCTTTGCCTGTGCCACCGGCGCGCTGGTGGCCACCCACTTGGGCGCCACGCCCGCCATTGTCGAAGCCGATGTCACCGGCTTGCTGGCCGAACGCACCGTGTAGGGTCGCACCCTTTCCCGCCTTCGGCCAGCGCAACCCGGCCGGGCGCCGCTGCGCCAACTAAACCACCTCCGTCACGAGTAAGCAGCCAGTAGGCGCCTCTACGTCGTTCCAACTTCCCACCCATGAAAAAGACCTTCCTGCTGGCCCTGTCCCTGGCCGCCACTACTTCCCTGGCCCACGCCCAAGCTACCGCGCCCGTGCCGCCGGCCACGCCCCAGTACCGCCCGGCTTACCACTTCAGCCCTGCCGCCCACTGGATGAACGACCCCAACGGCATGGTGTACTCCAAGGGCGTCTACCATTTGTTTTTTCAGCACTACCCCGATGGCATGGTCTGGGGGCCGATGCACTGGGGCCACGCCACCAGCCCCGACCTGCTGACCTGGCAGGAGCAGCCCATTGCCCTGTTTCCCGACAGCCTGGGCTACATCTTCTCCGGCTCGGTCGTCATCGACGCCAACAACACCGCCGGCTTCGGCCCGAACGCCATGGTGGCCATCTTCACCCACCACGACCCGGTAACGGAAAAGCTCGGCACCAACAAGCACCAGAACCAAAGCCTGGCCTATAGCCTCGACGAGGGCAAAACCTGGACGAAGTACCAGGGCAATCCGGTGCTGAAAAATCCCGGCATCCAGGACTTCCGCGACCCGAAAGTGAGCTGGCACGCGGCCACCAAGAAGTGGGTGATGACGCTGGCCACCAAGGACTGCATCACCTTCTACTCGTCGTCGGACCTGAAAAGCTGGGCCAAGGAAAGCGAGTTTGGTGCGACGCTGGGCGCCCACGGCGGCGTCTGGGAGTGCCCCGATCTGTTTCCGCTAACGTTGAACGGGCAGACGCACTGGGTACTCATCGTGAACCTGAACCCGGGTGCCCCCAACGGCGGCTCGGGCACCCAGTACTTCGTCGGCCGCTTCGATGGGCACACGTTCACGCCCTCGTCTACCACCACCAAGTGGGCCGACTACGGCCCCGACGACTACGCCGGCGTGACCTACCACAACACCGGCAGCCGCCGCATCTTCCAGGGCTGGATGAGCAACTGGGACTATTCCAACCAGGTGCCGACCTCACCCTGGCGCAATGCCATGACGGTGCCCCGGGAGCTGGGTCTGCAGAAAGTGGGCGCGGAGCTCTACCTGACTTCCCGGCCCGTGCCGGAAGTAAGCAAGCTGGCCCGGCCCGGCGTGAGCCTGAAGACTATCCGGGTGCAGAAGCAGCTGGACCTGACGCCGCAACTCAAGAGCGTCGGCGACAAGTTTGAGCTCAAGCTTACCCCCCAAACCCTGACGACCTGGGCCGTGGTGCTGTCAAACAGCCAGGGGGAGGAACTGGTAATCGGCTTCGACAAGCCCAAGAACGAGTACTACATCGACCGGCGCAAGGCGGGTAAAACGGACTTCAACACCAAGTTTGCCGGCCGCCACACCGCCCCGCGCCTGGCCACCGGCGGCCCCACCGAACTCACCCTGCTCGTGGATGCCAGCTCGGTGGAGCTGTTCACCGACCAGGGCCTAACGGTGATGACATCCACGTTTTTCCCCTCCCAGCCGCTCAACAAGCTCCAGTTGCGGGCGGCCGACCTGACCGTGACCCAGCTCCGCTACGCGCCGCTGGCGGGAAAATAGAGAAAAGGTGGGGTCGGGAATTAAGGAAATGGGAAGTTCTGAGCAAGTAGAATCTCCCCATTTCGCCATTTTACCCGCTCGGCTCACTGCGCCCGCGCTACGTGTTGCCCCGCTCGCCTGGCGCCCGCGCCCGGCCGGCCTTACCACCGCCTAACAACCAAAAAGCCCCGGATTCTTCATCCGGGGCTTTTTGGTTGTTGGAGGAGCGCAAATTTCTATGCCTTGGGCCGGCGGCCGGAGCGCTGGTTGCGCTTGTAGGCCACGCGCTGGCTTTTGTACTTGGCATACTCGTCGGCCGAGAGGATGGCTTTCAATTCAAGTTCGGTGTCGTTTTCGAGACGTTGCTGCATGGCGGGGAAACGTTGGGGGAGTGGCGAATGAAACCAGGTACCCTCAGCGGGCTGGCTGGTTTCAAAACTAGGCGGCGGCCGCAAAAAAGTGGGGTCCAATCGGCCACCGCCGGGATTGTGCCGACGAGCGGGGACGATGCATCGGCGGGCGGCCTTTACCTGCGCTTTTCAGGCTTGGTAAGCCAGTTGGCGGCGCGCTTAGAACGGTGGCTGCGCCGAAGGTTTAACGCGGAAAAGTATATTTTAAATCTAGGCCCGCTACCGGCGAAAAGACGAAAAATGGCACGTGGGTTGTCAGTTGGGCAGTAGCGGCGCCGGATACGCCGGCTGCCATTCCTCTGAAACTACAAAACCTAACTTTTCAACTCCGCTCTATTCCCATGAAAAAGATTCTCCTGTTGCTCGCCGCCTTTTCGCTGTCCGCCGCCGCTGCTTCGGCCCAGACGATGACTACTAAAGTCAAGGAAAAAGCCAAGCACGAACACGCCGGCAGAGCCCAGAAAACCCCCGAGCAGCGCGCCGACCACATGACGCAGCGCCTGACCAAATCCCTGAGCCTGACGGCGGACCAGTCGGCCAAAGTGCGCCAGCTCTACCTGGCCCAGGCCCAGCAGAAGCAGGCCAACCGCGCCAAGTACGCCACCGCCCCGCCCGCCGACAAAGCTGCCCACCACGCCGCCATGAAAGCCGACCGGGCCCAGTTCGATGCCCAGCTCAAGCAGATCCTGACCGCCGACCAGTACGCCAAGCTCGCCCAGCAGCGGGCCGAGCGGATGGAAAAGCACAAGCAGGGCCTGGGCGCCCGCAAGGACAAGTTGAAGGCCAAAAGCTAATCTTACTGCATATATGGAAAAGCCCCGGCGGTTTCGTCGGGGCTTTTTTGCGTTCGGGGCTACCGAGCCTGGCCGCGGGCCTGCGCCAGCTGGGTTACCGGGGCAAGCCGTTAGGTCGTTGCTATATAGAAACTAAGCCTTAAGTGAATGTTAATGATAAGCCAACATTTTAGGCCTAGAATCGGTATTTCATGCTGTTGTGCTGCTGCGACGCTGCCCGGGAAAGGCTTGCCGGTTTTCCGCTCCGCATCGGCTGCCAACGCTTCCTGCCTCACCGCTAACCTCAGTCGCTATGCCCCACGATTTTACGCCCGACCCGGCCGCCACGCCGTCCGGAGGCGCCCCCAATGACGGTTCGCGCCGCACGTTTATGAAGCAGGCCGGCGGCATTCTGGGACTGGCGCTGGCCCCACCACTGCTGAGCCAGGCCGAGCGGCTGACGGCCTATTCCAAGACGGTGGAAGGCGTGACCACGCTCCAGCTAAAGGTCAATGGCGTGTCGCGCACCCTGCAGGCGGAGCCCCGCGTGACCTTGCTCGACGCCCTGCGCGAGTACCTGGACCTGACCGGGACCAAAAAAGGCTGCGACCATGGCCAGTGCGGGGCCTGCACCGTGCACGTCGATGGCCGCCGCATCAACGCCTGCCTGACCTTGGCCGTGATGCACCAGGGCAAAGAAATTACGACCATCGAGGGGCTAAATAAAGGAGAACAGCTGCACCCGATGCAGGAAGCGTTCATCAAGCACGACGGCTTCCAGTGCGGCTACTGCACCCCGGGCCAGATTATGAGCGGCGTGGCCTGCGTGCAAGAGGGCCACGCCACTTCCGACGGGCAAACCCGGGAGTGGATGAGCGGCAACCTGTGCCGCTGCGGCGCTTATCCCAACATTGTGGCCGCCGTGCGCGAAGTGGCCGGGCAAGCAAGCAAAGGATAAGGCTATGAACAACTTCAGCTATACTCAGGCCACGACGGCCAAGCAAGCCACCGGCATCCGCAAGGACCAGCCCGCGGCGGCCTACATTGCCGGCGGCACCACGCTGCTGGATCTGATGAAAGCCAATCTGGAGGAGCACCCGCAGCTGGTCGACATCAACCTGCTGCCCTTCAAAGGAATCGAGCAAACCAAGGACGGCCTGCGCATTGGGGCCATGGAGCGCATGAGCGACGTCGGGGAGCACCCGCTGGTGGTGCAGCAGTTTCCGGCCGTATCGGAATCCCTGCTGCTGGCCGCCTCGCCCCAGCTGCGCAACATGGCCAGCATCGGGGGCAACCTGCTGCAGCGCACCCGCTGCGGCTACTTCCGCGACGCGGCTTTTTCCTGCAACAAGCGCGTGCCCGGCTCGGGTTGCCCGGCCCTGACCGGCGACAACCACAACCTGGCCATCCTGGGCACGTCCGACAGCTGCATTGCCACCGCGTATCCCGGCGACCTGTCGGTGGCGCTGGCGGCCTTTGATGCGGTGCTCACGCTGGAAAACGCCAAGGGTAAGCAGCGCCGGGTGCCCGTCACGGAGTTCTACCGGCTGCCGGGCACCACGCCCCAGCGGGAAACCGTCCTGGAGCCCGACGAGCTGATTGTGGCCGTCACAATTCCGGTGACGCCCCACGCCCGGCGCTCCACTTACCTCAAGGTGCGGGAGCGCAGCAGCTACGCCTACGCCCTGGCTTCGGCCGCCGTGGGCCTCGACGTGCAGGGCGGTATCATCCGCGCGGCCCGCGTGGCTTTGGGTGGCGTGGGCACCAAGCCCTGGCGTAGCCCCGAGGCAGAAAAAGTGCTGACCGGCGCGCCCGCCACCGATGCCACGTTCCGGGCCGCCGCCGCCGCCGCTCTGCGCGACGCCCAGCCCCGGGAACACAACCGCTACAAAGTTGAGCTGGCCCAGAACACGCTGGTGCAGGCCCTGCGGCAGGTTGCCGCCTAAATTTCTCCTGAACCGGCGGGGCAAGTTGCTCACCCCCTTATCCGTCTTGCCCCGGCGCTGCTTCCCAAAACCCGCCTCCCGGCCCCGAATGCTGAACCTATGGATATCGAACCAAGCTTTTTTGAAACCAATCCCCAGGCCGGCGCGGTGGGGCAGCCCCTGGACCGCGTGGACGGCCGGGCCAAGGTAACGGGCCAAGCTAAGTACTCGGCCGAATACAACCAGCTGCCGGGTCTGACGCACGCCGTGCTCAAAACCAGTGACGTGGCCAAGGGCCGCATCACCGGCTTCGACACCAGCGCCGCGCTGAAACAGCCGGGCGTGTTAGCCATTCTTACCCACCAGAACCTGCCCAAGCTGGCCAAAACGCCCAACGATGCCGACGGTAAGAAGGCCATCGGCGCGCCCATGGGCTTTCTGCCCCTCACCACTGATCAGATTCACTACGCCGGGCAGCCCGTAGCCGTGGTGGTGGCCGACACGCTGGAACGGGCCCAGCATGCGGCGGCCCTGTTGAAGGTGCAGTACGCGGCCGAAAAGCCCCTGGCTTCCTACGAAGACCCCAAGGCCGAACTGTTTGACCCCGAAGCGGTGCAGGACGGCAAAACCAAGGGCCACACCGTGCGCGGCAACCCCAAGGCGGCCTTCGCCGCGGCGCCGGTGCAGCTCACCCACAAGTACGACCACGCCATCAACCACCACAACCCGATGGAGCCCGGCGCCACCACCGCCCACTGGGAGGCGGCGGACCGCCTGACGATTTACGAGTCGACCCAGGGCGTGTCGCGGACCCAGAAGTCGGTGAGCACCATGCTCGGGCTTTCGGCCGAGCAGGTGCGGGTGGTGACTAAGTACCTGGGCGGCGGCTTCGGCTGCAAGGGCTCAGCTTGGCCCCACACCATCCTCACGGTGCAGGCTGCCCGGGCCGTGGGCCGGCCAGTGAAGCTGTCGTTGACCCGGCCGCAGATGTTTACCAGCATGGGCCACCGCGAAGACCAGACCCAGACCCTGCGCCTCGGGGCCACCAAGGATGGCAAGCTCACGGCCCTGATTCACGAGAAAACCTCGACCACCTCGCCCTGGGACAACTACGCCGAGCCCAACAGTAAGATTATCAACCTGCTCTACGAGTGCCCCAACTTTGAGGCTTCCTACCAGCTGGCCCGGGCCAACGTGATGACCTCCACGTTTATGCGGGCTCCCGGGGAGGCGCCCGGCTCGTTTGCCCTCGAATGCAGCATGGATGATCTGGCGTACGAGCTGGGCATTGATCCGCTGGAAATCCGGCTGCGCAACTACGCCGAAAAAGACCCCAGCACTGGCCAGGCCTGGAGCAGCAAAAGCCTGAAGCAGTGCTACGCCCGCGGGGCGGAGCTCTTCGGCTGGAGCAAGCGCAACCCCAAGGCCGGCGCCACCCGCGACGGCCGCCTGCTGGTGGGCTGGGGCATGGCTACAGCCTCGTATCCGGTGCACAACTCCCAGGGCACGGCCCGGGCCCGCCTCTACGCCGACGGCCACGCAGTGGTGCAAGCCGGGGCCACGGACCTGGGCACGGGTACTTACACCGTGATGACCCAAGTGGCCGCCGACGCGCTGGGCCTGCCCGTGGATAAAGTCCGCTTCGAGCTCGGTGACACCAAGCTGCCCACGGCGCCCAACTCGGGCGGCTCGGTGGCGGCTGGCACCGTGTCGTCGTCGGTATACATGGCCGTGCAGGATGTGTGGCAGAAGCTGATTAAGGCAGCCGTGCTCGATAAAAAGTCGCCGCTCTACCGCGCCAAGCCGGCCGACGTGGAAGTCAAGCAGGGCCGCTTGCAGCTCAAGGCTGATCCAAAGAAAGGGGAGGAGTTCGGGGCCCTGATGAAGCGGGCCGAAATAGGCGACGTGGAAGGCAACGGGCAGGGCCGCTACGGCAGCGGCTACGAAGATGCCCAGGCGGCCGCCAACGCCGACCCTTCCAAGAAAGACGAGGCCGCCCACCACTCCATGCACTCCTTCGGCGCCCACTTCTGCGAGGTAAAGGTTGACCCGGAGCTGGGCACCGTGCGCGTCACGCGCTGGGTGAGCGTGCACGGGGCGGGCCGCATTCTGAACGCCAAAACGGCCCGCTCCCAGATTATTGGAGGGAGCATTTTCGGCATCGGCTGCGCCCTGATGGAATCCACGTTCCGCGACCCGAACTACAGCCGCTACACCAACGCCTCCCTGGCCGACTACCACATTCCCGTCAACGCCGACATTCCCGACATGACCGTGGAGTTCGTCGAGGAGCACGACCCCTACATCAACGCCATGGGCGTGAAGGGCATCGGGGAAATTTCGATGGTGGGTGTGGCCGCCGCGGTGGCCAATGCCGTATTCCACGCCACTGGCAAGCGGGTCCGCAGCCTGCCAATTACGCCCAACAAGATTCTGGAAACCAAAGCTGCGTCGGCGTAAGCATAACGGGCACCCGCCCGCTTCGCTTCTGGCGGCTGGCGTGCGCCTGATGAAAGAAATAACGCCCATCCAGGGCCTTTGGGTCCTCAACTGACGAATTAGCGCCTCGTGCGCACTGTGAAGGTTATGACTGAACTCCAACGCCTGCTGCGCGCCTACGACGAGCACCGTGCCGCTGGCCGCGCCTGCGCCCTGGCCTCGGTGGTCGACGTGGCCGGCTCGGCTTACCGCCGTCCCGGCGCCCGAATGCTGGTTACCGACGAGGGCCAGCTCACCGGCGCCATCAGCGGGGGCTGCCTCGAAGGCGACGCCCGGCAGCGGGCCCGCCGCACCATCCAGCAGGGGCGCCCCACGGTGGTAACCTACGACAGCACCGACCCCGACGACGACCTGCAGTTCGGGGCCGCACTGGGCTGCCAGGGCGTAGTGCAAATTCTGCTTGAGCCCCTCGACTTTCTTGACCCCGATAACCCCGTGGAGCTGCTGCGCCGCTGGGCCGACGGCGTTGAAGCCCCCGCGGTGGTGGCTACGGTGTTTGGCCTGGCGGGGTCGGACTCGGGGCTGGTGGTCGGCCAGCGTCTGCTGCTTACCGCCGATGGGCAGGTGCAGGGCACCGTGCCGACGGAAGCGGCGCTCCACCCCGAAATTCTGGCCGATGCCCAGGCGGCGCTACGGGCGGGTCAGCCCGCCACCCGCCACTATTCGGGGGCCGTCGGACCCGTGCGGGTGAGCCTGGAAATTCTGCGCCCCCCGGTGCGCCTGACGGTGTACGGGGCCGGCAACGATGTGCAGCCCCTGGTGCGGCTGGCCGCGGGCCTGGGCTGGCGCGTGCAGGTGGTGGATGGCCGGCCCGCCCAGGCCCAGGCCGCACGCTTCCCCGAGGCCGACGTGGTGCGGGTGCTGCCCCTTACTCAGGTAGCTGCCGAACCCCACGACGGCAGCTTCGCCCTGCTCATGACTCACAACTACCACTACGATCTGGCCGTGCTGCGCCATCTGCTGCCGGCGGCGTCGGCCCGCTATATTGGCCTGCTGGGGCCGCGCAAAAAGTACGACCGGTTGCTCGACGACCTGCGCCAGGAGTTGCCCGACGCGGTTCAGCAGCTGCAGGGCCGTATTCATAGTCCGGTGGGGCTGAACCTGGGGGCCGAAACGCCGGAGGAAATTGCGCTTTCCATTGTGGCCGAAATTCAGGCGGTGCTCACCGGCCGCCCCGCGGGTTTTCTGCGCGACTCACCCCACCCAATTCATCCACCCCTGCGCACCGACGCGCCCTTGGTGCCCGAGGGCCGGGTGGATGTTGCTTGCGCGGTAGGTCAGTAGTAGTTGGCCGCAATCCGGCACCGTGCAGTCGGATTGCCCAGTCTTTTTCTCCCCAATCCGGCTGAGCGTTATGGCTTCTTTTCCCGTGCTCCTGCTGGCTGCCGGCGCTTCATCCCGGTTAGGCCGGCCCAAGCAGCTGCTCGTCTTCGAGGGCCAGACGCTGCTGCGCCGCGCTGCCGAAACGGCCGTGGCTGCCGCTGCGGGCGGCCCGGTGGTGGTCGTGACCGGGGCCCAGCACGACGCGCTGCTGCCCGAGCTGACGGGTTTGCCCCTGCAGGTGGTGCGGTGCGCGCAATGGGAGCAGGGTATGGGTGCTTCCCTGCAGGCCGGACTGGCGGCGCTGGAAGCCACTGGCCCGGTGCCTTCAGTGGCTATCATGCTCTGCGACCAGCCCTTCGTGACGCCCGCGCTGCTGCGGGAGCTGGCCGAAACGCACGTTGCCAGCGGGCAACCCATTGTAGCCAGTGCATACGACGGGACGCGCGGGGTACCGGTGTTTTTTAGCGCGGCTGCGCTGCCTTGGCTCCGGGAACTGCCCGCGTCGGCCGGGGCGGGGCAACTGCTCAGGCAGCATCCGCAGTTGGTAGCCACGGTGTCCTTTGCCGCGGGCGCGGTAGACGTGGATACTGCCGACCAGTATGCGGCCCTGCTGGCGGGGCCACCCGCCCCGGCGTCTAGCGCAGCGTCATGTCCTTGAGGGAAATGATGTATTCGCGGGCTCCGGCGTCGTGGCGGATGGTGTAGGTGGCGGGATAATACTTGCCCGTTGTCTCATACACCTGCGGCTGCTTGATGGCCTGCTGAATAGCCACTCCCGGCACCAGCAGCGCCTTGGTCAACATAGGCTCCAGGAAAGTCACGTGCCCGTCGTAAGTGCCGTAGATGAAGGTATGGCTGAAGCTGCCGCCGGGCTGATACTCCGGGCTGGTAGGGTCAACCCAGTGCCGGCCCATCATGGGCACGGTGCGGCCCGGGGCCACGTTGGGCGGGGTGATGTAGCCGGTGGGCAGCTTGTTGGCCGCCGGGAAAATGTCGCCCTTGGGGTCGTCGAGGGTAATGGCGTGCTGCACGCTCATCGGAATCATGTAGAAGTGCGCGTCGAAGTGCGGCACGGTGTAGGTGCCGGCGGGTTCGTGGCCGGTGGGGTTCCAGTCGAAGGACAGGTGGTCAAACGGCAGCCGGCTGGTGGCGTCGCCGCCGGGCAGCAGCAAATCGTACATGGTGCCGGTAGCCGGGGTGGCGGGCAGGCCGTTGAGGGCAGTTTCAGTCACGGAAATACCAATTTCGGTGGGCTTGCCGTCGGCATCGGCTGCGACGAAGCTGCGGGCCGAGCCGCTGCCGACCTGCACCGTGGGGCCGTAGTTGACGGATGGCTGCCGGGGTGCGTCGGAGTCGTCGTTGTCGCAGGCCTGCAGCAGGGGCAGGCCAACGGCCAGCAGCGCCAGCAGCCGGGTCCAGACCGGAAGAAAAAGGCGGGAATTCGTTTTTGTCGTTTTCATAGCAAGGTCAGGATGAAGTGAGAAGCCCGCGCAAAGGCGGGCTCTATAAAGATAAGCCGGGAAGTATGTGGATTGAAATAACACATATATGTATTGGAATAATTTTGTTTTAAGCTATAATTTGTTAGCATATCCAACCTAACGGTTGGTTTTCAAGGGTTTGGTTGTAAGAGCCGCTACTGCAGTTGGCACCGCCCGCCGCCCCCGGGTAGAGCCCTGCCCGCCGGGGGAGGGTGCCCGGCCGGCAACGACAGCGCCGAAATCCCGTTATCTTGTCCGGCCCTCAACCTCAACCATTGTCATATGCCTACTGCCTCGGCTACCGCGCCGGACACCTCAGTCGAGAACATTCCCAAGGACGACAAGCGCATCACCCGCGGCTGGACCTTTTACGACTGGGCCAACTCGGTGTACCCGCTGGTGATTACCAGCTCCATCTTCCCGATTTACTGGGGCTCGATGGTAAAAGCCGTCACCCACACCGACAGCGGCAAAACTCCGGTCGACTTTCTGGGCATGCACGTGCCCGGGACTTCCCTGCAGAACTATTCGGTATCGGCGGCTTTTCTCATCATTGCCCTGATCAGTCCCTTGCTCACCTCGTTGGCTGACTTCTCGGGGCGGAAAAAGCTGTTTCTGCAGATCTTCTGCTACATCGGGGCCATTTCCTGCGCCTGCCTGTACTTCTTCGAGCCCAGCACGTTCACCATCAGCGTATTCGTGTTCATCATGGCGACGGTAGGCTTTTCGGGCTCCATTGTGTTCTACAATTCCTACCTGCCCGATATTTCCTCGGAGGAAAAGTTTGACTCACTGTCGGCGCGCGGCTTTTCGATGGGCTACATCGGGTCGGTGCTGCTGCTGATTCTGTGCCTGATGCTGATTCAGGGGCCCACGCTGTCGGGCACGCCCATGTTTGGCCTCACCGCGGGTCAGGCCACGCGCTTCAGCTTTTTGCTCACGGGCATCTGGTGGGCCGGCTTCGCCCAGATTCCCTTCTTCACGCTGCCTGCCGACCGGGGCCGCGCTCCTGGTGCGACCTCCGACTCGGGCTGGCTGCTCAACGGCTTCCGGGAGCTGGGCAAGGTCTGGGAGGAAACCAAGCAGCAGCCCAACCTGAAGCGCTTTCTGCTGGCCTACTTCACCTACAACATGGGCGTGCAAACCGTGATGTACGTGGCCACCCTCTTCGGCGACGAAGAGCTGCACCTCGACAGCAAGTCCCTTATCATCACCATTCTGCTGCTGCAGATTGTGGGTATTCTGGGCGCTTACCTGTTTTCCAAGCTCTCGGAGCGCATCGGCAACACCCGGGCCCTGAGCTGGGCGGTGTTCATCTGGATGCTGATCTGCGTGGCCGGCTACTTTGTGCAGGCCGGCTGGAGCTTCTACGCCCTGGCCTCCGTCATTGGTCTTACCATGGGGGCAGTGCAAAGCCTGTCGCGCTCCACGTATTCCAAGATTATTCCGGAAAATACGCCCAACTCGGCCGCGTATTTCAGCTTCTTCGACGTGACCGAGAAAGTCGGTATCGTTATCGGCCTGGTCGTATTCGGGGGAATTTCCCAGCTGATGGGCGGCAACATGCGCTACAGCATCCTGGCCCTGATTGTGTTTTTCATCCTGGGGCTGATTTTTCTGCTGCAGCTGCGCGGCCGCAAGCTGCGCGACGATGCCGCAGCGCCCGGCCAGGACTTGGCCCCGCCGCTGGCCACGCCCAACGTTGGCATGCCCACTTCCACCAAGTAAGTGCCCGCTACCTACAAGTAAAAGCCTCGCCCGGCGGCGGGGCTTTTGCGTGTCATGGGGAGTGGGCTACGTAACATTTGCGCGGAATCCGGCTTATTCGAGAACTTTAGGACCCAACCCTTCCCGTTTTTTCATGACAACTCCCACCCAGCCTTCCCTGCAAACTGCCCTTAACGAGGAGCTCAAGCGTGAACTGCAGCTCACCCGCCGCCTGCTGGAGCGGGTTCCGACCGAGCAGTTTGGCTGGCAGCCCCACGCCAAATCCATGAAGCTGGGCACGCTGGCCTCGCACATGGCTAACCTGGTCGGCTTTCTGCAAATGTCCTTGCAGGGCGCCGAAACGGACCTGCTCAGCTACGCCTGGCCCGAAAAGCCCGCCGATACCGACGAGGTGCTGCGCCGCTTCGACGTCAACGCCCAGAACATCCACCAAGCCCTCGGCGACGTCGACGACGCCACCTTTCAGGGGCTCTGGACCATGCGCCGCGGCGAGCAGGTAATCATGACCCTGCCCCGGACGGCCGTGGCCCGCACGCTGGTGCTCAACCACCTGATTCACCACCGCGGGCAACTCAGCGTGTACCTGCGCCTGCTCGATATTCCGGTGCCCGCCATCTACGGCAGCTCCGCCGACGAAACGCCCGCGCGCTAAGCCCCGCGGCCGGATAGGAGCAGTCCAGGTTGCGCCGCTCGCAAAAAGCCCTTTACCCGACAACGGTAAAGGGCTTTTTTGGGCGGCGCCGCCAGCCGGGCCCGCCGCGGCTGGCGCCTGGGTTAGCAGCAATCCGACAACCGGGCCGGACGAGTAGTTTGCCGATACAGCCCGTGGTCGGGCAGCTGGAGCAAGGCAGTCGGTAGCCAGCCGCGGCCCCCCTGGAGCCCGCGTAGCTGCCCCGGGCTTAACTCCTCGGTACCCGCCGGGAAGGCCGGTTCGTGGAAGAACACGCCGATGGGAACCCGTAGCAGCTGGGCAATGGTGATGAGGGTTTCCACTTTCAAGGCCACTTTCCCCGACTCGATTTTGTGGTAGCAGTTTTGGGAAACCTTCAACTGATAGGCCAAGTGCTCCTGGGAAAGACCCTGTTCTTCTCTGATTCTGCGCAAGATGTGGTGAACCTGCATGCGTAAAAAGAATGGTGAAATGAATAGTGTACCGTTGAGCTTTACCAACGGGAAAAGAGTAAAGTGGTTGAAAAAAATACCTGCCGGGCGGGTGGCGCGCTCATCCCCAAGCTCACTATTTTCGGGGTGGTTTTTTCGTCGTTTTTAATTCCGCCTGCGGTTTAGAGCGCGAAGCTATTGGGGGGACAAGCGGGCTGTTGTTGTTTTAGCCCAACAAATCAAAGCCGGGCTATACTGCATCGGTGGGGTATTTGGAAAATGTGTACAACATGAAAAAGCTGAAAAACAAATTGGCGCTGAAGAAAATGACTCTGGTCAGCCTCGACGCCCAGAAATTGGCGGAAGTGAAAGGGGGCCTGGGCTTCACGTACTCCCTGACCATGACCGTTTGCTGCAATCCTCACGCGGAGTAAGACCATGAAAAAGCTCAACAACAAACTCCAGCTCAACAAGAAAACCCTGGCCTCCCTCGACGATCAGGCCATGGCCCAGCTCAAGGGCGGCATGATGTGGCCCGATATGGACCACACGTATTCCCTGTCCATGGGTGACCTTTGCCGGTATTCGCAGATGATGGGCGTACCTACCCGAGAAGGCTGCATCAACTCGCTGTAAGCAAAACCGACTGTCCGCGGGCCCGCGCCGGGTCCGCGGACAGTCGTGCTAGCGGCTTACGCTCCTGCGGAAATTGTAGAATATTTTGGCCAGCAGCCGCGAGTCCTCGGTGATTATTTCGGCGGAGGCTTGCATGCCGGCCCGGTAGGTAATCTGCCGATTGTAGGTGGTGCGCAACCCCTGAGGCAGAATAATCCGGGCCAGAAAGGAGCCATTTTTGGCCGGCACGTCGGAGATATAATCTATTTTTCCGCGCACGGCTCCGAATTCCTGGAATGGGTAGCTGTTGAATTTTAAAATGACGGCTTGGCCAGGTTTTACCTTGCCCAGATTATACTGCGGAATCTGCACTTCCCCGAATTCTGTGCTCGACTGCGTCGCCACCGAAAAAAGCTCTTGCCCGGGCTGAACGGTTTGTTTTTCCTGCAAAAAGGAAGTGAAGAAAACCTTGCCCGTCGTGGGCGCGGTTAAAATGTATTGTCGCTCCCAGCTGCTGGCCGCGCTGTGCAGGCTGCGCAGGGCCTGGTTGAAAATGCCCTGCTGCTGCGAAATCAGGTGGCGCAGGTCCAGCAGCTCGTTGCGCTTGGCCGACTGCTGGGCCAGGTTGTTGATCAAACTGAGCTCTACCTGCCGGAGCGGGAGCTGCCGGTTCAAGAACTTGCTTTGCTGCTGCTTGAAGTCGAGCGGGGCAATAACCTTTTGGGCAAATAACTCCCGCTGGGCGGCCAATTCCTGCCGGGCCAGCACCACGTCCTGCTCGTAGAGGTTACGTTGGGCCAGCAGGCCGTCGTGCTGCTTTTCCAGGTTGGCCAAATCCTTTTCCAGCAGCCCTTGCTTCTGCTGGTAGTACGCGCCCGAGGCGAAGGACTCGTACTGGGCGCGGGCCTGCTCAAAGGTCTGAAAGTCGGTTTGCAGCTCTCCCAGCTGCGCGTAGGCGAAGGAAGTAGCGGCGGCGCTTAGGCGGCGGGAGGGCTGCCCATTGACCTGCATGGCCTGTTCGAGCTGCTCCAGCCACCGGGTCAGCCGCTGCACCTGCGCGTGGTTGCCCGTGCTTTCCAGGTAGGCCAGGGGCTGCCCCCGCCGCACGGGCTGCCGGTCCTGCACCAGCAGCCGGACCAGCTTGCCTTCCAGCCGGCTGCTGACGGGCTTGGGAAAGTTGTGGGTGGTCAGCCGCAGCGGCACCGTGATAATGTCGGGGTACTGAATGACGTAGCTGCCCCACAGCACCAGCAGCAGCAAACCGAAAATAAGGGTGATGCCCCAGCGCGCAATCCAGCTGGGGACTTTCTCCACGAGGTCCTGCATGTCTTCGCTGCGCTCCTGGACGGCGAAAGCAGGCACTCCGGCGGAGGTCGGAGTAGAAGGTCGATGGGCGGGCATAAGACAAAAAATAGGTAGAGTGGGAGTAGCCGGCGGTGCTGCTTAGGCGCCCAGCTCTAGTTGGTTCTTAATCAGCTCGTAGTATTTGCCCTCCTGGTACACCAGTTCGTGGTGGTTGCCCTGTTCCACAATCTGGCCGTTTTCGAGCACGATAATCTGGTCGGCATTCCGGACCGTGCTCAGCCGGTGGGCCACCACTATCACCGTCCGGCCCTGAAAGAAGTCTTCCAGGTTGTTCATGATCCGGATTTCGTTGTTGGCATCGAGGGCGTTGGTGGCCTCGTCGAAGAAGATGTAATCCGGATTCTTGTACACGGCGCGGGCAATCAGGATGCGCTGCTTCTGGCCTTGGCTGATGCCGTTGCCCTCCGCCCCGATCTTGGTATTGTAGCCCAAGGGCAGCGTTTCCACGAAGCCGGCAATGTTGGCCACCGTCACCGCGTGGCGCAGGCGCACCATGTCGATAGCCTCCTGCCCGACGGCAATGTTGTTGGCGATGGTATCGGAAAAGATAAATCCGTCCTGGCCCACCACCCCGCAGTTGTCGCGCCACAGGTGGTGGCTGATGTCTTTCAGGTTGGTGCTGCCCAATTGAATGCCCCCGGCGCTGGGAGTGTAGAACTTGAGCAGCAGCTTGAGCAGCGTGGTTTTGCCGCTGCCGCTCATGCCCACGATGGCCGTCGTCTTGCCGGCCGGAATCGTCAGGCTGATGTTGTCCAGGGTGTAGCCCGCGCCCGCCGTGCCGTAGCCGAAGGACATGTTGCTGACGACAATGTCCTGCTGCTCGTACCGGATGGGGACGGGCGTGAGGGCCGCGGGCTCCTCGTCTTCCATTTCGTGAATCTCACTGAGTCTTTCCAGGCTGATTTTGGCTTCCTGCAGCGTTTGCAGAAAGGTGATGAGCTGCTCGATGGGGCTGTTGAGCTGACCGATGATGTACTGCACCGACAGCATGGCCCCCAGCGTCATGTCGCCGGAAATGACGGCCTTGGCGGCCAGGAAGGTAGTGATGATGTTTTTGCCTTCGTTGATGAAGTGGGCACCCGTTTGCTGAGCCTGGTTCAGAGCCAACGACTTGGTATTGAGCCGGAACAGCCGGGCGCGGAGCGCCTCCCAGCGCCAGCGTTTCTGGGTTTCGGCATTGGCCAGCTTTATTTCCTGCATGCCGCTGACCAGCTCCACCAGAGCACTTTGCTCTTTCGACTGAAACTCAAACCGCTTGAAGTCCAGCTTGCGGCGCTGCTTCAGAAACAGCACCACCCAGCCGGTATACAGCAGGCTTCCCCCGAAGAAAACCAGAAAAATGGCCGTGTTGAAGTACAGCAGCACGGCGCCGAAAACCAGCAGGTTGAACAGGGAAAAGGCAATGTCCAGGGAGGCGCCGGTCAAAAAGCTCTCGATGCGGCGCTGGTCGTTCATGCGCTGCATGATGTCGCCAAACAGCTTGACGTCGAAAAACGACAGCGGCAGCCGCATGAGCTTGATCAGGAAGTCCGTCAGAATGGAGATGTTGATCCGGACGCTGATGTGCAGCAAAATCCAGCTGCGGATAAACTCAATGGAGGTGCGGCCCACGAACAGCCCGATCTGGGCCAGCAGCACCACGTAGATAAAATTCAGGTTTTGGGTGTTGATGCCAATATCGACGATGGACTGGGTCAGAAAGGGCAGCAGCAGCTGAATCAGGCTGCTGGCCACCAGCCCCACGAACAGCTGCGCGACCAGGCGCCGGTAAGGGTAGAGGTGGGTAAACAGCTGCCGGAATCCGTACTTCTGGCTGGCTTCCTCGGCGTCGTCGGCGAAGGTGGGACCGGGCTCGAGCAACAGGGCAATGCCTTGGGCGTGCTCCACGGCAGCCGTCGCCGCCCAGTTCTCGCAGAACTCTTCTTGGGAATAGGTGACCAGGCCATTCATGGGGTCGGCCACGTACACTTGGCCCTTGCGGGCTTTGTACACCACCACGAAATGCTCCTGCTTCCAGTGCACAATGCAGGGCAGGGTGACGTCTTCGAGCAGCTGCTCAAACGAGATGCGCACGCCCCGGGTGTGGAAGCCTATTGTTTCGGCCGCCTGACTGATGCCAAGCAAGGAAACCCCCTCGCGGCTCAGTCCGCAGGCTGAGCGCAGGGTTTGTAGGCTGAACGATTTGCCGTAGTGCTTGGCAATCATGCGCAGGCACGACGGCCCACAGTCCATCTGGTCCAGCTGGATATAAACCGGAAATTTCTTCATACGAAATGCGCTAAGCCGATTAAAGTGCCAGCAGAAACAGGCGGGTCCAGTCCGCTTTCTCCGGGTTGGCGAAGGCCAGCAGCGTCAGCCCGACGCCGGCAATGCCCTCCAGGACTCCGTAGCGCTGCTCCAGGTCCGGGCTTTCCCCGTCAAACTCCTTGATCCAGAAGGCGGCGCTTAGCTCTTGCAGCCGCGGGGTGAGGTTGGTCAGGGTCAGTTCCAGCCAGTAGCGGGCCGTTTGCCCCAGCAGTTCGTCCCCGGTCAGCTGATGCAGCCGCAGAAACAGCAGGGCAATGCCCGCCGTGCCGTGACAAAAGCCTACATCCACGCCGCCCGGACCCTCCGTGACGCTCACCCCGGAAGAGGCCAACGGCCGGCCGGCGGCATGGCGAGCTACTTCTAGGCCCTTGTGGCGCAAGTCTGGGTCCTGTAGTTCGGTGCCGGCCAGCAGCAGCATGAGGGCCACGCCCAGGTCGCCGTGGCACCAGGCCAGCCGACTCGTGGCCAGCGGTTTTGCGCCCTCCACGCTGGTGGCAAACAAGGAATGGCCGGTGGCTTTTTCCTGGGCCAGCACAAACCGGATGGCCCCGCGGATCAGCAGCTCGCACTGGGCGGGGTCGTAGCCCTGCTTGCGCAGCTGCAGCAGCACCACCACCACGCTCGGGATGCCGTGGGCCAGGCCCAAATTGAAGCTGCGGTCGGTGGGGTCGGAGGAATTGGTCCAGGCCGTACCGGCCGCTACTGGCAGGGCCTGCCGGCGCAGCTGCGCCAGAATAGCCCGCTGCGGAGCCCCATAGTCGGCGTCGGCATGCTCCGAAAAAAACACTGAGGCCCCGAGAAAGCCATACAGCAGGTCGTAGGTGGTACTGATGGGCCCCGTGGTAGCGGCCGTCACGATGGCGGGCCGGATGGCGTCCAGCACTTCCTCGGCTTCCTCGTCCAGAACGCCCTGCCGAATCAGGTGGGCAACCACCCAGCCCAGGCCCAGGAAGCCGGTGGCCAGAAAGGGCGTCTGGTCGGAGGTGCTGACGGCCTCAATGGCCTGTTCGAGTTGGGTGGCGCAGGCTTCCAGGTATTCTTCCCGGGGCCGATACTGGTATAAGTAGGCGAAGAACAGGCCGATGCCGGCATTGCCCTGGATCAGGGTGGGCAGGTGCAGCTCCGGATGGCGCTGCAACAGCTCGGCTATGTGCGTCAGGCTCTCGTCGAGCACGGAGTGGGTGGCAGGGGCTAGATAAGCATTCATGCAAATGGTGCTAAGGGGCGTCGGCCTGCCCGCGGCGGGCGGCCGTTTAGAGCCGGAGCGCAGTCCGTAGGGCTGGGGCCGGCCCTGCGTGCGGCGGGTGGCGACAGGAAGGTGCCGCGGGCCGGGTAACCGGTTGTCAGGAAGCCTAAGCCGGCAGCAGGGCGGGAGGGGCGGTGCGCTGCTGGGCCAGCTGGGAGGCGTAGGCTTGGTGCAGAAAGTCGTAGAGCACCATCTCCTGCATGCGCTGCTGCGACCGGAATATGCGGTTCAGAAACATGTGGATAAACGACTCGAGCAGGGGCGTGTAGCCTACCGTAAGCTGCCCGTCGTGGGCCAGGCACCGAATATGGTCTACCTGCGGCTGCCAGTTCCGACTGCGCGTGGCCAGGAGTTGCCCCACCGGGTAAAGCTCGTCCTGGGGCGTGAGGGGCTGTTGCAGAATAGCGGCAATTTTCGCGCGCTCCTGGCGGTAGCGGTGGCCCAGAGATTTGCGGGCAACGGCAGAATGCGCGTCGAATTCGGTTTTGGAGCGTTCCTGCAGGCCGTCAAACAAGGCTTTACGTTCGGCCGTGGTCAGCTTGAAATCCGTGAGCAGGGCGTCCACCCCCCGGAGCGCAATCTGCCAGCGCAGTTCGTCGCCGGCCTCGCCCTCATCCAGCAGGGCCAGGATGTCGACCACGGCCTGGCTGTCCTGCCAGAACATGGCTTCGCTGTGCTCGATCGTGCTCCAGCCGTAGCGCTCCAGTTCGCGCTGGTAGGTGGCGGGGTAATAGTCGGTGAGTTGGGCATCGTGCAGGAGGGGTTCGAGCACCTGCTGCAGGCGGCTGAGCACAGTAGCAAAAAATGGCCCGCGTCCGCGAAACCGCAGCCGCAGATGATGATTCGGGTCGGCGTAGCGAATAAAGAACCACTGCTCCACGACGCCCGCCGCCGTGAGCTCCTCTACCACCGGCTTGATGTATTCGAGCAGAAGCTTGTCCGCCATTTTCACCCCGCAGTACAGCTTGAGGTAAAGCCACTCCGAACCCACCGGGAACTGCCGCACCACGGAAGCCGGGTCGGGTCGTTTGGCGGCGGGCCGGAGCGTGGGGCGGAAGTGGGGATTGTGCAGGGGAATGATGAATTCATTCAGAAAGCTGCCGTCCGGGCTTTGCACCGCGCCGGTTGGCGTCTGCACCAGGCGCTCCTCGAGCGTTGCGGTGGTGCTGTTCTTGAGCAGCGACTTCAGGAGCTTCACCGACAAAGGGTTGTCGAGGTCGAAGGGCAGCTCGTTGTCGCCTTCTTTATAGGTCACCCAGCGGGGAAGCCGGCGGGTTTGCCGCAGTTCCGCCATGAAACTCAGCTCGGCTTTGGCATCCCGAAACTGCTGCAGCTCCCGGGTGCTGAGCATCCAGCGGGCCCGGGCCAGAATAACTTTGCCGAACTCCACCCGGGGCAGAAAATCGGCTTCGTTGAGTACGCCCCAGTCCCAGCGGCAGTTGAGCATCTGGTCTTGGTGCTGCAAGTCGCAGAGCAGGCGGTAGGCGGGCAGCGTGTTGAAGCCGTAGTTGTGGGCCGTGCTCAGACGGGGAATGACATGCTTCCCCAGGCGCTTGGAGCGCAGCACCAGCGTGTTGTGGTGGAGCGAAAGCAGCAGATCATCCAACGGAATGCAGTGCTCCTCATCGACGCCGGCCTGCACCATGATGGGAATTTCGTAGGCCCGCAGCTGGGGCCGGATTACAACGTTGCCCATTCGGGATTGGTTGATGTGCACAATCTCGGCCAGCACCGCTTCCGGATAGGCCGCCGCCTCGCGGTCCAGGCACTCCCGGAGCTGGGCGGTCAGCGTCGCATCCAGGTAGCTGAAGCGCCCGAGCAGGCGCGCCGCCGAAGGGCCGTCGGTGCCGTGGTGCAGCACCTGGTACTGGCCGGCATCAACGGCGGCGGCGGACTCGGCGACCAGCGTGACCATGGAGTAGCAGGATGCCGGCAGCAGCGTGGCGGCGTCGATTTGCTGCAGGTAGGGGGCAACCGCCTCGGCCGTGAGCGTGAGCACCGGGGAGCCAGTACGCAGGGTTTCCAGGTACGAGTCCAGCAAAAACTTGCGCCACTCGGTCCAGCGGTAGGTTTTAGTTGTAGCAGCGGCGGCCGAGTCCACCACGATGCCTTGCAGCAGCGGAGTATTGTCCGACACGGAGGCGCTGTTCAGCGGGTAGCCCAGGCCCATTTCACTATCGAGCACCTGCACCAGGGCTACCTCAGCCTGGTCGTATTTGGCGCGGAAGGCTTCCTTGAACTTGGTCAGGTGGTCGGCCTCCTCGTGGCGGTTCAGCCGGCTGACCAGGTCAATGGCTTTGCGGACTTCATCCACCACGGCCACGTTCAGGGTGTGGCCCAGGGTTGGTTTGCGCAGATCAACCTGGAACAGCTGGCCCAGTTCAAACGAGACGCCCAGGGTACTGAGCTGGGCCGCAATATTTTTGTAGAGGGGCAGCGCGGCGGCGCTGGGCTGCTGACCCAGCTCGGTCAGGCTGCGGTCGAGGGTGGTCAGGTGGGCCACCAGTTCGGCGCAACCGGGTAGCGGAGTCAGCACGCTGATAACGGTTTGTAAATAGCTGGCGCCGGTTAGCACGGGTTCCAGCCGGCTGACTATCACCTGGCTGCCGACTAATTCGTGCACGTAGCTTTCCGCTTCTTCCAGCGTCACGTCTTCGTCGGTCAGGTGCTGGGCAATGCTGCGTATGGTCGCCCCGGTGGCAGCCCTGGCCAGGGCCTTATCTAGGTAGGAAGTGCGCTCCAGGCTTACCAGGTGGTGGGTCCGAACCTTGTTGAAAACCTTGTACTCAACCAGGCGCGTACTGTCCGCGGTGGAATAAAGCGTCGTGTTGGGCCAGTAGAGCAGCTGCTCCCGAATGGCCGGGTCACGCGCAATCGACAGGGCCAGGGCGCAGAGGTAATCCATATCGAGCCGCACGTGCTTCTCGTACTGCGCGGGCCCCACGAGCTGCAGATCAGTGCCCGCCGTCAGGTCGCCGCGGGAAACTCCGGCAAACAAGCCGAACGGCGTGCTGCGGTAGCTCATGCGAAGCAGGTACTTAGCGACGGTCAGCTCCAGCCGGTCAAGGTCTTTCGGATCAGTCAGGGCCCCCTGCCGCCACTGTTCAAACACTGCAAACAGATCTGGGGAAGCGACGAATATGGCCTCCCGAACGTAAGGGTCGTCGCACAGGGCGCGTAGCTTCTCGGAAGTTAGCTCATCGATGGTACCGTAAGGGAGAGCCGGGGTGCGCAGGAAAAAAAAGCCGCAATCAAAAAGCATAAAACGATATTGCTATACAGGTAGTTGTTGCTGGAAGAATAACCTATTCGCTAGTGCCGGATGAAAATTGAGAACCCTAAAAAACTGCGCAACTAAGGTTGTAGTCAGGGTAATAGCGAGCCCAATACTACTGCTTTTTTGCAAGCTCAACCGTAATTTGATAGGGTTAATTTTAAATTAACTTGGCTGGGTGCAACTTTTGTAGGTGGTATCTCTATTGTGCCCAGAGAGTTATAAAAAAAGGGGTGGCTGCATTCGCAGTCACCCCTTTTTTTGAAAAACTATCCACTAGTCGTGGCACTGTCCAACGTCCGTGAAGTGGCCGGATTTAATGCAACGCTCACCCAGGGAAAGAGAGTAGGTGAAACCGCCTTTGGCGGCTGCCATTTGCTTCTGGTCGAGCGAGGCCAGCGTCTGCTTGTTGAGCGCGAGTTTGGTGGTTACTTTTTTCATAATACTGTAGCTGCTTCGGCCCCCCGCCGGTGCACCGCTGCACCGACTTCGTCCGAAGTGGCAGCAAGG
>NZ_SEWE01000004.1 GCF_004167665.1 Hymenobacter persicinus | reverse complement strand
TAGCGGCAGCAGACCTATCAGCAGGTTACTGCTCAGGCTACGCCGGCCGCTTTCCGCCGCCTGCACGAGCTCGGGGCTCACATTAGCATAAAAGGCCACGTCCTCCTGCCGCAGCCCAAACCAGGCGCGCAGGCGGGAAATGACGTTTTGGGAGGCAGGAGCGCGGCGGGGCATAGCTGGCAGAATATGTACGGTATTCTCAAGAAACGAAAAATACCGTACAAAATCTTTCGGGTATTTGTACGGTATTTTCAGAATTTTAAAAATACCGTACAAAGGTCAGGGCCGTTGTCATGCTACCGCACTGGTTCGCAGGCGCGGCACTGGCGCAAGTTTAGGCGCAGCCGTAACTCGTGACACGCTATGCCGGAAGGCTGCGCCTCCTCGTCAGAACGAGCACGCCGCCCGGATGGCTTCAGGCGGCGCGGTTCCGGTTTGCTGCGTTGCAGCAGTGGAGGTACAACCTCCACGTTATGGTCTGGCACGAGTTAAGCGGTGCTAAACTCGCGCTAGGGAAGCAGGAAGGAAGTCTTTCAGCGCAATAGTTGTGAGGATAGGGTTTTGCCAGAAGTGTTCCACCCGCATTATTTTGCGCAGTTCGCTTCTGCTGAGCATTACCTCTGAAGCACGAGTGTAAAAATCAGCAATATCCCTTCTGAGCATTTCCAGCTCCGGGGTGAATTCGGTAATATCTGCCCGCAGATAAGCGTTGTGCCGGTCTAGCAACTGACAGGCGTAGCTGGTCGCATAAAGGGTTAAATAATCATTCTGCCACGTGCAAATTCGCCATAGATACCGCAGGCGGGATTCTCTATAGCTATAGTTTGGTAGAATGTTGGCTGTGTTAGTCACGCTGACAGGACCAATCTTGCCTTTTAGATAAGAGGAAATTGTAGCTGATTGGATCCGACCACGGGTGTATACAAGATAATCAGCCCAGCCATTCCAGCGGCTTCTATCCAATGATAAGTCAAGATGCCGGAGGTAGGCGAATAGGAACACCAAGAAGTCGTGCTCAATCTTAATTCTTTCCATACTGGTTCTGGAAAAAAATAGAAAAGCCCGGCCAAATAACCGGGCTTTTCAAATCTAGCGGAATAAAAGCTTCCTACCGCGCCCCCAGCCGGTTGCGCTTCCAGTTCGAGCCCGCCGCGGCCGGCGCATCACTCGAAGCCACCACCGGCGCTTTCTTTTCCGTCATCAGCATGGCCGTGAGCACGGCGGCTACTTTGGCCACGCTGGCGTCGGGGGCGGCGGGAGTGAGGTCGGCGGGGGTGAAATGGTCCCGGATGAAGTTCGTGTCGAAGTTGCCGCTCACGAAGGCCGGGTGCTGGAGCACGTAGCGGCCGAAGGGCAAGGTGGTCTGGATGCCGGTAATCTGGTACTCGTCGATGGCGCGCAGCATCCGTTCGATGGCCTCCTGGCGGTCTTTGCCGAAGGTGACGAGCTTGGCAATCATCGGGTCGTAGTAAATCGGGATGTCCATGCCCTGCTCGAAGCCGTCGTCGACGCGCACGCCCGGGCCCTGGGGGCGCACGTAGGTGCTCAGCGTGCCGATGTCGGGCAGGAAGTTGTTCTGCGGGTCTTCGGCGTACACGCGCAGCTCCAGAGCGTGGCCGGTGATGGTCAGCTCGTCCTGGGTAAAGGGCAGCGGATGACCCTCGGCCACGCGAATCTGCTCTTTCACTAGGTCAAGGCCCGTAATCTGCTCGGTCACGGGGTGCTCCACCTGCAAGCGGGTGTTCATCTCCAGGAAGTAGAAGTTGTGCTTATCGTCGAGCAGAAACTCCACGGTGCCGGCCCCGGCGTACTGGCAGGCCCGGGCCACGTCGACGGCGCAGCGGCCCATTTCGGCCCGCAGCTCGGGCGTGAGCACCGAGGAGGGGGCTTCCTCAATTACCTTCTGGTGGCGGCGCTGAATCGAGCATTCCCGCTCAAACAGGTGCACGATGTTGCCGTGCTCGTCGCCCAACACCTGGATTTCGATGTGGCGGGGCCCGGTCACGAACTTCTCGATAAACACCGAACCGTCGCCGAAGGCCGAGGTGGCCTCGTTGATGGCCAGCTGCATCTGCTCCTCAAACTCGGCCGCGTCGTTCACGATGCGCATGCCTTTGCCGCCGCCGCCAGCAGAGGCCTTGATCAGAATCGGAAAGCCGACCTCGCGGGCAATGCGCTTGGCCTCTTCCACGTCCGAAATGGCCTCGTCGGTGCCGGGCACCAGCGGGATGTTGTAGGCTTTGACGGCCTGCTTGGCCGAGAGCTTGTCGCCCATCACATTCATGGCCTCGGGCGAAGGGCCCACGAAGATCAGGCCGGCCTCGGTGACCATGCGGGCAAACTCCGCGTTTTCGCTCAAAAAGCCGTAGCCGGGGTGAATGGCGTCGACGCCGAGCTGCCGGCACACTTCCAGAATTTTGTCGCCGCGCAGGTAGCTGTCCTTGCTGGCGGGCGGACCCACGCACACGGCCTCGTCGGCGTAGCGCACGTGCAGGGCATTGCGGTCGGCCTCGGAGTAGATGGCCACGGTGGCAATGCCCATTTCCTTGGCCGAGCGCAGCACGCGCAACGCAATTTCGCCCCGGTTGGCCACGAGGAGCTTGGTGATTTTTTTCATGCGAAAGGGTGGGAGAGAAGCAGAAGGGAAACCTGGGAGAGAAAAGCGGGTCAAAGGCAAGGAGAACGTCTTTCGAAAGCCTGGATAGCCAACCCAGCTCGTCGTCCTGCGCTTTGCGCAGGATGACAAACGGGAAAGGCCGGCTGAAACTGATTCAACACCCCAAAGAAACGCCATTCCGGCCGCTTCTTAAACCCGGGAGCTTAAATTAAGGACCGCGCTGGCGTAGTTGGACGGCTGGCGGCCAGGGCCTACCTTTGCGGATTGCCATAACTTTGTACATGCCGGGGTGTTTGCCACCAGACTTTCCTCGCTTTTCTTTTACCATTAACCGTTTCCTCCGTGGATCTTTTCGAGAAGATTGCCTCCAACCGCGGCCCGCTGGGCAGCCATTCCCACTATGCGCACGGCTACTTCACCTTCCCCAAGCTGGAAGGCGAAATCAAGCCCCGCATGATTTTCCGCGGCAAAGAGGTCCTCACCTGGAGTTTGAACAACTACCTGGGCCTGGCCAACCACCCCGAGGTGCGGCAGGCTGATATCGACGGCGCCACCGAGTACGGCATGGGCCTGCCCATGGGCGCGCGCATCATGAGCGGCAACTCCAACCTGCACGAGCAGCTGGAAAATGAGCTGGCCGAGTTCGTGATGAAGCCCGACTGCCTGCTGCTCAACTTCGGCTACCAGGGCGTAGTGTCCATCATCGACGCGCTGGTGGGCCGCCACGACGTGATTGTGTACGACGCCGAGTCGCACGCCTGCATCATCGACGGCGTGCGCCTGCACGCCGGCAAGCGCTTCGTGTATACCCACAACGACATGGCCAGCCTGGAAAAGCAGCTGGAGCGCGCCACGCGCATGACCAACGAAACCGGCGGCGGTATTCTGGTCATCACCGAGGGCGTGTTCGGCATGTCGGGCA
Organism: Hymenobacter persicinus; assembly: GCF_004167665.1. Classification (GTDB taxonomy): domain Bacteria; phylum Bacteroidota; class Bacteroidia; order Cytophagales; family Hymenobacteraceae; genus Hymenobacter; species Hymenobacter persicinus. The sequence continues at coordinate 201,216 of NZ_SEWE01000004.1, read as the reverse complement.
ACCAGGGCGACCTGAAGGGCGTGCTGGCGCTGAAGGAGAAATTCAGCTTCCGCCTGTTCGTGGATGACGCGCACGGCTTCGGCACGATGGGCGCTACGGGCGCCGGAACGGGCGAAGAACAGGGCATTCAGGATGGTATTGACCTTTATTTTTCGACGTTTGCCAAGTCCATGGCCAGCATCGGAGCCTTCGTGGCGGGCCCGGAGAGCGTAATTGAATATTTGCGCTACAACATGCGGAGCCAGATTTTCGCCAAAAGCCTGCCCATGCCGCTCGTGGTGGGCGCTTTGAAGCGCCTGGAGCTGCTGCGCACCAAGCCCGAGCTCAAAGACAACCTCTGGACCGTGGTGCGCGCCCTGCAGAGCGGTTTGCGCGAAAAAGGCTTCAACCTGGGCACCACCAAGTCGCCGGTAACGCCGGTGTTCCTGAACGGTGAAATTCCCGACGCTACCCAAATAACCTTCGATTTGCGCGAAAATCACGGTATTTTCTGCTCTATCGTGGTCTATCCGGTCGTGCCCAAGGGCGTGATTATGCTCCGCCTGATTCCGACGGCCGTGCATACGCTCGAAGACGTGCGCGAGACAATTACCGCTTTCGAGGCCGTGGCCGAGAAGCTCGATAAGGGGCTTTACTCTAAAAATACGGTTAGCGCGTAATCAGAGCGGTTTTTGCGCTACTCAGCCAAAAGCGGCCGGCTTCTCCTGCGGAGGTCGGCCGCTTTTTTGTGCTATTCCAAGATATGGATAGGGGTTAAGCTCCGCCGTAGAGGGTGGTTTGGGGGTGAAAAATGCCTTTAGAGGCGGGGAAAGGGCTTTTAGAAAAAAAGTCGAACTATTGCTTGTATTTGAAATCCCTGTATATTAGGGCCGTTCAAAAACATTAATCCACACCAATCAACCCTCCCCAATGAACAACTTTGGCAAACTGAAAGACCTCGTAATGGCACTGGAAGGCGACTTCGAGAAGTTCTATGACAAGCAGAACTCGGCCGCTGGTACCCGCGTGCGTAAAGGCATGCAGGAGCTGAAGAACATGGCGCAGAGCATCCGCACCGAAGTTCAGAACACCAAGAACAGCGCCGCTCCTGCTGCCGGTGCTGCCAAGGCTGCTCCAGCCAAAAAGGCCGCTGCTCCTGCCGCTGCCAAGAAAGCTGCTCCAGCCAAGAAGAAGTAGTTTGGCCCCCGGATTCCGCCGGCCGCTTCGGCAGCCGCGGATTCTGCGGACCACCAAAAAGGCCCCGCCAACTGGCGGGGCCTTTTTATTTGCGGTCTATTTAAGGCGCTGGGTAAGTCCGGGGCCTAAACCAGCTTGATCAGAAAGTAGCTTTTGCCCTTCTGGGCCACCAGGTACTTATCGAGCAGGGCGGGCACGGCCGTGGCCGACTGGTCGAGGGTTACTTTCTGGCGGTTGAGCTTCACGCCGTTGTTCTGCACCATTTTGCGGGCCTCACCCTTGCTGGCGAAGATAACCCCGCCGGTGGCCGTGCTCAGCAGTGTCAGCGCGTCGAGGTCGGCCAGCTCAGCGCGGCTGACTTCCACCTGGGGCACGCCGGCAAACACGTCGAGCAGGGTGGCTTCGGGCAGGGAGGCCAGGTCGCCGCCCCCGAACAGCACCTGGGAGGCGGCCAGGGCGCCTTCGAAGGCTTCGGCCGAGTGCACCCGGATGGTGACGTCCTTGGCCAGGGCCTTTTGCAGGGTGCGCAGGTGCGGGGCCTGGGCGTGCTCAGCTTCCAGGGCCTCGATTTCAGCCTGAGACAGCAGGGTGAACACCCGAATCAGGCGCGGGGCGTCCTCGTCGGCGGCGCCCAGGAAGAACTGGTAGAACTGGTAGGGCGAGGTCATCGTCGGGTCGAGCCAGACGGTGCCGGTTTCGCTCTTGCCGTACTTGGTGCCGTCGGCCTTGGTGATGAGCTGGCCGGTGAGGGCGTAGGCCTTGCCCTCGCCGCCCGACATGCGCCGGATCAGCTCGGTGCCGGTGGTGATGTTGCCCCACTGGTCCGAGGCGCCCATCTGCAGGGTGGTGCCGAGTTCCTTATATAAGTGGAAGAAGTCGTAGCCCTGCAGCAGCTGGTAGCTGAACTCGGTGTAGCTGATGCCCTCGGCCCCGGAGTCCTCGTTGCCGCTGATGCGGCGCTTCACCGAGTCCTTGGCCATCATGTAGTTTACGGTCAGGTGCTTGCCCACCTCGCGCAGAAACTGCAGGAAGCCGAAGTCCTTGAACCAGTCGTAGTTGTTGACGACCTGCGCGCCGGTGGGGCCGGGGGTGAAGTCGAGAAACTTCTCGAGCTGGGCCTGAATCCCGGCCTGGTTGCGGCGCAGGGCCGTTTCGTCGAGCAGGTTGCGCTCCGCCGACTTGCCCGAGGGGTCACCAATCATGCCGGTGGCGCCGCCCACCAGGGCCAGGGGCCGGTGGCCGGCGCGCTGCAGGTGCACCAGCAGCATGATGGTGGCCAGGTTGCCGATGTGCAGGGAGGGCGCGGTGGGGTCGAAGCCGATGTAGCCGGTGATGGGTGCGTTCTTCAGCAGGTGTTCCTCGGTGCCGGGCATCATGTCGTGAAACATGCCCCGCCAGCGGAGTTCGTCAATCAGGTTCATAGAGCGTACGTGAGTCGGGAAGTCGGGAAAAAGAGAATCCGCGGCAAGATAAGCCGGCGGCGCGGGCTCCTTTTTGCGGGAAGTGGCAAAGGTAAGGGCAGGGAGCAGTAACTTTGACTTCGCCCCCAAAGATGGCCGCTTAGAAGCCGGCGGCGGGTTGTGTTTTTCGTTTCCTTGCTCCCGATGCCTACTTTCAGCCCCGACGACCTTCTCAAGCAGATTCAGCAGCGGCAGTTTCAGCCCGTGTACTTTCTGCAGGGCGAAGAGCCTTACTACATCGATTTGGTGGCCAACCAGCTCGAGCAAAGCGTGCTGCCCGAGCACGAGCGGGGCTTCAACCAAGTGGTGCTCTACGGCAAGGATGCCGACGTGGCCACGATTCTGGGTCAGGCCAAGCGCTTCCCAATGATGGCCGAACGGTCGGTGGTGATTGTCAAAGAAGCCCAGGCCGTGGCCGACCTGGAAGCCGAGAAAAGCTGGCCGTTTCTGGAGGCTTACCTCAAAAATCCGCTCCAGAGCACCGTGCTGGTGTTCTGCTACAAGCACAAAACCCTGGACGCCCGCAAGAAGCTCGGCAAGCTCGTGGGCGAAAAGGCCGCGGTGCTGACCAGCAAGAAGGTGTACGATAACCAGGTGCCGGCCTTTATTGCGGGGTACGTGCGCAGCCGGCAGCAGAGCATCGGCGGGCAGGCCACGGCCATGCTGGCCGAGTACATCGGTACCGATTTGGGCCGGCTCACCAACGAAATCGACAAGCTTCTGCTCAACGTGCTGCCCGGCCACAGCATCGACGAGGACCTGGTGCAGCGCATGGTGGGCATCAGCAAGGAGTACAACATCTTCGAGCTGCAAAAAGCCCTCATTCAGCGCGACGTGCTCAAGGCCAACCGCATTCTGACCTACTTCGAGGCCAACCCCAAGGCCAACCCGCTCATCCCGAACCTGACCCTGCTGTTCGGCTTTTTCACCAAGCTGCTCGTGCTCCACCAGCACGGCAACCCCTCCGACGCCGACTTCAAGAAGCTGGGCATCATGAACTCCTTCGCCCAGAAGGACTACGCGCTGGGCATGCGCGTCTACGACTTCGGCCGCACCCGGGCCATCATCCACCTCATCCGCCGCGCCGATTTGCAGAGCAAGGGCGTGGAAAGCGGCTCGATGACCGACGGCGAAATCCTGCGCGAGCTGGTGTTTTTGATCCTGCACCCCGTGCCGCTGAGCGCCATTGCGGGGTAGTAACTGATAAAAAGGACCCGTCAGACCGTCATTCCCCAGCACGCCCGGTATGACGGCTCTTCGTAACTCAGTGTAGTTGGAAACCCCGCCGCGCAAAATCATTCACCTCGACATGGACGCCTTCTACGCCTCCGTGGAGCAGCGCGACAACCCCGAGCTGCGCGGGCGGCCCGTGGCCGTGGGGGGGAGCCGGGAGCGGGGCGTGGTGGCGGCAGCCAGCTACGAAGCCCGGCAGTTTGGGGTGCGCTCGGCCATGTCGTCGGCGCTGGCCCGGCGCAAGTGCCCGGAGCTGGTGTTCGTGAAGCCCCGCTTCGAGGTCTACAAGGCCGTGTCCCAGCAGATTCGGGCCATCTTCGCCGAGTATACCGATTTGGTCGAGCCCCTGTCGTAGGACGAAGCCTACCTGGACGTTACCCATAGCCCGAGTCCGCTCACGGCGACCGAGCTGGCGCGGGAAATCCGGGCCCGGATCTTCCAGGAAACCCAGCTGTACGCCTCGGCGGGCATTTCCTACAATAAGTTTCTGGCTAAGCTGGCCTCCGACTACCGCAAGCCCAACGGGCAGTACGTCATCCGGCCCCACCAGGGCCTGGCCTTCGTGGAAACCCTAGCCGTGGGGCAGTTTCACGGTATCGGCCCGGCCACCGCGGCGCGCCTGAATGGCTTGGGCATCTTCACGGGCCTGGATTTACGCCAGCAGACCGAGGCCTTGTTGCGCCAGCACTTTGGCAAGGCCGGCTCGTACTACTACGCCATTGCCCGGGCCGAAGACCACCGCCCGGTGCAGCCCAACCGGGTGCGCAAGTCTATCGGCTCGGAAACCACCTTCGAGCACGACCTGACCACGCTCAGCGAGCTGGGCACGGCCTTGCTGCCCCTGGCCGATTCGGTCTGGAAAGTGTGCGCGCGGACCGGGGCCCGGGGGCGCACCGTGACGGTCAAGGTCAAGTACGCCGACTTCCAGCAAATCACCCGCAGCCGCACGGGCTTCGCGCCGGTGCCTACGCTGGAGGCCTTGGTGCAGGCCGCCCTGGATCTGCTGCGCACCCAGGTACCTTTGGAAAAGGGCGTGCGCCTGCTCGGCGTCACGGTTTCGACGCTGGAAGGTGAGGAGGAACCCGGCCGGCAGCTCGTGCTGGGGTTTTGAGCGGGAGAGAATAATCAGAACGTCATTCCGAGCTTGCCGAGGAATCTCGCGTGCTGATGTTGGAGTGCCAAGCCGACGACCCCACGCGGGATGCTTCGGCTGCGCCTCTGCAGGACGTTCAGTAGCTACACCGGCTTCTTTTTAGCCTTGACCCGGGCCGGCTTCTTCTTCTTCGGGGCTTTGCGCTTCCTGGGCCGGTGGGGCTTGGGCCGGGCCGGGCGGGCCATCCGCTCGGCCTTGCGCTCGGCCCGGTGCAGCAGCCGGGCGGGCAGGCGCAGGGTGAGCTGGTCGCGCACGAACTGGGCCAGGTGGGACAGGGGCACGGTGTGGGTGTGGCGCAGAAAGTGCAGCACCTCGCGCCGGCGCAGGGTGCTGACGCCCGTCAGGCCCCGGGCCAGCAGAAACTGCTTGACTTCGTCGAGCAGCAGCAGGCTGGCCAGGGCGGCGGGCTCCACGGTGGCGTTGTAGCCGGCCGGCCGATGCTCGCGCAGTCCTTCGGCCGAGGCCACCAGCACGCCCACCCAGGCCGGCAGCAACGGCAGCAGCTTGGCCACGTGCTTCTCGGTCACGACGAAGGTGACCAGGTCGTAGACCTCCCCGTAGCAGCGCAGCTGGTTGGTCACGCGCTGGAGCGTGTCGCCGTCGCCCTTCACCTCGTAGCCGTGCATAAAGGCCGGGGTGATATGCACCACGTCGGCGCGGGTGGTGCCGGTGGGCAGCTCATCGATGTGCACGCCGCCCTGGAGCAGCGGGTAAAGCAGGGCGCGGATTTCCGGGTCGTTCATACAGCCCCGCAAGATACGGCCGGAAAGGGTGTAGCGACGCCTACTTGCGTCTCAATCGGTAGAGCCCGTTGGTAGGCGGTGCCGGTCGTGCTGACGCCGAGACGCAAGTAGGCGTCTCTACATCGTTTTACCGCCTCACTGGTTTAGAAAAGGAAAACGGGGCATCCTCGGGCTTAACTCCGCGGGCCTTATTGGGCTCGGCGGCCATGTCGAAGTCGAGGGTGGCGCCTTGGAGCAAGGCCTCGTGGCTGAGCCAGTTGTGCTCGTAGGGCTGGCCGTTGAGGGTGAGCGTGCGGATGTAGCGGTTTTGGGCGCTGTTCAGCGGGGCGTTGAGCACCACGTCCTTGCCGTTGGGCAGGTGCAGGGTGGCCTTGGGGAAGAGCGGGGCGCCGAGCACGTACTGGTCGGAGGCGGGGCAGACGGGGTAGAAGCCCAGGGCCGAAAACACGTACCAGGCCGAGGTCTGCCCGTTGTCCTCGTCGCCGCAGTAGCCGTCGGGGGTGGGCAGGTAGAGGCGGTTCAGGGTTTCGCGCACCCAGTACTGCGCTTTCCAGGGCTGGGCGGCGTAGTTGTAGAGGTAAATCATGTGCTGGATGGGCTGGTTGCCGTGGGCGTAGTTGCCCATGCCGGCAATCTGCATCTCCTTGATTTCGTGAATCACCGAGCCGTAGTACGACGCGTCGAACACCGGGGGCAGGGTAAAGACCGTGTCTAGGGCCGCCGTGAAGGGCTTCGGGCCGCCCATGAGGTCCATCAGCCCCTGCACGTCGTGAAACACCGACCAGGTGTAGTGCCAGCTGTTGCCCTCGGTAAAGGCGCCGCCCCACTTGAAGGGGTTGAACGGGGTCTGAAACGAGCCGTCCTGGTTGCGGCCCCGCATCAGCCCGGTTTGCTTGTCGAAGAGCTTGCGGTAGTTCTGGCTGCGTTGGGCGTAAAGGTTGATTTCCTTCTTGGGCCGGTTCAGGGCTTTGGCCAGCTGATAAATGGCGAAGTCGTCGTAGGCGTATTCCAGGGTGCGGGCCGCGCTTTCGTCGATTTTCACGTCGTAAGGCACGTAGCCAAGCTTGTTGTAGTACTGCACCCCGTAGCGTCCCACGGCCGACACGGGGCCGGCGTTGTTGGCCCCGTGCAGCAGGGCCTGATACAAGGTCTGGATGTCGTAGCCCCGGCCGCCTTTTACGTAGGCGTCGGCCACCACCGAGGCCGAGTTGTTGCCCACCATAATGTCGCGGTAGCCCGGGCTGCCCCATTCCGGCAGCCAGCCGCCTTCCGTATAGGCGTTGACCAGGCCGGCCTGCACCTGCTGGTTGACCTCCGGATACAGCAGGTTCAGGAAGGGAAACAGGGCCCGGAACGTGTCCCAGAAGCCGGTATCGGTGTAGAGGTAGCCCGGCCGCGTCTGCCCGTTGTAGGGGCTGTAGTGCACCACCTGGCCCTGGGCATTCACCTCGTAGAACTTGCGCGGAAACAGCAGGGAGCGGTACAGGCAGGAGTAGAACGTGCGCCGCTGCTCGTCGGAGCCGCCTTCCACCTGGATGCGGCCGAGTTGCTCGTTCCAGGCCGCGCGGCCCTTCTGCTGCACCGTTTCGAAGTCGTCCTGGCCGATTTCGTTCAGGTTCAGCTCGGCCTGCTCGGGGCTGATAAAGGAGGAGGCCACCCGCACGTTCACCTGCTCGCCCCGGCGGGTACGGAAGCCCACCACGGCGCCGGTATGGTTGGCCGTGGCTTCGAGCAGGGCCGCGTCGAGCTTCTTGTCCTGGTAGATGCTGGTGAAGGTGAAGTCGTGGTCGAACTCCAGGATGAAGTAGCTCTTAAAGTCCGCCGGCACGCCCCCGCTGTTGCGGGTGGTGTAGCCGACGATGCGCCGCCGGGCGGGCAGCAGCTGCACGTGGGAGCCTTTGTCCAGCGCGTCGAGCACTACGTAGGCGCTGTCGGTGCGCGGGAAGGTGAAGCGGAAACGGGCGGCCCGCTCGGTGGGGGTGATTTCCGTCGTCACGTCGTGGTCGGCCAGGTACACCCGGTAGTAGTAGGGGCGGGCCTCCTCGGCCTTGTGGGAAAACCAGCTGGCCCGCTCGTCTTCCTCGAAGCGCACCTTGCCCGTAATCGGCATCAGGGCAAACTGCCCGTAGTCGTTCATCCAGGGCGAGGGCTGATGGGTTTGCTTGAAGCCCCGGATTTTGTCGGCCGCGTACTGGTAGGCCCAGCCCGAGCCCATCTTGCCCGTTTGCGGCAGCCAGCAGTTCATGCCCCAGGGCCGGGCAATGGCGGGGTAGGTGTTGCCGTTCGACAAACTGGGCTTGGAATCAGTGCCCACCAGCGGATTCACCCAGTCGACGGGGCTGAAGGGGGCCGCCGCGGGGGCGAGGCTTTGGCTGCGGGCACTCAGGCTGAGGCCGAGCAGCAGCGCTGGCAGGACCGGAAAATGACGGAGCATGGCGTAGGGGGAGTTGGAAGTGGGCGCGAGGCCGTAAAGATGGGATTTCAGCCCAGTTTCCCGCACTCCGTACTTGCTGCTCTGGTTGCGGCCCGCTCCGATCCGGCAAGTCTGCCGGTCGGTGGTTACTTTCGGCGCCCGGCCCGGTTGTTTCCCCACCGGGCCGGGTGGCCCCTTGCTAGTCATGACCGAACGTATTCCCACCTACGAGCTGCGGGCCTTTGCCAGCGGCGACCCCACCGCCGCGCAGGTGTTCTTTCCCGACTACGCCACCGGCGGCCCGCCCCGGATTCCGCTGCACCGGCCCTACCGCGGCAACTATTACAAAATCAGCCTGTGTCTGCGCGGCGCGGCCCAGCTCACCATCAATCTGCACCCTTACGCCGTGACGCCCGGCTGCCTGGTCCTGGCTACCCCCGACGTTATCAAGCAGTGGACCCACCTGAGCGCCGACTACGAAACGCTGTCGGTATTTTTCACCCGGGAGTTTATTACGGCCAACAACGCGGCGACGGGCCGGCTGGGTTTTCTGGTGGCGCCCACCGCGCCCGTGCTGCCGCTTTCGGCGCCCGAGGCGGCCAACATTGCCGCGTCGTTTCGCTTTTTGCAGCAGAAGTACCACACCCCCAACGCGCAGCGGACCAACATCCTGCAGAGTATTCTCCTGAGCCTGCTCTTCGAGCTGGGCGCCCTCTACGCCGGCCGGCAGCCGCTGACGGCGCCGGCCGGGGGCGCCCGCCGTCAGCAGCTGGCCGCCGCCTTCCGCGGGCTCCTGCAGACCCACGGCGCGGCCGTGCGCAGCGTGGCGTTTTACGCCGCGGCGCTCTGCGTGACGCCCAAGCACCTCACGGAGCAGGTGAAAGCCGCCACCGGCCGCACCGCCCGGGAGTGGATAGCCGAAACCGTGGTGCTCGAAGCCAAGGCCCTGCTGCAAGATCCGGCCCTGACCATCAACCAGGTGGCGGCCACCCTGGAGTTTGCCGACCAGTTCGCCTTCAGCCGGTTTTTCAAGAACTGCACCGGGGTTTCGCCCACGGCCTACCGCCTGGCGGGCTGACCTGCTTTGCCGCCTTTGGGCCACAGCTTGCCGCCATTCGGCCATTTCGGCGTGGTGGGTTCGGGCGGACCTTTGCCTGGCAACCAGGAGTTGCGCCCCTGCTCACTACTTATTCCCTTCGCTGATGATCTTGATAACTGGAGCTACCGGCCACCTCGGCGCGGCCGTGCTGCACACGCTCCTGCAGAAAACTGCCGCAACTGAAGTGGCCGCGCTGGTGCGCGACGAAGCCAAAGCCGCCCCGCTCCAAACCCGGGGCGTCAGCATCCGCGTGGGCAGCTACGGCGACCCGGCCTCCCTGGACCGCGCCCTGCTGGGTATCGACACGGTGCTGCTCATCTCCGGGGGCGGGGAGGCCGATGGGCTGCAGCAGCACCAGAACGTAATTGACGCCGCCAAACGGGCCGGCGTCCGCCGCCTGGCCTACACCAGCCGGGCCCTGCACAACCCGACCACGCTGGCCAACGAGCTGATGGTGCGCCATTTTCAAACCGAGGACTACCTGCGGGCGAGCGGGCTGCCCCACGTTATTTTCCGCAACATCCTCTACATGGACACCCTGCCGCTGTTTACGGGGCCCCACGTGGTGGAAACGGGCATCAGCCTGCCGGCGGGCGCGGGCCGGGTGGCCTACGCCCTGCGCCGCGAAATGGGCGAGGCCATGGCCAACGTGCTGCTGGCCGCCCCCGGCGACAACCGCACCTATCACTTCACCGGCGGCACGGCCTATTCCTTTGCCGATGTCGCCGCCGCCCTGACCGCCGCCGCGGGGCGCCCGGTCACGTATTCACCCGTGCCGGTGGCGGACTTCGCGGCCGGCATGCAGGCGCGCGGAGTACCGGCCCCGGCCATTGAGCGCACCATCGGCTTTCTGACCGACATCAAAAACGGCCAGGAAGCCCACGTCAGCCCCGACCTGGAAGCTGCGCTGGGCCGCCCCCCGGCCACCCTGGCGCAGGCCATCCGGGAGTTGTATGCCCTGTAGCGGGGCCCGCCGCTCCGCTTTAAAAAAGACCAGCCGCCGGCTGGTCTTTTTTGTGCCTCTGCACGGGGCGGCGGCGCTGGCTCAGCGGCAGGGCTGCCCCGCTGGCGCGGGCCCGCGCCGGCCGGCGCTTACCCCGCCCGGCGACAATCGGGTGGGGTAAGCGCGGAAATACCCGCGCATCTTTCTACATTCCCCGCCGCCATTCACGTTCAGTTCGTTACCTGCCCCCGATGGAAACCATCCACGACCTGCCCCTTACCGCCGCCGAAGCTGCCGCCCCCGGCCTGACCAGCCCCGATCTGGCCCCCGTGCCCTGGTCGGCGCGCAGCTGGACCACCGCCAACTACGCCGCCCTCTGGATCAGTATGAGCCTGTGCATCCCGACCTACATGCTGGCCAGCTCGCTCATTGAAGGGGGCATGAACTGGTGGCAGGCCTTGCTCACGATTCTGCTCGGCAACATCATCGTGCTGGTGCCCATGGTCCTCAACGGCCGGGCCGGCACCAAGTACGGCATCCCGTTTCCGGTCTTTGCCCGGGCCAGCTTCGGGGTGCTCGGGGCCAATATTCCGGCTCTGCTGCGGGCCTTTATTGCCTGCGGCTGGTTTGGCATCCAGACCTGGATTGGCGGCTACGCCCTCTACCAGATGGCCGTGCTCTGGCTGCCCGGCCTAGCTACGCTGCCGGCCGTGTTTCCCGCCGCCTGGGGCCTGCAAACCGGCCCGGCCATCACGTTCGTGCTGTTCTGGGTGCTCAACATGTACGTGGTCTACCTCGGCGTCGACAGCATCAAGCGGCTGCTCGTGTTCAAGGCATTTTTCCTGCCCGTGGCCGCGCTGGCGTTGCTCTGGTGGGCTATTTCCGCCGGCCACGGCCTGGGCCCGATTCTCGCTCAGCCGGCCAAGTTCGCCTCGTCGGGAGCATTCTGGGCCTATTTCTTCCCGGCTCTCACCGGTATGGTGGGCTTCTGGGCCACCTTGTCGTTGAATATTCCCGACTTCACCCGCTACGCCACCAGCCAGCGGGCCCAGGCCATGGGCCAGGCCATCGGGCTGCCCACGTCCATGACCATCTTCTCCTTTATCGGCGTGGTCGTGACTTCGGCCACGTTTATCATCTACGGCCAAACCATCTGGGACCCGGTGGTGCTGGCCGGCCGCTTCGACAGCAAGCTGCTGGTGAGCTTCGCCATGCTGGCCGTGGCCCTCTCGACGCTGGCCACCAACATTGCCGCCAACATCGTGAGTCCTGCCAACGACTTTGCCAACCTCTCACCCGCACGCATCAGCTTCAAAACCGGGGGCTACATCACCGGTGTCATCGGCCTGCTGATCTTTCCCTGGAAGCTTATTGCCGACCCCTCAGGCTTTATTTTCACCTGGCTGGTAGGTTACTCGGCCCTGCTGGGTCCCATCGGTGGCATCATGATTGCCGACTACTACCTGCTGCGCCATCAGCAGCTCGACGTGCCCGACCTGTATAGCTACCAGGGCCGCTACACCTACGGCAACGGCTTCAACCCGGCCGCCATCGTGGCGCTGGTCGTCGGCGTGGCCCCCAGCGTGCCCGGCTTCCTGGTGGCCGTCGGCGTGCTGCCCAAAGAATCCGTGGCGCCCTTCCTGGTCCAGCTCTACCACTACGCCTGGTTCGTGGGCTTCGCCCTGTCGGTGCTGGTGTATATGGGGCTGATGCGCGGGCGGCGGGTAGGTGGCGAGATGGTGAGAGGATGAAGTAGTGAGTTTTTTCGTGCGGGTGGCCTTCCCGAGCTGACATCCTGAGTCGCGCGAAGGGGCTAGCTCTTCGCCTCCGCAACGCCCCATTCGTTGAGCAACGCCCTTTTCCGCCGCCGCGCTCCGTTCTGAATGACGCGCAACCCAACTGGCTCCAGCGGACCTGACTACTCGCTCTGAAAGATAAAGCGAAACCAAAGGAAAAATTTCTGCGTTAATCGGAAATATTTCTCTAGCTTCGCTGACTTCACTTTCTGCTCCTATGGCAACTACCGCAATCCGTCCTAAAGCTGCCGCGCCCCACAGCACCTGGGCCACTTGGGGCCGCACCGGCCAGGACTCCTTCGCCCTGGTCATGGCCGCGCGCAAAGGCCTGCCGGCCGCCACGGCGTTTGAAGTCGCCGAGGCCTTCCAGCTCCAGGCCAGCCAGCTCGAGGCCATCTACGAGCTTTCCACCAAGACGCTGCGCAGCTACACCCAGAACAAAAAGCTGCTCAACGCGGCCAGCAGCGAGAAAACGCTCAAGATTATTGCCCTCTACCAGCTCGGCGTGGAGGTATTCGGCGACGCGCCCGCCTTTCTGCGCTGGCTCGGCAAACCCGCCCACGGCCTGGCCGGGGAAGTGCCGCTGCCGTTGCTCGAAACCAGTGGCGGCATCGACCTGGTGGAGGAGGAGCTCAGCCGGATTGCCTACGGTGACCTGGCCTAGGCGTGCGAGCTTAGAGTCGAGAACTTAGAACCTGGGCAGGACCACTTATTGGAGCCGACAGTAGCGCAGTTCTCCACGCTACTAGCTCGGTTCTCAGCTCTGAATATCTGCTGCGTATGCTCGTTTACCGCATTTGCCTGGCCAAGTACGCCGACGACCTGTTCGCCTCCGGGCGCCGGGCCCGCTGGAACACCCAGGATAAGTTTGTCATCTACACCGCCGCCACCCGGGCCCTGGCCTGCCTCGAAAACGTGGTTCACCGCAGCGGCGAGGGTCTCAACAGCCAGTTTCGGGTCTTAGTCATCGAGGTGCCCGACGACGTGGTCATTGCCGAAATAACCGCCGAGCAGCTGCCCGCCGGCTGGGAAAAAGCCAGCAGCTACGCCGTTTGCCAGCCCCTGGGCGACGCCTGGTACGAGGCCCGCACGGCCGCCGTGCTGCGGGTGCCCTCGTCCATCGTGCCCCAGGAGGCCAACTACATCCTGCACACCCGTCACCCCGACTTCAAGCGCATCCGCATTCAGGCTTGGGAGGAGTTCAGCTTCGACGCCCGCATCAAGGCCCCGGAGCCGGAGTAGGGAGCACCAAGCACAACCAGTAGCGCGAACTTTGTAGTTCGCGTGCCCCGCGTCATTACATCAACTCTCATTCTGATGCGCGCGCTACATACTTGGGCTGATAGGAAGAGCAGCTAATGCCGTGATTTTCCGGGATATCCGAATGTTTAGCAAAACCAGCAGCGCGTAGAACAGGAGACCAACATGAGGATAGGTAGTTAAATCCGCGCCGTCGCTGTTGGATATTACGCCGCCTCTGTACAAATACAGCCAGACAGGGAACAGCAGCAGCAGGGCGAAATTGATATAATTTAAAATCAGGGTTTCTCTTCTTCTGCGCATACGGATGGCTGCACAAAGGCTACTCACGACGAAGTACAGGATGATAGCCAGCTGAGATTTATAAGCGAGATTTATCCCGTCGAAGCTCCTGTCCTTACCCGTGATGGTGGCCCCGAAGATGTAGATATCCGGCACGTTAGGGCCGTAGTAAGCGTATCCTGCGGGGCCGATTTTCAGCCAGATAAATGGCGTTACAAGCGTAGCCGCCGCGAAGGCAGCGGAGAGTAAAAAGCCTTTCTGTACAGTCATTTGACAATCGCAATGTTTCTTTTCCCGAAAGCAGCACATACTGCGTTCCGATAAGATACGCCCAATGCGCAACACGCCTACGGCCTGAGTGCCTACACCCACCCAGCATACCAAAACTCACTCCTTCACGTTCTGCCAACTGACCAAAAAGCCCCATAGCGCAACCCAACGGCTTTTTTCGCTACTTTTGGCCAGTATCGGGCCCCTCGGGCCCCCTCCCCGTAACGCCTCATAATGAAGATATTTCCCCGGATTGCGCTGGCGGCCACGCTCAGCGCGGCGGCCCCGCTAGCCGCGCACGCCCAGCAGACGCAGGTATTTGCCGCCGACGAGCGGCACTTTCAGGAAGGCCTCGAACTCTTCGACCGGGGCAAGTACGGCGCCGCCCAGCAGTCCTTCCAGCGCTACCTCGACCTGACCCAGCGCCGCACCGGCGAGCTGCGCGACCGGACCATCGAGGCCGAGTACTACTACGCCGTATCGGGTCTCTACCTGTTTCACCCCGACGCCGAGGACCGCATTCTGGCCTTTGCGGCGGCCAACCCGGCCCACCCCAAGGCCGCGGTGGCGTTTTTTGAGCTGGGCAAGTTCTACTTCGACCAGAAAAACTACGCCAAGAGCATCGACTACCTCCAGCGCGTGGGGGCCGACAACCTCTCCAACGACCAGCGGGCCGAGGCGGAGTTCAAGCTCGGCTACAGCTACTTCGCCCAGAAGGAATTCGACAAGGCCAAGCTGCTCTTCGACCGCAACAAGCAGGGCAACCACCAGTACCGCTACGCCAGCTCCTACTACGCGGGCTACCTGGCCTTCCGCGCCGGCGACTACCCCGGGGCCCGCCAGGATTTGGCCGTGGCCGAGGAAAACGACGCCTACAAGCCCGTGGTGCCGGCCATCATGAGCCAGATCTACTACAAGGAAGGCGACTTCGACGGCCTGATTGGCTACGGCACCAAGGCCCTGGCCCAAACCCCGCCGCCCCAGGGGGCCGACGAAATTCAGCTCCTGGTCGGCGACGCCTACTACCAGAAGCAGGACTATAAGCAGGCCGCCGCCTACTTTGACCAGTACGCCGCTGGCCGCAAGAAAATCGAGCCCAAGGTCCAGTACAAGATTGGTTACTCCAACTACAAGATGGGCGACTTCAAGGGCGCCATCGGCAGCTTGAAGGGCGTGGCTGCCCAGCGTGACTCACTGGGGCAGAACGCGGCCTACCACCTGGGGCTGAGCTACCTGCAAACCAGTCAGAAGCAGCTGGCGCTGAATTCGTTTGATGCGGCCCGCAAGGCCAGCTTCGACAAGAACATCACTGAAAACGCCACGCTCAAGTACGCCCAGATCAACTACGAGCTCGGCAATACGCCCGAGGTTATTGCCACGCTCAAGGACTTCAACAAGCGGTTTCCGCGCTCCAAAAACGGGGCCGCCGCCGACGACATTCTCAGCGAGAGCTTCCTCAACTCGTCGGACTACGCCCAGGCCCTGCGCTACCTCGACGGCCTCGACGACCGCAGCACCAAGCTCAACGCCACTTACCAGCGCGTGGCTTACCTGCAGGCCGCCACTTTGTACAACAACGGCCAGTACTCCGACGCGCTGCCGGTGCTCGACAAGTCGTTGAAGTACCCGCAGGACGACGCGTTGCGCGCCGCGGCCCAGGTGCTGAAAGGGGAGGTCTACAGCGTGGGCCAGAAGTACCCCGAGGCCATTACGGCCTACACCGCCGCCGCCCGCACCGCCCGCGACGGAGCCGCCGCCGACACCGACTTCGACCAGAAAGCCCGCTACGGCCTGGGCTACGCCTACTACAACACCCAGCAGTACGACCGCGCCCGCACCCAGTTCCAGGCGTACCTGAACGACAAGATTGCCAAGCCCACCGACGCGAACTACTACGATGTGACCCTGCGCCTGGCTGACACCTACTACATTGCCAAAAGCTACCAGCAGGCCCTGGACCTCTACGACAAGGTGATTCAGGCCAACGCCGCCGACAAAGACTACGCCTACTACCAGAAAAGCGTGACCCTGGGGCTGCTCGGCCGTCGCGACGAGGCCACCAAAACCCTGGCTACGCTCTTGCGGACGGCCCCGAGCTCCCGCTACGCCGACGCGGCCGTGTTTCAGCAGGCCCAGTTCGACTTCGAGGCCGGCGACTTCCAGCCCGCCGTCGAGGGCTTTACCAAGCTCATTGACAACCGGCCCAACTCGGCCCTGATTCCGCAGGCCCTGCAGAAGCGCGGGGTGGCCTACGCCAACCTCAACCAGCACGAGAAGGCCGTCACGGACTTCCGGCAGGTGCTGACCCAGTTTCCGCGCACCAAGGCGGCCAATAGCGCCCTGTTTAGCCTCCAGGAAAGCCTGACGGCCCTGGGCAAAACCGAGGAATTCGACCAGTACCTGGCCCAGTTCAAGCAGCAGAACCCGGAAAGCGGAGCCACCGAAAGCGTGGAGTTTGAGGCCGCCAAGTCTTTGTATCTGGCCGAGAAGTACGCCCAGGCCATTCCGCGCCTGGAAACCTACCTCAAGCAGTACCCCAGCACCGCCCTGGCCGCCGACGGCCGCTACTTCTTGGCTGATGCCTACCTGAAAACCGGCAAGAAAGCCGAGGCCCTGCCCCGCCTGAAAGCCGTGGTGACGGAGGGTAAGTCGGAGTTCGTGAACCGGGCCGTGGGCCGGGTGGCCGACCTCGAGTTTGACAACAAGAACTACCCCGAGGCCATCAAGTACTACGGGCGCCTGCGCGAGTCGTCGTCGAACAAGCGCGAAGTGGCCACGGCCAGCATCGGGCTGATGAAGAGCTACTACGAAAGCGGGGACTTTGCCGCCACCCGCCGGGTGGCCGAGGAACTGCGCGCCCTGAGCGGAGCCACGCTCAACGCCACCAACGCCGCCACGCTCTACCTGGCCAAGGCCAGCTACAAGGCTGGCAACTTCGAGCAGGCCGTGCCCGAGCTGACCACGGCCGCCGCCGCCACCGACGAAACCGGCGCCGAGGCCCAGTACCTGCTGGCCGACGTGCTGTTTCAGCAGAAAAAGTACCCTGAAGCCCTGGACGCGGCCTACAAAACCAACTCCTCGAACTACGAGCTCTGGCAGGGCCGCGGCTTCTTGCTGATTGCCGACATCTACCAGGCCCAGGGCGAAATCTTCCAAGCCCGGGCTACGCTGAACTCCATCATCGACAACAAATTCCCGGTGGCCGAAGTCATTGAGGGGGCCAAGCAGCGCCTGGCCGCCCTGCCCGGCGACGCCCCGGCCGGGGGCGGCTCCTCGTCGGGCGGCACCAAGACCCCGCCGACCAAAGCTCCAACCAAGGCCCCGGCCACCAAAACGCCCACCACGAAAGCCCCGGCCAAGGGCAAGGCGGCTACCAACACCCTGGTGCCCACCCAGCCGGCCGCCCCGGCCGATTCTTCGGCCACGCCCACGCCGGCCGAGGAATAGTCGCCGGAACAGCCTTTTTACCTCACCTCTGCAAGTCCCGGGGGCTGCCTGGCCTAGCCGCCGCTGCCCCAAGACCCTAAGCCCTACCATATGACCCTTCGTCAACCATTGGCCCTGGCCGTACTGCTGACCGCCGCCGCGCCGCTGGCCGCCCAGGCCCAGCGCACCGGCAAAACCGGGGGCAAGATTGAAGACGCCGAAATCGAAATCGTCAAGGAGCGGGTAAACCAGCTGCCCGAGGCCACGCGCAACTTCGAGAAAATCCGCATCGACCCGCCCACCAAGCAGGCTGGCAAGGTCAGCTACACGTACCCCGATTTCCGCCTGCCCGCCGACCGGCTCAACCCCTCGGTGCGCGTGCTCACCATCCGGGCCGAGGAGCTGGCCCCGCAAACCGGCAACTACGTGAAGGCCGGCCTGGGCAACTACGGCACGACCTACGGCAAAATCTATTTGCACAATACCCGCTCCGACGCCGCTTCCTACGGCCTCGACTTCAGCCACATGGCCTCCGCCAACGGCCCCGTCGACAAGAAGAACTCGGGCTTTAGCCAGAACAGCCTGGGCCTGAACGGCGAAACCTACAGCGGCGCCACCACGCTGGGGGCCAAAATCGACCTGGGCCGGGAGCGGTACAACTTCTACGGCTACAACCGCAACACCCTGCGCCTGCCGCCCGAAACCGACAAGCTCAAGCAGGTCTTCACCCGGGCCGCGGCCCGGGTCTACGCCCGCAACCGCGCCGCCGACGCGGCCTTCCAGTACGATTTTGGCCTGGGCTTCAACTATTGGAAAGACAACTTCAAGGCCACCGAAAGCAACGTGCACGCCGAGCTCCGGTCGGCCTACGTGCTCAGCGAAACCAGCAAGGTGAGCGTGAACGGGGACGTGTCGTTCATCTCCCAGAAGGATTCGGCCTACTCCGTGAGCCGGCCTTTCGTGCAGGTCACGCCCGCCTACGAGCTGGCCCTGGACCGGCTCCACCTGTCGGTGGGCGCCACGCTGGGCTACACCGGCGACACCATCCGCCGGGCCCAGCAGTTCAACGTCTACCCGGCCATCCGGGTGGGCTACACCGTGGCCGAAGACAAATTCGTGGCCTTCGCCGGCCTGGGCGGGGGCTTGCAGCGCGTCACGCTCTACGATTTGAGCACCGAAAACCAGTGGCTGGCTTCCCGCCAGCGCGTGGCTGATACCCACCGCGGCCCCACGCTTTACTTCGGCTTCAACGCCACCCCGGCCCGGGCCCTGAGCGTGAATGCCAAGGTCACGCTCAGCAACGACCGAAACCTGTACTTCTACAACAACTCGGCGCGGGACTCAGCCAAGTTTGACCTCGTCTATGACAAGAAGGCCACCCAGCTGGTGAACGTGCACGGCGAAATCCTCTACAACGCCGCCGAGCAGGTCCGCATCGGCTTCAAGGCCGACTACAACGGCTACAAGGTGCATTCCCTGGCCAAAGCCTACCACCGGCCGGCCTTCCAGAGCACGCTGTTTGCCACCTACAACATGTACAGCAAGCTGCTGCTGGGCGCTGAGCTTTACACCTATAGCAGCAGTTTTGGCACCGAGTATCAGCGCGACGTAACCCAGCCGCTGCCCCGGCCGCTGGTGGGCGTGGTGAAGGCCACCGACGCCGTAATCGACCTGAACCTGCGCGCCGATTACCGTATTATGGAAAATCTGTCCATCTTTGCTTCGGGCAATAACCTGCTCAACCGCAAGTACGAGCGGTTCCTGAACTATCCGGTGAAGGGCCTCAACGTGCTGGCGGGTGCCACCTACGACTTCTAGAACCTGATTGCGTTGATGCCGTATCTGTCCGCTTCCTAGTACCCGCAAGGCCTTCTGGTCGCCCGCAACCCACTTTTCTGCCGCCCGGCAGGAGGGGGCCGGCCGCTCGGAAGGTCTTTCGCGTTGCCGGGCCGACTCCTACGCTCACCCTTTCGTAACTCTTGCCGCCTGATGCAGCTTTCCGACCATATCCGCACCCTGCTCCGGGACCACGACTGCGTTATCATTCCGGACTTTGGCGGCCTGATTGCCGACTATGCGCCGGCTCAGATTCACCCCGTGCGCCACACGCTGGCCCCGCCGGCCAAGCACGTAGCCTTCAACCAGTCGCTGACCCGCAACGACGGCTTGCTGGTGGACGCCTTGAGCGCCACCCTGCAGGTGTCGCCCACCCAGGCCCGGCAGCTCGTGCGCGAGGCCGTGCTGGGGCTGCAGGCCGAACTGGAAGCCGGCCAGCGCACGGAGCTGCCCGGCATCGGTATTTTCCGCCGCACCGCGGGCCGCGGCCTCGACTTTGAGTACACCGGCCACCAGAACCTGCTGGCAGCCAGCTACGGCCTGCCCGAGCTGGTCTCGCGCCCCATCCGGGCCACCGACGCCCTGCTGGCCCGCGACCGGCAGCCGGCCGCGCCGCTGCTCACCGTGCGCCGCTCGCGCCGCCTGGCCAAGACTCTGAAAGTAATGGCCACTGCTCTTATTGCGGGTTTGATTCTGTCGGCTAACTACCAGGGCGCCTTGAAATTGGGGTATCTGCCTGAAAGTCTTAGAATAGATCTGAATCAGGCGGCGGAAGTCACCGAAACGACCTCCGCGGCCGAGCAGCCAACCCTGGCCCGGCAGCAGGCCACGCTGGCCAATAGCAACTGGACGGAGTCGACGCCCGCCGCGGCCACCGTGATTCCCGCGGCCGTGGCTCCGGCCGCTGCCAAGGCTGTGGTGCCCGCGAAGACGGCCGGGCGCAAACCCGCGGCGGTAGTAACGCCGGCTGCAACCAAGGCCGCCCCGGCCGCGTCAGTAGCCCCGGTAGCCAAGGCTGGCGTAGTCGCTCCGGCGCTGGCCCCGGCCGGCGGCCCGACCACAATTAAAAGCCGTACGGGTCGTTCCTACATCATTGTGGGCGCCTACACCACCTTGGCCCACGCCGAAAAAGGTCGCCTGGCGTTGGTTCGCCACGGCCACAAGGACGCCAAAGTGGTGCTGCCGGCCCCGGGCAGCCGCAAGTACCGCCTCTCGGCCGTCGACTTCGCCAGCAAGGCGCAGGCTCAGCAACAATTGCCCCTGGTGCGGAAGCACTTAGGTTCTGATCTTTGGGTTCTCAATTACTAGCATGACCGCATTCCTGCTGCAGATTACCACCGCCGCTACCACCGCCACCGATACTGCCGCCACCGCCGTTGCCGCGGGTGCCCCCACGGTCACCGGCGACCTTTCCCTGCTCGACCTGATTCTGAAGGGCGGCTGGATCATGCTCCCGCTGTTCTTTCTCTCTTTTGTGTCGCTCTACATCATCATTGAGCGCTTCATCACCATCCGCCGGGCCGCCGTCAACCCCGACGCCTTTATGGCCGGTATCCGCGGGCTGATGGTGAAAGGGGACTTGCAGGGGGCCAAGATGCTCTGCGCCCAAAACCCGTCGCCGCTGGCCCGCATGGTGGAAAAAGGTATCCGCCGCATCGGCCAACCCCTCAAAGACATTGAGGCCAGCGTGGAAAACGTGGGCAAGATCGAAATTGCCCGCCTCGAGAAGAACATCAGCATCCTGGGCATCATTGCCGGCATCGCGCCCATGCTGGGCTTCGTGGGTACCATCATCGGCGTAATCAAGATTTTCTACGCCATCAGCGCCACCGGCGACTTTGGCATCGCCCAGATTTCGGGTGGTCTGTACACCAAGATGGTGACCTCAGCCGCGGGCCTGATTGTGGGTATCATTGCCCACATCGGCTACCACTGGCTCAGCATCATGGTCGAGCGCCTCGTGTTCCGCATGGAAAACTCGGCCATCGAGTTCATGGACATTCTTCAGGACAACTAGTAGTGAACTGGTGAGATAGTGAACTGGTGAGTTGTCGTGCCGCTGGCGCAAGCCGCGCGGTTTATGCCACCAGAACATCAAACTCACCATCTCACCATCTCACCATCTCACCCCATGGACCTCAGCCGGCGCCGTAAGCTTTCCTCGCACGTCGAGACCAGCTCGATGAACGACATCATGTTCTTTCTGATGCTGTTCTTTTTGATTGTGTCGACGATGGTGAACCCCAACGTGATTAAGCTCATGCTGCCCAATGCCCGCTCGGGCAAGGCCGTCATGAAGCAGACCATTAACGTGTCGGTGGATGCGGCCGGGGCCTACTTTCTGGACCGTCAGCCCGTGACGGCTGCCACCCTCGAAACGGCCCTGGCCCAGCGCATTGCCGGCCTCGACAGCCCCACCGTGGTGCTGCGCGTCGACTCGTCGCTGAACGTGCAGAAGCTGGTCGACATCCTCGAAATCGGCAACCGCCTCAAGGTGAAGATGGTGATGGCTACCCAGGCCCAGCAGGCCGCCGCCAAGTAAGCTTTCGGCTGGTTTTGGGTAATTTGTTTTTGGTTTTGGTCACGCAAGCGAAGGCAAATACGTTGACTGAATAGCCAAAGCCAAAAACTAAAAACCACCAACTAAAAACCAACGAGTCATGCCCATAGACTACCGCGAAGAGCACCGCCGCGAGGCGATAATTGGCACGGTGGCTATTCATGCGCTGCTGGCCGCGGCCTTTGTGTTTACCGTCTTCAAAGGCCCCGACCCGCCGCTGGTGGCCTTCGGCGGCGACGGGGTAGAACTCAACTACGGCGTGGATGAAGCTGGCTCCGGCGACATTCAAAGCAAGGCCGTGGCCAACGAGTCGCAGAACCGCGAGGACAGCCGCCCGCCCGCTTCCTCCCCCGACCCCACGCCGCGCCCCGTGCAGGAAGCCACGCCGCCCGACCCGACGCCGGCCGCGGAAGATAAAATCGTGACCAGCGAGGCCGAGGAAAGCCCGGTGAGCGTACCGCCGGTGGAGAAGGCTGCCCCGCGCAAGGAAGAGGTGAAGGAAGTGCCCAAGCCCGTTGAAAAGCCCCGCACGCTCTACACGCCCAAGGGCAGCGCCAACGGGGGCGGCAACGGCGAAAACGGCTCCAGCAACAACGCCACCGGCAACAACAATGGCGACCGGGCCGGCGCCGTCGGCGACCAGGGCAACCCCAACGGCTCCCTCGACGCCAAGGCTCTCTACGGGCAGCCCGGCAGCGGGGGCTCGGGCAGCAGCCCCGGCTCGGGCGGGCTGGAAATGAGCGGCTGGGCCTTCGTGACCAAGCCCGAAGCCCCAGCCCTGGACAACTCCTCGGGCTTTGTGCGCTTCAAAATCAAAATCAACGCCGACGGGGAAGTGGAAGCCGTGACCAAAGTGTCGGGCAACGTGTCGCCGGCCCAGGAAAAGGTGTGCCGGGATGCCCTGCAAAACGCCGACTTCCGCCGCACCAGCTCCACGGCTGGGGGCGCCACGGGCTTCTACACCTTTAAGATTACGGTCCGCTAAGCGCCGGCCGTTCAAGTTCAGTAAGCCGTCGGTCGGAGTTTTCCGGCCGGCGGCATTACTTTTACACCCTGTTTCCCTCGTTCCTGCCGCATGACCTACGCCGAAACCCTCGCTTTTCTCTACGCCCAGCTTCCCATGTTTCAGCGGGTGGGCGAAGCCGGGTTCAAGAAGGGGCTGGGCAACATTGAGGCGCTGGCTGCGCTGCTGGGCCACCCGGAGCGGCAGTTCCGGGCCGTGCACGTAGCGGGCACCAACGGCAAGGGTAGCTCCTCGAATTTGCTGGCGGCCACGCTACAGGCGGCTGGCTACAAAGTCGGGCTCTACACGTCCCCGCATTTGCGCGAATTCACCGAGCGCATCAAAGTCAACGGGCAGGACCTGGCCCCGGAGTATCTGGTGGCGTGGGTGGAAAAGTGGTGGCCGCAGTTTGCGCCGGTGCAGCCCTCGTTTTTCGAGATGTGCGTGGCGCTGGCGTATTCCTACTTCGCCGAGCAGCGGGTCGACGTGGCCATTGTGGAAGTAGGGCTGGGCGGCCGGCTCGACTCGACCAACATCATCACCCCGCTCGTGTCGCTGATAACCAACATCAGCTACGACCACCAGAACCTGCTGGGTGACACGCTGCCCGAAATTGCGGGCGAAAAAGCGGGTATTATCAAGCCCGGCGTGCCGGTGGTCATCAGCCAGACCCAGCCCGAGATAGCCGCCGTGTTCGAGCACAAGGCCCGGGAACTCGGGGCCCCGTTGCTCTTTGCCGACCAGCACTACCGCGTAACGCCGGTCGGGGAGGCCGCCCCCGACGCCGCCACCCAAACCGTGCAGATCCGGGGCGCGGCAGAGCTCGACGCCGTGGCGCTGGCCCTGGCCGGCGACTACCAGCGCCTGAACGTGGCCGGGGTGCTGGCCACGCTGGCCGAGCTGCGCCGCCAGGGCTTCGTGATTCCGGAGGCCGCCGTGCGCACGGGCCTCGGGCAGGTCGGCCGCCTGACCGGCTTCCGCGGCCGCTGGACCATCCTGGGCCGTCGTCCGCTGGTCGTCTGCGACACGGGCCATAACGAGGCCGGTATCCGGTTTGTGACGGCCCAGCTGGCCCGGCTCCCGTATCGGCAGCTCCACTTCGTGCTGGGCGCCGTCAATGACAAGGACGTGACCAAGATGCTGGGCCTGCTGCCCGCCGATGCCCGCTACTACTTCTGTCAGGCCGACATTCCGCGGGCCTTGCCGGCGGCCGAGCTGGCGGAGCGGGCGGCGGCGGCCGGGTTGCGCGGCACCGTGTACGGGCCGGTGGGGGCCGCCGTGGCCGCCGCCCGGGCCGCCGCCGCCGCCGATGACGTGGTCTTCATCGGGGGCAGTACCTTTGTGGTGGCCGAAGTGGCCGAGTTATATTCCGCGTAAAGTACCCCTATGAGTCGAGTAAAACAGAAGCGCTTCGCCAGCAACGCCGAGCGGCCGGACATTGTGGAGCCGGGCAAAGCCAACTTTCAGCAGCTCGCCGGCCGCTGGCAAACCGAGTTTTTCGCCCAGCCCGGGCCCATCACCCTGGAAGTGGGCTGCGGTAAGGGCGACTACACCGTGGGGCTGGCCGCGCGCTACCCCGACCGTAACTTCCTGGGCCTCGATATCAAGGGGGACCGGATCTGGAAGGGCAGCCACCGGGCCCAGGAGCTGGGGCTGACCAACGTGGGCTTCGTGCGCATGCGGGCCCTGGACCTGCTCCAGCACTTCGGCCCCGGCGAGCTGGCCGAAATCTGGATTACGTTTCCCGACCCGCGGCCGCGCCTGGGCGACGCCAAGCGCCGCCTGACGGCTCCGCGCTTTCTGGACCTCTACCAGCAGATTCTGCGCCCCGGCGGCCTGGTCCACCTCAAAACCGATGACGAGGCCCTGTTCGACTATTCCCTGGAAGTAGTGCAGCAGCGACCCGGCGCCACGGTGCTGGCCCATACCAAGGACCTCTACGCTACGCCTGAGCTGCTGCCCCACGCCGAAGACATCCAGACCCACTACGAGCGCCGCTTCCGGGCTGAGGGCATTCCCATCAAGTACCTGCAGGGCACGCTGAGTTAACCTCCCAACCAGCAGTTAGCCACAGAACTCGTAAAAAAGGCGGCCCGTACCTGGGCCGCCTTTTTTTATGCTAATTGGGGGCCGGTGCCAAGGCGGCCGGACTAGTTATTCTTCCTCCAGCTGCTCAAAAATGGCTTCCAGCTCCGTGAAGTCGCGCAGGCCGGGCTTGATTTCCTCCCCGCCCTCGAGCACGATGCCCGTGGGCTGTACTTCCTCCACTAGGCGGCGTACGCTCAGCGGGGCAGCAAAGCCTACGCCCAGCCAGATCTTATAGGTGCGGCACTGCTGAATGAGCTGGGTGCGCTGCATCGTGGTCAGCGGCTCGGACGGGGCGGTGGCCAGCAGAAAACCGGCTACTTGATTCTGCTGGTCGCGGAAGCGCTTTTCCACGTCTTCCAGCAGCATGTCCGGAATCCACTTGATGAGCTTCAGGGCCGGCACGCGCAGCTGGGCCAGCTCCTCGGGCGTGCGGCGGCGGTGGAGCAGCACGTAGTCGAGGCGGCAGGCCTGGGCAATGGCGTTGATTTCCTCAACCGGCAGCGTGTCAAACTCGCCCACGAGCTGCACGCCCGCCACCCAGCCGCTGAGCTCCTGCACCGCTTCGGGCTGCAGAAACTCCGGCAGCACCGGGTCGAGGCGGAAAGTGAGGTAATCGGCGCCCATGCCGGCGCAGTAACGGGCATCCGACAGGTTGTTGATGCCGCGAACCAGCACCGGGGTAATCAAAGACATAGCAAAGCAGGCAGAAGGAAACGGGGCGGAAAAACTCGGCGGTAAGCGGGTGCAATATTCGGGATAAAACCGTTGCCTTGGATGAGTCCAATGTTTTTAAGGCTTAATTATCGGAAAATAAAGTTCCTGCGCCCGGGAGCGGTCCGCCGGCCCAACCGGCCCGGTTTAGACGGGCCGGCAGCAGCCCTAGCGCCGGAGTTGTTACCTTTGCGGAATGGGCGCCGGAAACTTTTCGGCCGCACGCTTGGCTTTCAACCAATGAATATGAATACTTCCGAATCAAAAGGACGCGTCCTGGTCGCCATGAGCGGCGGGATTGACTCTTCCGTGGCGGCCGTGCTGCTCCACGAGCAGGGCTACGAGGTGGTCGGTATGACCATGAAAACCTGGGACTACGCCTCGGCGGGCGGCTCCAAGAAAGAAACCGGCTGCTGCTCGCTCGACAGCATCAACGACGCCCGCCAGATTGCCGTGGAGCTGGGCTTCCCGCACTACATCATCGACATCCGCGACGAGTTCGGCGACTTCGTCATCGACAACTTCACCACCGAGTACCTGGCCGGGCGCACGCCCAACCCCTGCGTGCTCTGCAACACCCACATCAAGTGGGACGCGCTGCTGCGCCGGGCCGACCAGCTCGGCTGCGCGTTTATTGCCACCGGTCACTACGCCAACGTGCGCCACGAAAACGGCCGCTACGTCGTCAGCAAGGGCCTCGACGAGCACAAGGACCAATCGTACGCGCTCTGGGGCGTTTCGCAGGAGAGCCTGGCCCGCACGCTGTTTCCACTGGGCGGCATGCGCAAAACCGAGATTTACGACGAGGCCCGCCGCCGCGGCTTCACGGAGCTGGTGAACAAGCCCGAGAGCTACGAAATCTGCTTTATTCCCGACAACGACTACCGCGGCTTCCTGCGCCGGCGGGTGGAAGGACTCGAGGCCCGGGTGGCCGGCGGCGAGTTTGTGCTGCGCGACGGCACGGTCATTGGCCACCACGAGGGCTACCCGTTCTACACCATCGGGCAGCGCAAAGGCCTGGGCATTGCCCTGGGCTTCCCGGCTTACGTCACCGAAATCCGGCCCGAAACCAACCAGGTCGTGCTCGGCAACTTCGACGAGCTGGCCAGCACCCGCACGCTGGTCGGCAAGCTCAACATGGGCAAGTTTGCCTCGCTCGAAGGCATGGGCCTGGTGCCTTCGCGCACCAAGATCCGCTACAACCACGACGGCTCCCCGGCGTTTCTGGAGCAGATCGGCGACAAAATCCACGTCTACTTCGAGGAAGCCGTGCACGCCGTTACGCCCGGGCAGGCTGCCGTGTTCTACGACGGGCAGGACGTTATCGGCGGGGGCTGGATTGAGCGCCACCTAATCGGGGAAGTTCCCGTATCTTCCCTCGCCACGACGGTCGTTACTCCTTAAGCTAAGCGTTATTCTATGTTCAGTTCCCTCCGCCCGGCGCGGCGCGTGCTCGGGGCCAGCCTGCTGGCCCTGGCCGCGGCCGGCTGCCAAAGTGAATCCGTTTCGGGGCCCGAAGCCGGCACCGATTACTACCCGCTGGCGTTGGGCGACTACCGGATTTACGCCGTCACGGACTCAACCTGGGAGAACTTCACCCGGCAGCCGGTGAGCCGCTATCAGTTTCGGGAGCGGCTGGCCGAGCGCATCACCGATGCCAGCGGGCAGCCCGCCTACCGGGTGATTCGCTCGAAGCGGGTGCTGGCCACCGACCCCTGGCGCGACGACAGCGTGCTGGTGGTCAGCGGCAGCGAGAAAACGCTGCTGCTGACCCGCAACAACCGCCGGACCGTGGAGCTGGTTTTTCCCGTGCGCGCGGACCGGGCCTGGAACAAGAACGCCTACAACTCGCTGACCGACTCGGTGCAGGGAACCGAAAACCGGCGCTACCTGGGCGTGGGGGAGCCCTTCACGGCCTCGGCCAACGGGCAGAGCTTTCACTACGAGCACACCGTCACGACCGAAGACATCGACGATATCAGCGTCGACGACGGCTTGTACGAGAAGTCGAAGTACCGGCAGGTGTACGCCCAGGGCAGCGGGCCGGTGTACCGGGTGCGCCGCCGCCTGGGCTACTGCAGCGGCCCGGGCTGCAGCCCCGAGCCCGGCAAGATCTTCAAAGGGCGGGTCCGTACCGAAGTGCTGGTTGAAAAAGGCAACACGCCCTAGCGCCCTGGTTGTAGTAAGCTAAAACGTAATTCCCGCAGCGCGGCCGGTCAGCTACCGGCCGCGCTGCTTTTTTTTGTCCCCGCGCCGCCGGCCAGGTCCCAATCCGGTGCGGGGTGCCCAACTCACCGGCAAATCCGTATCTTTCCGTACGCCAACTTCTACCTTCGAACCCCCGCATGCGCTTTTCTCACTTCCTGCTGCTGGCCGGCCTGAGCGCCGCAGCTAGCCCGCCCGCGCTGGCCACGGCCGGTCCGCCCCCGCGCGCCACGGCCACCGTGCGCAAGCACCTGATTTATTTCACCAACAAAGCCGGCACGCCCTTCAGCCTGAGCCAGCCCCAGGCATTTCTGTCGGCCCGGGCCCTGGCGCGCCGCACCCGGCAGGGCATTGCCCTCAAGCCCCGCGACCTGCCGGTGAACCCGGCCTACGTGGCCCAGGTGAAAGCCGTGGCAGGAGTCCGGGTCTGGTACACGTCCCGCTGGTTTAACGCCGCGGTGGTATCCTGCGACTCCACCACGCTGGCCTCCATCCGTACGCTGAGCTGCGTACAGGGCGCCCAGACGCTGAACCGCGGCCAGAACGCGCCCCGCCACCCCGATCCGGAAACCTCCACTGCGCCCGCCCAGCGCCCGGCCTCGGCTGCTGATTACGGGACGGCCTTCGGGCAGGCTCAGATGATTGGGGCCGTGAGCATGCACAGCGCCGGCTTCCGTGGGGAAGGCATGCAGGTAGCCGTCTTCGACGCGGGTTTCCCCGGGGTCAACCAGATGGCCGTGTTTGCGCCCCTGTTTCAGGAGCAGCGCATTGCCAGTACCTTCAACTTTGTGGATAAGACGGCCGACGTGTACCAGCGCAACGACCACGGCACGCTCTGCCTCTCCACGCTGGCCGGCAACCAGCCGGGTACCTACCTGGGTACCGCGCCCAAGGCCACGTACCGGCTGTTTATCACCGAGGACATCAACTCCGAGCACCCCGTGGAAGAAGCTAACTGGCTCGTGGCGGCCGAGTACGCCGACTCGGCTGGGGTAGATGTTATCAGCTCCTCGCTGGGCTACAACACCTTTGACGCGCCCTCCACGGACTACACCTACGCCGATATGAACGGGCGTACGGCCATTGCTTCCCGCGCCGCCGTAACGGCCGCCCGGGTGGGCATGCTAGTCGTCAACAGCGCCGGCAACGAAGGCAACTCCGGCTGGCACTACATCACGGCCCCCGCCGATGCCGACTCGGTGCTGACCGTGGGCGCCGTCACAGCCCAGCGCGAGCACGCCTCGTTCAGTTCTTACGGCCCCACTGCCGACGGCCGCATCAAGCCCAACATGGTGGCCCAGGGCCAGGCGGCGGCCATCGTGTATCCTTCGGGCGCGGTGGGCACCGGCAACGGCACCTCGTTTGCCTGCCCGATCATGGCCGGCATGGCCACCGGCTTCTGGCAGTCGAGCCCCGCACTTAAGGTCCAGGAAGTGATTCGCTACCTGCAAAGCGCCGGCTCCCAGGCCACCAGCCCCGATAATACCCTGGGCTACGGCATTCCCAGCTTCGTGACGGCCTACAACCTGGCCCACCCCAACAACCCGCTGGCCTCGGCTGGGGCCGCCGCCGCCGAACCCCTGGGCGTGTACCCTAACCCCAGCCGCGGGGAAGAGCTGCACCTGCACCTGAGCTCCGCGCTACGTATGGCCCCCGCGCTATACGTGCGCATCTTCGACGCCCGCGGTACGCTCGTGCGGGAGCTCCAGCTCAACGCCGCCGGTACGGCCGACGTGGCCCTGCCCACCGGCCCGCTGGCCCGGGGCATGTACACCTGCGTGGTCGGCTCGGCCCGCACCCAGCAAACGGTGCGCTTTGTGCGGCTGTAGGCGGCTTTTGCTGAGCTGATTAGGCTTGCCAAAAAAGGGGGAAGGTCAGCCGGCTGATTTTCTCCCTTTTTTCGTTTTACTTCGCACTAATTCCAACCATATTAGTGTTGGGAATGGGGCAATACACCGCCCTTGTTTCCTGTTTCCCCTTTTTACCCTAAGTTGACAGTATGTTGCAGCTCATGATTACTAAGCGCATTGGCCGCCGCCAGTTTCACTTCACCGTGCAGGGTCCTAATCTGCACGAAGTGGTGGCCGAATACGACCGGCTCAGCTTTCCCGACGTGCAGGCCTGCGGACTGTGCGGCTCCGATAATCTGGACCTCTCGTCGCGCCTGGCGCAGGACAAGTTTAAGTACACGTCCGTGAAGTGCCTGGACTGCCGCGGGGATGTCACGTTTGGCAAAACCCAGAAGGATGACCAGACCTATTTCCTGCGCCGCAAGGATAATGGGGAGCTCGACTGGCAGGCCTGGAAAAAGCCCGCCGAAGTGAAGTAATTGCTGCCCCGGGGCAAGCCGCTCCTGCTAGTTTGAACCAAGCCCTTTGCTGCGCCGCGGCAAAGGGCTTTTTCGCGGCGGGCCCCGCCGGTAGCCGAGCGGTAAGCCTTCGGCGCGACTTAGGCCGGCGGAAACCGGCAGCAGGGGGCGGGGGGGCAGAAAAAAGGGCGGCGGACTCCCGGGGACGCCATACCAAAACCTGCCGGCCAAAGCGTTACCTTCGCCCTATGAACCCGACCCGACGCATGGCCCCGCTGCTGGCTCCCTCGCTGCTTGCCGCCGACTTTGGCAACCTCCAATCCGAAACCCAACGCCTGGCTTCCAGCGCCGCCGACTGGCTGCACTGCGACATTATGGACGGCCGCTTCGTGCCCAATATTTCTTTCGGCATTCCCGTGTTGCAGGCCATTCACCGGCACGCCCAGCAGCCGCTGGACGTGCACCTGATGATTGAGGAGCCCCAGCACTACATAGCCGCGTTCCGCGACGCGGGCGCCGCTAATATTACCGTGCACTACGAGGCCTGCGTACACCTGCACCGCGTGATTCAGCAGATCAAGGCCCTGGGCTGCCGGGCCGGGGTGGCGCTGAACCCACACACCCCGGTGTCGGTGCTTTCCGACATCGCCGCCGACCTGGACCTGGTGTGCGTGATGTCGGTGAATCCGGGCTTCGGCGGGCAGTCTTTTATTCCCAACACCCTGCGCAAGGTGGCCGAGCTCAAGGAGCTCTTGGTCGACAACGGCTCGGAGGCCCTGATTGAAATCGACGGGGGCGTGAGCCTCGATAACGCCGGGGCCCTGGTGGAAGCCGGTGCCGACGTGCTGGTGGCCGGCAGCTTCGTGTTTAACTCCGCTGACCCAGTGCTGACCCTGGCCAACCTGCGGGCCCACCTAACGGCCACGCTCGCCGCCCAAGAATCCCGCTAATGCCGCGTTGCTACCTGAGTTGCTGGGCCCGCCGCGCCGGCTGGCTGGCCGCGTTTGTACTGCTGCTTTCCCTGCCCGTTGCCCGGGCCCAGCAGGTGGCCCGCGTCCTGGTCACGGGCACCGTGCGCGACGCCGCCGGCCAGCCCCTGGAGCTGGTGGGCGTGGGCGTGGAAGGCCAACCCGGCGGCACCAACACCGACAGCCGGGGCCGGTTTTCGCTCAGCGTGGCCCGGCCCGGCAGCGGCCGGGCGCCCGTGCTGGTAGCCCGCCGCCTGGGCTACGTAGCCGTGCGCCAGCCCCTGAACCTGGACAGCCCCGCGGACGTGACCCTGACGCTGGCCGCCGACAACCGGGCGCTGACCAACGTGACCATTCGCGGGCGCAACGACGAGGCCAACACCGGCGAGCAGGTCAGCATCACCCGCATCGACCCGCGCGCGGCCAAGGAGCTGCCCTCGGCCTTCGGCGACTTCAACGCGATTCTCAAAACCCTGCCCGGGGTGGTGTCCAACAGCGAGCTGAGCAGCACGTACTCGGTGCGCGGGGGCAACTACGACGAGAACCTGGTGTACGTGAACGGCATCGAGGTGTACCGCCCTTTTCTGATTACGGCCGCCCAGCAGGAGGGCCTGAGCTTCGTGAATCCCGACTTGGTGAGCAAGATTGAGTTTTCGAGCGGGGGCTGGCAGCCCAAGTACGGCGACAAGCTTTCCTCGGTGCTCAACATCGACTACAAGACGCCCGCCAAGTTCGGGGCCTCGGCCACGGGCAGCCTGGTGGGCGGCACCATGCACGTGGAAGCCACCTCGCCTAACAAGCGGGTGAGCTACCTGGCCGGCATCCGCTACAAAAACGCCACTTACGTGCTCCGCTCCCTCAAGCAGCAGCAGGGCGGCTACAACCCCACGTTCTACGACGGGCAGGCCTACGTCAACGCCGCGCTGGGCCCCCAGGATGACAAGGAGCGGACCAGTCTGAGCTTGCTGACCAGCTTTGCCCACAACGACTTTCGCCTCACGCCCGAATCCGGGGAGGCCACCTTCAGCACGTCCACGGCCCAGTTTACCCGCCTCTTTATCACCTACAAAGGCCGGGAGCGGATGCAGTACGACACCTACCAGGGCGGGCTAAGCCTCAAGCACAATTTCACCCGCAACCTGCAGGGCGAGCTGTTGGGCAGCGCCATGGTGTCGCGGGAACTGGAGTACCGCGACGAGGAAGCCAAGTACAGCTTTGCCGAAATCAACCGGGACCCCAACTCGCCCGACTTCAACAAGGCCGTGCGCCAGCGCAACGTGGGCTCCCGCTTCGACCACTCGCGCAACACGCTGCTGGCCCGGGTAGCCACGCTCGAAGCCCGGGGCCGCTGGACGCCGGGGCAGCGCCACACCGTGCGCGGGGGCCTCAAAGTCGGCCGCGAGCATATCGAGGACCAGCTCAACGAGTATAGCTTCATGGACTCGGCCGACTTTGTACCCGAGTACCGCCGCACCCGTCTCGTGTCGGACCTGGATTTAGCCAGCTACCGCGCCCAGGGCTACGTGCAGCACACGCTGGAGCTTGATTCCTTGCGCACGCTCACCTACGGGGTGCGCGGCAACTACTGGAGCACGAACGGGCAGCTCACGGTGAGTCCGCGGGTGCAGTACTCGTTTATGACCCGCCGCAACCCGGATCTGTCGTTTAAGCTGGCCACGGGCGTGTATTACCAGCCGCCGTTTTACCGGGAGCTGCGCAACCAGGCCGGGGGCACCCGGGCCACGCCCCAGAGCGCGCTCATGCAGCAGGCCACGCTCAACCCCGAGCTGCGCGCCCAACGCTCCCTGCACCTGATTGCCGGCACCGAGCTTCGCTTCCGCCAGTGGGAGCGGCCCTTCAAGCTCAGCTCCGAAGTGTACTACAAGTACCTGACCGACGTGGTGCCCTACGACATCGACAACGTGCGCCTGCGCTACTTCGCCAAGAACAACGCCACGGCCTACGCCGCCGGCCTCGACGCGCGGGTGAGCGGGGAGTTTGTCAAGGGCTCCGAGTCCTGGTTTAGCCTGGGCGTGCTGACCACGCGCGAAAACGTGGCTGGCGACTACACCATCACCCGTAACGCCCAGAACGATTCCATCGGCTTCGCGGAGAAAGGCTACATCCGCCGGCCCTCGGACCAGCGCCTCAACTTCGGGGTGTTCTTCCAGGACCAACTGCCCAACAACCCCACGGTGAAAGGCTACGTGAACCTGGTCTTCGGTACTGGCCTGCCCTTTAGCCCGCCCGGCAATCAGGAGCTGCGCGGCACCACCAAGCTGACCCGCTCCTACAAGCGCGTGGATCTGGGCTTTTCCAAGGTGCTGCTGCTCAGCAACCGACCCGAGGCCAGCCGCCGGCCTGGGCAGCTGGAAAGCCTGTGGGTGGGTCTGGAAATCCTGAACGTGCTGGAGGCCAACAACGTGGCGGGCTACAGCTACGTGCAGGACGTGAATGGCCGCACCTACGCCGTGCCCAACTACCTGTCGCAGCGCGTGGTGAATCTGCGCGTTATTGCCCGGTTCTAGGCCGAAGTCAGGAACTCAGGTTTCCGGAAATAAGATTCTGGGACTAGGCTAAAAAGCGTAATGCCCCGCAACTATCCAGTTGCGGGGCTCTTCTTTTAGATGGAAGACCTAACTCCTAATAGGCTTTGCTCTGCCACTCGGTCAGGGCCAGGCGCATGTTGGGGAGCTGGGTTTTGAAGTTGGTATCCTGCTTTTCGCCGAGCTTGATGGCCTTGCGGCCATAGACGATGGCCGTATCGTAGTCCTGCTTGGAAGCTAGTAGCCGGGCCTTGATCCAGGTGTTGGTGTAGGCTTCCTTGAGCCGGATCGACTCGTTGATGTAGCGCAGCGCCAGCTCCGACTCGAGGTTGTTCTGCACCAAGTAGTCGGCGGCCTGGGCCAGCAGCTGCCAGTTCTGGGGCTGGGCGGCGATGGTCTGCTCGATGGTGGCCAGCACCTTGGTATGCACGTCCGTCTCGACCAGCACGCTCACGGTGCGCTTTTCCCAAGTCAGGTTCAGGCGGGCACTGGCGGGCTTGAGTTCGGAAAACCAGAACAGCAGGTTCTCGTGCATGGCCGCCGATTCGGGCGAGGCCGTCAGCCGGAGCTGGTCGTCCTTGGCGTCGTAGCCCTCGGCGCCCCAGTGCGTGGTTACGCGGTTGAGCACCACTTCCCAGTCCCGGTTTTCGTGGGGCACCACGTAGTAGGAA
The DNA here is from genome assembly GCF_004167665.1 of Hymenobacter persicinus. Classification (GTDB taxonomy): domain Bacteria; phylum Bacteroidota; class Bacteroidia; order Cytophagales; family Hymenobacteraceae; genus Hymenobacter; species Hymenobacter persicinus. The sequence goes on along the minus strand of NZ_SEWE01000004.1, from coordinate 167,066 downwards.
TAGCGTCCGGCCGGCACGGCCTGGCCGTTGAGCACCACCGGGTCGGCAAAGGAAATGATGGTATTCTCGTTGGCCCCGGCCCGCCACACCTGGTCGTAGGGAACGAGGCTGCCCCAGATGGCGCGGTTGCGCACGCTGGGCGAGTGATAATCGAGTACCACCTCGGTCAGGCCCACCGTTTGCTGCACCACCGCGTGGGGACTTACCTGGGGCAGGGCCAGCTGCTGCTGCTCGGCGTGGCTTTGGGCCCGGGCCGGCGGGGCAGTGAAAAAACCAAGGGAAACACTGCCGGCGAAAACCAGGGCAGAAAGGCGAATAAAGCGCATAGGAGGGAAGTAAGGCCGAAGCTAGGCGGGAGGTCCGCGCCGCGCCGGCACCCCGAAACAATGGTGCCAAAAGCCCGGTGGGCTAGAAAACGTGCCCGCAAAGGTCCGGGTTTTCAGGATTTTTTACCCGGTAAAATTTTGTTCCCGTTCCGCTGCTCGTACATTTGCCCCAGCAATTCGCCTCCATGACCTTCGTCGCGCCCCTTTTCCGCACCCGCCCTCAAGCCGCCGCCCCCTCCGGGAGCGTTGCCGCTGGCTGGCTGCGCGCGGCGCACCATCATGTGCACGGCCACCATTCCTCTTAGTAGAGGAATGAACGCAGCATATCGTCCCCGTTGGGCGCACCGCTAAGCCGGTAGCCCGGCCGCCCCAGAGGGTGGCCCGACCGCTTTTTGCCGCTTTTTCCGCCGCAACGGTCCTGTTTCCCGTAACCAGCTTCTTCCCAACCGCCAGCCTGCCCCGGGCCGCGCTGCGCTTTTTTTAGGTAATTCCATGATTCGTTTAGCCATTCAGAAGTCGGGCCGCCTGAGCGAGGACTCGCTCAACCTCATCCGCGAGTGCGGCATCTCCTTCGTCAGCAGCACCTACAAGCTCAAAACCGAAGCCACCAACTTCCCCCTCGAAATCCTGTTCCTGCGCGACGACGACATTCCCGGCTACGTGCAGGACGGCGTGGCCGACTTAGGGATTGTGGGCCAGAACGTGCTGGTGGAAGCCGGCTTTCCGAGCCTGGAAGTCGAAACCCTGGGCTTCAGCAAGTGCCGCCTCTCGCTGGCCGTGCTCCGCAACGAGCCCTACCGCTCGGTGGCCGATTTGCAGGGCAAAAACATTGCTACCTCGTACCCCGAAATCCTGGGCCGCTACCTGGCCGGCGAAGGGGTGCAGGCCAATCTGCACACCATCAGCGGCTCGGTGGAAATTGCGCCCAGCATCGGCCTGGCCGACGCCATCTGCGACATCGTGTCCTCGGGGTCCACGCTGCTGGGCAACGGCCTGCGCGAAGTGGAAACCGTGTTTCGCTCCGAGGCCGTGCTGATTGCCAACCAGAACCTGAGCGCCGAAAAGCGGGAGCTGCTCGCCCAGCTACAGTTCCGGATGCAGGCCGTGCGCCGGGCCCGCCGCAACAAGTACATCCTGCTCAACGCCCCCGTAGCGGCCCTCGACGCGGTGAAGGCTCTGCTGCCCGGCATCAAGTCGCCCACCGTGACGCCCCTGGCCGAAACGGGCTGGGTGTCGGTGCAGTCGGTGGTCAACGAGGACGACTTCTGGCACATCACCGGCCAGCTCAAAGCCGTGGGTGCCGAAGGCATCCTGGTGCTCCCAATCGAGAAGATGATTTCGTAGGTGGTTTTCGGGGAGGGCGTCGGAGCCCAGAGCAGTGGTTGCCAGGTAAGGCCGCTGCAACGCCCAAGTCCCACCCGCCACCTGCCCGGTCCCTAAGTTTCCCAGACCCCAACCAGATGCAAATCTTTCAATATCCCAATCAGCCGGAATGGGCGGCGCTCCAGCAGCGGGCCGCCGCCGCCGAGGCCCACGAGGTGGCCCAGCGGGTGGAGCAGATCTTCACCGACGTGCGCCAGCGCGGCGACGCGGCCCTGCTCGACTACGCCCACCGCTTCGACGGGGCCGACCTGGGGGCCACCGGCCTGCGCGTGACGCCCCAGGAGCTGGAGGCCGCCGCGGCCCAGGTGCCGGCGGCGCTGCAAACCGCCATTCGTCAGGCCCACGCCAACATCCGCCGCTTCCACGAAGTGCAGCGTCCCGCCGAGGAGCGGGTGGAAACCATGCCGGGGGTGCTGTGCTGGCGCCGGGCCGTGCCCGTGCAGCGCGTGGGACTCTACATTCCCGGCGGCACAGCGCCCCTGTTCAGCACCCTGCTGATGCTGGGCGTACCGGCCCGGCTGGCGGGGTGCCCCGAGGTGGTGCTGTGCACGCCGCCCCAGGCCGACGGCTCGGTGAACCCCACCATTCTGTTCACGGCCCAGCTGCTGGGCATCACGACGATCATCAAGGCGGGCGGGGCCCAGGCCGTGGCCGCCCTGAGCGGGGGCACGGCGTCGGTGCCGGCCGTCGACAAGATTTTCGGCCCCGGCAACCGCTACGTGACGGCCGCCAAGCAGCTGGCCACCCGCTACGGCGTGGCCATCGACATGCCGGCGGGCCCTTCGGAAGTGCTGGTCATTGCCGACGAGACGGCCAACCCCGCTTTCGTGGCCGCCGACCTGCTCAGCCAGGCCGAGCACGGCCCCGACTCCCAGGTAATCCTGCTGTCGGACTCGCTGGCGGTGCTCGAAGCCACCAAGGTCGAGGTGCAGCGTCAGCTGGCCACGCTGCCCCGGGCGGCGGTGGCGGCCCAGGCCCTGGAAGAAAGCCGGGCCATTCTGCTGCGCACGCCGGAAGAAATGCTGTTTTTCTCGAACCAGTACGCCCCCGAGCACCTGATTCTGGCCGTGAAAAACCCCGACCAGCTGGCCGGCGGCGTGACCAGCGCCGGCTCAGTGTTTCTGGGCCACCTGACCCCGGAGGCCGTGGGCGACTACGCCTCGGGCACCAACCACACGCTGCCCACCAACGGCTACGCCCACAACTACAGCGGGGTCTCGCTCGACTCGTTTCTGAAGAAAATTACCTTCCAGCGCCTTACCGCCGAGGGCCTGCACAGTCTGGGACCCATCGTCGAAACCATGGCCGAGGCCGAAGGGCTCAGCGCCCACGCCCGGGCCGTCACGCTCCGCCTCGACGCGCTGGCCGGCACCCCGGCCTGAGGCCGCCACTTACGTTGTTCACCCGCGCCCGCAGCGCGCCAACCCGTTTGCGTATTTCCCCCGCCATGTTTAATCTAGATTCGCTCGTTCGCCCCAACATCCGCGCCATGAAGCCCTACTCCTCGGCCCGCGACGAGTTTCAGGGTGAGGCCCGGGTGATGCTCGACGCCAACGAAAACAGCCTCGGCAGCGCCGGCCCGGACTCCTTTAACCGCTACCCCGACCCCCACCAGCGGGCCGTGAAGGCGGCCCTGGCCTCGCTGAAAGGCGTGTCTCCCGACCAACTCTTTCTGGGCAACGGTTCCGACGAGGCCATCGACCTGCTCGTGCGCCTGACCTGCGTGCCCGGCCAGGATAGTCTGCTGATTCTGCCGCCCACCTACGGCATGTACGAGGTGGCCGCCAACCTCAACGACGTGGGCATTGAGCGAGTCCCGCTCACGGCCGACTTCAAGGTCTCGCCGCAGGCCGTGGCGCAGATTCTGGCTTCCTCGGCCAAGCTCGTGTGGCTGTGTTCGCCCAACAACCCCACCGGCAACCTGCTACACGCCGCGGCCATGGAGCAAATCCTGCGCGGCTTCCGCGGGCTGGTAGTGGTGGACGAGGCCTACGCCGACTTCGCCGCGGCCCCGAGCTGGACGACCCGCCTGGCCGAGTTTCCCAACCTGGTGGTGCTGCAGACATTCTCCAAGGCCTGGGGGCTGGCCGGACTGCGCCTGGGCATGGCCTTCGCCGCGCCCGACATCATTGCCTACCTCAACAAGATCAAGCCGCCCTACAACGTATCGGAAGCCACCCAGCAGCACGCGCTGGCCGCCCTGGCCGATGCACCCCGGTTCGAGCAGATGCGCCGGGAGTTGCTCACCGGCCGCGCCTGGCTGGCTGAGCGGTTACCCGCACTGCCGATCGTGGAGCACGTTTTCCCGTCCGACGCCAACTTTCTACTCGTCCGTTTCCACCCCGACGCGACGGCCGTGTACGAGTACCTGCTCGACAAGGGCATCGTGGTACGCAACCGTACGACCCAGCCCGGCTGCGCCGGCACGCTCCGCCTGACGGTGGGCACGGCCACCGAAAACGAGCTGCTGCTGGCCGCGCTGCGGGAGTATCAGCCGGGCTAACGCACCTTCGCGTGGTTTGCCGCTCTCAGTTTTTTTACCGCTTCTTCCGCGCTGGTTTCGCCGGCGCTTTTTTACCCCATGAAAAAAGTACTCTTCATTGACCGCGACGGCACCATCCTGGTGGAGCCGCCAACGGATTTTCAGGTGGACGCCCTGACTCGGGACAAGTTTCAGTTTGTGCCCGGCGCCATCAGCGGGCTGGCCCGCATTGCCCGGGAGCTGGACTACGAGCTGGTGCTGGTCAGCAACCAGGACGGGCTGGGTACGGCGAGCTTCCCCGAGGCAACGTTCTGGCCCGCCCACACGCTGATGCTCGACATTCTGCGCTCGGAAGGGGTGGAGTTTGCGCGCGAGCACATCGACCGCAGCTTCCCCCACGACAACCTGCCCACCCGCAAGCCCGGCACCGGTATGCTGGGGCAGTATCTGAATACCCCGGATTACGACTTGGCCAACTCCTTCGTCATCGGCGACCGGCTCACCGACGTGGAGCTGGCCCAGAACCTGGGCTGCCAGGCCATCCTGATCCGGGCTGAGGCCGACGAGCGGGCCGCGCTGAGCACCACGAGCTGGGACGAGATATACCAATTCCTGCGTCTGCCCGCCCGCACGGCCGTAGTACAACGGGACACGAACGAAACCAAGATTCGCATCGAGCTCAACCTCGACGGGGCCGGCCGCCCGCGGATGAACACCGGGCTGGGCTTTTTCGACCACATGCTCGACCAGCTCAGCAAGCACTCCGGCGTCGATATGAAAATCGACGTGCAGGGCGACTTGCACATCGACGAGCACCACACCATCGAGGACACGGCCATTGCCCTGGGTGAAGCTTTCACCCTGGCTTTGGGCGACAAGCGCGGGCTGGCCCGCTACGGCTTTCTGCTGCCCATGGACGACGTGCTGGCCCAGGCGGCCATCGACTTTTCCGGCCGCCCCTGGCTGGTGTGGGACGCCGAGTTCAAGCGGGAGAAAATAGGGGATATGCCCTGCGAAATGTTTTACCATTTCTTCAAGAGCTTCGCCGACGCGGCCCGTTGCAACCTCAACATTAAAGCCGAAGGCCAGAACGAGCACCATAAGATAGAAGCCATTTTCAAAGCCGTGGCCAAGGCCATCAAAATGGCCCTGGTGCGGGATGCCGGCAAGATGGAGATACCCAGCACGAAAGGAATTTTGTAAGGCGGTAATACCTTACTCAAATGTTTTAACAATTGGGTAAGGTATGTCTGATAGCTGAAAAGTGTCCCTTGGCTTCATCCTTTGACAGCAACGGCAGGGTGCGCAGATCCAGCAAGTGCAAATGAGTTGCACTTATTAACAAATGAGTAAATACCTAGGCTTGCTCAAATGAACATAGCAGTTATCGATTACAAGGGTGGGAACGTGCAGTCCGTGTTGTTTGCCCTGGAGCGCCTGGGCGTGCAGGCCACGCTCACGGCCGACCACGCCACCATCCGGGCGGCCGACAAGATTCTGTTCCCCGGGGAAGGGGAAGCTTCGTCGGCCATGCGGGAGCTGCGCGCCCAAGGGTTAGACCAGCTGCTGCCCACCCTGACACAGCCGTTTCTGGGCATCTGCCTGGGCATGCAGCTGCTGGGCCGGCACAGCGAGGAAAACGACGTGGACCTGCTCGGCATTCTGCCCTTCGACGTGGTGCGGTTTCCGGCCGCGGCGGGCCTGAAGGTGCCCCATATGGGCTGGAACAACCTGCAGCAGCTTCGCTCCCCGCTGTTTGCCGGCCTGCGCGAAGAAGACTACGTGTATTTCGTGCACAGCTACTTCGCCCCGGTGGGGGACTACACCATTGCCCAGGCCGCTTACCCGGCCCCGTTCAGCGCCGCGGTCCAACACCAGAACTTTTACGCCGTGCAGTTTCATACCGAGAAGAGCGGCCCGGTCGGCACCCGGATTCTAGAAAACTTTCTGCGCCTGTAAGCTTCTTCTACCGGCGCCCGCCGCAATTCTGCTGCGCGCCAAACTTTCTGACTTCTTCCCATGGAAATAATCCCCGCCATCGACCTTATCAACGGCCAGTGCGTCCGGCTCACGGAAGGCGACTTCAGCCAGCAGACCACCTACGACGCGGACCCATTGGCCGTGGCCCAGCGCTTTGAGCAGCACGGCGTGCGCCGCCTCCACCTGGTCGACCTCGACGGGGCCCGGGCCCGGCGGCCGGTCAACCTGCCGGTGCTGGAACGTATTGCCCGCCATACCGGCCTGCGCATCGACTACGGCGGCGGCCTGCAGAGCGACGAGGCCCTGCAGCAAGCCTTCGACGCCGGGGCCGCCCAGGTGACGGCCGGTAGCATTGCCGTGCGCGAACCAGCGACGGTGCGAGGGTGGCTGCAGCGGTTTGGGGCGGAGCGGATTCTGCTCGGCGCCGACTTTCGCGACAACCACATTGCCATCAACGCCTGGGCGGAGCAGTCGGAGCGGACCCTGGCCGAGTTTGTGGGCGAGTACCTGGCGGCGGGCGCCACAACCTTTATCTGCACCGACGTAAGCAAGGACGGCAAGCTGCAGGGCCCCTCGCTGTCAACCTACGCCGGGCTCCGGGCCGAGCTGCCCGCCGCTGAGCTCGTGGCCAGCGGGGGCGTCACGACCCTGGCCGACGTGGAAGCCCTGGCTGCCTTGGGCATGCACGGCGCCATTATCGGCAAGGCCATCTACGAGGGCACGATCACCCTGGCCGAGCTCAAGCCCTGGCTGTAGGCTCGTTGTTCGTTTTGAACGGTTCGGTATTCGGGCGCTAAGTGCGCCTAGCTGACATCAACCTGAGACGAACGATGAACAACTGAAAACGCACAACGAACGACAACCCAATGCTCACCAAACGCATTATTCCCTGCCTCGACATCAAGGACGGCCGCACCGTGAAGGGCGTGCGCTTCGAGGGCCTGCGCGACGCCGGGGACCCGGTGGCGCTGGCCGCCCGCTACGCCCGCGAAGGCGCCGATGAGCTGGTCTTTCTCGACATCACGGCCACGAACCAGAAGCGCACCACGCTGATCCATTTGGTGCGCGACGTGGCCCGGGAGCTCGATATTCCCTTCACCGTGGGCGGGGGCATCGGCACGGTGGCCGACGTGGAAGCCCTGCTGCTCAACGGGGCCGACAAGGTCAGCCTCAACTCCGCGGCCCTGGCCCGGCCCGAGCTCATCGACGAGCTGGCCCGGCGCTTCGGCAGCCAGTGCATCGTGGTGGCCGCCGACACCCGTTTCCACGAACCCGACGGCTGGCAGATTTACACCCGGGCCGGCACCCACAACACCGGCCGCGACGCGGTGCAGTGGTGCCGGGAGGCCGCCGACCGGGGGGCGGGTGAGATTCTGCTCACCAGCATGAGCAACGACGGCACCAAGGACGGCTTCGCCCTCGACATCACCGGGGCCGTGAGCCGGGCCGTGTCCGTACCGGTGGTGGCCTCGGGCGGGGCCGGCTCGATGCAGGACTTTACCACCGTCTTCCAGCAGGCCCAGGCCGACGCCGGACTGGCGGCGAGCATCTTTCACTTCGGCGAAATCGGTATCCGGGCCCTGAAGGAACATTTGCGCCAGGACGGCATTCCGGTCCGTCTGTAGAGTTCGTTGTTCGTTGTCGGTTGTTCGTTATTAGACGAGGCCTCACTGAATAACGAGTAACCATAATCCCAAAACCACCCATGGAGCTGGACTTTAAAAAAATGGATGGCCTGCTGCCCGCCGTGGTGCAGGACGCCGATACGGGCCAGGTGCTGATGCTGGGCTACGTGAACGAGGAAGCCTGGCAGAAAACCCGGCAGCAGGGTCGGGTGACGTTCTTCTCCCGCTCCAAAAACCGGCTCTGGACCAAGGGTGAAACCTCGGGCAACTTCCTGACCGTGGTGAGCCTGCACCCCGACTGCGATGGCGACGCCATCCTGATCCGGGCCCGGCCCGACGGCCCAACCTGCCACCGCGGTACGGTCAGCTGCTTCGAGCAGACCGGGCAAACGGCCTATCCGACCGCGCCGGTGAGCTTTCTGGCCGAGCTGGAGCGCCTGGTGCAGCGCCGCCGCGACTTTCCCGCCGAGGAGCCCAAGTCCTACACTGTGTCCTTGTTTGCCAAGGGCATGCCCAAAATTGCCCAGAAAGTGGGCGAGGAGGCCGTCGAGGCCGTCATTGATGCCGTGGGCGGCAACGTGGAGGGCCTTAAGGGCGAAGCCGCCGATTTGCTTTACCACCTGCTGGTGCTGCTGGCCGCCTCGCAGATCACCCTGGAGGAAATAGTGGCGGTGCTCCGCCAGCGCCATTCCACGATTTCGGGTGGGGTGCGGCGGGAATAGACTTGCTGAGCAGGAATACCCCGAAACGCGGGGGGCGGACAGCTACCGTTGTCCGCCCCCCGCGTTTCTTTTCCAGCCGCTGTTCAGAAAGCATAGCCCACCTGCAGGCCATTGGCGGCGTAGAAATCCCAGAACCGCCGGGGGGTGGGAGCGAAGGAAAAGCTCCGCTGCTGGGCGGCTCCCAGCCCCAGAAAGACGTCGAGCAGGAAATGACGACCAAATACGTACTGCCCGCCCACCTGCACCTGCGGACAGAGCAGCAGGCGGGTACGGGTTTCGGCGGCGGACTGGGGGCGGGTGCCCTCTTCCCGCAGGCGGGCCAACCCCAGGCCCAGGCCCGCATACCAGCCCGAGAGCGGCTTGGGGTGCCGCCCGATATAGTAGCGCAGGTGGGCCGTCGCCTCGGCCTGCCGGACCCGGCGGGTGTAGGGAACGGTGTTCGGCCCGGGGCCCGGCAGGGAGTAAGATTCGCTGAACGTGCGGGCCCCGTAGCCCAGGCGGGCTTGCAGGGTCAGACGCGGCCGCAGCTGTCGTTCCAGGGCCAGGGTCGAGAGTTGGCCGTTGGCCGCCGTGGTGACGCCCAGCTTCAGGGAATTAGGTACGGGGGTGCCCGTGGAGTCGGGCGTGGGGCGGGCACCAGGCGGTAGCGCTGCGGGCAGGGCCAGCAGCAGGCTGATAAGGGAAGTGAGCATAGCGGATGAAGGGAGAAATAAGGGGCAAATAGCCGAACTACTCACTCCAACGCCCCGGCCGCCCAATCTGATATTGGTGCTCTAAAATATAGCGGCCCGTACCCGTCAGCCGGCCGCTGCCGCCGGCTCAGAACCGGTAGCCGAGCTGGAAGCCCGCGGCGGGCGTCGCTACCCAGGGGCGGCGCCCGGAGGGCAGCCGGCCCGGGAGTTTGTTCATATCCAGGCCCAGGAAGGTGTCGAGCAGAAAGCGCTGGCCCAGGGCCCACTGCCGGCCCAGCCGCAACTGGGGCTGCACCGCCAGGCGGTGGGTGGTGAAGCCCGCCGGCTGGGTGGTCGACGTGCTAAAGGAATAGCTATAGGTGGTGTTTAGACCCAGCCCGGCGTACCAGCCAATCAGGGCGGGGGTGCGGCGCTGAAAATAGTAGCGCGCCTGCAGCTGACCCATCACTTGCCGGGTGCGCTGGTAATAGGAGTAGTCCGTGACGGAATTATCATCGTTGACGTAGCTGTAGCCGCCGCGCCAGGTCGAGCCGTTGTAGCTCCCACCGGTTTCCAGGCTCAGGTGGCGGCCCAGGGCCCATTCGTAGCCCAGCGTGGGGCGCTGACCGGTGTAATTGGAGCTTTGCAGCCCCAGCTTAATAGCGTGGGCGCGGCCGGTTCGGGCGGGGGCCGCGGTGGTATCGGGTTGGGTGGTTGGGGTAGTGCGGGGAGCCGCCAGAGCGGGCAGCGTGCCCAGGCTGAGCAGCAGGCCGCCGGCAAGAGTTGGGATAAGCATAACGAAGTTGGGTAAGCGAGTTAGGAAGGAGCTACTGCTGCTAGAGAGTGCCGCGGGCCGGCCGCGGGTTGTCAGCCGGGGTCGGCAAATTGCGGGAGCCGGCCCCGGACGGGGAAATAGTTGCTAATTTGCGCCCCGATTCCAGCCTCCCTATGTCCGATAATTCTGCTTACCTGGCCCTGCAGTCCCTGACGGTACTCGTCCCGGTGTACAACGAGGAAGAAAGTCTGCGCCAGTTTGTGGTGGAGATGAACAAGTTTCTGGCCCAGACCCCGGTGGCCACTACCGTGCTGTTCGTCAACGACGGCAGCACCGACGGCTCGCTGCCCATTCTGCGCGAGATCTGCCGGCACGACGCCCGCTACGAGTTTATTTCCCTGAGCCAGAACCGCGGCCTGAGCACGGCCATCAAGGCTGGCGTCGACCACTGCCGCAGCACGCTGATCGGCTACATCGACTCCGACATTCAGACTTCCCCGCTGGATTTGCTGCGTTTCTTCGAGTTCTTCCCCGAATTTGACATGGTCAACGGCATTCGGGCCAAGCGCCAGGATACGGTGGTCAAGAAGCTCTCGTCCAAGATTGCCAACACCGTGCGCCGCACGCTCATCAACGACGGCATTCAGGATACGGGCTGCCCGCTGAAGATCATCAAGATGGAGTATGCCCGCCGCCTGCCGCTGATTCACGGCATGCACCGCTTTCTGGGGGCCCTGGTGCAGCTGCAGGGCGGCAAGGTCAAGCAGATTCCGGTCCAGCACTTCCCGCGCTTCGCCGGCACGGCCAAGTACAACCTCTGGAACCGGGCCTGGAAGCCCCTGGTCGATACCTTCGGCTTCCGCTGGATCCGTAGCCGCTGGAAGAACTACGAAATCGGGGAGCACCATCGGGCCGACGGCGCCGGCCGCTAACCCTGTCGTATGAAGACCGAAACCATTGCGCTGGGCATTGGCCTGGTGTCGCAGCTGCTGTTTTCGAGCCGCATCGTGCTGCAGTGGGTGCAGAGCGAGCGGGCCAAGCGGGTGCTGGTGCCCACGCTGTTCTGGCAGATCAGCCTGATATCGTCGTTTCTGATGATTCTCTACGGCATGCTCCGCCACGACCCGATTATTCTGGCGGCCCAGCTCATCAGCTACGCCATCTACATCCGCAACCTGCAGCTGCTGGGCGAGTGGCGCAAGCTCAACCCCTGGTTTCGGGGGGGGCCTACCTGTTTCCGCTGCTGATGCTGGGCTGGTTTGTGGCCGGCAACCAGCACTTCAGTTTGCAGGGCATGCTCAACTCCCGCATCCCGGGGGGCTGGCTGCTGCTGGGGGCCGTGGGGCAGGTGGTGTTTCTGCTGCGCTTCGTCTACCAGTGGATCTACTCCGAGCGCAAGGGCGAATCGGTGCTGCCGCTCAACTTCTGGGTGGTGAGTCTGGTGGGCTCCGTGCTGATATTGGTTTACGCCGTACTGCGCGTCGATGCCGTGCTGATTCTGGGCAACGTCTTCGGCACCGTGGTCTACGCCCGTAATATTGTCTTGCTGCGCAAAGAAGTGAAACCAGTGCAGCCAGTAAAAAGCCCGACGCAGTAAGCTGCGCCGGGCTTTTACTTTATCCTGTTGGGGTAACCCGGAGCAAATCCGGGCCTTACCAGATGGGAGTGGGGCTGGCCGGGGGGCGGGAGTCGAGCCAGGCTACGAACTCCTGCAGGCCGGCGGCCAGGGAAGTCCGGGGGGAGTAGGCCAGCAGGGCCTGGGCTTTGCGGATATCGGCGTAGGTCACGTCCACGTCGCCGGCCTGCATGGGCTGAAACTCCAGTTGGGGCTCCACGCCCACGGCCTCCCCGAGGGCGCTAATAAGCTCGAGCAGGGGCACGGGCCGGCTGTTACCCAGGTTGATGGTCTCGTACACCTGCTCGTGGGCCAGCAAATAGTCAATACCCTGGTTGATGCCGGCCACCGTATCGAGCACGAACGTGTAGTCGCGGGCGGTGGTCCCGTCTCCAAATACCGGAATCGGCTGCCCGGCCCGCAGCAGCTTCACGAACTTGTGAATGGCCAAGTCGGGGCGCTGGCGGGGACCATACACCGTAAAGAAGCGGGCGTTGAGCACGTCCAGCCGGTAGAGGTGGTGGTAGGTGTAGGTCAGCTGCTCCCCGGCCAGCTTGCTGGCCGCGTACGGGGAGATGCAAGCCTGCAGCAGGGGTAGTTCCTCCCGGAAGGGTCGCTCGGGGGTGTTGCCGTAGACTGAGGAAGACGAGGCGAAGAACAGCTTCTGAATGCCGCGCTGGCGCATCCATTCCAGCAGCTGCAGGGTGCCCATCACGTTGGTGTCAAGGTAAGCCACCGGCTCCCGCACTGAGGGTCCCACGCCAGCCTTGGCCGCCAGGTGCACTACCAGGTCGATAGGGGCGGCGGGCAGTGCGTCGGCCAGGGCTTCCGCGCCCTGGCGTAGCTCCAGCTCGTGAAAGGAAAAGCGGGGGTGGTGGATGAAGCCGGCCAGGTTCTGCTCCTTGATGGTCCGGTCGTAGAACGGGTCGAAGTTGTCGATGCCGATGACGTGGTGTCCGCCCTGCAGCAGATGTTCACAGAGGTGAGACCCGATGAAGCCGGCGCACCCAGTAACCAGAATTGAAGCCATAGCTCAGCAATGGAAGAAAAAAGCAACCCCCGCCGGGAAGCCAGGCGGGGGGCAAAGGTACTGCGAAATGCCCGGCGCATCACAACCCAGGGCGTTTTCCCACCTTAAACTTGGTTAACATAATAACGCCCTGGATTGAAGCTAGCTCGCCGACGCCAGGAGGGGAGCTTACCCCGCCTGCGCGAGCTGCCGGCGGATTTTCTCCAGTAGAATGCTCACAATAGCCAGATCATCCTGGTCCTGAATGATCAGCTGAGTGTCGATACCGGGCCCGCTGATGCTAAGGGCGTAACTGGAGCCCGAATGAGCGGGCACCACGGCTCCCAAGGGCTTGGAAGGCCCCACGGCCGCGGTCGGAACTGCGGGGGGCGTAGGAGCACTAAACGGCGCGGAATTATAGACTGCCGGGGAACGATCAACCATCTCTGGTCCTGTCGACGCCCCGGAGGGTACAAACTCCGTGACGTAATCATCCGCACTGTCATCCAGATCATCGGTATCCAAGCCAAACAGGCTCGATACCGCATCCTTGCCCCGCAGTGGTTGAGCCGCCGCCGGGACCGAAGCCACCGCACCGTTAGCTTCCGAACGTGGTGAACCCACTGGGGCGGCAGCAGCAACTGGTGCCCCGGTAGCGGTAGATGCCGGCGTTTCGGTTGCAGCCGGCTTAAAGAGGTTGGCGGGCATCTCCGTACTGGCCAGTTCCCGTCGGGGTGTCTGCTGAGCTGCCAAGGCGTCAATATCAGCAATGACATTGCGCTCATCCAGGATGCCTACCATGCGGGCCCCATCCACGAAGGCCTTGGCCACGTTTTGCGCATTGATTTCCTCAACCCCAAACTCCCGGATCAGCATCACGTCAAACATATGCACCGGTAATTCCCGGTTGCGGAATTTCCGGCAGATCTGCGTGAACAAGGGGGGATGCAGGAAGGCCTCGCGGTGAAACACCTTTTCCTCCTGCTTATCATAGGCGTGCTTGATGCGCCGGAATAGATTGGTAGTAGTGAGTAACTCCCGCTTACTGGTAACTAGCCCAAACTTGACGGCCGAGCCAATGATAGCCTTGAAAGAGCCGCTGACCTTACGGCTAAGCTTACGGGCACAAGTCTCAATGGCACACTTGCCGCCAGTATCATCAACTACTTCTGCAACCTCCCAAGCACTCAAGTAACTGGTACGGGGATATTCAATGGTCTTGGGCATAAGGAAAAGCAAGGATGGAGAAGAAGTATAAACAAAGGAAAGTAAAAGAATTGAAACAATAGTACATAAAAGCAGTATAAAGTATATAAAAGTGTGACTTTCATTAACTTTTTTGTACCTTTTTTTGCTTTAATACACTTTACGTATAGTATTGACTACTTATATAGGTTAATTAATACCAATCTAATGGTAGGGGCGATTGGGGGACGGGGAGGGCGATACAGCGGGCCAAGAAAGCCTAATTCATGAGGCTAGAGCAAGCAGTGAAGAGAAATGCCTAGGAATCGACATTTTGTATTTGCCGCTGCTGTAGGGCCTAATTGACGGCAGGAGTGGGGCTCATCGCGAAGCTTTTTGTTTTCCTGTACCACGAACAGGCTGCGAACAGGCTGAAATAAAAGAGCAACCAAAGTGGCCACTAATATTGTAGAGCTCTAATAGTGCATTAGCTAGCGAGTATTAAGGCGATAATCATTCTTGGATGTCAATGTAGCTAAGCAAATTTCTCACGCTAGCCTAAGCTTACGATGCAGCTACAAACCGTCTATATAGAAGATCAGCCACAGGCTTATTGTTGTTAACAAACATTGGCCTGTCAGCTGAATTCTAAACCATGACTTCACCTAAACTTTGGAGTTTGACTGGTGCAGAACTGCTCGACGATATTGAACCCCACGACGGAGCCACTGAGACAGGCTTAGGATCGTGAGAATGGCAGGCAAGGCCTGGAAAGAGCGCAGATGAAGTACTGGTACGTGCACTGCTGGCAATGCTGCTGTACTCTAATTTAAAGGAACAACCCGTTAGCTACTCAATACTAATTGCGGGCCCGTCACAGTGCAGACTACTCATGTTAAACGAGGCTGTGGACGCCATCTAATAAATCTATTGGTTTGTCTTATAATTTATATTATGTTAAGTAGTAATTCTAAAATAACGGCCCGGGCTTATTCTGACTGCCCGGGCCGTGCAAACTACTCCCCTTACTTCAGCGAACTGAGCTTGGTGTTCATACGGTCGGCATCAGCCGTGCGGCCGAGACGAACGTACACTTTTTGCAATGAAGACAGCACCGCCCGGTCATTGGGCTGCAGCTGCAGAGCCTTCTCGAAATACGGCAGCGAATCCTGGAAGTATTTCTTGCCATCGTTCTCGTACTTCTTGCCCGACTTCTGGTACGTGGCCAAATCCATCTTGCTGGCTTTAGTGAACAGGTCGGCAGCCTTGTTGTAGTTATATACGCCGAGGTTGAAGTTGGCGTCGAAGTTGTTCGGATCAACCTGCAGGGCTTTCTGGTAAGCTTCCAGGGCTTTGCCCGGCTGCTTGGCTTGGTCCAACAACGAGCCTTTCACGGCGTACAGGTTGGAGTTGGTCGGGTCGGCGGCAATGGCCTTGTCGATTTTCTCCAGGGCCTGCTGGCTGCGGCCAGCGCTCAGGTCCATGTTGAGTTCTTCGAGCATGAAGGCTTTATTGCCGGGATACGCCACCAGCGCCTGCTGCACCACTTTCATGGCCTCGGCGTCGTTTTTCTCCTGGCGGGCAATCTGCAGCATGCGGCCGTACATGGCCGGCGACTTGTAGTTCATGGCAATGAGCTTGCCGTAAGTGTCCTTGGCAGCGGCGAAATCCTGCTTGGCTTCGGCCGCATAGGCCGCGTACAGATAGGCCGTCGTGTCCTGGGGCCGGATCTGCTGGGCCATGCGGTACGAGTTCAGGGCCTCGTCGTAGTTTTTGCCGTTATAGCTCTCCACGCCGGCATTCAGCGCCAACCCATAGAGGTTGTCGAGCTTCTGGGTGGCAAGCTTGCCGAATTCCCCGTCTTTGCCTTCGAGCTCCACGGTTTTAGAATACGATTCGAAGGCAGCCTTGGTGCCTTCGCCGGGCTTCAGGGCCTTGCCGAAAATCGGGCTGGCCATCAGCTGCTCGTAAATCTCGCCGCGGGTGTACCAGGTTTTGCCCTTGCCCGAGGTCTTCGGGTTCAGAATCGCGCCGTCGATGTCGGTGCGGGCTTTGTCGAGCAGGCCTTGGCGCTGGTTCAGGATAGCACTGGTCACGGCCGAATTCTGGGCCGACGCCGTATGCAGCGCCGCAGCGGCTACAAGAGTCAGAAAAATCTTCTTCATGGTTTTTTGCTGAAGAATGAACGAGGGTGAGTGAAAGGAATGTGAGTGCAAACGGCTGGACTGCGAACTTGGTTCAGCCAGTAAAGGAAGTTAGAAAAGAAGCCTGACGGCTTCCAGACGCCGCATTCCGAAACGAATACCGTGCCTGAAAGCCCCCAGGCTCCCTACTGCTCCCGCGGATTAGTTGCTGTTCAGCGTCTCGGGGTCCGTAAGGGCCGTCAGATCAGCATCAACGGCGGAAGCGTCTTGCCCCTCCCCGTCCGTGCTGCCATTGGCACCGGCTTCGAGTTCGGTGCCTTCGAGGTCCTTATCGTTTTCATCGGCGGCTACTTTGGCTACCGACGAAATTTCGTCGCCGGCGCTGATTTTCAACAGTCGCACGCCCTGGGTTGCCCGGCCAATGGTACGCAAGTCACTCATCCGCAGGCGGATGGTGATGCCCGACTTGTTGATAATCATCAGATCATCAGAGTCCTGCACGTCCTTGATGGTGACCAGAGCCCCTGTTTTATCGGTGATTTTCATGGCGCGCACGCCCTTACCGCCCCGGTTCGTAACCCGGTACTCGTCGAGGGAACTGCGCTTGCCGTAGCCGTTTTCCGACACGACCAGCAGCTCCTGCGAAGCCGGATCCGAGATGCAGACCATGCCCACCACCCGGTCGTTGGCGTCGGCCAGGGTGATGCCGCGCACGCCGGCGGCGTTGCGGCCCATGGAGCGAACTTTCTCCTCGGGGAAGCGGACGGCCCGGCCCGAGCGCAGCGCCACCACAATCTCGCTGCTGCCCGTGGTGAGCTGCACGTCGAGCAGCCGGTCGCCCTCGTTGATGGTAATGGCGTTGATACCAGCCGTGCGGGGGCGCGAATACGCCTCGAGGGGGGTTTTCTTCACCGTGCCCTGCTCGGTGCAGAACATCAGGAAGGTATTTTCCAGGTAGTCCGGGTCGCGCAGACCGCGCACGTTGAGCACGGAGCGGATCGAATCCTCGCGGGGAATCTCAATCAGGTTCTGAATCGGCCGGCCTTTGGTGTTCTTCCCGCCTTCCGGCACTTCGTACACCTTCAGCCAGAACACCCGGCCCAGCTCGGTGAAGAACAGCAGGTATTCGTGGGTAGTGGCCACAAACAGGTGCTCCGTGAAGTCGTCCTGCTTGGAAGCCGCGCCCTTGGCCCCGACGCCGCCGCGGGCCTGGGACCGGTACTCGTCCAGGGCCGTGCGCTTGATGTAGCCCTCGCGGGAGATGGTGATAACCATGCTCTCGTCGGCAATCATGTCTTCCATCGAGAAGTCGCCGCCGGCGTATTCGATGGCCGTGCGGCGCTTGTCGCCGTACCGCTCCCGAATGTCGAGCAGCTCATCCTTGATAATCTGGCGCTGCATGGCCTCCGAGGCCAGTACGGCCTTCAGGTGGTCAATCAGGCGCATCAGCTCCTCGTATTCCTGCACAATCTTGTCGCGCTCCAGGCCGGTGAGGCGCTGCAGACGCATGTCCAGAATGGCGCGGGCCTGGATTTCGCTCAACGCGAAACGCTCAATGAGCTGGGCCCGGGCCACTTCCCCGTCGCGGGAAGCCCGGATCAGGGCAATTACCTCGTCGAGGTGGTCGAGGGCAATGAGCAGCCCCTCCAAGATGTGGGCCCGCTTCTGGGCTTCGGCCAGTTCGTAGCGGGTCCGGCGCACAATCACGTCTTCGCGGTGCTCGACGAAGTAGTGAATCAACTCCTTGAGGTTGAGCGTCATCGGGCGGCCCTTCACCAAGCACACGTTGTTGACGCCGAACGACGACTGCAACTGGGTGTAGCGGTACAGGTTGTTGAGCACCACGTTGGGCATGGCGTCGCGCTTGAGATCGTAGACGATGCGCATACCGTCGCGGTCCGACTCGTCGCGCAGGTCGGAGATACCCTCAATCTTCTTGTCGTTGATCAGAGCGGCCGTTTTCTCAATCATCGCCGCCTTGTTCACCATGTAGGGAATCTCGGTGATGATGATTTGCTCCTTGCCGCTGGGCAGGGTTTCGAAGTGAGCCTTGGCCCGCATCACCACCCGGCCGCGGCCGGTTTCGAAGGCCTGCTTGACGCCCTCGTAGCCGTAGATGATGCCACCGGTGGGAAAATCCGGGGCCGTGACGTGCTCCATGAGCTCGGCAATGGTAATGTCCTCGTTTTCGAGGTAGGCAATGATGCCGCTGACGACTTCCGTCAGGTTGTGGGGCGCCATGTTGGTGGCCATACCCACGGCAATACCCGTCGTGCCATTCACCAGCAGGTTCGGGAATTTGGCCGGCATCACCGACGGCTCCTCCAGGGAGTCGTCGAAGTTGGGCTGGAAATCTACCGTGTCCTTGTCCAGGTCGCCGAGCATTTCGTCGGCCAGGCGCTTAAGGCGGGCTTCGGTATAACGCATGGCCGCCGGCGAGTCGCCGTCGATGGAGCCGAAGTTACCCTGGCCGTCGACGAGCGGGTACCGCAGGCTCCAGTCCTGGGCCATGCGCACCATCGTGTCGTAGACCGAAGAGTCGCCGTGCGGGTGGTACTTACCCAGCACTTCGCCCACGATACGGGCGCTTTTCTTGTAGGATTTATTGTACGACACGCCCAGGTCCGACATGCCGTAGAGCACGCGGCGGTGCACGGGTTTCAGGCCGTCACGCACATCGGGCAGGGCCCGGGAGATGATAACCGACATCGAATAATCGATGTAGGCGCCGCGCATCTCCTCTTCAATGTTAATCGGAATGATTTTTTCGCCTTCCGCCATAGGGAAATCTTAGTCAGCCGGAGGCCCCGAAAAGGGCCCTTCCGGCGCCGGTGAGTGAGTACTACGTGAAGCCCGCAAGATACGAAAAAAGGCCTGTTTTGCCTAATTCCGCCTACTCCTTCCCCTTGCTTTTATCGGCCTTGTGGGTACCCGCTTTGGGGGTGTGGACCTTGATTTTTTCGCCCACCGCCGGGTTCTGTTTTTTCCACAGCGGCTGACCCCGGTATTTCACTCCGTTGTGGGTGTGCACCTTGCGGGTATGACATGAAACGATGGGACACGTGCGGCAGGAAGCGGCCAGCACGAGCAGCACCAGCGGCAGCAGCAGCCGGGAGGAAATCAAGCGTAGATTCATAGCTCAAAAGTAAACACTTCAGTGGTGGGGCCCACCGCCCAAGTTGCTTCGCCCCGGCCGGGGCGGCCCCGCTCCTGCCCTAGCCCAGCAGCTCAGCCACGTCCTCGCCGTCCCACTCGCGCAGAAACTGCCGCAGAAAGGCTTCCATAAACGCGTGGCGCTCCTCGGCCAGCCGGCGGCCGGCGGGAGTGTGCAGCCGCTCGCGCAAATGCAGCAGCTTCTCGTAGAAATGGTTGACGGTAGGGCCGGTATTCTTCTTGTAGCTCTCAAACGAGCCGTGTTCGACGGGCGGCACGGCCGGATCGTGCAGGGGGCGCCCCTTATGGCCCCCGAAGGCAAAGGCCCGGGCCACGCCGATGGCTCCAATGGCTTCGAGCCGGTCGGCATCCTGCACGGCCTCGCCCTCGGGCGTACTCATGGGCGTGGGCACGCCCAGCCCCTTGAAGGAAATTTCGCGAATGATGGTTTCCACCCGCTGAATCACACTTTCCTCCACGCCCAGCCCCAGCAGCCAGGTACGGGCCGCGCGGGGGCCGGCTTCTTCATCGCCGGCGTGAAACTTCCAGTCGGCCACGTCGTGGAGCAGGGCGCCGAGCTCAGTGACGAGCAAATCAGCCTGGGGCAAGGTGCGGGCAATGGCGCGGCTGGTCTGCCACACCCGGCGAATGTGGTCCCAGTCGTGGCCGGAGCCTTCGCCCAGAAACTTGTCGCGGATATAGTCGGCCGTGCGGGTGATGATGTCGGAAGCGTCCAAGGGAAGGATATCAGAAGTTAATGAAGTCCGCAAAGCAACGAAGCGGCGGGCACATTCCGCACGGCGGGCGGCCCGCCCGCGGCTTCGCTCCTTGCCCTGACCTGCTTACGTTGCGCCCGCAGCTCAGTCGATAACCGGGGCGCGGTGAAATTCCCGGGCCGGGTCGAACAGGCAGCGGTAGGTGACGTGGGTGCGCCAGACTTCGCCGCCAATCTTGTGGGCAATGTTCATCATCTTGGGGTTGAAGTCGCCAATCCAGTTCATGACGAAATCCTCGTACTTCACCCGGGGGTTACGCTGCAGGGTGTGGGCCACGGCCAGGATAAAGCCGGCCTCGAGCCCCTTGCGCTGGTGCTCGGGCACGATGCCGAAGGCAATGCCGGTGAGCGTGCGCACGGCGCCCCGCCAGCGGTACCAGGCAAAGCGCAGCTTCCCCAGCCAGTTCAGCTGCCCGTCGACGTAGCGAAACAGCTCGTTGAGCTCGGGCAGGCCAATGAAGAAGCCCGCCACCTCGCCCTTGTAGTAGGCAAACCAGCATACCCGCTCGTCGATGATGGGCCGCAGCTTCTTCATGATGTGGGCCGACTGCTCGGGCGTCATTTCCTTCACCCCGTCGTGCTTCACCCAGGCCTTGTTGTAGACCTGGCGGAAGTCCTCGGTGTACTTGGCCAGGTTGCGCAGCTGCAGGTGTTCGAAGTGGTAGTCGGAGCTGGTGAGCAGGCGGTCGGCCTTGGCCTGGTACTCGGGCGGCAGCGGGGCGGCAATCCGGCGGAAGTAGGTGTACTGGTTGAAGTAAAGCCGAAAGCCGTAGGATTCGAACAGCCGCTGGTAGTAGGGCGGGTTGTAATTCTGCCCGTACAGGGGCGCGCCGAAGTTGTCGACCAGCAGACCCCACCACTGGTCCCGGTCGCCAAAGTTGATGGGCCCGTCCATGGCCTGCATGCCGCGCACGCTAAGCCAGGCGCGGGCCGCGTTGAACAGGGCATGGGCCGCCGTTTGGTCGTCGATGCACTCGAAGAAGCCCAGGCCGCCGGTGGGCTGCTCAAACGTGTGGGCCGTGCGGGCGTTGATAAAGGCCGCCACCCGCCCGATGGTCTGCCCCTGCTCGTCGAGCAAAAGCCAGCGCGTGAGCTCCCCGTGGCGGAAGTACTTGTTTTTGCCGGGGTCAAATACCTGATCCACGTCAGTGTCGAGCGGACGGATATAGTGCGCGTCGCGGGCGTAGAGCCGGGTGGCAAAGGCGCGAAATTCGAGGGCTTGCGCCGGGGTCAACACTTCCAGCAGGGGCATGGAGAAGCAAAGCAGGTGAGAAAAAGCGGGCAATGCGGCGTGGGCGGCGGGCCGCTTTGCCCGGGCAAGGTACGCACTCCCGCCGGAGCCCCGCGGCGGCCGGCTCCAAACCCGCGGCTTCCGGTAGCCACCCCATAAACGGCTTGATTTTTCCTGGGATTATTCTTATATTGGAATTGCCGGGCTTGCTGAGCCCGGGTCCCTCCTTCTGCCGGCTGCTTCGTCGCCGAGGCGGCTCTATTCCGCTCTGCATGCTTTAAACCGCTACCCGCACCGCTTCTTTCATCCTTTCTTGCCCCACAACCATGGTCTGGCTAAGAAACTGCGTGCGCGCCGCCAGCCTGCTGGCCGCCTGTATCTGCTGCGCCGGGCCGGCCACGGCCGCGCCCTTGCCCCTTTCCGCGGCTGCGGGCACCGAAGCGGCCCTTACCCTGCAAAATCTGCTCGACACCCTGCCCGCGGGCTCCGCCGCCACCTACCAGCGCCTGGGGCTGCAGGCCGGCCCCAGCGTCGGGCACTTCTACGCCCGCAATGCCTACCGGCCCGTCTGGACCCAGGAATCGGGCTGGAACGCCCAGGCCACGGAAGCCCTGCGCTGGCTAAGCGAGGCCACCCGCTACGGCCTGCGTCCCCAGGATTACGACTACCTGCTGCTGCGGACCCTGCCCGACTCGCTGGGGCCGGCACCTCACTCCCGGGCGGCCGGGCCCCTGCGGGCCGGCTTCGAGCTGCGCCTCACCGACGCGCTGCTGCGCTACGCGGCCCACCTCGAGTTTGGTCGCCTCCAGCCCGGCTCCCTGGCGCCGGCTGCCAACGAGGCCGCCCGCCTGGCCGCCGCCGACCGACTCCGGCACGCTCTGAACCAGGGCTCCCTGGCCAGCTTTATTACCGGCAGCCAGCCGGCCGGCCGCGCCTACGCCCAGCTGCTCGACGCCTGGCAGGCAGCTCAGGATGCAGCCTGCCCCGAAGATTCCGCCCGCCTGCTGACCGGGGAGCAGGCGCTGTTCCGGCAGGTGGCCATCAACCTGGAGCGCCTGCGCTGGGAGGCCGCCCCCGACTCGGAGTACGCCGTGGTCAATATTCCGGCCTTTGAGCTGCAATTGGTGCGCCGCGGCCGGGTGGTGCAAACCCACCGGGTGGTGGTCGGCAAGCCCGAGATGCCCACGCCCACGCTCGACAGCCGCATCATCGTTTTCGTGACTTCCCCCGAGTGGCGCGTGCCCTACAGCATCGCCGTGAATGAGATGCTGCCCGAACTCCAGCGCGACCCGGGCTTTTTGTCGGACAACAACTACGAGCTGCGCAACGCCGCCACGGGCCGGCTGGTCAACCCCTGGCGGGTACGCTGGCAGCGCGTGACGCCCGAAACCTTCCGCTACACCATCCGGCAGCCGGCAGGCCGCACCAACGCCCTGGGCAAAGTCGTGTTTTACTTTCCCAACACCCACACCGTATTTCTGCACGACACGCCGGCCCGCGCCGTGTTCAGCCGGCCCGACCGCGCCCTGAGCCACGGTTGCGTGCGGGTGGAGAAGCCCCTGGCCCTGGCCGCCTACCTGCTGCGGCGCGAAGGCACGGAGGCCACCCTGCAGCCCGCGCTGACCGGCCCGGACCGGCACACCAAGCGCCGCTTTGATCTGCAGCAGGGTCTGCCCGTGCATCTGCGCTACTACACCTGCGCCGGGGACAACGGCCGGCTGCGCACCTACGCCGATATCTACGGCAAGGACCAAGCCCTGCTGGAAGCCTTTTTTGCCCGGCCCTAGCCCTGCCGCCGGTCCGGAAAACAGCCTACGCCGCGGCACTCTCGGGATTCTGCCGTTCCTTTGTGCTTTGTTTCCGTGCCGCGTCTTGATGCTTATGAAAAACCTTACCCCGGGCTTCCTGCTCGTTCTGTTTGCTCTATCCCTGACCCTACTAACGGGCTGCAACTCCGCCCCCGCCACCCAAGAGGCCAAAACTACGTCGGCAACTCCGGCTGCCGCTCCGGCCGCGCAGGCCACCTCCGTTTGCCCCATGGGCTGCGAGGGCAGTGAAAGCACCAAGCCCGGGCAGTGCCCAGTGTGCGGCATGGATCTGGAGAAAAAAAGCTAACCCGGGCTCCGAACCCTTCGCAAGGGAATCCCTCGCCCCGGAATTGCGTTAACAGGCAACGGCCCCGCGCCGGCGGCGCTACTTCGCCGGTTTTTTTGTTTACTTAGCTGAATGCCGGCCGGGGCGGACGAAAACCATCCACCCTACAAGCCCGCAACCCTCGTTTTCAGCTTTTACCCTTTGTCTTATGTCGCACGAAGTTGCCAATCTGACTTTCGCCGAAGCCACCACCCACGCCCCGTTTGTGGACTACGCCCGTTGCGTGGACGCCAGCAGCCGCCCCGCCAACCATACCGGCGACTGGCCCGTGGAGGGTGAGCTGTACCCCGTACGCGTGGTAGACTCGCACCTGGAAGGCATGCCGCTGGTGCACGTGCTGGGCTTCGAGGCTGAGGCGCCCTATTACAACGCCTACGCCCCGCACCGCTTTGAGCTGCTGCACACCATCTGGCTGAACTAAACCTTCATCGGCTACTTGCCGGCAATGCGGCCACCCGACCCCGGGTGGCCGCTTTTTTTACGGACGGTCGTCAGGCGGCTCCGGCACGCGGCGCATAGGCCAGGCGGAGCAGGCTCGGCAGCACCAGCAGCAGGAGCGGTAAGGCCAGCAGCAGCCCGCCAATCACGGCAATGGCCAGGGGCTGGTGCAGCTGGGCTCCCGCCCCGATGCCCAGGGCCAGGGGCAGCAACGCGGCAATAGCAGACAAAGCCGTCATCAGCTTGGGGCGCAGGCGGGCGGCAATGGCGTAGCCGATGGCCGGCTCCACCGGGGCCGTGCGCCGGGCGTCGAGAAACTGCTGGAAGGTGAAAATGGCATTTTCGCCGATGATGCCGACCACCATAATCAGCCCCGTGTAGGAGCCCACGTTCAGCGGGGTGTTGGTCAGCCACAGCGCCAAGCTGCCCCCGGCGGGCCCGAGCACGGCCACCAGCAGAATCAGGCCGGCGGCTTTCAGTTCCCGAAACAAGAACAAACCCACGGCAAACACGAGCAGGCAGGCCGTAATCAGGATGGTCAGCAACTGTTGAAACGACTGCTGCTGCTCGGCGTAGGAGCCCCCGAACTGAATAAAATAGCCCGGCGGCAGCGGCAGCTCCCGGTCGAGCTTGCCGCGGATTTCGGCCATGGCCGAGCCCAGGTCGCGGCCACTAAGGCGGGCCGTAATGGCAGTCAGGGCCTGCAGGTTTTCGCGCTCCAGCTCGGCTTCCCCGGCCTCAACGGTCACGGTGGCCAACTCGTCGAGGCGGCGGCGCTGCCCCCCAGGCAGGAAAATCGGCTGCTGCCGCACCTGCTGGAGGCTGGCCTCGGCGGCGTGGGGGTAGCGCAGGCGGATATTGAGCAGCTGCTCGCCCTCGAGCACGTTGCCAGCCACCACCCCGGCCAGCTGGGTCTGGAGCTGGCTTTGAAAATCGGTGGCCGTCAGCCCAAATTGAGCCAGCTGGCGCGAGTCGGGACGCACGGTAATAGCGGGCCCCACCCGCACGATGCCGTTAAACACGTCCGCCGTACCGGGCGTGCTTTCCACCAGCGCCGCGACCTGGTCGGCCAGGGCGTAGCGGGTGGCGGCGTTGGGTCCGAAGAGCTTGATTTCAATGGGCTGGACGGTGCTCATTAGGTCGCCGAGCATGTCGCCGATAACCTGGCCGAAGTCGATAACCAGGGCCGGCTGGGAGCTTTCGATGCGCTGGCGGATATCGTCAATAACCTCGTCGGTGGTGCGCTGCCGGTCGGTCTTCAGCCGGATTAGGTAGTCGCCCCGGTTGGGCTCGGTGATGAAAAAACCCATCTGCGTGCCCGTCCGGCGCGAATAGCTGGCTACTTCGGGCACCTGCCCAATGAGCTTTTCGGCCTGACGCAGCATTCGGTCGGTTTCCTCAAGTGAGGTACCCGGCGGCGAGTTGTAGTCCAGCACAATGGCGCCCTCATCCATCTCCGGCAGAAAGCCGGTAGCCAGCCGCGGCATTATCACCACGAGCAGCCCCACCAGCCCGGCTACGGCCAGCACCGAATACGCCGGGTGGCGAATAACGGCCCGCACCCAGGGAATTTCGTGGTGGGCCACCGCAATCAGCTCGGTCGACTCATCCGCGGCCGGAGCCGGCGGCAACTCGGCCACCCGCCCCCGCCGCGCGCCCGACAGCAGCAGATACAGCACCGGCAGACCCAGCCAAGCCACCAGAAAGGAACAGATCAGGGCCACGACCATCGTGGCGGCCAGCACTTTGAAGTAGGCCCCGGCCACCCCGCCGAGCAGGGCAAACGGCAGAAAAATCACGATGGTGCTCAGCGAGGAGCCCACCAGCGCCGGCAGCAGGTGGCGCACCGAGCGGTCCACAATTTCGGGAGTTGGGGCCGCGGGATGCTCCTCCCCGACCCGGTGCAGCTGCTCCACCACGACCACCGCATCGTCAATCATGAGCCCGATGGCGGCGGCCAGGGCCCCGAGCGTCATAATGTTGAACGAATAGCCCAGGCCAAAATACAGCACCGAGATAGTCAGGGCCAGGGCAATGGGAATGGCCAGCAGGATGGTCAGCGAGGCCCGGAACGAACGCAGAAACAGCACCGTCACGAGCAGGGCCAGCCCCAGCCCGATCCAGAGCGAGTCCTGCACCGAGCGCACGACCTCGGACACAAAATCCGACTGGTCGTAGTAGGGTGCCAGCCGGATGCCCCGGGGCAGACCGGCCTGCAGGGCCTTGATCTTGGCCCGCACCCCAGCCGCCACGTCTACCACGTTGGCCTCGGGCTGGCGCAGCACCCCACTCAGCACCGCGTCGTGGCCATTGGCATTGATGCGGGTATACTCGGGCTGCTCGCCCACGCGCACCGTGGCCACGTCGGCCAGGCGCACGATGCGGCGGCCGTCGTTGCGGAGCACCACGTTTTCCACGTCGGCCTTGCTGGTAATGGTGGCGTCGGTGACAGTCAGGTAGAGGCGGCGGTAGTCGGCCAGGTAGCCGTTGCTGAGCACGAAGTTGGTTTGGCCGAGCTGGGCACTCACCTCCCCCGGCGTCAGGCCCAGGGCGGCCAGCTGGTCGGGCAGCAGCTCCACGGCAAACTCCTTGGTG
This sequence comes from Hymenobacter persicinus, assembly GCF_004167665.1. Taxonomy (GTDB): domain Bacteria; phylum Bacteroidota; class Bacteroidia; order Cytophagales; family Hymenobacteraceae; genus Hymenobacter; species Hymenobacter persicinus. The sequence goes on along the minus strand of NZ_SEWE01000004.1, from coordinate 140,803 downwards.
CGGCCGCCCTGCACCTGCACCGCCGACACGCCCTCAACCTGGGACAGAAAGGGCTTAATGGTAAGCAGGGCCAGCCGGCGCAGCTCCAGGGCCGAGCGGCCTGGGCCCTCGAGCGTGTAGCCCATCACGGGCAGAATGGCCGGGTTCATGCGCTCCACGGTGAGCTGGGTGCCCGCGGGCAGGTCGGCCCGGATCTGATTCAGGCGCGACTCAATGTTCTGCTGGCTGCGCACCACGTCCACGTTCCAACCCAGGAAGGCCGATATTTCGCAGGACCCGCGGCTGGTGGTGGACCGCAGCAGCGTCAGGCCCGGCACCTGCTTGATGGCGTCTTCCAGGGGCTTGGTCACGGTCACCATCATGCGGTCCACGGGCTGCAGGCCGCTGTCGGCAATTACCTTGACCTTAGGGAAAGTCACTTCCGGAAACAGCGCCACCGCAATGCGGCGGTAGGCCAGCGCCCCCAGGGCTAAGGCCAGGGCCAGGACCACCGCTACGGGGGCTTTGTAGGCTTGAAAAAGGGAGGTGCGCATGCGGTAAAAGGTGCGGGTAGAAAGAAGCTGCTGCGCGGCAGGCCCCGGCAGCGCGGACCACTACCGGCTCAACTGCACGGCGGCCGTGTCGTCGAGGCCGTAGTTGCCGGTCAGCACGATGCGGTCCTGGGGCGAGAACTGCGGACTTCGGATAACGACGCGGCCGTCCTGCTCGGGCCCGGTCTGCACCGGCACCTTCACGGCCGTGCTATCATTGAGCAGGCGCATCACCCAGAAGCTCGTCTGGGTTTCGTCGGCCAACACCGCCGACCGGGGCAGGGTGCTGGCAACCTGCGGGGCCGTTTTGTCCAGGTCCACGGTCACGGTCAGGTTTTCGGGCAGCGGCGGCACGGTGCCCACGGGCCGGATGGTGTAGCGCTGGGTTTGGACGCTCACGTCGGCGGCGGGCAGCGGCTCAGCCACCTGGCCGGCCAGCACGCGGCCATCGGGCAGAGTAATGCGGCAGCGCTGGCCCGGGCGCACGTAGCGCAGCTGGGTTACGGGCACGTCGAGCACGAAGCCGAAGCGCGACTGGTCATAAACGGTGCCCAGCTGCTCGCCGTCCTGCACGTAGTCCCCGGCCAGCTTGTCGACGGTGGCCATCACCCCGCCGCGGGGGCTGGGAATGCGGATCAGGCCGCTGAAGCGCAGCTTTGGGTCGCCGGTAATCTGGTCCAGGTGCAGGGTGCGCGACTCTTTGGTCTGGAGCGTAAACACGGTTTGGCCGGTGCCCACGCGCTGGCCCGGCACCGGCACGGGCGCCACCAGATAGCCAGTGGTGGTGGCGCGCAGCACATCTTTGGCCGGGTAGGCCGTCAGCCCCGTCAGGTGGAGCACGTCCGTTACGGTGTCGGTCTGCTCCCGGCCCACGGTCACGGCCGCGCGGGCGCGGATTTCCCCCTCGGCGTCGGCCTCGTCGGATGTGCCCGCATCGGGGCGGCCGCAGGCCTGAACCAGCAGGGCGCCCAGCAGCAGGGCCCGCAGCACCGGGTGGCGGCTACTGGAAATGGGCGGTAAAAAGACGGGCATGGCGTTTAAAAGGAGAAAACATAGGGCAAAAATCAGCGCCACCCGGGCGCAGCCGGTTATTCGGCCAGGTAATCGAGGGCGAAAAGAGTCCGCAGCCGCTCGGTTTCGGCCTGGGTCAGGCTGAACTGCAGGGCGCGGTAGCTGCTGACCAGCTGAAGGTAGTCGAGAATGGTAAGGTCGCCGGTGGTGAGTTGCTGGCGGCCCGCCTCCACGAGGGCCGCGGCCACGCGCAGCTGGTCCCGGATGCTGGCCAGCAGCTCATCCGACTCCCGGGCCAGCGCCGTGAGTTGCTGGTACTGCTGGCGGCGCTGCACAGTCAGAAAGCGTCGGTAGCCGGTCCGGGTCTGCTCACTGACTTGCAGCCGCGCGTAGCTGAGCTGGCGCTGGTGGCCGTCGAAGATGGGCACGGTCAGGGCCAGCCCGCCGCTGAAGCCCACGTTCTGGCCCAGGTAGCGGGGCGCCGCCCGCGCCGACTGCAGCCCCGCGTCGAGCACCCAGTTCAGCCGGGGGCGGTACGAGAGGTCTACGGCGGCCCGGTCGAGCTGGAGGCGGATGCTGTCGAGCGAGTACTGCCGCTGCGTAACCGAATTGAGCCCGGCCAGCGGGCGGTGAGTGGGCGCCGCTGGGGCCCGCAGCAAGAGCAGCGTGGTATCAGCCGCCCCGGCCAGGTAGCGCAGCGTGCCCAGCTCCCGCCGGTAAGTCAGCCGGGCCTGGCGCACGAGCACCTCCTGGTTGCGGACCGAAGCGTAGAAAGCCAGGTACTGGGTTTGCTTGAACACCCCGCCGTTGACGAGCTTGCGTAGCAGCCCATCCTGCTGGTTGAGCTGGCGGAGCAGGGCTTGGGTATAGGTCCACTGCTGCTCGGCGGCGTAGGCGGTCAGAAACTGGTCGGTGATGGTGCGCCGCAAGTCCAGGGCGGCCAGCTGGCGGGTGTTGCGCAGCACCAGCCCCTGGCTGGCCAGAATCCGGTAGTCGTTGCGCAGCACCGGCCCGGCCAGCACCGGCTGGGTGGCGCTCAGGTAGGCCGCGTAGTTGCCGCCATTTGATACGGCCTCGTCGTAGCCCAGGCCGCCTTCTCCGGCCGCATTGCGGCCCAGGATGGGGGCGGCCACCACGGCCCCATTGCCCACCACCTGGGGGCGCTGCTGGGCCGCCCGGCGCAGGCTGTCGAGGCGGTTTTGGGCTACCTGCCCGGCATAGTCCTGCAGCAGCGGGCTCGTCCCGCGGGCCAGGGCCAGAAACTCCTCGAGCGTACGCAACTCCGTCTGGGCCCGGGCCGGGCCGGAAACCAGCAGGCCCAGCAGCAGTCCGAGGGCCAGCCAGCGGCAGAAAATGATACGTACGGCGCGGGGCAAAGGCGGGGGAGTTACGTGGCAAGCGGAGGCGGAAAGTCCGGGTAGACCGGCGGAGCGGGGCAAAAGTATTTTTTAATTCCGTTTTAATTCTGCGCTCGTCCTCATACGCCCCCGCCTCATCCGCGTTGCGCCGCCGCCGCCAGCCGCGCCCAAGTCGGGTGGCCGCACAATCCGACAGCCAAAAAAAAAGCCCACCCGGCAACCGGATGGGCTTTTTTCACTCATAAGCGCGCCGGGCTATTTGGCCAGCTTGGCTTTCAGGTTCTCGTCGAGGGCCGCCAGGAACTCCTCGGTATAGAGGTAGTCGCGGCCGTGCTCGACCTTGTTGCCGTGGATGCAGACGGCCAAATCCTTGGTCATCTTGCCGCTTTCTACGGTTTCGATGCACACCTGCTCGAGGGCGTGGCAGAAGTCGATGAGTTCCTGGTTGCCGTCGAGCTTGCCGCGGAACTCCAGGCCGCGGGTCCAGGCGAAGATGGAGGCAATCGGATTGGTCGAGGTCGGCTTGCCGGCCTGGTGGTCGCGGTAGTGGCGGGTGACGGTGCCGTGGGCGGCTTCGGCCTCCATCGTGCCCCCGTCGGGCGTTACCAGCGTGGAGGTCATCAGGCCGAGCGAGCCGAAGCCCTGGGCCACGGTGTCGGACTGCACGTCGCCGTCGTAGTTTTTGCAGGCCCACACGAAGTTGCCGTTCCACTTCAGCGCCGAGGCCACCATGTCGTCGATCAGGCGGTGCTCGTAGGTGATGCCAGCTTCCTTGAACTTCGCCAGGTAGTCCTGCTCGTAGATTTCCTGGAAGATGTCCTTGAAGCGGCCGTCGTACTTCTTCAGGATGGTATTTTTGGTGCTCAGGTACAGCGGCCAGCCCTTCATCAGGGCCTGGTTGAAGCAGGCGTGGGCAAAGCCGCGGATGCTTTCGTCGGTGTTGTACATGGCCAGGGCCACACCGTCGCTCTTGAAGTTGAACACCTCAAACGACTGCGCCTCGCCGCCGTCCTCGGGCTGGAAGGTGATGGTGAGCTTGCCCTTGCCCTTGGTCACGAAGTCGGTGGCGCGGTACTGGTCGCCGAAGGCGTGGCGGCCGATGCAGATGGGGGCCGTCCAGTTGGGCACCAGGCGGGGCACGTTGCTCATCACAATCGGTTCGCGGAACACGGTGCCGTCGAGGATGTTGCGGATGGTGCCGTTCGGCGACTTCCACATCTGCTTGAGGTTGAACTCTTTTACGCGCTCCTCGTCGGGGGTGATGGTGGCGCACTTGATGCCCACGCCGTACTGCTTGATGGCGTTGGCCGCGTCAATGGTTACCTGGTCGTTGGTTTCGTCGCGGTACTCGATGCCCAGGTCGTAATACTTGATGTCCAGCTCCAGGTAGGGCGTGATGAGCTTGTCCTTGATGAACTTCCAGATGATGCGGGTCATCTCGTCCCCATCGAGTTCCACTACGGGGTTGGCAACTTTGATTTTCGTCATTTCTTCGGTGAGCTAGTCGTGAGCTTAAATGTAGGGGCCAAATTTAGCATCTACGCGGTTCCGTCCTACGTCGCCGGGATTTTATCGGCTGAATCCCCACCCGCGGCCGACCGGCTTCTCCGCCCAGCAACCCGCTTTTCACCCCCGCTGGGCCGCCTGCCGGTACCTTCAGGCCCGAATTTTACTCGTATCCGACCAGTCGGGCGCCGCCCGCGCGCCGACTCTGCCGCTTCCGGCTTACTTTAGACCATGAAAAAGCTTGTCGACAAGCACCCACTGGCCATCCGCTGGTTTCACTGGGTCAATTTCCCGGTGCTGGCCCTGATGATCTGGAGCGGGCTGCTCATTTATTGGGCCAACGACGTGTACCGCCTCGGCTGGGGCCGTACCACGGTGCTGAAGTTCTTTCCCCAGTCCTTCTACGACGCGCTGCACCTGAATTTTCGCCTGGCGGAAGGCATGGCCTGGCACTTCGTGCTGATGTGGGCGTTTGCGCTCAACGGCGTGCTTTACGTGACTTACACCCTGCTGTCGGGCGAGTGGCGCTATCTGCTGCCCACCCGGCGCTCCTTTGCCGAGGCCGGGCAGGTGCTGCTCCACGACTTAGGGTTACGGCCGGCTTCGGCCCCCGCGCCCGGCCGCAAGTTCAACGGCGCCCAGCAGCTGGCCTATACCACCGTTATTCTGATGGGCGCAGGCTCCCTGCTCACGGGGCTGGCCATCTACAAACCCACCCAGCTGGCCGGCCTTACCGCACTGCTGGGCGGCTACGAGTGGGCCCGGATCGAGCATTTCGCTCTGACCATCGGCTACGTGCTGTTTTTTATCGTCCACGTGGCGCAGGTCGTCCGGGCCGGCTGGAACAGCTTCCGCGCGATGGTCGCCGGCTTCGAGGTAGTTGACGTTTCCGATGCTGTATCCCCGGAGGCTATGCCCAGCCCGCCCACTGCTTCTTCCCCCTCCACTCCCGCCTAGCCTCATGCCGGATACTTCTTCTCTGCCGTCACCACTGCCCCCGTCCGACGAGGCCGTGGAGCGCGAAGCGGCCCGCCGCTCTCGGCGCGCTTTTATTGTCGGGGGCGTAGCGGCCCTGGCCGGCCTGGGCGGCAGGCGCTGGCTCGTGACCCGCCCCGAAACCGACCGCCTGGCCTGGCCCCTGCGCCGGGTGCTGGACGCCAACGGGCGCCTGGCCGAAACCCTGTTTAGCCCCACCCGGCTGGCGCCGGAATTTCCCGCCGGCCGGGCCCGCATGCCGCGGGTAAACGGCAAAGTCGGGCTGAAAACGCCCCTGGACCCGGCCGCCTGGCGCCTGCGCGTGGAGCCCTACGCCCCGCCGCTAACCCAGCCGCTGGAACTCACCCTAGCCGACATTCAGGCCCTGCCCCGGGTGGAAATAACGACCGAGTTGAAGTGCATTGAGGGCTGGAGCGTGGTAGTGCGCTGGGCCGGGGCGCGCTTCGCCGACTTCGTGGCCCGCTACGCCCCGGCGGCGCAAACCCTGCCCTACGTGCGCCTGGCCACGCCCGACGGCGCCTATTACGTGGGCCTCGACCTGGCCAGCGCCCTGCATCCGCAGACGCTGCTGTGCTACGAGATGAACGGCCAGCCCCTAACCGGCGCCCACGGGGCTCCGCTGCGCCTGGTCACGCCGGTCAAGTACGGCATCAAGTACATCAAGCGAATCGGCAGCATTGCCTTTCTGGCCGAGCGGCCCGCCGACTACTGGGCCCAGCGGGGCTACGACTGGCACGCGGGCCACTAGCTACCGGCTTGGACGGGGGTAAAAGCAACGAGCCCCGTAGCGCGGCTGCGGGGCTCGTTGCTGCACAACTCGGCCATTCTACAGGGCTTTGCCGCTTTTGAGCTTGTCGGGGAAAGCCTTGCGAAACTTCTCGACCTTGGGCTGGGACACGTGCTGGATATAACCGTTGTCGGGGTGCAGGCGCATATAGCCCTGATGGTAGCTTTCCGCGGGCCAGAACTCGGTAAAGGCCGTTACCTGGGTGACGATGGGCGCCGCGTAGTGCTTGGTGGCGTTCAGACGCTGAATGGTGGCCAGGATGAGTTGCTTTTCCTGGGGCGTGCGGTAAAAGGCCACCGAGCGGTACTGCGGGCCGTGGTCGGGCCCCTGGTAATTGAGCTCAGTCGGGTTGTGGGCCCCCAGGAAAAACACGTCCAGCAGCGTCTGGTAGCTGACCTGCCGGGGGTCGTAGTACACCTGGACCGACTCGGCGTGGCCGGTTTTTTCGGTGCCGACCTGCTCGTACGTGGGGTTTTTCACCGTGCCACCGGCGTAGCCCGACACCACCTCGCGCACCCCGCGAAGCTCCTCGAAGGTTTCCTCACAGCTCCAGAAGCACCCCCCGGCAAACGTGGCCACCGCCAGTCCGGTCAAGTTTGCCGGGGCCGGCGCGGCCGTCGAGCGGGTGATTTGGGCCGTAGCCGCCGGCCCCAGGGCCAGTATCAGCAGCGCAGCCAGTAGTATTTTCAGATGATGCATGCTCGTCAAGAGAAGTTAAATAAGCCTACAGGCAGATACGTGTAAACCGGGCCGGCAGGATTGCCGGGGCAACGTGGCCGGCCGTACCACTGAGAAGCCCCCAACCACTCAGAACCGGCTCCGCGCGGCGGGAGTGACCAGACGTTTGGGCAGCAGCTGCCCGAGCCAGGCATGGCGTTGGCGCTTACGAGCCTTGTAGAGCTTGTAGTTGGGGCGATGCACGTATACCCGACCCTTCATTTTGGCGCGCACGTAGGCCGTCGGGCGGGCCGCCTCCGCGGAGGACGTTGCGCCGGCTACAAGCAGCAATACGCAAAACAGCAGCAGCACTTTACTCATGGCAAAACAAGGTTGGTACCCTTGTCAAACAGTTTGGGCCGCGAAAAAATTGCCTGCCGCCGGCGGTTCGGCTTACTTCCCGCTCGGGTTAGCGGGTTGGCTCGCGGCCGGCGCCCTCAAACTGCCGTCGTGGTTTGCGAAACCGGCCCCAATACCGCATTTTTAGGCAATGGAGGAACTACAGGCACTGCTGGATACTGCCGCCCTTTCCGTCTTTTACGACCCACTCAATCACTGGCTCTACGTCGAGTGGAAGGGAATCCATACCGAAGAATCCGCGCAGTCGGGCGGCACCCAGATCCTGCGCTGCCTGCAACAGTGCCCCTGCGACAAGGTTTTGAGCGACAATACCCAGGTAACCTCTAACTGGGAAAAAGCTGCCCAGTGGGTGGGCGAATATTACTACGAGCAGCTCGCGCAGCGCGGCGTGCAGTATGTGGCCTGGGTGTATCCGGCCCACTGGGCGGTGCGCAACTCGATGGACACGGCCATGAAGTTTATCACCCGCCCCCAGGTCGTCACCTTTGATGATCTGGCCAGCGCCTACAGCTGGCTGCAGCAGATTGGCTAAGCTTAGCCTGCGGGCATAGTCAGCTGGATAACCGATACGAGGCAGGCTCGGTCCAGGCGCGGCCGGGCGTGGGGATGGGCACTCAGGTAGCAGTCGGCCACGTAGGCGGCAGATAGGGCCGTGCCCAGACTTTTCCAGGTTGTCCGCAACAGCTCCATTCGCCAGGGAATCGGGCTTATGGCCGCGGTGATGGCAATCAGCAGGCGGTCGGCGGTCCGCTCCACATGGGCACGCACAGGTACATTGACGTTTAGCATGGCTCGGCACGTAAAAACCTCTGCTCGTACCTACGCAGCGCCCCACCTCAGCGGATTGCTCCCCGACACAGTTGGCTATGGCGCTGTACCTCAAACGGGCGCACCAACAAAAAACCCCTTGTAAATACTTGATTTACAAGGGGTTTTACAAGCAATGAGCCTCCTGCCGGGATCGAACCAGCGACCTACTGATTACAAGTCAGTTGCTCTACCAGCTGAGCTAAGGAGGCGAATTGGTGGTGCAAAATTACTCATCCCGCCCAAATCTGCAATTCCTGCCGGACTATATTTTATCGGGTGGCGGCCCCAAGGTTAGATAGAAACTGCTTTTAACACGTCCCAGTGCCGCTGGTAAAGCCAGGTTTTCCCTGACCACAAGCCTCTTGGATTGCTGCCAACCCATACCGGAGTAAGTATAAAAAAAGGCCCCGGAGCGGAGCCTTTTTTTATACTGGTCTACAGAACGAGCTTAGCTGCGCACGATTTTCAGCTGGCGCTTCAGGCCCTCGATGCGGGATTTGGCCTCATCTATGCGGCCCTGATACTCTTCGCGCAGCTGGCTGGCATTCTTCGAGCGGGCAAAGAACTCCAAGTTGGTTTGCAGGGTGGCAATGTCATTTTCCAGCTCGTTGATATCCCGGCGCAGGGCTTGCTCCTTTTTGTAGAGAGCCTGCTGGGAGTCGGCGCTGGACTTGAGACGTTCCACCTGCAGCTGAAACAGCAGGTCGGTGCGCTCGGCGTAGGTGAGGCCGGGCACCGAATCCAGGTATTTGCCCATCAGCGCCTGGAATTTCTCCTCCGCCCGTTCCGAGGCACCCCGAGCCCCACCGGCGGCGCTGTCGAAGGCGCGCCAGTCGGCCACGTGCTGCTGGAAGCCGGCCAGGGTGCCGGGCTCATCTGCCGTAAGGGCCGCCACGGCCTCCGCTACCCGGTCGAGGTGGGTAGCTTGCTCCTGCGACACCTGCTGGGCCTGCTGCACGCGCTGCTTAGCTTCCTCATTTTTACGTTCGAAGAAGGAGTCGCAGGCGGTGCGGAAGCGGTTCCAGACCTTGTCCGACTGCTTTTCGGGCACCCGGCCGATGAGCTTCCACTCCTTTTGCAAACGGATTACAATCTCGCGGCCTTCCTCCCAATTGGGATTGGCCAGCGCCGCTTCGGCCTGTTCGCAGAGGTCGAGCTTGCGCTTCAGGTTGGCATTCTTCTCCTCATCCAGAGACTTGAAGAATTGATTTTTGCGCTGAAAGAAGCCTTTGTAGGCGCCCCAAAACTGCTTGTTGAGTTGCTCGGCTTTGTCGCGGGGCACGAGGCCGGCGGCATCCCATTCCTCCTTGAGCTTTTGCAGCTCGTCGGTTTTGGCCCGCCACTCGTTCACGCGCTCCGTCTGGAACTCGGCGTAGGGCTTGATCTGCTCCAGAATAGCCGTTTTACGGGTCAGATTAGCCGTTTCCTGGGCCGTGCGGGCATTCAGGAATTCCTTCTTACGGTCGTGAATCTTCTCCGAAGCGGCCAGGAAACGGTTCCAGATGGGGTCACGCTGCTCGTTGGGCACGGGGCCCACGTGCTTCCAGTCCTCGTGGAGCTGGCGCAGCTCCTGCAGGGCCTTGTTGATGCTGGGCTGCTCTACCAGGGTCTCGGCCCGAACCACGAGGGCCTCCTTGGCTTCGAGGTTGCGCCGGCGGTCCAGCTCTTTCATCTCGAAGAACAGCCCGCGGTTGTTGTAGTACATGTCCAGCAGAGCGTGGTAGCTGTTCCACAGTTCCTGGGCATCTTTCTGCGGGACGGGGCCAGTGGCTTTCCAGTCGGTTTGCAGGGCTTTGATGCGTACCGAACTGTCCTTGGTTTCGGCTGACTCAATGAGCTGGCGCAGCTGGGACAGCAGGTACTGCTTATGAGCCAGGTTTTTGCCACGTTGCTCGTCTTCGGCCTTCGCGTCGCGGGCCCGGCTTTCGCGGAACTCTTGCAGGGCTTTGGTCAGTTCGGCGTGGCCTTCGGGGCCGTTATAGGCAAAATCGTCGCTTTCGCCCCCCTGCTCGGTGAAGCGCTGGCGGGCGGCCGTGCGCTCGGTGCCAAGCGCGGTTTCGTACTGGCGGTAGAGGTCGAAGATCTGCTTACGGTTCTGGCGAGCATCGGCGCGGCGCAGCAGCGTGAGCAAGTAGGCCACTTGGCTGGACAGGTCAAGGTGAGCGAAATCCGGGGCGGGAGTTTCGGGCACGTACTCTTCTTCCTCTTCCGACGGCGGCAGCGCTTCGGCTTCGGCGGCGGCTTCTGTGGCCGAGGCGTTGGCCGAAGTCGGCAGCGACGCTACGCCCATCGGCGCGGTGTCCAGGTCTTCGGCGGAAGCCAGCGGGAATACGGCGGCAGGCTCAACGCCGGCGGGCTGGGACGGCTCGGCCGCTTCCGTTTCGGCAGCAGTGGACTCGGTAGCGGATTCCGCTTCGGCCGGGGTTGGGGTGCCAACTTCAGCCGCGGGCTGGGCTGCTACTTCGGCGGCGTGGGCACTTTCCACACCGGGGTTCTGGCTACCGTAGTGGCTCTCGGCCCGGGCCAGCGGCTCCGAGGCAACCGGCTCGGCGGCGGGCAGGGGCTCCGCAGCGGGCGTGGCGTCGGCAGGAGCTTCGGCCGTGCCGGCACCAGCGGGCTCGCCGGCGGCGACGGCCGCGCCCTGGGCGGGGCGTTCCGTAATTTCGTCGGTGGTAGTCGAGGCCACAGCCGCTTCGGGGGCCGCGGGAGTGTCCGCCGCGGAGGCAGCGGGAGCCGATCCGGCGTTCTGGCGGGCCTGAATCTCAGCCAGGCGGCGCTCGAAGATGCTCATGGGCGACTCCTCCGGCTGCTGGCTGGACTGGTTCGGGGCGGCGTTATCGTTTTCGGGTAGCATAAGTCAGGGAGAAAGGCCGGACGGAACCGGCAGTGGAGGCGCGAAGGCGAAAGGCAGAGTTAGTTGAGGCGGGGGTCCGTGGGATAGTTGGACAGCACGCGGAAGCGCCCTCCTTTTTCGCGCAGAATGGCGCGCCAGAAGGCATCATTATCCAAAGTAAATACTTTCCCGGCAGCATTAGGATGCACTATCCAAACATTTTCCTTGACTTCCTCCCCCAGCTGACCCGCCGTCCAGCCCGAATAGCCCACGTACAGGCGTACTTCGTCGGGGCCCAGCTCGCCGCTGAGCAGCAGGCCGAGCAGCACGCCAAAGTCACCGCCCCAGTACACGTCCTGCCCCAAGCTGACGGCGTTGGGAAGGTCGGCGCGGTGGTGCAGGTAGTGCAGCGTGTCGGGCTGCACGGGGCCGCCCAGGCCCAGGGGCAGGGCGGCGGCCGGGGAAGCGTCGCCGCCGGGCAGTTCGAGCACGTCGCCCAAGCGCAGGGTGGAGTCCCGGTTTAGCACCAAGCCAAAAGAGCCTTCCTCCTCGGTATGACGGCACAGCAGCACTACCGTGCGCTCGAAGTTGGGGTCGCCCAGAAAGGGTTGGGATATCAGTAAACTACCGTCGCGGAGCCGGGGCATAAGCGGAAGAGCAAAGGATGAGGGAATGCGGGGGCGCCGGGAGCCGGCCCGCGGCCCGGGCGGGGCCAGCCTGATAACAAGCACCGGCCCGGCTGGGTTGTCGGCACTGCGCTTGCCCTATCCTTACGTTCGGCAATAAGCGTTGGGTTCCCGACCTTGCCCCAATATGTTACCTTGCAGCCCGAAACGCTCCGCCCCGGCGGATTTACGCCCGTCTTCTTTCCCGGTACTGCCGAATGACTGACCAACAACTGGCCGACCTGCGCCAGACCTACGCCCAGCGCACCCTCTCGGAAGCCGACGTGCTGCCCGCGGCCGTGCCCCAGTTCCGGGCCTGGCTCGACGAAGCCCTGGCCGCCCGCCTCGACGAGCCCGCGGCCATGACGCTGGCCACGGTGGACGCCGCCGGCCAGCCCTCGGCCCGCATTGTGCTGCTCAAGGGCCTGCCCGACGACGCGGGCTTTTTGTTTTACACCAACTACCACAGCCGCAAGGGCCACGACCTGGCGGCCCACCCGCTGGCGGCCCTCACCTTTTTCTGGCCCGGCCTGGAGCGGCAGGTGCGGGTGGAAGGCCGGGTGGAAAAGGCGCCCGCGCAGCTCTCGACCGAGTATTTCCAGAGCCGGCCCCGGAGCAGCCAGGTCGGGGCCTGGGCCTCACCCCAGAGTCAGCCCATCGGCAGCCGCCAGGAACTTGAGCAGCTCGAGCACGCCGTGGAAGCGCGTTTCGCGGGTCAGGAGCCCCTGCCCCGCCCCGCGCACTGGGGTGGCTACATCCTGCGGCCCCACCGGGTGGAGTTCTGGCAGGGTCGCCCCAGCCGCCTGCACGACCGGATTGTGTACGAGTGGCAGGACAACACCTGGCACCTGACCCGCCTGGCCCCCTGACGGTGAAATAGTGGGATGGTGAAGTTGTGCTGCCTGCGCGACTACCCCGTACACTAATTCGCTACATCCCTGAATCCCTATCTCACTACTTCACTATTTCACAGTTTGGCTGAAATTCAACCCGTGCGGGGCTGGCGCTACAATGCCGAGCTCAGCGCCCAGATCGATGAGTACGTGTCGCCGCTGTTCGACGTGGTGTCGGCCAAGCAGCGGGAGGCCCTCTACCGCAACCCGTTGAACAGCATTCATCTCTCCGTGCCCCGGGGCGAGGATGCGGCCGGCGCAGCCCTGGTCCGGCTCACGCAGTGGCAGCAGTCGGGGGTGCTGCGCCAGGACGAGCTGCCCGGGATTTACGCCTACTACCAGTATTTCCGGCTGCCGGGCAGCCCCCGCGAGTATTGCCGCAAGGGCTTTATGTGCCACATCCGGGCCTACGACTGGAGCGAAAACGTGGTGCTGCGCCACGAAAACACCCTGCCCGCCGCCGTCAACGACCGGGCCGAGCTGCTGGCCCGCACCCAGTTTCAGACCAGCGCCACCCACGGCCTGTACCGCGACGACGCCTTCGAGCTGGAGCGCTACCTCGATGAGGCCATTCAGGACCCGCTCTACCAGACCGAGGAAGACTACCAGGGTGCCCGCGACGTGCTGGCCGTGATTCAGGATGCGGCCATTATCCGGCGGTTTCAGCAGATTCTGGCGAGCCGGGAGGTGATTCTGGCCGACGGCCACCACCGCTACGAAGGCTCCCTGGCCTACCGGCAGGCCCGCCTGGCCGCCGACCCCGCGGCCACCGGGCAGGAGCCCTGGAACTTCCACCTGATGTATCTGACCAACGCGGCCGCCGACGATCTGCGCATTCTGCCCACCCACCGCCTGCTGCTCGAACTGCCCAACGACCTGGCGGACGCGGACTTTCTGGCCCGGCTGGAGCCCTACTTTACCGTGGTGCCCAAGGACGACGCCTACGACCTGCCCGAGCTGATTGCCGGCAAGCCCTGGGCCTTCGGGCTCTACTTAAGCGGGCAGGCCTACAAGCTGCGGCTGCGGCCCGAGGTGCACGAGCAGCTCAACTGGGACACGACGGCCGAGGTCAAGGCCCTGGATCTGACGGTGCTGCACTTCTTCGTGCTCGAAAAGGTGCTCGGCATCGTGGGACCCGACGCCCAGCGGACCTGGCCCGGGGTGGCCTACGTGCGCAACTTCTCCGAGTGCCTGACCCGCGTGGACCGCGGCGAGGCCCGCGCCGCCCTCATCGTGAATGAGGTGAGTATGGAGGAAGTGGAGCGCGTGTGCCACTCCGGGGCCGTGATGCCACCCAAGTCCACGTTCTTCTACCCCAAAACCATCGGCGGATTCTTGTTCACTTCCATCCGCGACGACGAAAACGCTCATGCCTTCCACACCCCCTTCACTGCGCCTGGTCCTGGCCTCTAACTCGCCGCGCCGCCGGCAGCTGCTCACCGATTTGGGCCTGAGCTACGAAATTCGTTTGCGGGAAGTGGCTGAGGACTACCCGGCCCACCTGCGCCGGGCCGAGGTGGCCGAGTACCTAGCCGCTCACAAAGCCGAGGCCTACCGCGCCGATCTGGCCCCCGACGAGGTGCTGCTCACGGCCGACACCATCGTGTGCCTCGACGACGACGTGCTCAATAAGCCCGCCGATGAGGCCGAGGCCCGGGCCATGCTCACCCGCCTGCAGGGCCGGGCTCACGAGGTATACACCGGCGTGTGCCTGCTCGGCGGCGACGGGCAGCGCACGGTGTTTTCGGACCAGACCCGGGTGCACTTCCGCCCGCTGTCGGCGGCCGAAATCGAGTTTTACGTGCGCACCTACCAGCCCCTGGACAAAGCCGGCGCCTACGGGGCCCAGGACTGGATTGGGATGGTGGCCGTGACCAAGCTCGAAGGCTCCTATTTTAACGTGATGGGCCTGCCCGTGCACCGGGTGTGGGCGGAACTGACCCGGCTGGGCTTCCGTTCGGAGTAGCTGCTTTCCTCCCACCCGCTTCGGCGCCTTTCTTGCCCATGCTGCACAGCTTTCTGTACGCCCCTTTCTCCGACCCCGCCCGGCAGGCCCAGTTCGACGCCGTACAGACCGCCCTGGAGGACGCAGAAGAGTCGGGTACCGCCGTGCTGCTGGGCAACCTGACCATTGGCACCACCCGGCTGGACGCGCTGCTGGTGCGCCCCCGTAGCCTGACGGTAGTGGAGTTGGTGCCCGATGGCGGGCAGCTCACGGCGCATCCGGTGTCGGGCGCCTGGCAGCTCAACGGGCAGTCCGGCCCCGCCACGGCAGCTCTGGACCAAGCCCTGAGCCTATTTTCGCGGCGGCAGGCGGCCGTGGCGGATTGGCTTTCCACCCAGCTTGGCACCCGGGTGGCGCCGGCCGGGGTGACGGGCCTGGCCCTTTTTACCGCCCCCACCACGTTCGGGCCGACGGTGGCAGCGCACCTGCATTCCCGCCTCGGCACCCAACCGTTTCTGCTGCTGGACTCCGCCCCCGGGCTGCCGGCGCAGCTTTCCCGGATGGCCCACCCGGAGCTAACGTTGCCCGAAGCCGCCCTGCAGGCCTGGGTGCGGGAATTAGCCGGGGACGATGAGGCCGAAGAAACCGAAAACACGTTGCCGACGGGCTTCTGGGAGCAGAAAGCCCGGCAGCTCTGGCGCTGGCTAGGGGCCGAGGACAGTCCCCACGACGCGCCCTACGGCGGCTACCCGCCCGCGCCGGATGCGGTGGCTATCAGTCAGCAGGAAAAAGCCCGACTGGAGCAGATCCGCCAGCAGGTCCGGGCCGAGTTGAGCGAGCAAAGCCAGGTGGCCGCCACCCGGGAGGCCGAGCGGGAACAAACCATTGCCGAGCTCCAGGCCCGCCTGGCTCAGGCGCCGGCCGTGGCAGCCGAAGCCGCCGCCCTGCAGGCTCGCTTGGCCGCGGAAGCCCGGGAAAAGGCGGCGTTGGCCGAAGCCGTACGGGCCGCCCGGGCCGAGGCCGCGGCGCAGAACCAGCGCCTGGATGCCCGCATCGAGCAGCTCACCCAACAGATCCGGCAGTTGCAGACTGCGCCCGCGCCGGGGGTCGGGCAGAGTGCCGGGCCCGTTCCAACCCCGCCGTTGCGCCCCCCGGTGAGCCGTACCGCGCCGCGCCGGCCGGCCTCGCGGGCCCAGTGGCACCTGCAATGGTCCCGGGTAGCTATTGTGGCCGCCGTGCTGGGCTGGTCCGGGGCGGCCGTCTGGGGCATCACCCACCTGACCCGGCAGTTTTGGCCCGCGCCCGCCCCGACCCGTTCGGCCAGGGTTGCTCCGCGCGCCCACTCATCGGCAGGGCAAGAAGCCGCGAAAGCCGGGGCCGATGAACTGGCTGCTGACTCCGCAGTGGACGAGGCCAGCATTCCGGCCGCCGACGCCGACCAGGACTCGGTGGAACCAGCCCCACGTCCCGCACCCGAAGTCCGGGACTCCTCGCAGGTGCTGGCCCCCGTGCAGGAGCCGGACCTCGACGAGGCCGGCCGGTAGCGGGCCGCAGCGCGGGTCTTAGCTGAACAACGTCAGCAGCTCGGCCGCCGATAATGACTTGAGCACGGCCGTGTCGGTGCGAATCAGATCCGAGGCCAGCTCCTGCTTGCCGGCCTGGAGCTCCTGGATTTTTTCCTCCACCGTATCGGGGCAAATCAGGCGCACGGCCACCACGGGCTTGGTCTGGCCCAGGCGGTGGCTGCGGTCAATGGCCTGGTTTTCCACCGCCGGGTTCCACCACGGGTCCACGAGGTACACGTAGTCGGCTTCGGTCAGATTCAGGCCCGTGCCCCCGGCTTTAAGCGAAATCAAGAACACGCGCGCCGTCGGATCCTGCTGGAAGGCCTCGACCGTGGCGGCGCGGATTTTCGACTGGCCCGTGAGCGTGAGCGTGGCAATACCCCGCGCGGTGAGGGCCGCGTGCACGAGCTTGAGCATGCCCACAAACTGCGAAAAGACCAGAATCTTGTGCTCGGGGGCCTTGTCCTCGATTTCGTGCACAAGCCGGTGCAGCTTGGCCGAAGCCGTGCCGTAGAACCGCTCGTCGTTGAGCAGCGCCGGGGAGTTGCAGATCTGGCGCAGCTTGGTCAGGCCCTGCAGAATGTGCAGGCGCTGCTGGGGCAACTCCTCGGGCTCCTTCCCCATGAGCCATTCGCGGTACTGCTTCCGGAAACGCTCGTACACCTGCCGCTGCTCCTCGCCCATGTCGCAGTACACCACCATCTCGGTTTTAGCGGGCAGCTCGGCGGCCACCTGCTGCTTGGTGCGGCGCAGCACAAAGGGCCGGATCCGGGCCAGCAGCGCCCGCGCGTGCGGGGTCGACTTAAACTTGTCGATGGGCGTGGCAAACTGAGTTTTGAAGTGCTGCTGGGTGCCCAGCAGACCCGGGCAGGCAAAGGAAAGCTGCCCGTAGAGGTCGTAGGTGTTATTTTCGATGGGCGTGCCAGTCAGCACCAGCCGGTTGCGGGCCTGGAGCTGCCGCACGGCGTGGTAACGCTGGGAAGCCGGGTTCTTGATGGCCTGGGACTCATCGAGAATAACGTAGTTGAACGGGTAGCTTTTCAGAAAACCGACGTCGGTGAGCAGCGTGCCGTAGGTGGTCAGCACCACGTCGTGGTTGGCGAAGGCGCCGCTGCTGCGGGGCCGGTCGGGGCCGTGGACCACCAGCAGGCGCAGTGCGGGCGCAAACCGGGCGGCCTCGGCCTGCCAGTTGAACACGAGCGAAGTCGGTACCACCACTAGGCTCACGGCCCCGGGACGGCGCTGGCGCTGCAGCAGCAGCAAGGCCAGCACGGTGATGGTCTTACCCAGGCCCATGTCGTCGGCCAGGCAGCCCCCGAAGCCGAACTGGTCCAGAAAGCAAAGCCAGTCCAGGCCGTGCTGCTGGTAGGGCCGCAGCGTGCCGCGCAGCTCCGCGGGCGGGGCCACCGGCTCGATGCCGGCAAAGTCGGTCAGCTGGGCCTGGTACTCGGCGAGCTGGGCCCGGGTTTCGGGCGTCAGAAACTCGGGCTCGTAGTCGGCCGCCACGGTGGCGAAGCTGATTTTTGGGGTCCGGAGCCGCTCCCCGACCAGCTCCCCAGCCGAGAAGTAGCGGGCAAAGCGGTCCAGCCAGTGCTGGGGCAGAATGCCGCGGGTACCGTCGCCCAGGGTCACGTAGCGGCTTTTGTTGCGCAGGGCCTTGTGCAGGCTGGCCAGGGGCACTTTCTGCGGCCCGAAGCGCACGTGCAGCTCGGTGTCGAACCAGTTGGCCTCGGTACCCACGCGCACCGTCACACGGGCCTTGTGGGGGGTGTAGAGGTTGTTTTTCAGCTCCCGGAAGCCCAGCACCGTGATGCCCTGCTGCTGCCAGGTCTCGAAGGCCTCTAAAAACCACTCTTCCTCCAGAAACTGCCGCCGCGACAGGCTGAATGCCTCCCGGTGGAGCTGCTCGGCAAAGTCGGGGTGCTGCCGGGTGAGCAGGGCCGTGAAGGCGACTTCCGCCGTTTCGTCGCGGGGCAGGGCGAAGGGCTTGCGCGTGCGCGCATCGGTCAGGTAAACCGGCTGGCGCGCGAGCACCGGCACTTCCACGCTGCCGTAGCGCATCACCGGCACCAGGTCCACGTAGTCGCCGGAGTCCGATAAGTAGAGCAGCTTTTCGGGGGCCTGAGTTACGCCGTGGGCCGTGAGCTGGGCCGGCGTGGCCGGCGCCAGTCCGACGTAGGTCACCGGCACGTCGGGGGCCAGGGGCGCGAGGATGGCGTGCTGAAACGCCGCAAACTGGGAGTGGTGGAGCACCAGCGGCCCGGGGCGGTCCTTGAAAAAAGCCAGCACCCGCCGCACCGCCGGCCGCTCGACCAGATACCAGACGTTGTCCAGGGCCAGAAAGGCGGCGAATTTCAGCGGCAACGCCTCGGGCGCGTAGGTGGCGCCGTTGAGCTGCACCCGGGCCACCACCTCGTGAAACGCTGCCCGCTCCGTTACTTCCAGGCTCACTTCCACCGGGCCGGGCCGCAACCCCAGCGGGCGCAGGCCAGGCGCCGTGGTGCGGTCCGACAACGCCTCCGGGCTCCAAAACACCGCCAGTCCCAGCGGATTTTCCACCACGGCCCGCAGGGCGGCGTGGTCGACGGGCGGGTTTCGCTCCCCGTGGGGCTGCTGCAGGCGCGACACGGCCGCGTAAAACCGGCTTTCGGCCAGGTTGGGGCTGGCCAGGGCCGCATCCAGGGGCGGTACCCCGGTCAGCGGGTTTTTGGGCTTGCCAGCCGCCGTCAGCGGAGCATCAAACAGGTGCACGGTCAGGTGGCCGTAGTACTTGTGGGGGCCCAGCACTAGAATGCGCCGGGTAGCGGCGGCAGAGGCTGCGGTCGGCGTAGTCGGGCGCGGCGGCAGCAGGACTTCGGTAAGCTGCTGCTGGGCGGCGGGTGTGAAAGCCAGCAGACCCGCCTGCCGGGGCACCAAGCTCAGCTGCTGGTCGGCGTAGCGCACACTGAAATGCGCCGCCGGGTCAACTTCGCCTTCCAGCCCATAGGCACGGGCCTCCCGCCGCAGCCGGGTCTGGCGCAGGTCAGTGTCGAAGAAAATCCGCAGCTCGGTCCGGCGTAGCAGGGCCAGCAGTACCTGGGCCTGGTGCCCGCAGAGCCGGCCCCGCAGAGCCGGGCACCCGCAGCGCACCGTCAGCCCCGGCGCGGGAGTCTGGGTCTGGGTCACGGTCACGGGCACCGACCACCCGGGAGCTGCCACCGTGAATTCCCCCGCATCCTCGGTTAGCGCCACGACCTGCACGGCCGCCCCGTCCTGGTCGGCCAGGGTTGAATAATCCAGGCAGTGCGCGGCCACGAGCGTTTCCGTCAGGTCGGGTAGCAGCAGATGGGCAAATACGTACGCGTGGGGCGCGGAAAGCATACGAGACGCAGAAACGGAAGAAAGGCTGAACGGCGGGCCCTACCGGATTTTCTACCGTCGCGCCGCCCTGGTCCGGCAAAAATACCCGCTAAATCCCGGTTGTAGTTGCAGTGGCTACCAGACAAAGCCCGGAAGCCGGTGCTGGCCGGCGGAGCCAGCCTTGCCGGTTATACCAAAACAGCCCGCCGAAAGAATCAGCGGGCTGTTTTTACGTGGGAGTAAGCAGGAATCTGGATGGCAGGCCAGCTGCTTAATACGGCTTGGCGTCGTGGGCAACTTGCTCGGCCTGCTTCACGGCCTGGGCGCTCTTGGCTTCGTTGGCCTGGGTACCCCCGGCCTGGCCGCTGCGGGCCTGCTGGAGGCCGTCGGCCAGACGCTTACCCCAGTCCGGGTCGCAGTTGGTGCAGAGCTCCACCATTTTGTCGCTCACGGTGCGGTTGGCGCTGGCCAGAGCGCCGACCATGTTGTTGATCAAATCATCCCGCTCCCAGTCCTCGTGCAGGCGGTACCGTTCGCCGGCCTGCTTGAAGTTGTTCTGCCGGTCGATGGTCTGGCGCAGCAGGCGGCCCGAGTACTCGGGGGTATGGTCGGGGGCCGAGCGGGGCGCTTCCTTCAGGCCGTTCAGGGAGCTGGGCTCGTAGTTGGTGTGCAGGTTCTGGCCCGGGGCCGAATCCACGTGGTAGGCCATCTGCCCGTCGCGCTGATTGGTGGCCACGTGCTTTTTGGGCGCGTTGATGGGCAGCTGCAGGTAGTTGGTGCCCACGCGGTAGCGCTGGGTGTCCGAGTACGAGAACGTGCGCCCCTGCAGCATTTTGTCGTCCGAAAAGTCGAGGCCGTCGACCAGCACGCCCGTGCCGAAGGCCGACTGCTCCACTTCGGCAAAGTAGTTTTCGGGGTTTTTATTGAGTGTCATCTTGCCCACGGGCAGGTGGGGAAACTGGTCTTCGGGCCAGATCTTGGTGTCGTCGAGCGGGTCGAAGTCGAGCTCGGGGTGCTCATCGTCGCTCATGATCTGCACCCGCAGCTCCCACTCCGGAAAGTCGCCCTTGGCAATGTGGTCGAACAGGTCCTGGGTGGCGTGGTTGAAGTTTTTGGCCTGGATGGCCTCGGCCTCGGGCTGGGTCAGGTTTTTAACGCCCTGCAGCGGCTCCCAGTGGTACTTGACCAGCACGGCCTCGCCGGCCTGGTTCACCCACTTATAGGTGTTCACGCCCGAACCCTGCATCTGCCGGTAGTTGGCCGGAATGCCCCAGGGCGAAAACAGAAACGACACCATGTGCATGGCCTCGGGGGTGTTGGAAATAAAGTCAAAAATCCGCTCCCCGGTCTGGCGGTTGTGCACCGGGTCGGGCTTCTGGGAGTGAATCAGATCCGGGAACTTCATGGCGTCGCGGATGAAGAAAACCTTCAGGTTGTTGCCCACCAAGTCCCAGTTGCCGTCCTCGGTGTAGAACTTCACGGCGAAGCCGCGGGGGTCGCGCAGGGTCTCGGGCGAGTGGCCGCCGTGGCCCACGGTGCTGAAGCGCACGAAGACGGGCGTTTGCTTGCCGGCCGTGTTAAAGAGCTTGGCCCGGGTGTATTTGGCAATGGGCTCGTCGCCGACTTTGCCGTAGGCTTCGAACACGCCGTGGGCGCCGGCGCCGCGGGCGTGCACCACCCGTTCGGGTACCCGTTCCCGGTCGAAATGGCTGATTTTTTCCAGGAACTGGTAGTTTTCCAGCGTGGCCGGCCCGCGGTTGCCCACGGTACGCAGGTTCTGGTTGTTGGTCAGCGGGTGGCCCTGGCGGGTGGTCAGGGTCTGGGCATCTTCGCCGGCGGCCGTGCGCCCATCGTGGGAGGTGCCGGCCCCGGTGACGGCCGTGCCGGTACCATTGCCGCTGGTGCCGTTGGCGCCATTAGTGGCCCCGGCAGCGTTGAGGTGTTGTGGGTCGTTTTGCATTCGCGTTCAGGATAGTGGTTGGCTACTTTAAACTACAAATAACTCGGCCAATGTTCACCGGCGGCCATTATTTTGCACATTTCAACTCCCCAAGCCGGCTGCCCTAGGCCAGGCGCTTGAGCAGTTCCTGCTGCTGGGTAAGCCAGTCGTTGAGCGTGCTGCCCTCGGCGGCCTGGGCCCGCAGCTCCGAGTCCTGGGCCACGGCCGTCACGGCCTGGGTGGCCAGCTCCTGCAGCTCCTCCAGGTCGCTGATATCCAGCTGCTGCAGCTGCTGGAGCAACCCCGCGGGAAAGCCCGCGAAAGGCTGCCCGGCCAGCGCGGCCACGATTTCGGCCGCCGCCATGGCCGGCCCCGCCACTTCCGCTTCCAGGTACTCCTGATCCTCGGCGGCGTCGGCGGCCGGGGCCAGGGCTTCGAGCAGGGCTACTTCGCCCGGGGCCTCGGTGAAATCAGCCAGGAAGTCGGCCGCGGAATCGTCGTCAAAGTTGCTGTTGCCCAGAGTGCTCATGATGGATGGGTTGGTGTACAAAAAGAAAGTAGGACTTGCTATACGGCGCGCAGGCGGCGGCGGGGCAGTAAAGGCCGGCGCGGCGAAGTTATTTGCCGCCCGCGCTAGGGCCGCGGGCGCGCAGGGGTTATCTTTACTGTTTTCCAGCCGCAACCGTTTTGCCCGTGCGAAGACTTTTAAAGCGCTTGCCCAAATCCGATACCCTGAGCCAGCAGATCCAGCAGGAGCTGCGCCAGCAGCTGCAGGCCGTCGGTTCGCTGTCGGACAGCTGCCAGGAGATTGTGACCGAGCAGCTCACGGCCTGTTTGCCGCTGCTGCTGAGTCTGCAGCCCACCCGCGTCAGCGGCTGGCAGGACAAGCTCTACCACGGAGCCCACCTGATTATCGACTTCCGCAACGACTGCCAGCTAACCGTGGCCGAGTACTGCCCGGCCAAGGATGCCGCCCCGGACGCGGCCGACACGCGCATCTTCATTCACCGGCGCGGCACGCTGCAGTCGTATTTGGCCTGTCACCACACCAAGCTGGAAGCCGCGTTGCAGCGCACCCTGCCCACATTAGCAGCCGGTCTGGCGGCCATGTCGTAGCAGTAACGCTGACTTAGTGCCCGCGGGCCAGCAGGGCAATGCCGGCCACAATCAGCAGCAAGCCCAGCCCCTGGGGCAGCGTGAGCGACTCGCGCAGGATGACCAGGCCCAGCACCGCCGTCAGCAGCACCGAGCCGCCCACAATCACCGGCGTGCCCACCGACGAAGGCACGCCCCGGCTGAAGACCACGAAGGTCAGAATCTCGGCCAGCCCCACGCCCAGGCCCGCCAGCGCGGCCAGCACCAGGCCTTTGGTGGTAATGGGCAGCGGCTGCCCCTCCCACTTGAGCTTGAGCAGCCACAGCGCGCCCAGCAGGGCGGCCACCAGCTGGAGCACCACCGCGCCCACGGCGGCCGGGAGCTGGTCGGCAGCCAGCTTGATGAAAAAGTTGTAGAGCGCCAGGCACAGGGCCGTGAGCAGGGCGAGCAGAATCCAGGGCATCGTAAGACCAGCTTTACCGCTTGATAAGAATCGGGGCCGACTCCACCCGGGTCTTCTTATCTCCTTCCGGGTTGTAGAGGACGGCCACAAACCGGGCCTGTACCGGACCGTGGCGCAGCGTAGGCGCAGTTGCCTTGTTGATGTAGGCATTGTAGCTCACCGCAACGGGGTGCCCGGGCAGTATCTTTCTGATTCGGCCCGTCCGCTTGGTCGTGTACGATAGTGGGGTATTCGATACTACATCCATATCCAACGGCAGCCATTGGCTGTCCAGACGCCACTCCATCCTGACGACGTATTCGAGCGGCTGAGCCGTCTGGTTGGTTAGCCGCACCTGGATGGCTTGCGGCGGCGCATAGGCGGCCTTATCGGTCACAACAGCGACGGGTGCTTTTGGGGCAGTTTGGAAGCCCAGCAACAAGCTTAAGCAAACCACTCCAAACCCGCTTCGGTACAGATTTCTCATCTAAACTTCTCCTTCAGAATCTCCAGCTCCACGGCCGGGGAAATCTTTTCGTAGAGGATGTGGTAGGCGGCCGTGGCAATGGGCATGGGCACCTTGAGCTCCTTGTTGAGCTCGTAGATGCTCTTGACGGCGTAGTAGCCCTCGGCCACCATGTTCATCTCCATCTGCGCCGACTTCACCGAGTACCCCCGCCCGATCATGCTGCCGAAAGTGCGGTTGCGCGAAAACTGCGAGTAGGCCGTCACCAGCAAGTCACCCAGGTAGGCCGAGGCCGATAGGTCGCGAGGCTGGGGGTTCAGGGCGTGCACGAAGCGGCGCATTTCCTGCACCGCGTTGCTGACCAGCACGGCCTGGAAATTGTCGCCGTAGCCCAGGCCGTGGGCAATGCCGCAGGTCAGGGCAATGATGTTCTTCATCACGGCGCAGTACTCAATACCGTCGAGGTCGGCCATGGGGTGGGCCTTTACGTAGCGGTTGCGCAGCAGCTGGCTGAAGTCCTCGGCCAGCTGGTGGTCCACGGAGCCGATGGTCAGGTAGCTTTGCTTTTCCAGGGCCACTTCCTCGGCGTGGCAGGGCCCGGCCACAATGCCCAGGCTGGCCACGGGCAGGCGGAACCGCTCGGCCACGTAGTCGGTCACGAGCAGGTTTTTGCCCGGAATCATGCCCTTAATGGCCGAAATAATGCGCTTGTTTTTCAGCGCGTCCCGGTCGAGCTTGTCCAGGGCATCCTTGACGAAGGCGGCGGGCACGGCCAGCACCAGCCAGTCGGCTTCCTTGACCACTTCCTCCAGGTCGGTGGAAGGAAACACGCGGGTCAGGTCGAAGGCCACCGACGAGAGGTAGCGGCGGTTGTGGCGGGTGCTGCGCAGGTGCTGCACGTCGTCTTTGCTGCGCTGCCACCAGCCCACGCGGGCCCCGTTTTCCGACAGTATCTTGGTCAGCGCGGTGGCCCAGGAGCCGCCGCCAATCATGGCTATTTTTTCCACTGTGTAGTTCTGGCTAGGGTCTGGGCGGGCGAAACAAGGCTCTCCAGCCGCTCAAATGTGCAAAGTTTCCTGACAGAAAAGCCCTTGACGGGCGCTTACGTCAAGGGCTTTTCGGCCGGTTCGGGTAAATCCGGCCCGTCTTCCTGCGCCGGCCAACTTGCTTGGCGGGGCGGGCCACGACGAGCTAAACAGCTTACTTGTCTTCTTCGGGGGTTTCCTTCAGGGCAGCCTTGTTGATGGTCTTGGCGTCTTTGATAACCACCAGCGCGCCGTCCTTGAGGGTTTTGGCCACGGCCCGGAAGGGTCCGCTGACTACCTGCTCGCCGGCCTGCAGGCCGCTCAGGATTTCGATGTTGGCGAAGTCGCTGATGCCGGTCTTGACGGGCGTCATCACAGCCTTGCCGTTGCGCACCACGAATACCACTTCCTGAATGTCAACTTTCGGGGCCGGCTTGCCGTTGTTTTCGGCTGGGGCCGTGCTGCCGCGGTTCACCTTCACGCCCTTCTGGTCCTCCCCGGCCTTGGCCTCGGTGCTGTCGGAGCGGGTCGTGACGGCGGCCAGCGGCACGCTCAGCACGTTGCTTTTGCGGTCGGTAATCACGTCGACGGAGGCCGTCATGCCGGGGCGGAAGGGCACGATGGTGTGGCCCTTGACGGTGCGCTGCAGGTGACGGTACGACTCGGGCAAGAGGCGGATGCGGACCTCAAACTCGGTGACGGCCTCAGCCGTCAGCGCGTCCTTGGCCGTGTTGGCAATGCTGGTCACTAGGCCCCGGAATTTCTCGTCCTTGCTGGCGTAGGAATCGACTTCCACGATGGCCGAGTCGCCGAGGTCCACGTTGATGATGTCGTTTTCGTTCACGCTCACCCGCACCTCCATCGAGTTGAGGTTGGCAATGCGCATGATTTCGGTGCCCGCCATCTGG
This sequence comes from Hymenobacter persicinus, assembly GCF_004167665.1. Lineage (GTDB taxonomy): Bacteria > Bacteroidota > Bacteroidia > Cytophagales > Hymenobacteraceae > Hymenobacter > Hymenobacter persicinus. The sequence continues at coordinate 115,613 of NZ_SEWE01000004.1, read as the reverse complement.
GTCGTGCCCACGACCCGCTCGCCCTTCTTCACGTTGAGCTTGCTGACCGTACCGCTGACGGGGGCGTAAATCGTGGTTTTGTTCAGGTTTTTGCGGGCCTCATCGAGCGAAGCCTGGGCGCTGGCCACGTTGCTCTGGGCGGCGCGGATGCTCTGGCGGGCCGAGTTGATTTCCTCTTGGGAGGCGTTGTAGGCGGCCTGGGAGGCCTCGTAGTCGGCCTGGGAAATAACTTTCTGCTTGTAGAGCGAGGCGTTGCGGCGGTAGGTCAGCTCGGTTTGCTTGGCCGAGGCAATCAGCTGCTGCAGGCGGGCCTGGGTCTGGCCCACGTTGGCGCGCTGGGTGCCCACGGTGGCCGACTGCATATTCACCATGGCCTGGTAGTTATCGGGGCGGATGCGCAGCAGCAGCTGGCCCTTGCGCACCGAGTCGCCTTCCTCGACGTAGAGCTCGGTGATTTCGCCCGATACGTCGGGCGAGATTTTCACTTCTGTTTCGGGCTGCACTTTGCCCGAGGCACTGACCTTCTCCACAATGGTGGCCGGCGCGGCCTTGGACACGATAACTTCGGTGCCCGCCGGCTGCCCCACCCAGCCTTTCTTTTTCGCTACCACGAAGCCAAGTAGCAGTGCGCCCAGCACGGCCAGCAGAATGTAGAGTAATCGGTTGTTTTTCATGCTCAGAAATGAGACCCGGAAGTGTGGAAAGGAATCCGTCAGGCGTTTATGACGGGGCAAAGTAAGGAAGTAGTCGGCAGTAATGCGCGGGCGGCGCCGGGGGAAAATCCGGAAAAAGCACCGCCTGCGCCGGTAGAAGGCAGCTTTGAGTCGGCCGCTGCGGCGCCGGCCCGGGCTGGGCGGCCCTTACAGGTCCAGGGCCCGGCCCTCGTAGAAGTCGAGCACCTTGCGGCGGAAGATAAACTCGTACTTGGCCTGGATCATGCTCGACTCGGCCCCGTAGAGGTTGTTTTTGGCGATGTTGAAGTCCGTGCCGTTGAGCAGGCCGTTGTTGAAGCGGATTTCGGCGTTGCGGTAAGCCGTGCTCAGGGCTTCGGTCTGGCGCTTGGCGGCGCTGTACTTGCGCTGGGCGGCAATGGCGTCGGAGTAGGCCTGCTGGATGTTCTGGCGCAGGGTCAGGCGGGTTTGCTCGGCGCGCAGCTCGGCCTGCTTCACCCCGATTTCGGCGCGCTGCACGTTGGTGCGCACCTGCAATCCGTTCAGAATCGGCACCTGCAGGGCAAACTGAATCTGCTTGCCGTAGTTGTTGCGCAGCTGGTTGAAAAAGCCGTCGGGCAGGCTGGTGAACTTGGGCTGCAAGCCGATGGCGACCGTACCGGGTACCGGGGTGCGCACTTTCGGGTTGGGGTCGATGGTGTAGACCGGCGAGATGGTGCCGTCCTCGAACTCACCGGTGGGCACGAAGGTCTGGCGGGACGACGAGTAGCCCGAGCTCAGGAAGCCGGCCATGGTCAGGCGGGGCAGGTAGCCGCCCCGGCTCACGTCCACCGTGCGGTGGGCGCTCTGGGTGCGCAGGTCGGCGGCCTTCACCTCGGGCATCAGCTCCTGGGCCGTCTGGTAGGTGCCGTCGGGGTTGCCCACCAGCGGCAACTCCTCATCGGGGTCGGGCAGGTTGGGCACCTCAATGTCAAAGCCGGCCACCGAATTCAGGTTCAGCAGCTGGGCCAGCTGGAGGCGGTAAAAGTCGACCTGGTTCTGGGCCGTGATGACATTGAGCTCGTCGGAAGCCTGCTGAGCCTGGCTGTCGAGCAGGTTGCTTTCGGCCACGCTGCCGGCCTTGAGCAGCTTGCGAGTGCGCTCCACCTGCTGCTGGGAGCTGTTCACGCGCGCCTGGTTGGCCCGCACCAGCTCCTGGGCCAGCACCAGCTGCAGAAACGAGGAGGCCACGTTCAGGGCAATGTCATTTTTCGACTTTTCCACGTCCTGCAGCCCCGCCTCGTAGTCGAGCACGTTGCGCTTGATGGTGTTGCGCAGCTGGAAGCCCGAAAACAGCGTGACCTGGGAGCTGAGCGAGAAGTTGTTCGACCGGATGATGGTGCTCTTGGTCGTGAACTGGTTCGTCAGCGGGTCAATGGTGGTGCCGAAGTTGAAGTTCTGGTTGGCGCTGGCGTTGGCCGAGGGCAGCATTGCGGCCCGACTCTGGCGCAGAATGGCGTCGGTGTTCTGGGCGCTGAGCTGCTGCTGGCGGATGGTCAGGTTGTTTTGCAGGGCCACGTCCACGGCCCGGCGCAGCGAATACGGGCCGCTGGGCGCGGCCGGGGCCAGCGTGGCCGCCGGGGGCTGGGCGGGCGTGGTCGTTTGGGCGGCGGCCGGCAGCGCGGCCGAGCCCACAAGTAGGGCGCCGGCGCTGGCGGCGGCCAGGCGGGCAAGCGGAGTACGGGTTGATTTCATAGCCGGGCGTGGCTGGGGTGGGGCGCTTAGTCGATGTTAGGAATATAAGTTACGCGGTGCACCCAGCTGAGCTGGCGCAGGTACTCGAGCGTGATGTCGCGCAGGCCCGAATCCATTTCGATGAACTGCCGGGCCGCGTCGTTCTTGCCCTTGCGGCTCACGAACATGGTGGCAATGTTGCAGTCGTCGTGGGCAATAACGGAGGCAATGAAGGCGATGGAGCCCGTGCGGTCGTCGGCGTCGATGATGAGCGTGTGCAGGGAAGCCGAGAAGTCGGACGGAAAGCCGTCGACCTCCACGATGCGAATCACGCCGCCCCCGCGGCTCTGCCCGATAACTTCCACCTCCCGGCCCGTGCGCTCGTCGCGCAGCTGCAGGCGGATGGTGTTCGGGTGCATGGTGCTGGCGTTGCCCACGCTCTGAAACACGTAGGTCAGCCCGGCCTCCTTGGCGTGGTCGAAGGCGTCGCGGATGCGCTTGTCGTCGGTGGCCATACCCAGCAGGCCGGCCACGATGGCGCGGTCGGAGCCGTGCCCCTCGTAGGTGCGGGCAAAGGAGTTATAGAAGGTGATGGTGGCATGCGTGGGCACCGAGCCCAGGATGCGGATGGCGGCGCTGGCAATGCGGACCACCCCGGCGGTGTGCGAGGAGCTGGGCCCAATCATTACCGGTCCGATCATATCGAAGATACTGCTTTTCTCGGCCATAAGACGGGCTAAAAGTAGGGGTTTCGGGCGGGAAACCAACGCCTATTCCTGCCGGCTCCGACGGGGCCGGGCGCGGCTGCGGGCGTCGTTACGCCCAAAGATGCTGCCCGCGGCCCAAGCGTTGCCTGGGGCTGGCACATTCGGTGGCTTTTTCGTTCTTTGTAGCCACTCCCCACCCTCACTCCCACTCCACCCCTCACCCATGACCACCCCCGAGGACGAATTCTCGCCCGCCGTACTCGAGCAGCTCCGACGACTCCAGCGCAAGTATGCCGCTGACGGTCAGGACTTGGCCGGCTACCTGGAAGGCTTGTACTACGCCGACTACGTCAACTACTGGGACTACATCGAGCTCGACACGCTGCTGAGTTTGCAGCGCCCGCTCACCCAGATTCCCGACGAGCGGATTTTTATCATGTACCACCAGATTACGGAGCTCTACTTCAAGCTCTGCCTCTGCGAGTACGAGCAGATCGGGCAGCTGCGCGAACCCACCGTGGGCGAGCTGGTGCTGCGCGTAGGCCGCATCAACCGCTACTTCGAGAACCTGATCGACTCGTTCGACGTGATGGTCGACGGCATGGACAAGCAGCAGTTTCTGCAGTTCCGCATGGCCCTGATGCCCGCCTCGGGCTTCCAGAGCGCCCAGTACCGCATGATTGAAATTGCCAGCACTGACCTGAACAACCTGCTCAACCAGGAAAAGCGCCGCCTGCTGGGCGAGGCCGCCGCCCACGATGAGCTCATGGGCTGCATCTACTGGAAAGCCGGGGCTACTATTGAGGAAACCGGAGCCAAGGCCCTGACCCTGATTCAGTTCGAGGAGAAGTACACCGACCAGCTGGCCCGCCACGCCGCCGACTACCACGACCGGAACGTGTGGAGCGTAGTGCAGCGCCTGCCCGAAGCCGAGCGCCAGCACCCGCGCCTGTTGCGCGCCCTCAAGCAGCTCGACGTGAACGTGAACGTGAACTGGCCCCTGATGCACTATAAGTCGGCGGTGCGCTACCTGGAGCGCGACCCGACCGCACTGGCGGCCACCGGCGGCACCAACTGGAAGAAGTACCTGCCTCCCAAGTTTCAGAAGCGCATCTTCTACCCCCAGCTCTGGACCGAGCAGGACCTCGAAGAATGGGGCAAAGGCTGGGTTGACAGCATCCTGGAAGAAGTGCGGGCAGTTCAATAAAAGGCAGGCCGCCGGCTGACAACGACGTATGAAAGGCTTGCTACTACTATGCACGGCGCTGGGGTTAAGTGGCCCCGTTTTCGGCCAGCAGCCCAAGTTGGCGCACACTTCCCAGGTCACCAATGCGGATGGCAGCACTTCAGTGTTTTCCCAAAATAGTGGGTTTGTGCCTTACACCGTCTACCTCCGCGCCGACCTGCGCCACGTGACCAGTAGCGTGCCCCTGCCAGCCCGCATCGTGGTTTTTCCAGGCAAGAAGCCCCAACTGTTGACCACGTTCACGCCCGAGCCCGACCAACCCTTCTACTTCCGCTATTACGCTCCCAACCAGCTTGGTATCTACACCGGACAGCTGCCCGATACGGCCTACGTGTACAGGCTCCCGTACCAGTCCGCTGTCCCGGCTGAACCGCCGCACATCATTACCCGCAAAGGAAATGGGCCCGAGCCCTGGTACCCATATTTCTTTCCGCTCCCGGGCGGCACCGCCCTCTGCGCCGCCCGGGAAGGTATCGTGGCTACCCTGCGACAAGACGCGCGGCGCAACCGAGGCTCCGATGGCAACTTCGTTATTATCATCCACGAGGACGGCAGCTACGCGTGGTACCAGAATCTGCGGCAGCAGAGTGCCACGGTTCGTATCGGGCAGCGCGTTGCCCAGGGCGACGTTATTGGCTACTCCTGCGCCAACGATGACAATCCGGTCCTTTATTTCACCGTCAACTACCCCGGGGCCACCGCCGAGAAGATAGAAACGGCCCCGGTTGTCTTCGGAAACGGCACGCAGCTGCTGCGGCCGCGCTAGTCGGACATTACGCAAACAGCCCCCGGAGCGCAGCCGTTGATGCTGCACTCCGGGGGCTGTTTGGGTTGATTCGCGGTTACTTCACCATAAAATCGGCCTGGGAATTTTCCCACATCAGGCTCACCTTGCCGGCTTTATCCGCCGTGATGGTGAACTGCTCGACGGGGGCGGCGGTCTTTTTGGCCTTCACTTTTACCCGCAGCGCGTCCTGCTTGGGGTCGTACTTAAAGGCGCCCCACTGATTAGCGGTCTTGTTGAAGATGATGGTCCACTCCGTGGCCGTCGGGATGGTGAACAGGGCGTATTTGCCGGCGGGCAGGGTCTGGCCCTCGATTTTGACGGGCTTGTCGACGGTAAAAGTGGTGGCCTCGTTGGCCCCAGTGCGCCACACGGCGTTGTAGGGCACCAGCTCGCCAAACACCTTGCGGCCCTTCATGGCCGGGCGGCTGTAGTCGATAGTGACCGTGGCCGCGCCCACGGTGGTCGTCACGGTGGCCGGCGGGCTGGGGCGCTTCGACTTGTCCTCGGGCATCTTGTTGTCCTGGGCGTAGGCATGGCCGCTGAGCAGCAGGGCGGCGGCGAACAGGAATCGGGGGGCAGTGCTTCGCATGGTCATGGAAAATGGGGCGTGAGAGTGAATGAGAGAACTGAAAATACGCAGATGCGGCTTTTGTTTCAACTCCGCAGCCTATCTGACGCCAGCCGGCCGGCTGCGTTGCACGCGCCGCGGCCCTAGCTTGGCTCGTCGTCGAGGCGGGAGGTTTGCTTCGTGTCGGACATACGCAGGTAGACGAGCAACGACAGGGCGGCGCACCCGGTCACGTACCAGTAGTACCAGCTTTCCACGCCCATATCCTTGGCCTGCAGGGCTACGTACTCGGCCGAGCCGCCGAAGATGGCCACCGTCAGGGCGTAGGGCAGCCCCACGCCCAGGGCCCGGATTTCGGTCGGAAACAGCTCGGCTTTCACAATGGCATTGATGGCCGTGTAGCCGCTGACAATAACCAGCCCGATGAGCAGCAGGCCGAAGGCCGTCCAGGCGTCGTGGGTGCGGCTCAGCAGCGTGAGCAGCGGCACGGTGAAGAGCGTGGCGCCCACCCCGAAAAACAGCAGCACCGGCCGCCGCCCCACCCTATCCGACAGCGCCCCCATCAGCGGCTGCAGCCCGATGGTGACGGCCAGGGCCCCGAATGAAATCAGCGTGGCCTCGTCCTTGCTGAAGCCCGAGGTGTTGACCAAGAACTTCTGGGCGTAGTTGGTGAACGTGTAAAAGGCAATGGTCCCGCCCAGCGTCATGCCCACCACCGTGAGCACTGGGCCGGGGTAGCGCAGCAGCACGGCCAGCTTGCTTTCCCGCTTAACCGCCGGGGCGGGAGCCGTTTCCTGCTGGGCAAAGGCCTCAGTTTCGGCCATGCTGCGGCGCAGGTACAGGGCCGTGACGGCCGCGGCGGCGCCCACCACAAACGGCACCCGCCAGCCCCAGGCGTACATCTGGGGCTCGGTCAGCACTTGGCGCAGCCCCAGCTGCACGAGCAGGGCCAGCAGCTGCCCGGCAATGAGGGTCACGTACTGAAAGCTCGAGTAGAAGCCCCGGTGGCGCCGGTCGGCCATTTCGCTGAGGTAAGTGGCCGAGGTGCCGTATTCGCCGCCCACGCTCAGCCCCTGGGCCAGCCGGGCCACCACCAGCAGTACCGGGGCCGCCACGCCGATGGTGGCGTAGCCCGGGGTGAGGGCAATGAGCAGGGAGCCGGCGCACATCAGCAGCACCGACAGCAGCAGGGCGGCCTTGCGGCCGCGGCGGTCGGCGTATTCGCCCATCAGCCAGCCCCCGAGCGGGCGCATCAGAAAGCCCACGGCGAAAATAGCGGCCGTGTTGAGCAGCTGGGCCGTAAGGTTGCCCTTGGGGAAAAGGCCGGGGCGAAGTACAGGGAAAACGCCGAGTACACGTACCAGTCGTACCACTCCACCAGGTTGCCCACCGACCCGCTGAAGATGGAGCGCAGGCGGGCCGCGGCGGATACGGAGGCGGAAGGGGCAGCGGATGGCAGCATAAGAAAACGGCTCGAAAAGGCGGACAGGGCGCGCGAGGCAGACAAGTAGGTGGGCAAGGCTAAACGGATTCCAGCCCCGGTGGCGAACAGACAATGAGCGAGTCTCGTATAATCCGACTCCTGCACTGGGCCCGTACATGGGGCAAATTAGATAGAATATTGCCCGGGTTTGTGAACTTTTTAATCCGCTGGGCAGGTTCAGGCCACCGACACCGTAACCTTCTCTTTCGACAATGGATCAGAAGTCCACCTCTTCAATCAACGCCCGTTTGGAACAATCATTCAAAGAAGCCGACCAGGCTCGTGAAGACCTGGCCGACTCTATCACCAACTCCGTGGCGACCAACTGCGACCTGCTCCACCACGGCCTGGTAAGTGCCAAAGGGCTGGAGGTTACCACCGAAATGTACCGGGCCATGCTGGGCACGCTGCTCCGCCACTCCTCGGGCGAAGTGCGGGCGCAGGTGCTCAACTGCTTCAACCAATCGATGGAGGAGTTCTGGCCCCGCAAGAATGGCTCGAGCACTGCCAAAGGCACGGACGGCCGCGAGGTGCGCCGGCCGGAGGTGGCCGAATAAATCCGCGCCTTAAGTCAAGCGGGCTCCTTCCCCACCGCGGGAAGGAGCTTTTTTTGTTTGGGCCCACCCTGGTAAAACCGCTACCTTCGCCGCCGTTATTCTTGGTTTGATTTCCATCAGACGACGAGAGGTGGGCGGGTAATACCGCCCCTAACAGGGAACCGGGTGCAAATCCCGGACAGACGCGCTACTGTAAGTAACCACGCCGTTTTCCCCCGCAAGCAGCCCATTGGGCCGGCCCCGGCCGGCCTGAGAAGGGCGGGGAAAATGTTACAAGTCAGGAGACCTGCCTTTCGTCTTAGTGATAAGGTTGCCTTCGCGCCACAAGGCCTTTATCGGGAGCTGATGCCCTTACTGGCCCCGCCGCGCCCTTGCCCGGCGGCCGGCCCGGGCTGGTGGCACCTTCCCGATTGAGTGCTCTGCGACGAGTGGGCGGCCCGGAAACCGGCCAAGGAATTTTTCCGCCCTTCTCCCCTGTACCCTAGCGCCATGAGCCTCGCCGAGAAAATTGCCCGCGCCGAAACCCGCATCTTCAAGGCGGTATTTCCCAACACCACCAACCACTACGACACGCTCTTCGGCGGCGCCACGCTGCATATGATGGACGAGGTGGCCTTTATCTGCGCCACCCGCTTCAGCCGCCTCAAGATGGTCACCGTTTCCTCCGACAAGGTCGACTTCACCCACCCCAGTCCCGGCGGCACGCTCGTCGAGCTGATCGGCAACGTGGTGCGCGTGGGCAACACCAGCCTGCAGGTGCGCGTGGATTTATTCGTGGAGCAGATGTACTCCGAGGAGCGCACCAAGGCCGTGTCGGGCCTATTTACCTTCGTGGCCATCGACGCCGACAAGCGCCCGGTTTCGATCCTGGCCGGGGCCCGGGCCGAGCAGCACTAGCTGAGGGCAGCCCCGGGTCGGATGCGGAGGATGGGGCTTCGTACGGGGCTCCGCCGTATCTTTGCCGGGTCACGTCCCCTTTCGGTTTAAAGGCTCGACACCTTTCGCCCTATGTCCAAGAGAGAAATTGAAGTGCTGCTTCCGCCCGAAGTGGCTTACGACGAATTTGCCCGCTACCGGGCCCTGCTCGCCGCGGCCGGCCTGGTGCCCGGTCAGGCCGACTTCGTGCACCTGCGCAAGCGCAGCATCGACGCCCGCGGCCGGCAGCCCCTGGTGCGCCTGCGGGCCGATATCTGGCTGACCCCGCCCCCGGCCGACACCTTCGGGCCCTGGTTTCAGTACCCCGACGTGAGCCGGGCCCACCGCTCGGTGCTTATCGTGGGCGCCGGGCCGGCGGGGCTCTTTGCCGCCCTGCGCTGCATCGAGCTCGGCCTGAAACCCATCGTGCTGGAGCGCGGCAAGGACGTGCGCACCCGCCGCCGCGACCTGGCCGCCCTCAACAAGGAGCACGTGGTGAACCCCGACTCCAACTACTGCTTCGGCGAGGGCGGCGCAGGCACCTACTCCGACGGCAAGCTCTACACCCGGGCCACCAAGCGAGGCGACATTCAGCGCATCCTGCGCCTGCTCGTGCAGCACGGGGCCACTCCCGACATTCTCGTTGATGCCCACCCCCACATCGGCACCAATAAGCTACCTTATGTGGTAGCGGCCCTGCGGGACAGCGTGCGGGCCGCCGGCGGCGAGGTGCGCTTCGACACCCGGGTCGACGACCTGATTCTGGAGCAAAACCACCTACGCGGCGTGGTTACGGCCACCGGCGAAACCCTGGAAGCCGACGCCGTGATTCTGGCCACCGGCCACTCGGCCCGCGACATCTACGAGCTGCTGCACCGCCGCGGGGTCCGCATCGAAGCCAAGCCTTTCGCCTTAGGCGTGCGCGTGGAGCACCCCCAGCAGCTTATCGACCAGGCCCAGTACCGACTCCGGGACCGGGGGCCGCTGCCGGCGGCTTCCTACGCCCTGGTGCACCAAACCCAGTGGCAGGGCAAGCAGCGGGGCGTGTTTTCGTTCTGCATGTGCCCCGGCGGCTTTATCGTGCCCGCGGCCACGGCCTCCGGGGAAGTGGTGGTAAACGGCATGAGCCCCAGCCGCCGCGACTCCCGCTTCGCCAACTCGGGCATCGTGACGGCCATTGAGCTTGAAGACATGGACCTGGCCCAGCACGGCGAGCTGGCGGGCCTGCGCCTGCAGCAGGAAATCGAGCAGCGGGCCTGCGCCCTGGCCGGCCACACCCAGCGGGCTCCGGCCCAGCGCCTGGGCGACTTCCTCCAGGGCAAGGTGTCGACGGAGCTGCTCGAAACCTCCTACCAGCCCGGCCTCGTGTCGGTGGATATGGAGCAGGTGCTGGGCCCGGCCCTCGCCGACCGCCTCCGCCAGGGTTTCCGCGACTTTGGCCGCAAGATTCCCGGCTACGCCACCAATGCGGCCCAGATTGTGGGCGTGGAAAGCCGCACGTCGGCCCCCGTGCGCATTCCCCGCGACCGGGACACGCTCCAGCACCCCGAAATTACGGGGCTGTTTCCCTGCGGCGAAGGCGCGGGCTACGCCGGCGGCATCGTGTCGGCGGCCATGGACGGGGAGCGGTGCGCCGAAGCCGCCGCGCTGATGGCCCGGTAAGGCTGGTTATTGCGCGCAACTGGGCCGGCTTGCGCTGCTTCGGGCGCTGAGTGGCTGCTTTCTGGGTCCGGCGTAATCTTGGCCCCGGAGCCGGGGAGTCAGGGCCGCCTGGTCCGACCGGGCGCCGCCAGGTTTCGTACAAGGACCTAAAGCGCATCCTCTTTTTATCCGTAGTAATGACACAGAAGAAAACCCTCGTACTCGGCGCCAGCGACAATCCGGCCCGTTACTCGTTTCGCGCCGTGCACCAACTCAAGCAGCACGGTCACGAAGTAGTGCCCGTGGGCATCCGCAAAGGCCAGGTGGCCGGCCTCGACATTCACACCGACCGGCCCGCGGAATCGGGCATCGACACGGTCACGCTCTACGTGGGCCCGCAAAACCAGCCCGCCTGGTACGACTACATTCTCGACCTGAACCCGAAGCGCATCATCTTCAACCCCGGCACCGAAAACGCGGAGCTGGAAAAGCTGGCCCAGCAGCGCGGCATCCGCACTGAGGAAGCCTGCACGCTGGTGATGCTCAGCATCGGCAACTATTAGCCGCCCCGCTACTGCGGCCGGGCAAACGGCCTGCTACACTTCGCCGGTCCCGATTCGAACAGCTGCTTTTATACCCCCAGGCCCCAGCGTATTTCTGCGTCGGGGCCTGGTGCTTTTACAGGACCTAGTTCGCTGCCAGGCCGGTTTGACGCCCTGGCGCCAGCCCCAAGGATCCAGACCACGGCGGTTGTTTATAAATTTTTAGATTCTTCGGGCAACCTACCCGTGGACTTTGGCATCTAGCCTTCCAAACCGCTTTTTACCGTTTGCTACTACCCTTACTTCCGTGACCGAAGCCGAACTTATCGCCGCGTGCCGCCAAGGCAGTGTCCGGGCCCAAAAGCAGCTCTACGAGCAGTTTGCGGGCATGATGTTCGGCGTGTGCCTGCGCTATCTGCGCCACCGCGAAGATGCCGAGGAAGTGATGCTGGGCGGTTTTGCCAAAGTGTTCCGGGCCCTGGACTCCTACCGGCACGAGGGCAGCTTTGAGGGCTGGATTCGCCGCATCATGGTGAACGAGGCCCTGGGCCAGCTGCGCCGCAAAGAGCCCATGCACCTGGCCATCGACGACTCCCACGTGGAGCTGGCCGTGACGCCGGCCGAGGCCGAAAGCCAGCTCAACGCGGCCGATATGCTGGCCGTACTGGCTCAGCTGCCGGCCGGCTACCGCACCGTGTTTAACCTCTACGCCCTGGAGGGCTTTTCCCACGCCGAAATTGCCGAGATGCTGGGCATTTCGGAAGGCACTTCCAAATCCCAGCTCAGTAAAGCCCGCGCCATGCTGCAGCGCCGCCTAGCGGTAGCCAACCTGAGCGCCTCCTCCACCTCCGAACCGAAAGAATACTATGCAACCGGAAGATATTGATAAGCTGTTTCGCGACCAACTGCGCGACCATGCCCCGGCCCCGCCGGCCTACCTCTGGAACCAGCTCGAAGCGGAGCTCAAGCCGGCTAAAAAGCGCCCCGCCATGTGGCTCTACGCCGCGGCCGCCGTAGTGGCGCTGCTGCTCGTGGCCGGGGGCGGCTGGCTCTGGCAGACGCCCGGCGCCGGCACGCTGGCAGGCTCAGCAGTTAAGAGCACCGCTCCTGCTCCCGCCGCTCCGGTCGCCGCCGAAAAAACTTCGGTAGCCCAGGCAACCCCACCCCGGCAGACTCCATCTACCCTCCCAGAAGCCAATCGGGCCGAAACCCTGACCGCAGCAACTCCGGCCCCGGCCGCGCCCCAGGCAGCCATTGCGCAGCGGTCAAAAATCCCGGTCCGCTTTGCGGCCACGCTTACCAAACCAGCCAAGGCCGCCCGCGCGGGTCGCAGCCTGCCGCCGGCTCAGGAAGCTCCCGCCGCCTTTGCCACCGCTACCACGGCGCGTCCGGAACGCCCGGTAGAGGAAGAAAAAGCTTTGTCGGGGCTGGCTAAGGCCGAAACGGTGGCCCCTGATGCGCCGGCTCCCGCGGCCGGGACCATTGAAGTGGAAGTACGCCGGGGTCGTCCCGAGCAAGCCCTCGCCCTGGCGGACGCGCCACAGGAGCGCCGGCTGGTGGGCCGTCTGCTGCGCAAAGCCGGCTCGGTGGCCCTGCGGGAAGTCCGCGAAAAAGTAGACGTGCCCGTGGTGACGCTCAACGTGCTCAACCACTCGCTTTCTACCAAAGACATTCAACTCTAAGCTCTTACAACCCCTTTCGTCATGAAACGTCTCTCCTCGCTGCTGGCAGCCGTGCTGCTGACAGTTCTGGCCGCGCCTTGCCGTACCCAGGCCGCCAACCGCCCCCTCAACGACGACACCATCATGGTCAAGCTGCCTAATCAGGCGACCATGACGCTCATCACCAAAAACAAAGCCCAGCTTAAGGAGCTGCGCACTTATCACCTCGACTCGCTGATGATTCTGCTCGACAGCTACATCAGCCAGGCCGATGCGGCCAGCAAGAACGCCGGCAACAAGGCCGTCACGATGGAGTTTTACCCCGCCAAGGACAAGCCCGGCACCAATGCCCCCGAGGAAGTGCGCATCACGGTGCGGGCCGAAGACACCAAGTCGACCAAAACCACGACCAAGGTGGGCCGCTTCATCAGCGTGACCGTGGACGACGACGATGACAACAAGGGCAAGGACGGCAAGAAGGACGAGGTGAACATCACCTTCGGCAAGGGCGGCAGCGACTCGCTGCGCACGGCCGAGAACAAGCGCAAGAAAGAGGAGCGCGCCAACCGGGCCGTGAAAAATGATTTTAGCGTGGACCTGGGCCTGAATGCGCTGACCAACGTGTCGACGCCCGCCGGCCAGCTCTCCCCCGAGCTGAAGCCCATCGGCTCGCGCTACATCAGCCTGAACTGGCACTACGACATCCGCCTGGGCGCCAAAGGCTCGCCGCTGTATCTGCGCACCGGCCCCGAATTGGCCTTCAACAACTACATGCTCGACAACAACACCCGCTTCGACAACAGCACCGGCACGACGCGCATCGTGTCGTCCACCGACCGGAGCCTGGAGAAAAGCAAGCTGGCCGTAACCACGATTAACCTGCCGCTGATGGCCATGCTCAACTTCCAGAACAAGAAAGGCCACGACGCCTTCCGCCTGGGAGCCGGCGGCTACGTGGGCTACCGCGTGGGCTCGCACACCAAAATCAAGTACAACGAAGGCGGCCGCGACCACAAAGACAAGGACAAGGGCGGCTACAACCTGGAGGACTTCCAGTACGGCCTGCAGGGCACCATCGGCGTGCGCGGCATCGACCTGTTCGTCAAGTACGGGATGAGCGACCTGTTCAAGAACAACCGCGGCCCCCAGGCCCAGACCCTGAGCTTCGGCTTCTCGATTTAGCTCAAGCAATAATTAGGCTTGCATAACGCACCAAAAGGCCCGGCGGAAACACTTCTGCCGGGCCTTTTTCTGTTGACCGTCCTTACGCCTGCTATTCTTACAGCGCCCGGTGGAAGTTGTCGAGCAGAATAGCGGCCGACACGGCCACGTTCAGGCTTTCGGCCCCGCCGGCGCCGGGACTGTAGAGCCGCTGGGTGAGGCGGGCCAGCACCTCGGGCCGGGGCCCGTGCGATTCGCTGCCCATGATGAGCACGCCGCCGGGCTGCAGCGTGAGCCGGTGCACGTTGTCGCCCTCGAGGTGGGCGCCGTAGCGGGGCAGCGCGGCGGGCAGCGAGTCGAGCCACTCGGGCAGTTCGCGCTGCCAGATGGCCACGCGGGTGAAGGAGCCCATGGTGGCGGCAATGGTTTTGGGTGCCCACGGGTCGGCGCAGGTGTCGGAGCACACCACGCCCTGCAGGCCGTACCAGTCGGCCAGCCGGATCAGGGTGCCCAGGTTGCCGGGGTCGCGCACCTGGTCGAGGGCCAGCAGCAGCTGGTTCGGGGCCGGATGGAGCGGGGTTTCCGCGGGCAGGTGGGCAATGGCCAGGGCCGTGGTGTTGTTGGCCAGCGTGCCCAGGTGGGTTAAATCGGCTTCCGTTACGATTTCAACGGGTACCTTCGCGGGCAGCGGCGGGATTTTTGCCGCAAACTCGGCCGTCAGGAACACCCGTTCCGTTAGAAGTCCGGAACTTAGCAGCTCCTGAACGCTTTTGCCGCCTTCCACCAGGAATGCGCCGTGCCGAAGCCGGTATTTCTTCAGGTGCAGCGCGTGCACATATTTCGCTACTGCTTTTGAAACCATATTCGCTGTTGCCTGCTACCCTGCATCGGGCTATGTCTACTGTAAGAATGTCTGCGGCCCTGGCCGGGGTGCTGGTGCTGGCGGGGGTGGTGAGCTGCTCGCCGCTGCGGCTGCTCGAGCCCAAGCAGAAACTGCTCAGCCGCGTGCGGCTCGAGGGCGTCAAGCAAGCCGATGCCGAGCGGATTGCGGCCCTCTACCAGCAAAAGCCAAATACGAGCTTTCCGCTGCCAAAGCTAGCAATCTACCAGCTGGGACGCACGATTTACAACCAGGAGCGCCTCAAAGCCAAGCTGACCCGCATTCAGCAGGAGTTTGATGAGCGCCTGCAGGCCGCCCGCCCCGACTCTGTGAAGGTGGGCCGGCTGCTGGCCCGGCGCGAGAAGCGCACCAGCCGCCTGCAGCGCACCATCGACAAGGGCAACGCCATCATGCGCATCGGCGAGCCGCCGGTGGTCTACGACTCGGCCCTGACCCGCAAGACCGTGGAGCAGATTGGCATCTTCCTCAAGTCGAAGGGCTTTTCCGCAGCCGGGTGACGGCCACCGACACCGTGGCCGACCGGCGCTTTTCGCTGGGCCGCCTGCTGGGCGGGCCCGACACGGTGCATAACCGCCGGGTGACGGTCACGTACCGCGTGACCGAAAACCAACCGTTTAAGTACACCCAGCTCGATTACGACATTGCTGACTCGGCCATTGCCCGCCGGGTTATTGCCAGCCAGCCGGCCTCGCTGCTGCACGTGGGCGACCAGTACGACGAGGAAGCCATCGGCAACGAGCGGAACCGGCTGGAAACCCTGCTCAAAAACCAGGGCTACTACGATTTTCGCCAGCAGTACGTGACCCTGGAGGCCGATACCAGCTTTGCGCCCGGCACCGTGCGCCTGCGCACGATTATCTCCGACCCCGGCCCCGGGCGCCGCCACTACCAGTACACCATCCGCCGGGTGCGCGTCATCACCGACGCCGGCGTGACCCGCTTCGGCCAGGCCCGTGACACGCTCGTGCAGGACTCCATCTACTACCTGGCCTACAAGCACCAGATCAGTCCCAAGACGCTGGACCGCAAGCTCACCGTGCGCCCCGGCGACACCTACAGCCTGACCAGCACCCAGCTCACCCAGCGCCAGCTCAGCAACCTGGACGTGTTCCGCTTCAACACCGTGAACTACTTCCGGGTGCGCAACGCCCCGGCTGGCGGCGACACCACCCGCCGCCAGCTCGACGCGGTGGTGAATGCCTCGCCGGCCAAGAAATTCCAGGAAACCACCGAGGCCGGCGCGACTTACGTAGCGTATCTGGTCGGGCCCTTCGCCAACGAGAAAGTGAAAATCCGGAACGTGTTCGGCGGGGCGGAAGTGCTCGAAATCGGGGTGCGGGCGGGCTTCGAAGGCCAGTACACCAGCACCGGCCAGGTCGATAACAAGTCCCGAACGAGCGTGTACACGACCCAGCTCGGGGCCAACGCCAACCTGGTGCTGCCGCAGTTCTTGGTGCCCTGGCGCACCAACCACTTCCTGACCCAGTACAACCCGCGCACCCGCATCAACGCGGCCTACACCTACGTGCTGCGGCCCGAGTACACGCGCACCAACCTGGAGGCCACCTACGACTACATCTGGCAGCGGTCCACGTTTCACCAGTACGTGTTTACGCCTATCTCCCTGAGCTTGGTGAATACGCCCAACCTGTCGCCCAACTTCCGGGCCAAGCTCCAGCAGCTCGAAGCTGAGCAGGGCTCCCCGCTGCTGCGCAGCTTCGGCAACCTGTTTGTGCCCAGCATCAACTTCACCTCCCTCTACAACTCCAACGACTTCAACCAGACCCGCAACGCCCACTACCTGCGCCTGTTTGCCGAAGTCGGCGGCCTCACCCGTGATTTATACCAGGACGCCATCGGGCTGACGGTCTACAACTTTGCCCGCTTCAGCGCCGACTACCGCCGCTACGCCAAGATCGGGACCAGCTCCTACTTCGTGTATCGTCTCAACGGCGGCATTGCCCACGCCCTGACCACCACCGACGGGCTGTCGGTGATTCCCTACGACAAGTATTTCTTCGCCGGCGGCAGCTCCAGCCTGCGGGCCTGGAAGCCGCGGCGCCTGGGTCCGGGCTCCTACACCTCGCTCAAGCTGGCCGACTCGAATGACCCCAACAGCGAAAAAGTGCGCGACTATGACCTGGAGCAGCCCGGCGAAGTGCTGCTGGAAGGCAACGTGGAGTACCGCTTCCCGGTCTACGACTTCATCAACGGAGCCGTGTTCACCGACTTCGGCAACGTGTGGTCCTTGCAGTCGGACGCGAAAACCAACCGGCCCGGCGCCCAGTTTCGGGCCGACCGGTTCTACCGGCAGTTTGCCGTGGGCTCGGGCATCGGCGTCCGCTTCGACTTCACCTTCCTGATTCTGCGCCTCGACATTGCCACCAAGGTGTACGACCCGGCCGCCCTGGGCCGCAAGTTTGTGCTGCCCAACTTCCGCCTGACCAACTCCCGGGACCAGACCGCCTTCAACATCGGCATCGGATACCCATTCTAAGGGTGAAATGGTGAGTTGTCGTTTGGGCGGCGTGGCTGGCACCGACGGCGCACAAAAAATGGGGAGTTGACGTTCGCGCGGATGGAACGTCAACTCCCCATTTCACAACCTCACAAGTTCACCACCTAGTACCCCAGCAGCTCAGCTAACGCGGTGGCTACTTTGTCGGCGCTGGGCAGCATCTGCTTTTCCAGCTCCACGTTCAGGGCAATGGCGGGCAGGTTGGCGGCGCCCAGGGTGAAGACTGGGGCGTCGAGCTGGCGGAAGCAGGTACGCTGGATGCGCCCGGCCAGGCTCTCGGCGAAGGAATTCAGCAGGGGCTCCTCGGTCAGGACCAACGCCTTGCCGTGGCGGCGCACGGCGGCCTGCACGGCCTCGAAGTCCAGGGGATTCAGGGTGCGCAAATCCAGGATTTCCACTTGGCCGGCAAACTGCTTGCTGGCCGTTTTGGCCCAGTGCACGCCCATGCCGTAGGTGATAACGACGCAGGTTTCACCCTGGCGCAGCTTTTCCGGGTCGGCCTGCTGGGCAATGGCCGCCTGGCCGAGCGGAATAACGTAGCCGGCAGCCGGCTCGGTGGTTTTGGCATCCTCGGTGCCGGGCACCTTGCTCCAGTACAGGCCTTTGTGCTCGAGCATAATAACCGGGTTGGGGTCAAGGAAAGCCGCGCGCATGAGGCCCTTCATGTCGGCCGCGTTGCTCGGATACACCACCTTGATGCCGCGGATGGTGAGCAGGGTGCTTTCGATGGAGCCCGAGTGGTAGGGTCCGCCGCCGCCGTAGGCCCCGATGGGCACCCGGATCAGGGCCTGCACCGGAAACTTGCCCATGCTCAGGTAGCAGGATTTCGACAGCTCTTCCACCAGCTGGTTCAGGGCCGGCCAGATATAGTCGGCAAACTGAATTTCGACGATGGGCTTGGCCCCCACGGCGCTCATCCCGGCGGTGCTGCCCACGATGTAGGCCTCCTGAATCGGGGTGTTGAACACGCGGGTATCGCCGTACTTTTTGGCCAGCAGAGCCGCCTCGCGAAACACGCCGCCCAGCTCCCCGCCCACGTCCTGCCCATAGAACAAGGCCTCGGGAAACTCGGCCAGAATATCGTCCACGGCGTGCAGGGCGGCGTCCACCATCAGGGCCTTGTCGGCGCCGGCGGGAGTCCGTTCCCCGGCTTCCTCAGTCACGGCCGGCGGGGCAAACTCGTGGTCGGCAAAGGTGGCCGGATCGGGGTTGGCAGCGGCCAGGGCGCGCTGGTAATCAGCTTCGACTAGGGCGCAGGCCTGGGCGCCGAGCTGCTGGAGCTCGGCTTCGGCCACGCCCAGGTCCAGCAGCTGCCCGTGCAGGCGGGGCAGCGGGTCGTTGGTGGTGTGCTCGGCCAGGTTGTCGCCGCGGTACCACTCCCGGCGCACCCCGCTGGTGTGGTGGCCCAGCAGCGGGCACTTGGCGTGCACCAGAATCGGGCCCCGGGTGCGGCGCACGTAGTCGAAGGCCGCGGCCAGGCCGGCGTAGGAGTCGCCAAAATCGGCTCCGTTGACGCGCAGGCGCTGCAAGCCCTTGAAGCCGGCAGCAAACTCGTAGGCATCCATGGCGCGCATCTCCCGGCCGGTGGCCGAAATACCCCAGTCATTGTCCTGGACCAGGTAAATAATGGGCAGCTGGTGCAGCACGGCCATTTGCAGGGCCTCGGCCACTTCGCCCTCGGTCATGGCCCCGTCGCCGATGGAACACACCACCACGGGCGTCTCCGCGGCGTCTTGCAGCAAACCCTGACTTTCGAGGTAGTGCAGACCGTGGGCCAGGCCGGTGGCCGGAATGGCCTGCATGCCCGTGGCCGAGCTTTGGTGGGGAATCACGGGGAAGCCCTCCCGGCGCAGCGAAGGGTGGCAGTAGTAGGTGCGGCCGCCGGAAAACGGGTCGTCGCGCTTGGCCATGAGCTGCAGCATCAGCTCGTAGGGCGTCAGGCCCAGGCCCAGCAGCATGGCGTCGTCGCGGTAGTAGGGCGCAGCGTAATCGGTGGCGCGCAGGTGAAAGGCGGTGGCCAGCTGAATGGCCTCGTGGCCCCGGGCCGTCGCGTGCACGTATTTGGCCGTCACGGCCTTGTTTTCTTCGTAGAGGCGGGCCAGCTCGTCGGCCGTGCGCATGAGCTCGTAGGCCCGCAGCTGGGTGCCCAGGTCGGGCTCAACGGCCGCGTGCGAATCAATAAAGGAAGGTTCCAGGGCGGGGGTGGTTTGCGTGGGCATGAAGGAGCGGGAGTTGAGACGGCGAAATTACGGTTTCGCAACGATAGCAACATGCTTCGCCGTTCGCGCCGGCGCCATTCTTTGCCAACCGCGCCCCGGCCCCTACCTTCGCGCCATGATGCACACCTTTACCCCGGCCACGGCCGCCGACGCGCCCGCCCTGGCCGAGCTGGTCAACAGCGCCTACCGGGGCGCCGAGTCGGAGAAGGGCTGGACCACGGAAGCCCACCTGCTGGGCGGGCAGCGCACCGACGCGGCGGCCCTGCGCGAGATGCTGGCCGCCGACAATGCCGTGATCCTGCTCGGCCGCGACGAAAACGGCGTTTTGCTGGGTTCCGTGTATTTGCAGCAGCAGCCCGACGCGTTGTATCTGGGCATGCTCACGGTGCGGCCTACCCGGCAGGGACAAGGGCTCGGCAAGCAGCTGCTGGCGGCGGCCGAAGACTACGCCCGCCGGCGGCAATTGCCCCGGATGCGCATCACCGTTATTTCGGTGCGGCACGAACTGCTGGCCTGGTACGAACGGCACGGCTACCACCGCACCGGCGCCACCGAGGACTTTCCCACCGACCCGCGTTTCGGCCTGCCCCGGCAGCCGCTGGTGCTGCTGGTACTGGAAAAGCCGCTGGCGGCGGAAGTCTAGACGACGCAGAGCCACTCTTTTTCTCCTCCCCGGCCAGCCGCCGGGCCAGCCCCGGCCGGACGACGCCTCCCGTTTATGCGCCGGCAAAACACGTATCTTTGTCATCCGGCTCTCGGAACCCACTCCCGCGTCAACCTGTTTTGAGTGGTTGAGATACTGCGGTATTCCCGACTGCATTTTCCGGCAATTGCCTGCTTTATGCCTACCTCCACTCCGCTTTCCCCGTCTGGTCCCGTCGTTTCCCCACCCTTCCGGGCGCAGGTGGAAGCCTGGATGCGCGACTTTCAGGACCGCCTGTGCCAGCAGCTCGAAGCCGCCGACGGCCGGGGCCGCTTTCACGAAGATGCCTGGCAGCACCACGGCACCGGTGGGGGCCGCAGCCGGGTTTTGACGGAGGGCAACGTGCTGGAAAAAGGCGGCGTCAACTTTTCGGCCGTGGCGGGCACCATGAGTGAGCAGGCCGCCAAGGTGCTGCTCATGCCCAACCCGCACTACTTCGCCACCGGCGTGAGCGTGGTGCAGCACCCGCGCAGCCCCCGCGTGCCCATTGCCCATATGAACGTGCGCTACTTCGAGGCCGGCAACGGCGAGGCCTGGTTTGGCGGGGGCATCGACCTGACCCCGATTTACGTCGACGAAGCCCAGGCCCGCTGGTTTCACGCCACGCTCAAGGCCGTCTGCGACCAGCACAACCCGGCTTACTACGCCCGCTTCCACGCCTGGGCCGACGATTATTTCTTTATTACCCACCGCCAGGAAACCCGGGGCGTGGGCGGCATTTTCTTCGACCGCCTCACCGTGGGCAAAGACGGCTCGGCCGAGGCCCTGTTTGCCTTCGTGCGGGCCGTCGGCGACGCTTTCGGGCCCATCTACACCACCCTGATGCAGCAAAACCGCGACCTGCCCTACGGGGAGGCCGAGGAAAAATGGCAGCTCGTGCGCCGGGGCCGCTACGCCGAGTTCAACCTGGCCATCGACCGGGGCACCCGCTTCGGCCTCGAAACCGGCGGCCGCACCGAAAGCATCCTGATGAGCTTGCCGCCCCGCTGCGAGTGGCACTACAACCTGGTTCCCGCCCCCGGCTCCCCCGAGGCCGTCACCCAGCAGTGGCTGCGCAAAGGGGTCAACTGGCTTGAAACGCCCGCTACCACTTGATTGAGGCGCTGCAGACCCTGGACCGCTGGCTGCTGCTGGCGGCCAACAATCATCACTCGCCGGTGCGCGACAAGTGGATGATCTTTTTCTCGGAGCGCTTCGTGTGGTTTCCGGCTTACCTGGTGCTGCTGCTGGCGCTGGTCTACCTGTTTGAGCAGCGGGCCAAGCTGCTCATTCCGCTGCTGCTGCTGAGCGTGGCCCTGGCCGACAGCGTGTCGAGCCGCTTCTTCAAGCCGTACTTTGCCCGCCTGCGCCCCTGCCACGACCCGGACCTGTCGGCCGTGCTGAACCTGGCCCACGGCTGCGGGGGGCAGTTTGGGTTTATGTCGTCGCACGCGGCCAACAGCTTCGCCATGACTGTGTTTCTGTGGCAGGTGCTACCCCGGCGGTTCTGGCTGGCCAAGTGGCTGACGCTGATCTGGGCCTGCCTGCTAAGCTACAGCCGCATTTACCTCGGCGCTCACTACCCCACCGACGTACTGGCCGGCGCCCTGCTGGGCAGCTTGATGGCCTGGGGTTGCGCCAAACTGTACCGGCGCGGGGTGGCGCGCTGGTGGCCGGAAGCGGCACCCACCTACGCGGAAGACGCCGCGCCCCGTGTGAAAAACCTGGTGCCCTAGCTTTCCGCATCGCCCCCGTTTCGGCACCCTCTCAGGAAAAAGCGTTCTTTGCGGCCGACCGGGCGTTATTCTCTCCGGCCCATGCCCATGCGAAACGGCTTACTGGCCCTGTTCTTCTGTCTCGCCGGCGGCGCTACGCCCGGCACGGCGCAATCATCCCGGCCCCGCGCCGCCCAGGATTCGCTGACGGCGGAGCTCACCGCCCTGCTGGGACGAGGACATTTCAACGGGTTTGGGGTGGCCATTGTCAGCGCCCGCGGGGTGCTCTACCAGCATGGTTTCGGCGTGGCCGACGCCCAAACCCGGCGGGCCTACGACGTGCATACCGCGCAAAGCATTGCGTCGGTATCCAAAACGGTGGTAGGCTTAGCCCTGCTCAAAGCCCAGGAACTGGGTAAGCTCCAGCTCGACGACCCAATCAGCAAGTACCTGCCGTTTCCGGTGGTGAACCCGGCATTTCCCGACGTGCCGATTACGCTCCGGCAGCTGGCTACCCACACGTCCAGCATCCGCGACAACGACTTCTACCTTACTAAAAACTACTACCTCAAGCCCGGCCAGGACCTGCGCGGCCTGCCCCTGGCCTTCGAAGACGTGCAAGTTTTTGTTCCGGCCGATTCGGCCGTAGCCCTGCCCGAGTTTCTGCAGAACGTGCTGACTCCGCGGGGAAAATGGTACCAGCCCAAGGGGTTTCTGGCAAGCCGCCCGGGCGCCCTCTACGAGTATTCCAACGTGGGCACGGCCCTGGCCGCCTACGTGGTGGAGCGGGCCTGCGGGATGCCGTTCCGGGAGTTTACGGCCCGCCACCTTACCCGGCCCCTGCGCCTGCGGGACTCGGGCTGGAGCTTTGCCGAGGTCAACTTCGCGCGCTGCTCCCGGCTCTACCAGTCCCCGGCGGTGGCGCTGCCCTACTACAGCCTGACCACCTATCCCGACGGCAACTTTATTTCGTCCGTCGCCGACCTGGGCCGGTACCTGCGGGAGCTGATCCGGGGCTACCAGGGCCAGGGCACCCTGCTGCGCCCGGACAGCTACCGGGAGCTGTTTCGCCCCCAGTTGGCGGCGGCCAACTTCACCGACCGCAACGAGCGGAATCCCTACAGTGAATCCTACAACGTGGGCATTTTCATGGGCTTCGGCTACACCGGTTTTATTGGCCACACCGGCGGTGACCCCGGCGTGGTGTCGCTGCTGTTTTTCGACCCTAAGTCCGGCATCGGCCGGGTTCTGCTGCTCAATACCAACCTGGCGGACCGGGCCGGGGAGGCTACGATGTATAAAATCTGGGACACCCTGCAGAAATATCAGCTCCGGGTGGGCCGCTAAGCATAGACCTTTGGTGCTAAAGCACTGCAGCAGTACAGGTCTTCCACTAGTGAATGTAAAAAAGCCCCGTTGCGCGAGCACAGCGGGGCTTTTTTAAAAGATTCCAGGTCTTACTGGCCGGGCTTGCGGTTGCCGGTGTGGCCGTCGCCTTTGTCGCCCTGGCCGGGCGTGGTGGTTTTCTTGGAATTATGCTGGTCGTCCTGCGACAGGGACCGGTTCAGGTCCACGGACTGCTCAATCTGACCATCTTCGTTGCGGCGCACGTAGCGTTTGTCGTCCTCGTGGGGCTCCATCAATTCGCGTTTGGACATAGCTCTGAGTGGGTTAGGGTATGAACCTTTTACGCAGGCCGGACGCGAAAGTCTAATTACTGAGCCGGCCGCGTCACGCCCACCAGCACGCCGAAGTCGCCGTCGGTCTGGCGCCAGTGCCGGGCGGGCAGGTAGGTGCGCGACACGTAGCCGTCAAGGTACAGGGCTTGGCGGCAGCCGTGGCCGCGGAAGTAGGCGGCAAAGGCGTACAGGCTCACCTCCCCCTTCGACATGGCAAACAGCACCCGCCCGTCGGGCAGCAGGCCAACCCCGTTGCGCACGTTCAGATTGCGCGAATCCGGCCGGAAGGCGGGGTGAATCTGCCCGTCCAGCACCAGCATGGGCCCCGACTGGGTGGCGTAGCGAATCCGGCGCGAATACCGGAAGCGAGTCGAGCGGCAAATGCCCGCGCGCTGGTCGGTGGTGGTGTAGAACACGCCGTTGGGCTGCAGGTAGAAGTTGCCGCGGCCCCAGCCGGTATCCAGTGGGGCCACGAGGCGGCCAGCCTCGACAAACAAGCCCACGGGCGCGTGGTCCGGGTGAAACATACCCGCATTCGTGGCAAACACCAGCTCCTGCCCCTGGCCGCCGACCCAGTCGCGCAGGCGGTGCAGGCTCCGCAGCCGCCGGCCCCGGTCGTCTTTCCAGTACAGCTTCAGCTTCTGCCGCCGCAGGTCGACCCAGTAGCTGACCACGTCCTGGTCGGCCAGCTCGGCCGGGGCCGGCCGGCAGCCTGCGGCGGCTAGCCCAAGCAGCCCGCCCAGCATGAATCCGCGCCCAAGCCGGCAAGCGGCCCCGCTCAGGGCGCTGCCGCGCCCCAACCACCGCTGGCCAACGCTCGGGGAAGCCGACACCGGTTTACTTGCCCAGCAGCTTCGCCACGTACTTGCCCACGATGTCGAACTCCAGATTGACCAGGTCGCCGGGGCGCAGGTGCTGGAAGGTGGTGTGCTCGTAGGTGTAGGGAATAATGGCCACCGAGAAGCCCGTGTCGGTGCTCTCGAAGCAGGTCAGGCTGGTGCCGTTGATGCAGATGGAGCCTTTTTCCACCGTCACGCGGCCGGGGCCCGGCTCGTGACGGAAGCGGTAGAGCCAGGAGCCGTTCTGGTCCGTCACCGCCTCGCAGACGGCCGTCAGATCGACGTGGCCCTGCACGATGTGGCCGTCGAAGCGGCCGTTGGCGGCCAGGCAGCGCTCCAGATTCACCTGCCGGCCCGGGGCCCAGGTGCCCAGGTTGGTTTTCTGCAGGGTCTCGTCGATGGCCGTCACGACGTGGGTGCCGGCGGCCGCGTCCACGGCCACCACCGTCAGGCAGACGCCGTCGTGGGCCACGCTCTGGTCAATCTGCAGCTCGGCCGCGAAGGGCGTCAAAACGGTGAAATGACGGTTGGTACCTTCCGTCTGCACGTCCGTGACGGTGCCGAGGGCTTCTACAATGCCTGTGAACATCTTTGGGAATGTTGAATTCTGAATGCTGAAAGGTGGATTTGGCCGTCTCACTGCGCGCCGCGCAACGAACCGGTTCATTCAGTCTTCAACATCCATCCGTTAAAATTTCTTATTTCCCCCGGCCCTCGACGATGATTTTGAGCGTGTAGAGCATCACCCGAAAGTCCATGGCCAGGCTCATGTTTTCGATGTAGAGAATGTCGAACTTAAGCCGCTCCACCATCTGGGCCACGGTTTCGGCGTAGCCGTACTTCACCTGGCCCAGGCTGGTGATGCCCGGCCGCACCCGGTGCAGGTGGCGGTAGTGGGGCGCCACTTTCACAATCTGGTCGATGTAGAACTGCCGCTCGGGCCGGGGGCCCACCAGGCTCATGTCGCCCTTGACCACGTTCCAGAACTGGGGCAGCTCGTCGAGGCGGACCTTGCGCATAAAGCGGCCCCAGGGCGTGATGCGCGGGTCGTGGTCGGACGACAGCGAAGGGCCCATCTTCTCGGCATCCACGTACATCGAGCGGAACTTGTAGATGCGGAACGGGTGTCCGAGCCGGCCCACGCGCTCTTGGGAGTAGAAAATCGGGCCCGGCGAGGACGTGCGCACCATGATGGCGGTGAAGGCGTACACGGGCCAGGCCAGCAGCAAAAACAGCAAGGAACCCGCAATGTCGAGGCCGCGCTTGGTGACTTCCTGCCAGAGCGGCAGCAAATCGTGCTTGATTTCAATCAGGGGCGTGCCAAACAGATGGTTGACCTTCACCGACCCCAGCAGCATCTGGTAGAGGTCGGGCAGGATGCTCACGCGGGTGTTGGTGCCTTCGAGCAAAGTCAGGATTTCCTGGATCATGCGGTGCTCACTGGGCTCGATGGCAATGACGATCTGCTCGAGCTTGAGGGCCCGGATCAAAGCCGGCAGGCGCTTGTAGGAGCCGCGGGTGGGCAGCTCCGCGGCCAGGGCCTCGTCCACGGTGTCGCCCACCGGCGCGAAGCCGACCAGCTTCAAACCCAGGTGGCGGCTGGTGCGGGCCAGCTCGTGGTAGGTTTCGTAGGCCAGGGCGTTAGAGCCCACCAGCAGGGTGTTAAACGAAATCGTGCCGTTGTGCACGAGCCGCTGCACGCTCGTCACGGCCCAGGTGCGCAGGATGGCCGTGATAAAGAAGTGCAGCAGGAAATAGGCCGTAATGGTCTTGTAGTAGAGCCGGTAGTTGCTCACGCCCTGGTCGTCGAGCAGAAAGGCGAAGAAGATAATCAGCGCCCCCAGGATGGACACCCGGGCCAGGCGGATGATTTCGGCCAGGCGCGACTTGCGGAAAATGTCGCGGTACTCCCCGATCAGGGCGTAGAGCAGCATCCAGAAGGCGGCAATCATGACCGCGCCGCCGGTGAGCGTGAACAGGGCTCCCTCGCTGAAGCGGTAGCCGGGCGTCATTTCGCTGAGCAGGTATTTGCGCAGCAGAAAGAAGCAGACCCAGGCCAACAGGGCCGCCAGAAAGTCGGCGGCTATCAGCTTCAGTTTTTGAGCGGTGCGAATCAAGGGGGTTCAGGGCAGACCAGCGGGTGCCGGCTCGGGGTTGGATTGTGGGTTTGAAGCCGTAGTTTTGCGGCTGATGTTGCTCTAATGGGCCGCTGGTGCCGTTTTGGAGCCCCGCAAAGGTAGGGCATTAATGCGGAACCGCAGACTACCACTTCCCCTGATTATGGCCCGCTCCCATTTCTTCGCCCATGCACGCTGACAGCTACCGACACCGGGGGCAGCGCCGCACGCTGGTCGAGGAGCTGCGCCGCAAGGGCATCCGCGACGAGCGGGTGCTGCTGGCCCTGGGCACCGTGCCGCGCCATCTGTTCTTTGAGCCTGCCTTTCAGGAACATGCCTACCAGGACAAGGCTTTTCCCATCGGCGAGGGCCAGACCATTTCCCAGCCCTACACGGTGGCCTACCAGACCGAGCTGCTCCAGGTGCGGCCCCAGGACCGGGTGCTGGAAATCGGGACCGGCTCGGGCTACCAGTGCGCCGTGCTGCTCCAGCTCACGCCCCACGTGTGCAGCATCGAGTTCAACGCCGTGCTCTTTGAGCGCACCCGCCGCCGCTTGGCCAGCCTGCACCAGGCGGCCCACCTGTTTTGCGGCGACGGCTCGGTGGGCCTGCCCGCCTACGCGCCCTTCGACAAGATTCTGGTCACGGCCGGCTCCCCCACCATTCCGCGGGCCCTGCTCCAGCAGCTGCGCGTGGGCGGCGCGCTGGTGATTCCGGTGGGCAACGAGCACACCCAGCGCATGCTGCGCGTGACGCGGGAAAGCGAAGCCGGCTTCGTGCGCGAGGAGTTTGAGGAGTTTCGCTTCGTGCCCCTGCTGGGCCGGGCCGGCTGGGATAAATAACGGGGGACGGCTGCATGCGGAACGTCTACGCAACCGCCGGCATCCAACATTTACCAATTCCCCACGGCGGGCCACCCTATCTTTGCGGCCGCTTTCCCTTACTGCCTAACTTCTCCCGCATGCTGCGCAAACAAAAGCCCGTCAAAGACTCGTTCGTAACCATGACCGAGCTGGTGCTGCCCAATGACACCAACACGCTCCACAACCTGATGGGGGGCCGCATGATGCACCTGATGGACATTGCCGCCGCCGTGTCGGCCCAGCGCCACTCCAACCGCATCGTCGTGACGGCCTCCGTCGATAACGTCTCGTTCCGGGAGCCCATTCGTTTGGGCAACGTGGTGACGCTCCAGGCCCAGGTGACCCGCTCGTTCAGCTCCAGCATGGAAGTGCACATCGACGTGTGGGCCGAGGACATTCCCAGCGGCACCAAGATCAAAAGCAACGAGGCTTTCTACACCTTCGTGGCCGTGGACCAGTCGGGCCGCCCGATTGACGTGCCCGAGGCTCTGGCCGAAACGCCCGAAGACATTCAGCTCTACGAAGGCGCCCTGCGTCGGCGGCAGCTGCGCCTCGTGCTGGCCGGCCGCCTCAAGCCCCAGGACGCCACGGAGCTTAAATCCCTCTTCGAGATTGAGTAACTTCCGCCCGGTGCTCACCAGTAAGTAGTTGAATCCATGGAACAGGAACAGGCGTCGCTGGCTTTCTTTCAGAACTTCTACACCAACGTGTCGCTCTACGTGGTGCCGGAAGCGGAGGCTATTCCCGGCCAGGCGGAAATAGTGCCGGCGCCCGCAGCGGCTCCGGCCGCCCCCTTGCCGGTTCCGCCTACGGCGCCGGTCATGCCCCCCGCGGCAGTGGCGGCCCCCAGTCCGCCGCCCGCCGCGCGGCCCCCGGAGCCAGCCCCAATGTCCACGCCGGTTCCTGCGCCAGCCGCGGCCCCGATTCCCATTCCGACCAAGCTGCCTTCCCTGGCCACGCTGGCGGCCAAGCCCGCGCCAGCCCCACCGCCTGCGGCTGCCACGCCGCCAGCCCCGGCCCCGCTGCCAGCGCCAGAACCTGCTCCGCCCCAGCGCACGGCCCCGCCACTTACCCAGACGTCGTATTCCACGCTCGGCAGCAACCCCAACGGCCTGGTGATTCTGGTGCGCATGGACGCTGTGCGGTTCCAGCGCCTGCCCAAAAACGTGTTCCTCAACAACCTGCTCAAGGCCATCCGCCTGATTGTGGAAGACGTGGTGCTCATCAACGTGGAGTCGCACCTGCCGGTGGCCCTAAGCACGCTCCGGCAGCAGCTGGCGGCCAAGCAGATCATCGGCTTCGGCAAAAACCTGCTCGACGTGGCCGTTTACAAAACCCAGCTCTACGAGCCGGTCCTGCTCGTCAATGACGTGGCCTACCTGCCCGCGGCCGAAATCGAGCTGCTCGAAGAAGACAACAGCCGCAAAAAGCTGCTCTGGCAGGCCATGCAGCGCATGTTTCTGGCGTAAGCCGCGGTAGTGGTTAGCTGTTAGCATC
Source organism: Hymenobacter persicinus (assembly GCF_004167665.1). Taxonomy (GTDB): domain Bacteria; phylum Bacteroidota; class Bacteroidia; order Cytophagales; family Hymenobacteraceae; genus Hymenobacter; species Hymenobacter persicinus. Next base: position 86,931 of record NZ_SEWE01000004.1, on the reverse strand, counting down.
GTTGCGGTGTTGGCATAACAAAGAAGGATCGTCAGTTGACGAGCCTTCTTTGTTGATACTCAGTTAGTGCTTAGCCTAGCACAACAAAACCAGAAACCAACAACGATTACCTACAAACCTACTTCAGCACCGAGGCCAGCTTGGCTTCGAGGGCTTCGCCGCGCAGGTTTTTGTCGATGATGCGGCCCTGGGGGTCGAGCAGAATGGACAGTGGAATCGACTTCACGCCGTAGGTCTGGCCGGCGGCGCTTTCCCAGCCCTTCAGGTCCGAAACGTGGGTCCAGATCAGCCCGTCGGACTGGATGGCCTTGAGCCACTTGCCACGGTCCTGGTCAAACGAGACGCTGTAGATTTCGAAGCCCTTGTCCTTGAAGCGCTTGTAGGCCTTGACCACGTTCGGGTTTTCCTGGCGGCAGGGTCCGCACCAGGAGGCCCAGAAATCAATCAGCACGTATTTGCCGCGCAGGCTGCTCAGCGCCACCGGCTTGCCGTCCGGGGCCGCCAGGCTGATTTCCGGGGCCACCTGCCCCCGGGCCGTGGCCCGCAGCGGGTCGAGGCGGGCCACCAGGGCCTTGGTGAAGCGCGACTCGGGCATGGTTTTCTTAAACTCCGTGGCCATCGAGTCGGCGAAGGCAAACTGGTCGTCGGGGTTGAGCAGGTTGCCCACCACGAAAGCTGATACCACCGACTTCGGGTTCTGGCGCACCAGCTGCTTGATTTCAGCCGTGTTGGCGGCCTGTACGGCGAAATACTTGTTTTTGAGCAGCTCGGTCGAGTCGGTGCGGCCGGCGGCGGCCTGCACCCCGTAGCGCTGCTCCACGCCAGCCATCTGCTGCTTGGCGCGCAACATGCTGCGGTTGAGCTGCTGCCACACCTCGGAGTCTTTCGAGCCCTTCACGGTGTAGTTCTCGGTGAGCTTGGTGGCGTCGCCGGAGAGCTGGACCCTGCTTTTGCTTTCCAGGGCCAGCAGCACCTGGTTGGCATCATTGACCTTGACTTGGTAGAGACCGGGCTCGGCGGCGGTGCCCTGGAGCGTGAACTTGCCCTGGGCGTCTACCGTGGCCGTGTCGCGGGGCGCAAACTGGGTTTCGGTCAGCTCGGCCAGGTATACCTTGGTGCCGGCCGGGGCGTTGGTCAGCTGGCCGCTGACCTGAAAGCCGCCCTCGGTGGTGCTGGCGCTGGGGTTGGCGCCCCGGTTGCAGCCGTTGGCCATGGCCAATACGCTACCAATCAGCAGTATGCTTTTCATATTTCGTGGTTTCATCTCGGGGTACGGGCAAGCTACGGGCTTACAAACCGTTAAGAAAAACGGGGTTCAGCCTGCAAATTGCCGATTTGCCCCGGATTGCGAAAATTAAGGAAGCCTCCGGCCGGATTTTGCAGTGCCCGCGCCACCCGGCAGCAGCAGTCAGCCCGCGTCAGGGCAGCAGCTCGGCCAGCTTTTTTTCCAGCGCGGCTCCACGCAGGTCCAGGGCCAGAATACGGCCCCGCGGGTCGAGTAGCACCGAGTGCGGAATTGTGACCACGGCGTAGTTCAGCGCCGCCGGGCTCTGCCAGCCCCGCGGGTCCGACACCTGGGGCCAGGGCAGCTGGTCGGCGGCCACGGCCCGGGTCCACTTCGCCGCCGACTCGTCGAGAGAAACGCCGTAGATTTCCCAGCCTTTGGAATGATAACGCCCGTAGAGCCGGCGCAGCGCGGGGTGTTGCTCCCGGCAGGGCCCGCACCAGGAAGCCCAGAAGTCCAGCAGCACGTACTGCCCCCGCAGGCTGCTCAGCGCCACGGGCCGGCCATCCGGCCCGGGCAGGCGCAGGTCGGGGGCCACCTGCCCGACCGTGGTGGCCAGCCACACGGCCCGGTGCCGCAGCAGCTCCCGCACGTAGCGTGACCCGGGCTGGGCTTCGGCCAGGCGCGTGGTCAGGGAGTCGATGGCGGCGTGCAGTTCGGGGTTGGCCTTGAGGTAGGCGGTCAGGTAGGCGGCCACGTAGGAATCGGGCCGGGGCCGGGCCAGGGCCAACGTATGACGGGTAAAGTCGCGCCAGATGCGGTTCCAGGGCTCGGGGCCAGCCTCGGGCGCCCCGGCGGGCTGCTGCTGCAAGGCCGCGGCGGCCGCCTCGTAGCGGGCCCGCAGCCCCAGAAACCGCTGCAGCAGAGCCGCCGCCGCCGAGCCCCGCAGCCGTTCGGTGGCCGTGGGCCGGGCCAGGTCGGCGCTTAAGTCGAGCGGAACGCCGTTTTCCAGCGGCACAAGCAGCAGATCCTGTTTTTTGTCGGTGGTCAGGCCCAGCACCGCCGGCTCCGGCACCCGCCCGCGCAGCGTAAAGCGCCCTGTCGAATCCAGCCGCACCGAATCGGGGTAGCGCACCTGCGCGCCGCGGGTGTCGCGCAGGTACAGCCAGGCGCCGGCCGGGGCGTGCGTGAGCGTGCCGCGGACCTCGTAGCCGGCTTCGGCCGCCCGCTCCGGGTTGCCCGGCTGGCAGGCGGCCAACCCGAGCGGGGCCAGCAGCGCCGCAAACGTCTTTACAGGGAAACGTGGCATCACAACCAACGAAAAGCCACCGCCGGCCCAAGGGTCAGCGGTGGCGAGGAAAGTTTCGAGCTGGGGCTAGGCGTCGAGCTTGTGGCGCAGCAGCTGGTTGGCCAGCTTGGGGTCGGCCTTGCCGCCGGTGAGCTTCATGAGCTCGCCCATAAACATGCCGGTCAAGCTCTTTTTGCCGGCCCGGTACTCCTCCACCTTGGCCGGGTTGGCGTCGAGCACCTGCTGCACCATGGCTTCCAGGGCGCCGGCATCCGACTGCTGGAGCAGGCCCTGGGTCTCGGCGGCCGCGGCGGCCGACTGGGTCGGGTGGTCAAGCAGGTAGGGAAACAGCTGCTTGGCCGCTACCGAGTGGCTGACCTTGTTTTCGTCGATGAGCCCGATGATGTCGGCCAGGTGCTGGGGCGTGAGCGGGAAGTCGGCCAGCGTGAGGGCGCGCTCGTTCAGGAACGACTTCACCGGCCCCTGCACCCAGTTGGCCGCGGCCTTGGCGTTGGGCGTGAGCCGCGAAATCTGGTCGAAGTACAGGGCAATATCCTTCTGGTCGGTGAGCACCGAGGCGTCGTAGTCGGACAAGCCCAGCTCGCCGGTGAAGCGGGTGTAGAGCTGCTGGGGCAAAGCCGGCAGGGCCGCCTGCATTTCGTGCAGCCAGGCGTCGTCGATGATGAGCGGGGGCAAATCCGGCTCGGGGAAGTAGCGGTAGTCGTTGAGCGTTTCCTTGCTGCGCTGGGCGTTGGTGGTGCCCGTCGCGGCGTCGAAGCCCCGGGTTTCGCTGTCAAGGGTGCCGCCGGCTTCGAGAATCGCAATCTGCCGCTCAATTTCGTGCTCGATGGCGCGCTGCACGTTGCGGAAGGAGTTCATGTTCTTGACCTCCACCTTGACGCCGAACTTGTCGGCGCCCTTGAGCATCACCGACACGTTGGCGTCGCAGCGCAGGGAGCCTTCCTCCATGTTGCCGTCGCAGATGCCCAAATACACCACCAGCTTCTTGATTTCGGACAGGTAGGCGTAGGCTTCGTCGGCGTCGCGGATGTCGGGCTCACTCACGATTTCAATCAGCGGCACCCCGGCCCGGTTCAGGTCCACGAGGGTTTCCACGTCCCCGGCCAGGTGCATCGATTTGCCCGCGTCCTCTTCCATGTGGATGCGGGTGATGCCGATTTCCTTCACCGAGCCGTCCTGGAGCCGAATCGGGACGTGGCCCTGGGTACAGATCGGGGTTTTGTCCTGGGTTATCTGGTAGCCCTTGGGCAGGTCGGGGTAGAAGTAGTTTTTGCGCGCAAACAGGTTGTCGCGGGTGATGTGGCAGTTGGTGGCCAGGCCCATTTTCATGGCAAACTCCACGGCCGTGCGGTTCACGCGCGGAAGCGTGCCGGGGTGGCCCAGCGTAATCACGCTCAGGTTATTGTTGGGCAGCGCGCCGTATTCGTTTTCGTCGGCGGAGTACATCTTGCTGCGGGTGAGCAGCTGGGCGTGTACTTCGAGGCCGATAACGGGCTGGTATTTGGCTTTTATCTCTTCGTCCATATCAATCAGAATGAGCTGTCGGGGCGGGTTGGGACCCCAAAGCGGCTGCAAGATAAAAACTATCCGCCGCCCCGGCCGGACAAAAAAACCGGGCCGGAAAGTCTATCCGGCCCAGTTTGGGTAGTAGGCTAGGCTCCCGCCCGGTAGAGAAAGATCGAAGCGTAGCCCGCCCCGCCGCAACCTACGGCGCGGCAAGGCTTGGATTCTTCTCGTCAACACGATTTTTCTAGCGGCGCAACAAGCTCGCAGAGACTTATAAACCAAGCGAATAGCTACCACACCCGCGTAGGCTGGGCCGGCACTTCCCCACCCCGGATCAGCGGCATCTCGTTGCCCTGGACCCGGGACGGCATATCCCTGTTCTCCGGGCGGGCCGCCGTTGCCGCCGGAAGCGCCGGGTAGCTCTGCGGAGGCGAAACCTTCCGGCGCACGGCTGCTACCGCCTCGGGAATGTCCGCCAGGAAGCCTCCCCCGGGCGCCGGCTCACCGTAGGCAGTGGCTTTGCCCCCGCGCTTGAAACTGGCGCCGCTCAGGCGTACGCCGTGCTCAAAAACCATCTTGCGTTCCAGCTTGCCGCTCGGGTAAAAAGCCTGACCGCTGCCGTGGCGCTGCCCTGCCTCATAGGCCTGCTCCGAGAGCAGCTGCCCGCTTTGGTACCAGACCTGCACTAGGCCCTGCCGGGTCCGGCGGTCTGCCTGCACGTAGGGAATGCTCATCAGCGGCCGGCCAGACGGATAATAGTAGAGGCGCTCGGTTCCGCTGCCGTCGCCGTGCAGGGTCGTCTGGCGATAGAAGGCCGCGTACGTGAGGTCTTTTACGGGCCACCCCGTGATGTCAAAGTATTCTACGGGCGTGCGAACCTCGCCGGGGGCCATGCCCTGGGTCGTGGCGGGCAAGGCTACCTTACCCGGTTGGCTTTGCGCCTGAGCGCCAACGGCCAGCAGCGTCAGCAGGCCGGCCCCCAAAATCCACTTCTTATCCATAGGTGCTTACTAAACTGATTGAGTTATTGAACCGGAACTATCACAACTACCCGGCGGCCTCCTAGCCGCCACTAGTATGTTGGAAAGCTACTATTATTCATCGTATTGCATTGGGCAGCCATTGGCGGCGGCGCCCGGCCACGGCCGCGGTGCAGCTGCCCCTTAAAAAATAAGTCCGCCCCTCGCCGCCGGGAAGGGCGGGCAAGGGGCGGACTTACATTTCCTGGGCTTGCGGCGGCTCTAGGCCAGTTGCTGGCTAACTAAGGCTTCGGCCTTGCTGATAGCGGCGCCCAGCCCGGCGGCGTTCTTGCCGCCGGCCGTGGCGAAGAATGGCTGACCGCCGCCCCCACCCTGAATTTCCTTGGCCAGCTCCCGCACCAGCGTGGAGGCGTTGAGCTTGCCGGCTTTGGCAATTTCGTCGTCGAGCATCACGGCCAGCTGGGGCTTGCCGTCGAGGTCAGCGCCGAGCACCAGCACGAGGTTGTCGACGGTTTGGCGCAGCTGGTAGGCCAGGGTTTTCAGGCCGTCGGCCGAGCTTACCTGCACCTGGGCGGCCAGGAAGTTGACGCCATTCAGCGGCTTGACCCGGGCGGCTAGCTGGTCTTTCTGCTGGCTCAGGCTCTGGAGCTCAAACTGCTCAATCTGTTTGCGCAGGGCCGCAATTTCCTCGGTCTGCTTCTGAATGCCAGGCAGCAGATGCTGGGGGTTGCCGAGGGCCTCGCGCACTTGGGCCAGCAAGTCGAGCTGCTGGTCCACGTAGGCCTCGGCAGTTTCGCCGGTTACGGCCTCGATGCGGCGCACGCCGGCGCCCACGGCGCTTTCGGAAGTGATTTTAAAGAAGCCGATTTCGCCGGTGCCCCGCACGTGGGTGCCCCCGCAGAGCTCCACGGAGTAGTCTTTGTCGAAGGTGATGACGCGCACAAACTCCCCATACTTTTCGCCGAACAAGGCCATGGCGCCCAAGTTTTTGGCCTCGGCAATGGGCACGTTGCGGCGCTCATCGAGCGGAATCTGCTGACGGATACGCTGGTTGACGAGCCGCTCAATTTCGCGCAGCTGCTCGTCGGTGACCTTGGTGAAGTGGGAAAAGTCGAAGCGCAGGAGCTTCTCGTTCACCAGCGAGCCTTTCTGCTGCACGTGCGAGCCGATAACCTCGCGCAGGGCGGCCTGCAGCAAATGCGTGGCCGAGTGGTTTTTGCGGATCAGCTCCCGGCGGGCGTGGTCAATTTTGGCGGAGAAGTCGGCGTCCAGGTCCTGGGGCAAGTCGAGGACGGTGTGCACGATAAGGTCGTTTTCCTTTTTCGTGTCCAGCACCCGCACCTTGCTCAGGGGCGAAACCAGGTAGCCCGTGTCGCCAATCTGCCCACCCGACTCGGCGTAGAACGGAGTCTGGTCGAGCACGACCTGGTACTCGGTTTTGCCCTTGGCGGTGGTTTTGCGGTAGCGCAGAATCTTGGCCGGGGCCTCGTCGAGGTCGTAGCCCACGAAGGCCGGCTGCTCGTCGGATTCGGTCACTACGGTCCAGTCGCTCTGCTCGGTTTCCTGGGCGTTGCGGCTGCGGCTCTTTTGCTGGTCGAGCTCCTTTTTAAATCCTTCCTCGTCCACGCTCAGGCCCTTTTCGCGGGCAATGAGGGCTGTTAAGTCCAGTGGGAAGCCGAAGGTATCGGAGAGCTCAAAGGCGGTTTTGCCGTCGATGCGGTTGCCGTTCTGGCGGGCGGTTTCTTCCAGGGCGTCGAGGCGGCGCAGGCCGTTTTCGAGGGTTTTGAGGAAGGCAATTTCCTCTTCTTCCACCACGCGCTGCACAAACTGGGTTTGCTGCTTGAGCTCGGGGAAGATGCCGGCCATCTGCTCGGCCAGCACCGGCACGAGCTTGTACAGGAAGGGCTGCTTAAAGCCCAGGCTCGAAAAGGCGTAGCGCACGGCCCGGCGCAGAATCCGCCGAATCACGTAGCCGGCCTTGACATTCGAGGGCAGCTGGCCGTCGGCAATGGCGAAGGAAATGGTCCGGATGTGGTCGGCAATAACCCGGATGGCAATGTCGGTTTTCTCGTTCTCGGTGGCCGGCTGGTCGTTCACGGTGGCCGGGGCCGTGCCGTGGTACTGGATACCGGCCTCCTGAGCAATGAACTGAATCAGGGGCTGAAACACGTCGGTGTCGTAGTTCGACTTCACCCCCGACACGGCCATCATCAGCCGCTCGAAGCCCATGCCGGTGTCCACGCTCTGCTCGGGCAGCTTGATCAGGGACTTATCGGCCAGGCGCTGGAACTCCATGAACACGTTGTTCCAGATTTCCACTACCTGCGGGTGGTCGGCATTGACCAGCTCCCGGCCGGGCTTCTGCTGCCGCTCCTGCTCAGAGCGCAGGTCGATGTGAATTTCGGTGCAGGGGCCGCACGGACCGGTATCCCCCATTTCCCAGAAGTTGTCTTTCTTGTTGCCGGGCAAAATCCGGTCGTCGGTGGTGTATTGGCGCCACAGATTCTGGGTTTCGGTGTCGGCGGCAGTGCCGTCCTTCTGGTCGCCTTCGAAGTAGGTCACGTAGAGGCGGTCCTTTTCAAGCTTAAACACCTCCGTCAGCAGCTCCCAGGCCCAGGCAATAGCTTCCTTTTTGAAGTAGTCGCCGAAGCTCCAGTTCCCGAGCATCTCGAACATGGTGTGGTGGTAGGTGTCATAGCCGACTTCCTCCAAATCGTTGTGCTTGCCGCTCACGCGCAGGCACTTCTGGGTGTCGGCAATGCGCTTGTAGGGCGCGGGCTTGTTGCCCAGGAAGTAATCCTTGAACGGGGCCATGCCCGAGTTGATGAACAGCAGCGTGGGGTCGTCCTTCACCACGATGGGCGCCGAGGGCACGATGTGGTGGCCCTTGGAGGCGAAGAAATCCAGGAATTGCTGGCGGACGTGGCTGGCGGTGGGCAGTGACATGGCGGATATAGATGACGACGGGCGCAGAAATTGGCGGCGGCCGGGATTTTGGCTACTTTTCGCCTTTCCGATGGAATGGCGCTGCCGGCAAAGTTAGCCGACTTTACAGAAGTGAGAAATCAGAGCGTAGAGCTTAGACCGGTTCTGACAAGCTTTTTTGACCTTCTCTGGCTCTTTTGGGGCGTCTCTAAGTTCTACCTTCTCAGATCTGAGTTCTATTATCATGCCTTACAAAGACCGCGAAATCGAGAAGCAGTACTTCACCATCGGCGAGGTGGCGGCCCAGTTCAACGTGGCCCCGTCGCTGATCCGGTTCTGGGAAACCGAGTTTGAGGAGCTGCGCCCGCGCAAAAGCAAGAAGGGCAACCGCCTCTACACGCCCCAGGACATCGACGTTTTCCGCACCATCTACCACCTGGTCAAGGAGCGCGGCTATACCATTCCCGGCGCCCGCGACATGCTCAAGCAGAAAGGGCCCCAGCTCAAGGAGAAAATCGACGTGATTCAGAGCCTGGAAAAGGTGCGCGGCTTTCTGGTGACCATGAAAAAGGAGATTGAGGCCCTGCACAAGGCCCAGGGGTAGCCCCCCGCGAATTATGGCCGCCCAGGGCGGAAGCAGCACGTTTTATAGTTATACTTACCGGCTCTATCCTAATTCGTTACCTATCCTTGCATGTCTGTTTCTACCGACGAGTTACTCTTCCACGAAGTCGCCCTGACCCTTTTTCCCGGCGTGGGACCCCAACTCACGCGGCAGCTGATGAGCTACGGGGGCTCGGCCAAGAACGTGCTGATGCTGCCCCCGGGCAAGCTGCGCAAGATTCCGGGCGTGGGCCCCGCTACCGTGCTGGCCCTGACCGGCGCGGCGCGCACGGCCGCCCTGCACCAGGCCGAGGCCACGCTGAAAAAAGCCGCCGCCGAGGGCATAGAGCTGCTGTTTTACACCAGCAAGCGGTTTCCCAGCCGCCTCAAGCAGCTGGCCGACGCGCCCGTGCTGCTCTACTATCAGGGCACGGCCAACCTCAACCAGCCCAAAACCATCGGCATCGTCGGCACGCGCCAGGCCACCGACTATGGCCGGGAGCAAACCACCCGCCTCGTGCAGGGCCTAGTGCCCCACCAGCCCCTGGTCGTCAGCGGCCTGGCGTACGGCATCGACATTGCCGCCCACCGTGCGGCCTTGCAGGAAGGACTCGAAACGGTGGGCGTCATGGCCACCGGCCTCGACGTTATCTACCCCCACGCCCACCGCAAGACGGCCGAAAAAATGCTCACCCAGGGCGGCCTGCTCACCGAGTTTGCCTTCGGCACGCCCCCGGACCGCTTCAATTTCCCGGCCCGGAACCGCATCATTGCCGGGCTGGCGGATGGAACGGTGGTGGTGGAGGCGGCCCAGAAAGGCGGGGCCCTGATTACGGCCGAGCTGGCCCTGAGCTACGACCGGGACGTGCTGGCCGTGCCCGGCAACCTGGGCTCGGCCGCGTCGGAAGGCTGCAACAACCTGATTAAAACCAACAAAGCCGCCCTCTACGCCGAGCCCGCCGACCTGGAGCAACTCCTAAACTGGGACGCGGCCCTGCACCAGAGCGGCAAGTTCAAGCCCGCCCCGAGCTACGCCGCCGCCGACTTTTCCGCGCCCGAATTTCAACTCGTAGAAGTGCTGACCCGCGGGGAGGAGTTACTGGATGACCTGAGCTGGAAAACCCAGCTGCCCGTGCACCAAGTGGCTTCTTTGCTGCTGGGCCTGGAGTTCCGGGGGGTGGTCAAGGCGCTGCCGGGGAAGAAGTTTGTGCTCGTGTAGCTGACTGCCGCCCGGTCGGAATAAGACGACAAGTCAGGTTACAAAGCCGGGCGCCTTCGAAAAACCGGGCCGGCGCGGCGCCGTATCTTGCGGCCCATGCTCCTGCTCAACGACCAACTCCTGCCCACGGCCACCCTGCCCCTGCCTAACCGCGGCCTAGCCTTTGGCGACGGTTTTTTTGAAACCATGATCTGCTCGGCCGGCCGGCTGCGCTACGCCCCCGACCACTTCAACCGCATGCAGCTGGCCGCGGCCGCCCTGCACCTGGAGCTGCCCGCCCCGTTAGCTACTGCCGAGGCCCTGACGGCCAGCATGCTTCGCTTAACTCAGGCCAGCGCCCTGCCCGCCGCCCGGCTGCGCCTGCAGATCTGGCGCAGCGGCGCCGGCCGCTACACCCCGCCCACCGCGGCGGCCGAGTGGCTAGCCACGGCGGAGCCCTTTCTCCCGGATCCGGCGGAGGTTGGCACCGCGGAATTTGCCCAAGAAAACTACGCTTTGTTCTCGCCGCTGAGCTTTTGTAAGGGTCCGCAGGCCTGGCTGTACGTGCGCGCGGCCCACGAGCGGCAGCAGCGCGGCCTCGACGAGATTCTGCTCTGCGACGCGGCCGGACACGTGGCCGAAGCCGGGGCCGCCGCCCTCTTCTGGACTCGCCAAGGCGAACTGTTTACCCCGGCCCTGCGCTCGGGCTGCGTGGCCGGCGTGCGCCGGGCGCACTTGCTGCGAGTTGCCCGGGCCCACGGCGTACCTTGCCATGAAGGCTTATTTAAGCCCGCGGCGCTGCTGGCGGCTGACGCCGTATTTACGGCCAATGTGGCCGCTCTGAAACTGGTGAAGCAAATCGGGGCGCACCAGCTGCCGACGGCCCCGCCGGCGCTGTGGGCGCGCCTGCAGGAGTGGGATGCGCAGGCCGCGGCAGACTAAACCATCGAGGGGTTGCGGCAGCGCAGGCGCAGCCATTCTTCCTCATGCTCGGCCAAATCGGCTTCCGACACGTTGTTGAGGCGCAGGATTTCCTCGCGCGAAAGATGCCCCGCATCGAGGGTGTAGAGCGCCACCAGGGCGCGGTGCTTCCGCGACAGGTGCGTGTCGGCGGCAGCGGGTGAAGAAGGTTGCAAGGCAGGCGTGCGAGTAGGCATAACAGCAGATACGAAGTCTACCGTTAGATTGGATTTTCAGAGCAAGGTTGAATTTTACCGCGGCTTTTTTTTAGGTCAGCCGCTAGCCTGCCCGTCGGCAGAGCCCGGTAATACGCCCCAAGTTAGCACTTTAGCCGGTATGACTGCGCTCAGTTTGCCCCAGAGTTGTGATCAGGCCGGATTATAGCACAATTCTGTTGAGCTCAACCGTACTACTGCTTCTGCTTCCGCCGCGGTCCTACACGGCTACCGGCGCCTTGATGGCGGGCCAGGGGTCGTAGTTTTCCAGCTGAAAGTCGTCGTACTGAAAGCTGAACAGGTCGGTTACGGCCGGATTCAGGCGCATCTGTGGCAGCGGGCGCGGCGTGCGAGTGAGCTGGAGGCGGGCCTGCTCGAGGTGGTTGGAATACAGGTGGGTGTCGCCGCCGGTCCAGATAAATTCGCCGGGCTGCAGGCCCGTGACCTGGGCCACCATAAGCGTAAGCAGGGCATAGCTGGCAATGTTGAAGGGCACGCCCAGAAATACGTCGGCGGAGCGCTGGTAGAGCTGGCAGCTGAGCTTGCCGTCGGCCACGTAGAACTGAAACAGGGCGTGACAAGGCATCAGGTGCATCTGGTCGAGCTCGGCCACGTTCCAGGCCGAAACGAGGATGCGGCGGGAGTCGGGCGAAGTTTTGAGCTGGCGAATCACCTCGGCCATCTGGTCCATATGGGTGCCGTCGGGGCGGGGCCAGCTGCGCCACTGCTTGCCGTAGACCGGTCCCAGCTCACCCTGCTCGTCAGCCCACTCATCCCAGATTTTCACGCCATTCTGCTGCAGGTAGCGCACGTTCGTGTCGCCCCGCAAAAACCAGAGCAGCTCGTGGATGATGCTTTTCAGGTGCACTTTCTTGGTCGTGACCAGCGGAAAGCCTTCCTGCAGATTGAAGCGCATCTGGTGCCCGAAGATGCTGAGCGTGCCCGTGCCGGTGCGGTCGGTTTTCTGGGTGCCGTGGTCGAGAATATGACGAACGAGGTCGAGGTACTGGCGCATGAGGCGGGGACAAGGGTGGTCGACTTCAAAGGTAGCAAGCCGGCGCATTTTCCGGGCTCCCAACTTTGGCGCCGGCCGTCTTGTTGCGCCCCGGGCGGCGTGGTATCGTTGCTCTAGCCGCTATTTTTGTCCCATGAACCGCTTCCCCTCCTACTGTACCCGCCTGTTGTTTGCCCTGGCCCTGGCTGCCTGTTCCCGCGAAGATCCAGCCCCGACGACACCTGCCCAGGACGGACACCTGGCGCTGGGCAACCCCAGCGGTGCCGTAACCGACGCGGCCTCCCCGACCAACTACCTGCTGCTCAAGCCCCAGTACGCGCTGTCTTACCACCGCGACAAGGGCATCCCGAACTGGGTGAGCTGGCACCTGAGCAGCGCCTGGCTGGGCGCGTCAGCCCGCCAAGACGACTTCCGCGCCGACCCCGACCTGCCCGCCGGCTGGTACCAGGTATCGGCCAGCAGCTACTCGGGCTCGGGCTTCGATAGGGGTCACAACTGCCCCAGCGCCGACCGCACGGCCTCGGTGGCCGACAACTCGGCCACATTTCTGATGACCAACATGATTCCGCAGGCCCCGCGCAACAACCAGCAGACCTGGGGCGACCTGGAGGAATACTGCCGCACCCTGGCCCGGGCCGGCAATGAGCTCTACATCATTCAGGGCCAATACGGCACCGGCGGCGTGGGCAGTAGCGGGGCCAGAACGACCATCGATAACGGCCGCGTGACCGTGCCCAAGCGGGTTTGGAAGGTGGTCGTGGTGCTGCCCGTGGGCACGGCCGACGCCACCCGCGTGACGGCCAGCACCCGGGTTATTGCCGTCGATACGCCCAACGACAACGGCCTGGACCCGGCCTGGGGCGGCTACCGTACCAGCGTCGACGCCATCGAGGCGGCCACCGGCTACGACCTGCTGTCGGCCGTGGCCCCGGCCGTGCAGCAGGCGGTGGAAGCCCGCGTCGACAACGGCCCGACCCAGTAAGCGCTGAAGCAGAGCCCGCTCCCAAAATAATTCTGCCCCGCCCGGCGCGTCGGGCGCGGCCGGCAGTTGTATCTTTGCCCTATGAACCCTCCTTTGTTTCACCCCGGCCAGCAAATCGTCTGCACCAACGACGACTTCACCCTGCTGCTGGCCCAGAACCCGGCCATCCAGACGCCCAAGCGCGGCCCCATCTATACCGTGCGCAACCTGTTTGACACCCACCGCGGCTACGGCCTGACGCTGGTTGAAATCAACAACGCCGGCGTGGCCCCGGGCTTTCCCGAAGCTAACTTCCACGAAAGCCGCTTCGCCGCCCTGCCCGACGTGGAGGAGCTGAGCCTGGCGGAATTGCTCGAGGAAACGGTGCCGGAGTACGTGTAATGATTAAGATTACGTCTCAAAGAAAGACCCCACTCTACTGTAGAGTGGGGTCTTTCTTTAAGCTTCAACCGGCTTATTCTCATGTCGTTGCACTGCCGCCCGGATACGAGAAGCTAGGCCGTACAAGTCATCCAATGAGTTGATATCAACCCTTTCTCCCCCTTCAACATCAAACAGGGTCACAAACTTCTTACTGCCATTGAAGTGTAAACGACAGATTGGCTTGCGGTTATTATCGTCCAGCAAAATCCCGCAATAGGACTGTACATCCCGCATTACAACTCTGTTTACCACCACTGTCTTGCGCAGAATGGCCCTCACAATCATAAAGCCCTCTGTTTCTTCGACTGTAGTTTCAATATCCTTGTCTTTACCCTCCGCATCAGAAGAGACTGATGGCTCAGGAACTGGGGCAGCAGGAAGCTCCGTAGTGAGAATTCCTTGTCCACTGGTATCGACCAATGCCGTCCGTAAACGCATGGCAATTTTATCGTTCAGGAACTGTTGGAACGAACGATGAACTAGGATGCTAAACTGCTCTTTAAGCTTCGTCGTGAGCACTCCATCATAGATCTGCTTGGAGACAAAATGAATAAAGTCTGCTGAAGGCTGCGTGTACTGCTCGTCGAAGTACTTTTTAAAAGCCCGCATGTACTTCAGATTGTAGGCAGCAAAAAGCATGTCCTCAATGTTGAAGGTAGCTTTGCTCAGCTTCTTGATTTCGGCGACGTCATTTTCATGAAAGTTGAACAAGTCAAATTCCATGAAGGGCCGCTCATCCATCTTATTTGGCTGCTCTAAATCGGTAAACAGCTTGTAAGTAATTCCATTTGTCAATACAGCAATACGAGCTTCCGTAACGTGGAAATAACGAAAAAGCTGGCTTGCGTGGTTGATGCTAAGTTCACCGCCAACGTGCTTGCATTCTATAAGAATGATTGGCTTCCCATCGCGCACAATGGCGTAGTCGATCTTCTCACCTTTTTTCGTGCCTATATCACAAATGAACTCTGGTACGACTTCCGTAGGGTCAAAAACGTTATAGCCAAGCGCGTTGATAAACGGCATAACTAAAGCGTTTTTTGTCGCCTCCTCAGTTTGAATGTGAGAAATTTGCTTCTGCGCCCTTGACGCTAGGTTCGTTAATTGGTCAATCAGGTCCATATTTCTCTTTAGATTGTTATACCGGCTTTAAATGTATCATTCTATTTCTTACTACCAATACTCCTAAAAAAAAGCATGCCTCGCCACAAAGGCGAGGCATGCTTATGAAGCTGAACTTTTCGTCTGTTTTCTACAGCGACTTGGTAGCCGGGGCGGAGGGCAGGGTTTCGGCGGGCTTCACCGAGGCCGTTTTGCCTTTCTTGGCGCAGCAGCTGGCGCCGCCTTTCTCGGCCATTGAGCACGACTTAGTGCTTTTTTTATCCTTCTTGCCGTCTTTGCCTTCGTGGGCAGCAGCAGATCCGACAAAAGCAAACAGGGCCAGGGCCAGCAGGGCGTTTTTCATGGGGAAAATGAGGGAGGTGGAGGAAACAAAAGCCAGCGGGGCATGGTTGGCTTTCCGAAGTCTGCCCCGCGCCAGCCGCTGCCCCTAAAGTACGAAAGGCGGACGATAACTCCGCGCCGGGCCGGCCTGATTTTCCGCTTTCCGCCGGCTGTGGCGGACCCATTCTGCCGATGCCGCTTCGCAAAGTAAGTTACCTCACCCTGCTCACCCTGGCCCTGATTTCGGTCGTGAGCGTGTATTTCGTGGCCCAGCTGCGCTTCAACTACAACTTCAACGACTTCTACCCCGCCGGCGACCCGGACCTGGACTACTACCAAAAGTATTCGGCCCGCTTCGGCAACGACAACGACTACGTGCTGCTGGGCCTGGAGGCGCCGGCGGGCCACACCGTGTTTGAGGCGCAGTTTCTGACCCGGGTCGACTCGCTCACGCGCTTTATTCAGCAGCGGGCCCACGTGGCCCACGTCACCTCCCCGACCAACGCCACCAACCCCGTCGTGGAGGGCTTCGGCGTGTTCAACGTGCCCTACCTGCACCCCCAGGAGCCAGCCCGCCGCGCCCCGGATTCGACGCTGGTCTACCGCACGCCGGGGCTGGTGGGCAACCTGCTCAGCCGCGACGCCCGGGCCGTGACCATCCTGTTTCAGACCTCCCCCAACCTGAGCAAGCCCCCCGGCGACTCCCTGCTGGCGGCCGTGCGCACCGAGCTGGACCGCCAGGGCTTCGCGCCCGACGCTTATCACCTGGCCGGCAAGCTCGTGGCCCAGTCCGTGTTCGTGGACCGGCTGCAGCGGGAACTGGTGGTCTTTATGAGCTTGTCGGTGCTGCTCGTGACGGGGCTCTTGTGGTTTACATTTCGTACCTGGTGGGGCGTGGTGCTGCCGCTGGTGGTGGTGCTGGGTGCCATTCTCTGGGGGCTGGGACTAATGTCGGCCTGCGGGGTGAGCATCGATTTGATGACGGCCCTGCTCCCAATTATGCTCTTCGTGGTCGGCATGTCCGACACGATCCACATCATCACCCGCTACAGCACTGAGCTGGGCTACGGCACGGCTAAAAAGGAGGCCCTGCTCATCACGCTCAAGGAATCCGGGTTCGGCTCGGGGCTGTCGGCGCTGACGACCAGCATCGGCTTTTTCACCCTGATGACCAGCACCATCCGGCCCATCTACAACTTCGGGCTCTTCACCGGCATTGCCGTGCTGCTGACCTTTGCGCTGTCGTTTACGCTGCTGCCAGCCATGCTTATGCTGCTGCGCAAGCCCCAGCTGCGCATTCCCCGGGCCGAGGGCCACAGCTGGGACGGGGTGCTGGGCCGACTATTCCGCACGGTGCTGGCCCACCGGCGGCTGGTGGTGGGCCTCTCGGCGCTGATTCTGATTGGCTCGGTGGCCTCGGCCTCGCGCATCCGCATCAACTCGGCCCTGCTCGACGACCTGTCCAAAAACGACCCGGTGAAGCTGGACTTCGCCTTTTTCGAGAAGAACTTCGCCGGCGTGCGGCCCTTCGAACTGGCCCTCAAGCCCGCGCCCGGCCGCAGCATCTACGATTTGGCGGTGCTGCGCCAGACCGAGCAGATTGAAAAATACCTGCAAACGACCTACGGACTGAACTTCGTGGCCTCGCCTGTGACGCTCATCAAATCGGTGCGCAAGGCCCTCAACGGCGGTTTGCTGGAAGAATATACGCTGCCCGCCACCGAGGCCGAGCTGGCCGGGCTGGTGCGCAAGGTCAAGCTGTTTCGCAAGAAGCCCGAGTTTCGGGCCCTGGTGCTGCCCGACGCCTCCGAGGGCCGCCTCACCGGCCGCATGCCCGACGTGGGCAGCATCCGGGCCGACGCGCTGAACGTGGATTTGCGCCGCTTCCTGCGCCAGCGCGTCGACTCCACCCTGGTGCAGACCCGCCTGACGGGCTCGGCTAACTTGATTGACAAGAACAACGAGAACCTGACGCTCAACATGATTACGGGCATGAGCATCGACATTGTGATGGTCACGCTCATCGTCTTGTTCCTGTTCCGCAGCCTGCGCATGACCGTCGTGGTACTTATCCCGAACCTGGTTCCGATTCTGATTGTGGCCGGCGTGATGGGGCTGGCCGGGGTGAGCATGAAGGTGAGCACCAGCATCATCTTCACCATTGCCTTCGGCATTGCCGTCGACGACACCATCCACTTTATCAGCAAGCTCAAGCTGACGCTGGTGCACGAGCGGAGTTTGTTTAAGGCGGTGCGCAAAACCTACCTGATGGCCGGCAAGGCCGTCATCGTGACGTCCCTGATTCTGGTGGGCGGGTTCAGCACCTTGATTTTCTCCTCTTTCGACGGCACGTTCTACGTGGGCCTGCTCATCGGCCTGACCTTGCTCTTCGGCGTAGTGGCCGAGCTGACGCTGCTGCCCATTCTGATCTTGTACTTCTACAAGCACAAGCCCAAAGAAATCCGCCAGCCCGTGCCCCTACTGACGGCGGACTAGCGCCGCGGCCGGGCTAGGGCTGAGCCAAGGTCAGGCCCACCGGCGCGTGCAGAGGCCCTTCGTCGTAGAAGTTCAGGTACAGCAGCACGGGCTTGTCGTTGCCGGCCCAGGTGATTTCGTAGGCGTCCAGCATTCCCATTCCCTCAATCAACCCGTTGGGCGTTTTAAACGGACAGCAGCTGCCCCGGCGGCGGTAGCTGATTTCCTCGCCCTGGGGGCCCCGCAGCGCGTTGAGGTAGCGCTGCTGATTGCGGACGCCATCGGTAGTGGCCCCACCCACGCACACCGGGTTTTTCTGCGTTACGCCGTAGGTAGCATCGGTACTGACGTCGGCCACGCGAAACGGCTCCACGGTCCGGCGGGCATTGTCATAGTAGCTCTGGGGAATATTGTTGGAGCCGGTAATGCGGGGCGCCGCATCCGTAGTGGTGCGGCTGCCGCGGCCGGCCGTTTTGGAGGTGGCGCAGGCAGTCATGGCCAGGCCCGCGGATAGATACAGTAGGTATAGATAGTGCTTCATGCCTTCGAGATACTAAAAAAAGCCAACTGCTGGGGCAGCTCCGCCCCGGAACTTTGCGCTGGAATGTATCCTAAGGCCGGGGTTCGTCGTTCCTTTGCCACTATGACGCACCGCTTTTTCCCCGTTCTGCTGCTCTTTTTAGCCCTTACTGCCCGCGCCCAGACGCCTGCCGCGGCCCCCGCCCAGCCCGACCCGCTGGCCCCGCTGATTCAGGAGCGCGGCCGCATGGTGGCGGCCTACGAGGCGGCCAACGCCCAGCGCAACAGCTTGTTTGGCAACAAGCCCAGCAAGAAAGACCTGCAGGAAGTCGTGGACGTGCTCAAGGCCATCATTCGCAAGGACACCGAGATTGTCCAGGCCCTGAAGGAAACATCTATCCGCCGCACGGCCAGCATCGTGGCCGAGAAAACCCAGGCCGAGCGCCAGGTGACGGTGGCCAAGGGCGACCAGTCGATGACCCGGGAGCGGTTTTACGACCTGCAAAACCAGATTCAGAACCTGCAGGAGCGCGACCGGCAGCGCGAGGCCAAGCTGCGCGAGTACCAAGCCACGGCCGAGGAAGCCAGCCAGGCCCGCACCACCCGCGAGCTGCTGGCCGTGGGGCTGGCCGTGCTGAGCGCCGCGCTGCTGTGGTATATTTACAAGCTGCGCGGCAAGCTGCGGCCCGCCCGCGGCCGGCGCTAGGCCCGCCGCCGGGTCGTGCGGCCCGGCGTTTCCACCGTTTTTTTGCCCGCCATGCTCGTTGCCGCCGCCCAGTACCTGACCTACGCGGAGGCCGTGCGCCTGTACAATGAGCTGCTGGACGCCGACATCAGCTCCTTGGTCAAAACCTGCGGGCCGCCCTCCTTTCCCTTCGGCGACGGAATCTGGTACCAGCTGCTCATCGAGGAAGCCCAGGTGCCCGCCGCCCGGCCCCTGGTCGAGGACTTTGAGGAACGTCGGGCCACCTTGGAAGTGGTGCGCTGCCCCCGCTGCGGCAGTACGGCCACGACGCCACTGGCGCGGCCGGCCTGGTGGCAGCGCCTGTACTACGCCGGCACCACGCTGCAGCGGTGCGCGTGCTGCGGCAAAAAGTTTGCAACCTGAGGCGCTGCCGGAGCGCCCAGGCGGCGCCGATATTTTTCCGCTTCCAGTGCCGTTCTTTGCCCCATGACTGCCCCCGACATCATCCATCACCTACGCCTGCTGCCCCACCCCGAGGGCGGCTACTACCGGGAAACCTACCGCTCCGCCGCCGGCCTCCGCACGGCCGAGGGCCAGCCCCGCAGCGTGAGTACGGCCATTTATTACCTGCTCGAAAACGAGGATAAGTCCCATTTTCACCGCATCAAGTCCGACGAGCTGTGGTTTTTTCACCAGGGCCAGACCCTGGAAATTGTGGTGCTCGACGGCCCGGAGCCCACCACCATTCTGCTGGGCAGCGACTTTAGCCGCGGGGAAGTTCCGCAGGCCGTGATTCCGGCCCACGCCTGGTTTGCCGCCCGCCTCCGCCACCCGGCGGGCTTTGCCTTGGTCAGCTGCACGGTGGCCCCGGGCTTCGATTTCGCCGATTTTGAGCTGGCCCAACGCGCAACGCTGACGGCGGAGTTTCCCCATCTGGCCGCGCTTATCGAGCAGTTCACCTAAACCCGGCGGGTTCTGGTAACCCGGACTTCAACCTCCGATTTCTTCCTCTCCTTTTTCCGGCCATGGAGCAGCAGCGCATCCTTTCCCTCCGGCCCTTCGTGGGCGCCAAAGATTTCGCCCTGTCGCGCCGTTTCTACCACGATTTTGGCTTTACCGAAAGCGTGCTGGCGCCCCGGCTGTCGTACTTCAGCACCCAGGGGTTCGGCTTTTACCTGCAGGATGCCTACGTACCCGACTGGGTCGACAACACCATGCTCTTTCTGGAAGTCGGCGACGTGGAGGCCTACTGGACGGCCCTGCAGGCCCGGGACCTGCCCGGCCGCTACCCCGGCGTGAAAGTCAGCGCCATCCGGGAGGAAGCCTGGGGCAAAGAAGGCTTCGTGCACGATCCGGCGGGAATCCTGTGGCACATCGGGGAGTTCCGCACCCCGTAGCCGGGTCCGGGCAGTACCGGCGGCGTACCTTTACCGTTTGCCCCGCCCCACCCATGGAAAACACCTTTCCCTTTCAGATTGTCGCCCTACCCGAGCACCTGCGGGTCGACGATGCGCAGTTCGGCATTACGGCCAACGTGGAAGCCGACCCGGCGCTGGAGGGCTACTTCTACCTGTTTGAGAAATACGGGTTCGGGGGCGGCGGACTCTCGTGGCAGGAGCACATCAGCACCATTCTGGAGGAGGACGCCCCGGCCCTGCTCGACCACCTGCAGGGCTTTTCCACCCCCGCCCATCTCATCTACTACGCCGACTCGGCCGACACCGTGCGCGAGTTTCTGCGCCGGGTGCAGCCTATCTTCGCCGACCTGGGCCGCTTGAACCAGTATTTCTGCCAGGCCGACCCGAGCGACTTTTTCGAGTAGGAACCCCGGGGCAGCCTCCGGCGCGTTTTTTTGTGGCTGTTCTGCGTCGGCTCTGCAACCTTGAGCAGCGCCCGAGCCTCCTTCTCCGGTTGGCCCTTCGCCGGACCAGCGCCCCGTGCTTTTCCGTTCCTGCTCTACTGCCTACCTATGCAACTTGTGTTCACCTCCTCGGGGCGGGCGGCCGGCCCGGCCCTGCTCACGAGCCTGCTCCTGCTGGCCGGCTGCGTCGACAAGGCGCCCGTTGAGCCCACCGAAACGGCTTGCGGCACGCCGGCCACCGTGCGCCTGTGCGCGGGCCTGACGGCGCAGTGCCCCACCCAGCATACCACTCTGGAGCTGGCCGATGGCACCCGCCTGCAACCCCGGGGCGCCGCCTGGGACGCCTACCAGCCCCGGCAGCAAAGCGGGCAGGTAGTGTACATCGGCTACGGTTCGACGGGGCCGGTGACCAACGGCGCCCCCGCCGACTTTTCCGCCACACTTTCCTGCCTGGCCGTGCAGCCCCGCTAGCCCGCCACTTCCGGCGCGCCCAGGTTTTGCTCGATCCGGCCGAGTTCCTCCTCGCTGAACGGCAGGTTGTCGAGGCAGAACAGGGAGTCGGTGAGTTGGTTGGGCTTGCTGGCCCCGATGAGCACGGACAGCTGCGGATGGCTACCAGCCAGGGCCGCGGAAAGAAGCAGGCCGCCCGGCCGGGGTCCGGGGCGCACCAAGGCTGCCATCAGAGCGGTGCGTCCTGTTACTGGGGCAGCGTGACCGTCATGTTGCTTTCGGCACTCTGGCTGCCCTGGTCATACCTGGGCGGATTTGTATTATCCCGGGTTACCGGCCCGGCAATGACCACGCCCGCCCGGACCAGTTCCGCAACGACGGAGCCCGGGCCTTTCACCGGCAAGTCATTGGTAAAGATGCCAAAGCGCACCTCCTGGCCGGCCCCAAAGGCCGACTTGGCGCTGCCTACCTCCACCAGCGCAGGGTTCTGCCCGGCGGGCAGATTCAGCCCGATAAACCCAGTGGAGGCGCCCGGCTGCCGCAAGTAGGCCCGCAGGTTAGGCTGAACCCAGTCGGCCTTTACCCGCAGGTACACAGCCTTGTCAGCGGCCGACGCCGCTGCTGGCGATTGTGCAAGGCCGACTCCGTCGGCCTCCCGGCTTGGTCCGCTGGTGGGCCAGTCGTTACTTGCAGTCCGTTACCCCGTGCGTATGCGTGCTTCTCTGCTTTGCCCGCTTGGGCTGGTTCTACTCTTGTTGCTGGGTATTCCCGGCCCGGCCTCTTTTCTGCCCGCAGCCCAGGGGCAGACCGCCGCGCACCGCCACGCGCCGGAGCCGGTGTATACCCCCACGACCGTGGAGCAAGTCCCCCGGCTGGTCGGCGGTGGCGACATTATTACGGCGCTGGAAGCGGCCGTGCAGCATCGCCTGACCCTGCCCAAAGACATTGGCGTGACGGAGCAAAGCCGCGTGTTCGTGCAGTTTGTGGTGGGCAAAACCGGCAAAATCGAGAACCTGGTTATGGTTCACGGCATCCTGGATTATATTGATGCCCCGCTGCTGGCGGCTATCCGGGCACTGCCGGCCTTCGTGCCCGGCCGCCACCACGGCCAGCCCGTGCGGGTAGCATATCACGACGTGCCTCTGCGCCTGCTCGGGCCGGCCTCGCCCACCCGGCTGGTGCCGCCCGCCCCGCGTCCCGCCATACCCGATTCTACCGCCCGCCGCCTCGAAGCCCGGACCCTGCGCGCCGGAATTGCCCGTCGCCAACCCCTGGAGGCCGCCGACGAGTTTCTGGCCCGCGTCCTCCCGCTTTCGTACCCGGCTTCGGGCGACCTGCTCGTCTACGGCTGGATTCCGGGCCCGTTCGGGCAGCAGCTGTTCTTCTCGGTGCCGGGCCGCGAAGGGAATGAGTACGGCAGCGACCTGTTCGTGCTCGACCCCATCAAGGCCGACACCTACAACGTGCAGGTGCTGTCCCTGGGCTCCCTCGGCGATGTAACCACCCTGGCTGCCCTGTTCTTCACCGACGTAAATCAGGACGGGCAAAAGGAGCTGCTCACGCTGAGTGAGTGCAGCCTGCGCGAGGAGTTTACCGCCGACGACGGCACCCGCCTAACCGGCCGCGCCGCGCACTACGCCACCACCATCTTCCAGTACCGTTTCACGGACGCTTCCATCGTCCCCCGCTACGAGCAAGACCCCACGCCCCGCCCCTACCTCGACGAGTTGGCCACCGCCACCGAGGTTCGGGAAGCCTTGCGGCAGCACCGGGGGAAGATAAAGGCGGGGAAGTAGACTTGGTATTTGGTATTTGGCGTGTCATGCTGAGCGAAGCAACGCGAAGCCGAAGCATCTCTACCGCTTCGTTGCGTAGTAATTACCATTGCAGTAGAGATGCTTCGCGGGGCTCAGCATGACGTTCTTTTTTGCATATACACTGACCTTTTTCCAAATCAAGAGATATGGACAGCTTTCCTTTTGAGGTCAGGTTCATAAATGGTGCGCAGCATGGTTCGCCCGAGCAGATGTATCAAGTCTTTGCTGACTTCTCACCCCCCGAGCTAGCGACGTACAAAGCCCTGTTCCAAAAGTATTCTTCAGCTGGAGACGACTTCTCTCTGGTTGAGGTGACATTTCTGCTGATTGATTTCAATACCGATGATTTAGTTGACCACATGGATTTCGACGAAGAAGGGTTTCTCCTAGATATGCATCTAGACAGTGAATCAGCTTTGCAGGAGTTTATAGACGTTGCTTGCCCTATTTTCCGTGACATGGCTGAATTGGAATCCTACCTGAGCCGCTCCACCGGCATGAACCGGCTTTAAACTGCTCCTTCCGATTTTCTGCCCGACCTTCGGCCACCATTTTGCCGTTTCCGTTGTTATCACGGACTCATAAACAGCCTTCCCTTTTGTCTGAACAACCTACCTATACCGACCCGTACGCCCTGGAAAAAGAGCTGCGCAAGGTCCAGGCCCTCCTGAAGCTCGAGCAGCAGGAGGACCTCGAACAGTTTAAAATCAAGAGTGCCCAGGCTACCATCGGCGAGCGGCAGAAGCGCGGCCTGACCTGGTACCCGGTCAAAATCACCAAGGAGGAAATTGGCTTCGGCGGCAAGCTGGTGCTCGAAATTGAGCGGCCCGCCGCCCAAACCGGCCTGCACCTGTTTCAGGTGGGCAAAAACGCCGCCCTCTTCGGCAACATTCCCGGCCGCGCCGCCACCGACCGGCCCACGCTCAGCGGAGTCATTACCAGCGTCAAGCGCAACAAGATTCTGCTGGCCACCACCAAGGAAGATTTGCCCGACTGGATTGACGACGGCAAGCTGGGCGTGGACCTGACCTTCGACGAGGTCAGCTACCGGGAGATGGAGTTTGCCCTGGGCAAGGTGATGGGCGCCTACGAAACCCGCCTGGCCGAGCTGCGCGACGTGCTGCTGGGCGCCAAGCCCGCCCGCTACCGCGACGAGTCGGAATCCACCCTCTACTACCCTTCGCCCCTGAATGAAAGCCAGCTGGCGGCCGTGCGCCACGTGCTGGCGGCCAAGGACGTGGCCATCATCCACGGCCCGCCCGGCACCGGCAAAACCACGACGCTAGTCCAGGCCATCCTGGAAACCATCCGGCGTGAACGGCGGGTGCTGGTGTGCGCGCCCTCGAATACGGCCGTAGACCTGCTCACCGAAAAGCTGGCCGAGCGGGGCGTGAACGTGATTCGCATGGGCAACCCCTCCCGCGTGTCGGATTTGCTACTCCACCACACCCTCGACGCCCAGATCATGGAGCACAAGAGCTACGGGGAGTTGCGCGCCATGCGCCAGACCGCCGAGCAGTACCGGGAGCAGGCCGGCAAGTTCAAGCGCCACTACGGCTGGGAGGAACGCGAGCAGCGCCGCCTGCTCAAGGAGCAAGCCCATTTGCTGCTCCAGGATTCCGACAATCTGGAGCGCTACATCACCGAGGATTTGCTCGACAAGGTGCAGGTGATAACCTGCACGCTGGTGGGCGCCTCCAACCGGGCCATCCGCCACCTGACCTACGAAACCGTGTTTATCGACGAGGCGGCCCAAGCCCTGGAGCCGGGCTGCTGGATTCCGATTACCAAGGCGGGCCGGGTGGTGCTGGCCGGCGACCATCAGCAGCTGCCGCCCACGGTGAAAAGCGAAAAGGCTGCCCGCGACGGACTGCGCGAAACCCTGTTTGAGAAGTGCATTCACCGCCAGCCCGACGCGGCCCGGATGCTGGAGGTGCAGTACCGCATGCACGAGCAGATCATGGAATTTAGCTCCGAGCAATTCTACGACGGCCGCCTCAAAGCCGCGCCCACCGTAGCCCACGCCGATTTGCCCGCCTACGACCTGCGCTTTGCCCCCGACCTGCCGGTGGAGTTTCTCGACACGGCCGGCTTCGGCTTTCAGGAACTGGGCATCGAGGAAAGCCGCTCGATTGCCAACCCCGAGGAAGCCGACCTGCTGCTCAAGCGCCTCTCGCAGCTGCTGGAAGTGTATGACCCCGCCGACCACGAGGAAGACTTGCTCACCATCGGCGTCATTGCCCCCTACCGGGCCCAGATCAACTACCTCAAGGATGCGGTGGAAGACAACGACGAGCTCATGGGCCTCCTGGAGCACCGCATGCTCAGCATCGGCACCGTCGACTCGTTTCAGGGGCAGGAGCGCGACATCATTGCCATCAGCCTGACCCGCTCCAATGCCCAGGCTGAAATCGGGTTCCTCTCCGACATCCGCCGCATGAACGTGGGCATGACCCGGGCCCGCAAAAAGCTGCTCATCGTCGGCGACTCCAGCACCCTGGGCTCCCACCCCTTCTATAAGGCCTTTCTGGACTACGTGGAAAGCATTGGGGCCTACCGCACGGCCTGGGAGCTGCAGTAGACACAAACACTAAGTTTCTACAAAAAAGCCCTGGCAGCCCCGGCCGCTGGGGCTTTCAGTTTCTGGCCAAAACTTCACTCCCTAGCGCCGGCCGAAAGACAGGGCCAGCCTTCGACGGCGCGTGGTGGAGCCGGCTCACAACCTTGGTCCGCGGCTTCCGGTATGTACTTACCACGTAGCTGGAACCAAACGGGTTTGCTGACCTTTTTGCGTAACTAGCCGCCCTAAACTGTTTTTTCACCCAACCCGGATACCTAATCCACCCCGATTATGGCCCAGATCAGCCCCAATAAAGTCGTCACCATCACCTACGATTTGAGCGTGACCGACGAAAACCAGGAAAATGTCCTCGTCGAGTCGGCCGAGGCCGACGCGCCGATGGTGTTCCTGTTTGGCCAGAGCGGCCTTCCCGAAGAATTTGAGCGTCAGCTCGATGGCAAAGCCGCCGGCGACGCCTTCGCCTTTTCCCTCACCCCCGAGCAAGCCTACGGCGAATACGACCAGCAGGCTGTCGTTGAGATTCCGAAGGATGTATTCAAGGTCGACGGCCAGCTTGACGAGGAAATGCTCCAGGAAGGCAACTTCCTGCCCATGGCCGACAACCAGGGCAACCACATGCAGGGTAAAGTAGTTGAAATTGGCACCGACAGCGTCAAGATGGACTTCAACCACCCCCTGGCCGGCATGGTTATGCACTTCGACGGCAAAGTAGCCGACGTGCGCGAAGCCACCAAGGAAGAGCTGGACCACGGCCACGTGCACGGCGAAGGCGGCCATCACCACTAAGGCTTAGCCATTTACGGCAGCTAATAAAAACGGGGCCCTACGGCCCCGTTTTTTGTTGTCGGGAAGTCTGCCGCCTTGGCTATACTTGCACGGTGAGCACTACCCCTCCTTCCACCCCGGCCGCTGCTTCTCTGGGCCAGCAGTTTCCCTACCGGCTGCAAAAAGCCAATCCCCTCCTCTGCGAGTGGCTGACCAATACGGCGGATACCTTCACCGAGCCCTTTTTCGACCAGACGCTGACCCGGCTGCGGGCGGCCCCGGTCAATCAGCAGCCGTTTAAAGGGGCGGCCCACGTCGACCTGCTGCCGGAGTGGGCGGCCCGCGGCGGTCCCGGCCGCGCGCCCACGGCCATTATTTTCCACGTTTCCCGCTGCGGCTCCACGCTGTTTTCCCAGCTGCTGGCCTTACAGCCCCAGCACCTGGTGCTGTCGGAAGTGCCATTTTTTGACGAGCTGCTGCGTCTGCCGTTGAGCTGCCCGGCGGTAACCCCGGCGGCTGCGGGCCGCCTGTTTCACGCCGCCTTGCAGCTTTACGCGGGCAGTGCCCCGCACATCCCGGAGCACGTGTTCGTGAAGGCCGACAGCTGGCACCTGCATTTCTACGAGCAGCTGCGGCAGCTTTACCCAACGGTGCCTTTCGTGCTGCTGTACCGCAACCCCTGGGAGGTGCTTCAGTCGCAGCAGCGGCGCCGGAGCGTGCAGGCAGTGCCCGGGATGCTGGAGCCGGCCCTGTTTGGGTTTGGCCCCGAGCAGGCCGCCGAGTACGACCTCGACCGGCACATGGCCAACGTGCTGCACAGCTACCTGAAGAAGATGCTCACCGTGGTCGGCTCCGACCCACACAGCATCCTGCTCAACTACAGCGAGGGCGCGGAGGCCGGGTTGCGAAAAATCGTGGCGGCCACCGGCATTCCCTTCCCTGACCACTACGCCCGCCAGGTGGCGGAGCGGGCCGGATTTCACGCCAAATACCCCGGCCAGGCGTTTCAGGAGGCCGACAACCAGGAAGAGTCCCCCGCTTTTCTGGCTCCCACCATGGCTTTATACAACCAGCTGGAGGCGCTCAGGCAGCGGGCAGCCCTCGCAGAGTAGCTACCACAAACTCATACAGACGCTCCGCCGCCGTTTCCACCGGCGTCGTGGCCGTGTCCACGGTAAAGTCGGGGTGCGGGGGCACGTCGTAGCGGTCATTCACGCCGGTTAGGTTGTGGAGCTTCTCCGGGTGGGTGTCGGGCAGCAGGGCGCGCCGGTACAGGCCTTTCGTGTCGCGGGCCACCAGCACGGGCAGTGGGCAGGCCACGTAAACCGTCAAGGCCCCCAAGGTTGCGGCCAGCTGGCGGCGCTGGTCGTCGAAGGGGTTGATGGCGGCCACCAGCACGAGGAAGCCCGCCCGCTTTTTCTCGGCGGCCACCGCCATCAGCCGACGGATGTTTTCCCGCCGGTCGGTCTCCGAGAAGCCCAGGTCCCGGCTGAGGGTGAGGCGAAACTGGTCGCCGTCGACCAGGGCCACCCGGTGCCCGGCCTGCTCCAGCCTGCCTTGCAGGGCCCGGGCCAGCGTTGATTTTCCGGCTCCCGATAGGCCGGTCAGCATAAGAATAGACATGGGGGTACGGTTGGCTTAGATGGCCGGCGGCAAGGCGGCCTGCATTTCGTCGGCCAGCTTATCTGCCGTGGCGGTGCCCAGCTGCCGCAGCTGGTCAATCATCCGGAGCTGGTCGGCGGGGCTGAACCGGGCATTGGGCGACGGATCGGGCATGGTTACGGTGTGGTGCCGCGGGTCGTGGATGTACTGCCGCAGCCAGTCGTTGACCAAGCCGTCGATAACCAGGTGGACCCGGTCGGTGGGGCCGTCGTTTCGCACGCTGTGCTGCCGGGCCAGGTTGAGATACCAGCAAGAGCCCTCCTGCATCACCAGCCGCTCCTGCTCGAGGTAGAATTTCAGCTGCGGGTTCGTCGTCACCGGCACGTGCAGGCGCACCTCGCCCTGCTCGAAGTTCAGGTCGTGGTCGTGGTGGGGCTTGATGACGGCGCCGGCCTCCAGCTTCATCAGCCGCACGGAGGTTTTCTCTATCCGAAAGAAGTCCAGCACCTCCCGGATGTAGGGGCACTGGGCCAGCAGGGGCGTATCCTGGTAGGTCAGGCTGGGGGCGGAAGTCCCAGCAAAGGCCGCGACGTTGTTGTCGGGCCGGCCGTGGGGGGCGCGCAGCTGCAGGGTGCTCCAGCTGCCTTCGTAGCCCTGGCGGTTGTAGTGGTCGTACCACTGGGCGGCCTCCAGCTGGGTCAGCTCCTGCTGCAGCCGGGCGGCGTCAAACTGCTGGTCGAACCGGATGTACTTTATCACTGCTGCTGCCTGGAAGTTGCTGCCTGACGACTGGAAGAACAGCCCCGGCGCGGTGGCCCAACCGGTCGGGCGCCGCCGCGCTGGGGCTCAGGGCACGAACATAGCTAATTCCGCCGCCACTCCCGCCCGCAGCGCCGGCCAAAATTCCCGGAAATCCGCGTCGAAGTCCTCGGCGGCGGCCAGAAACGCCCCGGCCCCAGTGGCCAGCACCGCGCCCGTGGGCACGCGGCGACTCAGGCCCAGCAGGGCGCGCTCCAGCCCTTCCGGCCGGGCGTAGCCACTGAGCCAGTCGTCGCGGCGCATGTAGCTGAACATGTGCTGCAGGCGCTCGGGCAGCTCTTGGCGGCGGGCCTGCAGCAGCTCGTACTGGCGCTGGGCGAAGGCGGGCAACGGCTCGGCGGGGTGAAACTCGGCGAAGCTGCGGGCCAGCAGGTGGTCGTAGCCCACGTCGGCCACCACGCCGGCCCACTTGCCCAGACCGGCTTCGCGCAGGCGGGCCGTGCTGCGGCGCACCACGGGGTGGGCATCGGTAAACGAATCGATGAAGCGGTGCAGGCGGATACCGCGCTGCACGGCGGCCGGGTAAGCCTCCAGGGCAGCCCGGCCCCGCACGGCTTCGGCGGCAAAGTTGCCGACCACGATATCCTCGTAGGCGGGCGTGGACAGCGGAGAGCCGGAGAGCAGCAGGTGGGCGAGAAAGTTCATGGGTAGCAGCAAGTACGGGTAAACCGGCGCGGCCGCCTAATAGTTAAGCTTAACCCGACGGGGCGCGGAGCCGTATTGCTAACCGGCCCCTTTGGTGGCCTCTGTTCTTTCTTCGTTCCTTCCAAACACCCCCATCATGTCCGATAAATCCCCCGTCACCAACGACCTGTCCAAGCTGCTCGATAAAATCAAGGACGTGCGCATTGCCATGCTCACCACCCAGGACGAGGACGGCAGCCTGCGCAGCCGCCCCATGTACACCCAGAAGCCCGACGGCAGCAGCGCCCTGGTTTTCCTCACTGATAAAGACTCGGCCAAGGTGTACGAAGTCAAGAAGGACAGCCACGTGAACCTGAGCTACGGCAAGCCCGAAGACAACGTGTACGTGTCGGTGTCGGGCCGCGCCAACGCCTACCGCGACCAGGCCGAAATTGACAAGCTCTGGAGTGAGCCCATGCGCGCCTGGTTTGCCAAGGGCAAGGACGACCCGAACATCTACATCCTGAAGGTGGAAATCGACAAGGGTGAGTACTGGGACACGCCCAGCAGCATGCTGACCCAGGCCGCGGCCTACGTGAAAGCCCTGGCCACCGGTGAGCGGGCCACTTCCGACGACGTGAACGAGCACGCCAAAGTCAACGTGAAGTAGGCGCCGTACGTTTGCAAGCCCAAGGGCCGGAAGCAATTCCGGCCCTTTTTTGTTGTTTTGCCGGGCCGCCCCCCGCCGGCGCGGTTCCTTGCTTTCGTTGCCCTCCTTGCTCACGACCCTCACCCTGTTTACCCTGCTGCCCGGCACCACCCGCTGGGGCCTGGCCCGCATGGGCACCGCGCCGCGGCAGCTGGCGCGCGTGCCCGGCCTGCGCTTTTTCAAGATGCTGGGTAGCGGCTACGATTTCGGCCTGCGGCCCAACTTCCAACGCTACGCCCTGCTGGCCGTGTGGGAAACGCCGGCCGCCGCCGAAGCCTTCTTTGCCGCCCACCCGCTCTGGCACGCCTACCAGGCGCACTGCCGCGAAACCTGGACCCTGCACCTGGCTCCGCTCAAAGCTCAT
The DNA here is from genome assembly GCF_004167665.1 of Hymenobacter persicinus. Lineage (GTDB taxonomy): Bacteria > Bacteroidota > Bacteroidia > Cytophagales > Hymenobacteraceae > Hymenobacter > Hymenobacter persicinus. The sequence continues at coordinate 56,876 of NZ_SEWE01000004.1, read as the reverse complement.
GGCCGCTGGGACGGGCAGAACCCGTTCGACTACCTGACCGAGCCCGCCCCCGCCGACGGCCCAGTGGCCGTCCTGACCCGGGCCTCCATCAAGCTCTGGAAAGCCCCGCAGTTCTGGCGGGCCGTGCCGGCCACCAGCACCGCCTTTGCCCAAGCGGAGGGCGTGCGGGCTGCCATCGGGCTGGGCGAAATTCCGATTGTGCGCCAAGCGACGTTCAGCGTGTGGAAGTCGGCGGCCAGCATGCAGCAGTACGCCTACCGCGGGGCCGCCCACAAGGGCGTCATCCAGCGCACCCGTCAGGAACAGTGGTACAGCGAGGAGCTTTTTGCCCGTTTCCGGGTTCTCAGCAGCCGCGGCACCCTGGATGGCCAAGACCCGCTGGCCGGCCTGATCTAGCCCAGCCGGCGGCGCTAATCTTGCGGTGAATTACCCTTTCCCGGCATTTCCGCTTAATTTCGCCGGTTCAGCAAATAACCACCTAAGCAGAAGCCCATGCCCGGCTATAGTCCCCAGGAAATTGAGAAGAAGTGGCAAGCCCACTGGAAAGATAACGCCACCTTCAAGGCCGATAATAGCTCAGCCAAGCCCAAGTACTACGTGCTCGACATGTTCCCGTACCCCAGCGGGGCCGGGCTGCACGTGGGCCACCCCCTGGGATACATTGCCTCCGACATCGTCACGCGCTACAAGCGCCTGCGGGGCTTCAACGTGCTGCACCCCATGGGCTTCGACTCGTTTGGCCTCCCCGCCGAGCAGTACGCCATCCAGACCGGCCAGCACCCCGAGAAAACCACCCGCGAAAACATTGCCCGCTACATTGAGCAGCTTTCGGCCCTGGGCTTCAGCTACGACTGGAGCCGGGAGGTGCGCACCTCCGACCCGGGCTACTACAAGTGGACGCAGTGGATTTTCCTGAAGCTGTTCAACTCCTGGTACAACCTCGACACCGACCGGGCCGAGCCGCTCAAGACCCTGCTCGACAAATTTCAGCAGAACGGCAGCGAAGGCATCCGGGCCGCCGGCGACGAGGAAGAGCGCCACAGCTTCACCGCCGGGCAGTGGCAGACGTTCACCGAGAAGCAGAAGCTCCAGGCCGTGCACCCCTACCGCCTGGCCTACCAGCAGGATACTTACGTAAACTGGTGCCCCGGCCTGGGTACGGTGCTCTCCAACGACGAGGTCAAGGACGGCCTCTCCGAGCGGGGCGGCTTTCCGGTGGAGCGCCGTCTGATGCCCCAGTGGAACCTGCGCATCACGGCCTACGCCGACCGGCTGCTCCAGGGCCTCGACCAGCTCGACTGGCCCGATGCGGTCAAGGAGATGCAGCGCAACTGGATAGGCAAAAGCATCGGCGCGGAGGTGACGTTCGAGGTGAAAGACCACGCCCAGGCCCAGATCAAGGTCTACACGACCCGGGTTGACACGATTTACGGCGCTACTTTCCTCGTTTTGGCCCCCGAGCACGAGCTGGTGGCCGAGCTGACCACACCCGCCCAGCAGGCCGCAGTGCAGGACTACATCGACGCCACCAAGCGCCGCTCGGAGCGCGACCGGATGGCCGACACCAAAACGGTGTCGGGGGCCTTTACGGGCTCCTACGGCATCAATCCGTTCAGCGGGGAGCCCATCCAGATCTGGATTGCCGACTACGTGCTGGCTGGCTACGGCACCGGCGCCGTGATGGCCGTGCCCAGCGGCGACCAGCGCGACTACGTCTTCGCCAAGCACTTCAACCTGCCCATCGTGCAGGTCGTGGATCAGCAGCAGATTGAGGAGCAGGCCGACCCGACCAAAGAAGGCCGCTACCTGCACGGCCTCATCGAGGGCCTGGACTACAAGCAGGCCACTGCCAAGCTGATTCAGGAGCTCGAAACCCGCGGCATCGGCAAGGGCAAAACCAACTTCCGCATCCGCGACGCCATCTTCGGCCGCCAGCGCTACTGGGGCGAGCCCATCCCGATTTACTACAAGGAAGGCGTGGCCTACGGCGTAGCCGAGGCCGACCTGCCCCTGGTGCTGCCCGAAATCGACGAGTACAAGCCCACCGAAACCGGGGAGCCGCCCCTGGGCCGGGCCAAGGACTGGAAGTACAAGGGCCAGTACGAGTACGAGCTCAGCACCATGCCCGGCTGGGCCGGTTCTTCGTGGTACTACCTGCGCTACATGGACCCGCACAACGCCGAGCGTTTCGTGGGCGAGGAAGCCGAGCAGTACTGGCAGAATGTTGATTTATATCTCGGTGGCGCAGAGCACGCTACGGGCCACCTGCTCTACTCCCGCTTCTGGCACCTGTTTCTAAAAGACCACGGTCTGGTTTCGGCCAATGAGCCCTTCCAGAAGCTCATCAACCAGGGTATGATCCTGGGCCGCTCGAACTTCGTGTACCGCATCAACGGCACCAACACGTTCGTCACCCTGGGCAAGAAAGACCAACACGAAACCACCGCCCTGCACGTCGACGTGAACATCGTACACAACGATATTCTGGACACTGAGGCTTTCAAAAAATGGCGCCCCGATTACGCTTCAGCCGAGTTCATCCTCGAAGATGACGGCCGTTATGTATGTGGTTGGGAGGTCGAAAAAATGTCGAAGGGCAAGTTCAACGTGGTCAGCCCCGACGTATTGGTAGAGCAATACGGCGCCGACGCTCTGCGCCTCTACGAAATGTTTTTGGGTCCCCTGGAGCAATACAAGCCCTGGAATACCAACGGCATGAGCGGCGTTTCGGGCTTCCTCAAGAAGCTCTGGCGCCTCTACCACCCCCAGGACGGCGACTTCGCCGTAATCGACGAAGCCGCTTCGCCTGCCGAGCTCAAGGCCCTGCACAAGGCCATCAAGAAGGTGGAAGAGGATATCGAGAAGTTCTCGTTTAACACCACCGTCAGCGCCCTGATGATAACGGTGAACGAGCTTACGGCCCTCGACTCGCACAAACGCGCCATCCTGGAGCCGCTCTGCATTCTGCTGTCGCCTTACGCGCCCCACCTGGCCGAGGAGCTCTGGACCAAGCTGGGCCACGCGGCCGGCTCTATCAGCGCGGCCCAGTATCCCGAGTTCCGCGAGGAATTTCTGGTCGAGGATACGGTGAACTACCCGGTAGCCATCAACGGCAAGGTGCGCGAAACCCAGCAGTTTGCTGCCACCGCCACCGCCGCCGACATCGAGGCCGCCGTGCGCGCATCCGGTTTCCTGGCCCGCTTCGCCGAGGGCAAAGAGCCCAAGAAGTTCATCGTCGTGCCCGGCCGCATGGTCAACATAGTGGTGTAAGGCACCGCGTGCCAGTAATAACAAAAAGGCCCGTTGGACAACTCCAGCGGGCCTTTTTGTTATTGTTCAGCCTTAATATGCGGCCGTGAAGCGCTGACGGCTGTGGCGGTGCTGCTCGGCTTCGTCGATAATGGCTACGGCCAGGTCTTCGCCGGAGAGGATGCTACGGCCTTCGGCGTTGAAAACGGGGTTTTCGAGGCCCAGGCGGTAGTGCCCGGTGCGGCCCGTGTCGATGCCCTGGTGCATCTCAATGGCGGGGCTTACGAAGGTCCAGTCCAGGGTCTGGTTCTGCTTAAGCAGGTTGAGGTAGTCGCGGGCGGCGGTGGCGCCGGCCTTGTACTCCTGCGGGAACTGCGGGCCGTCGACGAGCTGATGACCGTCGATGTAGAGGCTGCCGGCCCCACCAATGGCAATCAGACGCTGCACACCCGACTTTTCGGTGGCGGCCTCCACATCCTTGGCTCCCTGCAAAAAGTCGTGGTAGAGGTTAGGATTGTCCCAGCCAGCGTTGAAGGAGTTGATAACCACGTCGTGGCCCGCGAGCTGGGCGGCCAGCTCGTCGACTTTGTTCACGTCGCCGGTTACCACGGTCAGGTTGGGATTTTGAGCGGTGAGCTTGGCCGGGTCGCGTACGATGGCCGTAACCTGGTGGCCGCGGTTCAGGGCTTCGGTGAGCAGCTTCGAACCAACGAAGCCAGTGGCGCCAATGAGAGCAATTTTCATGGTAGAAAGAGTTTGGGTGAAGTGAAAGAACAACCTATTGTAACTGCCATTGTTACAATTCTAGGCAAAAAAATCAGGTGAGCAGACCGGCCTTCTGCTGAATGTCCGTCGTGACCTGCTGCAGGGTGGTGGCGGCCAGCACTTGCTCCAGGGCCGTCTGGGCACGCTGCAGGGTGTGGTCCAGGGCCGACTGAATGGTGCGGCCCACCGGGCAGGCCGGGTTGGGCTTGTCGTGGACGCTGAACAGCTGTCCTTCTTCCACCACTTCCACGGCCCGGTACACGTCGAGCAGAGAAATAGCGACCGGTGACCGGGCCAGAAACGTACCGCCCGCGGCCGGCCGCACCTCTACCAAACCCGCCTTTTTGAGCTGGCCCAGAATCCGGCGAATCACCACTGGGTTGGTGTTAACGCTGCCGGCCATGCGCTCCGAGGTCAGCAGCACGTCGGTGGGCTCCTGCAAAGCCAGCAGGGAAAGCACGTGCACGGCGACGGAAAAACGGCTGCTGATCTGCATAAGTTGGGGGGCACTGGGCCAAACGGAGGCGAAGTACGACAAAGGTAGCATTGTAACCACTAATGTTACAATCTGGTTTAAAAAATTGCGCAACAGCTTACTGCCAGACCCAAAAGGCTCTGCATGGCGCTTAGGCCGGGGCGGCCTTATTCGAGCGGCCCGGTCAGCTCGGCGCGCCGGACTTTGGGCAGGGAAGCCAGCACCAGGTCGTAGGAATGGTCAATCCATTCGCGCAGCTGAAAGTCGGTGGCCCCGGTGCCGATGAGGATCGTGTTCCAGTGTTTTTTGTTCATGTGGTAACCCGGCAGCACGTAGTCGTAGTTTTCGCGCAGGTCCACGGCCCGGGCCGGGTCGCACTTCAGGTTGATGCTGCCAAACGTGTCGATGTCGGTGAGGGCGAATACTTTACCACCCACTTTAAAGACCAGGGTTTCGGGGCCAAACGGCGTTTCTTCCGTTACGCCGGGCTTGAGCAGACAATAGTCGCGGAAGTCTTCGATGTTCATACGAAGGGCAAAAAACGGTAGCCGCGAACCGGCATTCTACACCGGCTCGCCATACGCCCGCAGTTTAGCGGGTAAACAGACGGTACAGCACCACGCACAAGCCGACCAGGAACATGGCCATGCTGAGCTTGTTGATGAAGTGCATGGTGCGCAGGTTGAAGTTGGTTTTGCGGTTCGGATCATTCCGGCGGAAGAAATAACCGAGTGCGGGACCGAAGTTAAACAGGTTGCGGCCTTCCATAAAGCTGAGGTTTGGTACGGGTACAGAACACCCGCCGGGGCGGAATGATTTGCCGGCAAGGTAAATAGATTCGCAAAAATGGCGGGCGGCGGACTGGTGACCAGTCCACCCGAACTTCCCGCGGCGGGGCGGCGGCGCATCCACCCGCCCGGACCAGCCGCAGCAGGCCGCCCACGTCGGTGGCGCGCGGCAGCCCGGCCCGTGCAACTCCGCCGGCAAGCTGGTTACCTTGGGCTGTATCTCACTTTCTGCCCCGCCATGCGTCTACTCCTACTTCTGCCCGGTTTTCTGCTGCTGGCCGCGCCGGCGGCCCGGGCCCAAGCCCCGGCCGCGGCCGAGTCTGAAGCCGTCAAGCAAACCATTACCCGCTTTTTCGAGGGCATGCGCCGCGGCGACAGTACCGTGGTGCGCAGCACGCTGGCGCCCGGGGCCGTGCTGCACACCATCACCACCCGCACCGGCGTGCAGGTGGGCACCGAAAAGGTCAGTGCGTTTCTCAAAGCCGTCGGCACGTCCCACCCGGAAGTGTACGATGAGCGCATCCGCTTCGAGCAGGTGCTCGTCGATGCCCAACTCGCCAGCGTCTGGACGCCCTACCAGTTTTACGTGGGCACCAAGTTCAGCCACTGCGGCTACAACTCCTTTCAGTTGGTGAAGCTGGCCGCGGGTTGGCGCATCGTGCACATCATCGATACCCGCCGCAAGGACGGCTGTCAGTAGCGCCGCGGCGGCCGGGCTAGGCCAGGGCCAGGATGCCGGCCGCGCTGAGCTGGCCCAGGTGGGACACAACCTGGTCGGCGTGGTGCAGGTCCTGGCCTTCGGAATGCTCGCTTTTGTAGCCGATACAATACATGCCGGCCGCCTTGGCCGCCGTCACGCCGTTGGCCGAGTCCTCAATCACCAGGCACTCGGCGGGCGCGATGCCGGCCAGCTGGGCCGCGTGCAGGAAAATGGCCGGGTCGGGCTTGGAGCGCGGAAAATCCTCGCCGCTGACTAGGTTGTCGAAGTACGGATACAGCCCGAAGCGGGTGAACACGCGGGCAATGGTTTCCTTGGAGGCCGACGAGGCCAGCTGCAACGGCACGCCGGCCCGGTGCAGGTCCAGAATCAGCTCCCGAGCCCCGGGCAGCAGGTCCAGGTCGGCGGAGGCATCGAAGGACTTGGCGAAATGCTCCCGTTTGCGGTTTATCAGCGCCTCCACGTCCTGCGGGAGGTCAAACTGGGCCTTGAGCAACTGGTACACGTTGCGGGTGGAAGAGCCCAGGAACGTGGCGTACTCCGCATCCGACATGGGAATGCCCAATTCGGCAAAGTGGCGGAAAAAAGCGTCGTGGTGGAGCGGCTCAGTATCAACGAGCACGCCGTCCATGTCGAAGATGACGGTGCGAATCATGCGGCGGGGTGGGTTCCGGGCAAAGGTAGCGGATTCAAGCCGGGCCGGCGGACACCAGCACACCCTTGCTTTCCGGCCCGCCTACGCTTTGTTCAGGATGCTGGCCCCAGGATCAAAAGCTTGCTTCTTGGCCACCGCCACGATATCCGGCACTTCCAGCACGGGCTTGGCGTAGCCGCGCCGGGTCACGGTGAGCATGGCGCGCCCAAGTTCGGCCAGCGTCGACACAAACCGGGGCGTGAGCGTGCGCAGCACCGGGTAGAGCCAGCCGAAGTACTTGTAGTACGACAGCACGTGCTGCTGGCCCGGCGTGGGGCGCAGCATGCCCGGCCGGAACATGTAGGCCTGCTTAAAGCCCAGGCCAAGCAGCTCGTTTTCGGTTTGTCCCTTCACCCGGGCCCACATCTGCCGGCTTTGCAGGGTCCCGTCGGTGCCCGCGCCCGACACGTAGCAGAACGTCAGGTCGGGGTTGCGGGGCAGCAGAGTTTGGGCGAAGTGCAGGGTTAAGTCGTAGGTGGCGCGGCGGTACTCGGGCTCCTTCAGGCCCACCGACGACACGCCCAGGCAGAAAAAGCAGGCGTCGTAGCCCGTGAGCTGGTCCTGAATGGGCGCCAAATCGTGAAAGTCGGCGTGCAGGATTTCGCGCAGCTTGGGGTGGGTGTGTCCGCTGGGCCGCCGGCCCACGCTCAGCACCTGCTCCACGTTGGGGTCGCGCAGGCACTCGAGCAGCACGCCCTCGCCCACCATGCCGGTAGCCCCGGTCAGGATTACTTTTAGCTTCATGAGGGAGTAGACGGGTACGGGGCGCGGATGTTTTAGGAGTCAGGAAAGAGCTGGGCCATTTCCTGCCAACCAATCCCGCAAACATTGACCTCAATCTCATCCAAGCCTTTTAGGTCTGTGATGATAATTCCGCCTACCGCCATGAGTTGACCGGTCAGAACCGACGTAGCTTTTAAGCCAAGGAGTTCCAGGGCTTTCCAATCCGCCTTTTCTAGGTGCGCTCGGAAGAAAGTCTGGTAAGCAGAATAGTAGGCAGTAGTTGGCTTCAGCATGCCGCCGATTACTCCCATCGAAGCATCAATAACATTGGCGTCAATAGTCCCTAGGGAAGTAAGACCGGCAAATAACTGGACTTCAACGCTCATTTATGGAGTGGAAAAAGTTGATGAAGGGCTACCGAATAAGAGAACGGGGTTGAACAATACTGCCCAACCCCGTTGTCAATGTCAATCGGGCGCAGTTACCCCACCACCGGCTCTTCCACCAACTCCTTTTCCACCCAGCGGCCATCCTCGCGCATGAGTTCAATGAGCTGGTCGACGGCCTGCTCTTCGGGCACTGACTTCTTGATGACTTCCTGGCCCCGGTAGAGGGCAATTTTGCCTTTGCCCACGCCCACGTAGCCGTAGTCGGCGTCGGCCATTTCGCCGGGTCCGTTCACGATGCAGCCCATGATGCCGATTTTGACGCCCTTCAGGTGGTCGGTGCGCTTGCGGATCATGGCGGTGGTTTCCTGCAGGTCGAACAGGGTGCGGCCGCAGCTCGGGCAGCTGATGTACTCGGTCTTGGACATGCGGGTGCGGGCGGCCTGCAGAATGCCGAAGCTGAGCTGGTTGAGCTGGTCCAGCGTGGGGAGCCATTCCTCCTTGCTGCGTTCCGGCAGCAGCTCGGTGCTCAGCACCACCCCGTCGCCGAGGCCGTCGAGCAGCAGGCCGCCTACGTCGGTGGCGGCGTAAAGCTGGGTTTGCTCGGCGGTCAGCGCCGGGTACTGGCGGTTGATGACGACCGGGTTGGGCACGCCGTTATTTAGCAGCTCGAAAAACGCCCGCCGGATTTCGGGCATGGCGTGGGCGTTGTCGGTGTACAAAATCACCACGGCCGTGGCATCCTCGCGGAGCTGGTCGAGGGCGGCGGGCGTGAGCGAGTCGAGGTTATGAAATACGAAGTTCAGCTCGGCGTGCTTGTCCGTGGCGGCGGCGTACTCGGCCTGGGTGAGCACCGGAAAATGGTCGGCGCGGCGGCCGGCGTCGAGCCAGGCCGAGTAGTCCACCACTTCCTTTAGGCCGTTGGGCAGCATAAACGGCACGGGGCGCTGGCCCGAATACAGGTAGTCGGCGCCCAGGTCGTTCATCTGGAACTTGTCGAGGAAGGCCGAGTACAGGTGGCCTACGGCGCGCAGGTCGGCATATTCTACCGCCGTGAGCCGGGAAATATCCACCATGACGCGCGGCACGTTCTGCCCGCCCAGATTCAGCACCTCGCGGGTAATGCGGCGGTGGTACTGGAAGGGGTCAATGGGGATGCTGGTTGTTAGTTGCTGGTTGTCAGTTGTTAGGTCGTTCTGGCTCTGGCCTCCGTTTTCACCAACAACTGACAACGGATAACTAACAACTAATGGCTTGATCGGCTTGGCCTCCGCCGCGCGGTTGGTATACCGGTCAATCAGGGCCTTGGCCACGGGCGCTTCGGCTTCGGGGGCTTCGGTCAAACTCACGCGCACGGTGTCGCCGAGGCCGTCTTCGAGCAGGGTGCCGATGCCCACGGCCGACTTGATGCGGCCATCTTCGGCCTCGCCGGCCTCGGTCACGCCCAGGTGCAGGGGGTAGGGCTGCAAACCTTCCTCATCGAGCTTTTGCACCAGCAAGCGGTAGGCCTGCACCATCACCTGGGTGTTGGAGGCCTTCATGGAGAGCACCACGTCGTAGTAGTTTTCCTCTTCGCAAAGGCGTAAAAACTCCAGCGCCGACTCCACCATGCCCAGCGGCGTGTCGCCGTAGCGGCTCAGGATGCGGTCCGACAACGAGCCATGGTTGGTGCCGATGCGCATGGCCGTGCCGTACTGCTTGCAGATCTGCACCAGGGGCCGAAACCGTTCCCGGATGCGCTCCACCTCGGCCGCGTAGCTGCTGTCGGTGTAGTCGATGACGTCGAATTTCTTCTTGTCGGCGTAGTTGCCGGGGTTCACGCGCACTTTCTCCACGATGCGGGCGGCCAGCTCGGCGGCGTTGGGCGTGAAGTGAATGTCGGCAATGAGGGGCACCGAGCAGCCGCGCTTACGCAGCTCCCTCTTGATTTCGAGCAGGTTCTGAGCCTCCTTCACGCTGGGAGCGGTGATGCGCACGTACTCGCAGCCGGCCTCTACCATGCGCAGGGTTTGCTCCACCGAGCCCAGCGTGTCCATGGTGTCGACGGTGGTCATGCTCTGCACCCGGATGGGGTTGAGTCCGCCCATGGGCAGGTCCCCGATGTTCACTTCCCGGCTCAGGCGGCGCTTGTACTCAGTGAGGCTGGGGCAATAGATCTTGGAGGCGGAAGTCGAGGTCATGCGGCGAATAACGTAAGCGTAGCAGAAACTACGTACTGGCACGTAAAGTTGCTGGGGGCAAAGGTACGCAACGCCAGGTTTGGGCCCGTGGGCTCATCTAAAGGCGCCGGCATCCCAAAACCCGGCAATTCTGCCTAACTCGCCGCTGATGAAACTCAGCCTCAACGCCACCACCGGAACCCTGCACCTTGCTGCCAGTAGCAGCATTTCTTCAGCTACTAGTGCCGCTGAATTGGCCACTCTTTTCGCACCAGCACCGGTAGAGCATTCCGCGGCACATGGTGGCTACACCCACTATTTTATTCGCGCGGTGCCGCTGGACGAAGGGCAGGGGAGCTTTAGGCTTATCTATTTTCATCAGCGGCTTGACAGCATTTCTTTCGCCTTTTATCCTGACGGTCAGGCTCATCTTAGCTGGAATGATTGGAGTGAGCAGCAGGAGCAACGCTTGGCCGCAGAGTATGATGCCTGGCTGACAAAACAGGTAGGCTCCCGGCGCCAGTTTGCCTGGGGCACAGTTTGGGCAGAATATGACCCGCGCAGTGGCGGCAGCTCAATTGGCATGCGGTACGCGTTATAAATGCCGCCGCAACTTCCGGCCCGCCGAACTGTCTTTACCGCATGATCCAACCCAAACCCCTCGCCCTGGCCGCTTCCCTCCTGCTGGCTACCGGCTCAGCCCAGGCCCAGCAGGTCATCGTTATCCGGTTGCCGGAGCTGCAAAAGCGCCTGAGCCGCCCTACCGACACAACCTACGTGGTCAACTTCTGGGCCACCTGGTGCGCGCCCTGCGTGAAGGAGCTGCCCTACTTCGACCAGCTCAGCACGACCTACGCCAAGCAGAAAGTCAAGGTGCTGCTCGTGAGCATGGACTACGCCTCCCAGCTCGACAAGAAAGTCCGGCCTTTCGTGCTCCGGCGCGGGCTGAAGTCGGAAGTGGTGCTGCTCAACGAGCCCGACCCGAACTCGTGGATGGATAAAATAGACCCCAAGTGGTCGGGGGCGCTGCCGTTTACGCTGATTTTCAACAACAAAAAAGGTCAGCGGGCCGCCTTCGAGCAGGAATTCACCCCGGCTGAGCTGACGGCCCAGCTCCAGAAGTTTCTTCCTTAACCCCGCAGTTTTTCCGCTGCCCTAACTCTGCCTTGCCCATGAAAAAGCTGTTTTCCCTGCTCACTGCCAGCCTTGCCCTGCTGCTGCTTGGCAGCTTTACTGATGCGCCGGCCGGCTACCAGGTCGGCGACAAAGCCGCGGACTTCAAGCTCCGCAACGTGGACGGCAAGCTGGTGTCGTTGGCCGACAACCCGACCGTAAAGGGCTACATCGTGGTCTTCACCTGCAACACCTGTCCCTACGCCAAGGCCTACGAAAGCCGCATTATTGCCCTGCACCAGAAATACGCGCCCCAGGGCTACCCCGTGGTGGCCATCAACCCCAACGACGCGGCCTCGGTCCCCGGCGACTCTTTTGCCGAAATGCAGGCCCGGGCGAAAAGCAAGAAGTACCCGTTTGCGTATCTGCAGGACGAAACCCAGCAGGTGGCCCGCACCTTCGGCGCCACCCGCACGCCCCACCTCTACGTGCTGACCAAGCAGGGCTCCGACTTCGTGGTGAGCTACATCGGCGCCATCGACGACAACTCCGAGGATGCCAAGCTGGTCAAGACCCGCTACGTGGAGCAGGCCCTGACCGACCTGCTGACCGGTAAGCCCGCCACGACGAAATCGACGAAGGCCATCGGCTGCACCATCAAGTGGAAAAAGGCTTAGGCTGATAACACAACGGCGGTCCGGCTCCGGGAATAGTTTCCCGGGACCGGACCGCCGCTTTTTTCCGCTACTCACTCAGGCAGAGCGCACGGAAAATTGGACACAGAAAAAGGCGCCCCTCTCAAGAACGCCTTTTCTGAAAACGGGCCCGGCAATAGTCCCACCCAGCGCCGGGCTGCTTTTGTTTATTTCAAAGGTATTGCTTCAGCGAAGCATCTACCACTGTTGTGTTTATATGTTCTGATGCTGTATTCATCAAAACGAATAAAAGCCCTTTTTTTCGCAATTTATTCCGCAACTAAAACCCCTCGGTCGTCAGCACAATTTTGCCGATGTGCTCACTGCTTTCCAGCAGCTGGTGCGCGGCGGCGGCTTCGGCCAGCGGAAACGTGCGGTAAATAACCGGCTTGAACTTGCCGGCCGCCAGCAGCGGCCACATGTGCTGCTCTACAGCTGCGGCCAGCTCCGCCTTGAATTCGGCCGAGCGGGGTCGCAGCGTGCTGCCAGTGATGGTCAAACGGCGCCGCATCAGGTCGAGGGCATTGAATTCGGCCTTGGCCCCTTGCATGGCATTGATAAATACCAGCCGGCCGTCGTCGCGGAGCAGGCGCAAGTTTTTGGGCGTGTAGTCGCCGCCAATCATGTCCAGAATCACGTCGACGCCGCCCGCGGCCTGGCCTACGGCCTCAAAGTCGGTGGTTTTGTAGTTGATGGCCGGCTTGGCCCCGAGTTGTTCGCAGGCCTGGGCCTTGGCCGCACTGCCCACGGTGGTCAGCACCCGGCTGCCCAGGGCGCGGGCCAGCTGAATAGCCGTGATGCCAATGCCGCTGCTGCCGCCGTGCACCAGCAGCGTTTCGCCGGGGCGTAGCTGCCCGCGCTGAAACACGTTATGCCACACCGTAAACGCAGTTTCGGGCAAAGACGCGGCTTCGGTCATGCTCCAGCCCGCGGGCACGGGCAGGCAATGGCGGGCATCCACGGCGGCGTATTCGGCGTAGCCCCCGTCCGTCAGCAGGGCGCAGACGGCGTCGCCGGGCCGCCAGCGCGTTACCTGGGCACCGCACTGCTCGATGATGCCGGCCACCTCCAGACCCGGCACCGTGCCCGCCACGTCGCCGCTGCCCGCGTACTTGCCCTGGCGCAGCAGCACGTCGGGCCGGTTGACGCCGGCGGCCTGTACCCGGATCAGTACCTGATGGGGCAAAAGTGTGGGCTCGGGTTGAGGTTGCAGCTGCAGCACGTCGGGGCCGCCGGGCTGGGTAATTACAATGGCCTTCATGGGCAGGTGGTTGGGAATACGTTGCGCTTTCCTTACGTTGGCAACCGCAGGGGTAGTTGCCTGGAAAATGCCGGCCCGGCCGGCCTACCGGCTACGCAGCGCCGGTTTTTTCCGCTAGCTTACGTCCTCGTTGGCCTTCTTGCCGCTTCCCACCCATGAAAAAAATCACGTTTCTACCGCTTTTCACCGCCGCTAAAGTCACGGGCCTGCGGGCCTGGCAAACCGGCCGGCTGTTTCAGCAGGTAGCCGCCAAGGCCCTGGACGCCGTGCAGGAAGTGTTGCGGGCCGAAATCCGCAAGGGCAACGCCCAGCTCGTCGTCGATTTTCTGGCCGACAAAGCCCTGCCCGCCGCCAAGGCCCTGCTGCTGGAGCGGATGGCCGCCCGCCTGCTACTGCGCATCGGACTGCGCGGGGCGCTGGCGACCAACGTCGTGGGCTGGATTTTGCCCTTCGTGGTGGAGCGGCTGATTAAAGTAGGCGTCAAAACCGGTTTTTTCGAGAAGGTGAAGAGCAATGCCACCGTCGCCGACACGCTGGGGCGCCTCGATGAGCTCAAGCAGGCTACCTGGAAGATGATTAACCCCGATGCGGGCAGCGGTGCGGAACTCCTGCAGGATGATACTGCATCTACTCAGAGTGTAATTCCCGTCCGGAAATAGTTTATCTTTACTGTCCGCTCTTACCCCCACGCTTCCCACCCATGAGTTTTTCAGCGCTTGTCCGGAAAATCGTTGCCGGCAGTAGCTTTTACTGGATTCTGCTGGCCCTGCCGGCCCCTGCCGCCCAGGCCACCACGCAAAACGAACTCAAGCTGTACGTCGACCGGAGCCACCAGGCCGTCACGCTGCAGCTGCCCGGCTCGGCACCCCACTCGGGACTGCGCCTGAGCATGCTCGACGCCTCCGGCCGGGTGATTTACAGCAAGCCGCTGAACACGGCATCCGGCCCGCTGGTCTCGCTGCCGGTGGGCACCTACGCCGCGGGTACCTATCTGCTCATCGTGGAAGGCCCCAACGGCTACAGCGTCGCCAACCGCCTAGTGTTGCACTAACCACCCGGTTTCGCATTTCCCAACCATCCACCAAAAAGGCCCGGCTGGAATAGCCGAGCCTTTTTGGGCTGGAAATAAAATCTGATTGGCGGCCTGCCCGCCAGCACCGCGTTTGCAGCCGCGGCATCGGCTTGTGTCGGGTGGGCCGCCAACCAGATTCTGTGCTATCGGTTGGCGAATTACTCGGTTGGCTTGCTGTCGCCGGCCGCGTTTTCGAGCTCTTTTTCGCGGGCCTTTTCCTGCTTGCCTTTCGCCAGCTCAGCCTCTGCCGGCGGCTTCACGTCGCCGGTTTCGCCCCCGGAGCCCGATACCACCGGTGACTTGATGCCCCCGGTTTGCCAATCGTTCGGCGGGGTTTTGATACCTTCTCCGCCCGCATCGACCGGGGACTTGATACCGGCGTCAATCTTTTCGCCCGACACCACCGGCGATTTGATACCGCCGGTCTGCCAGTTGTTAGGGTTGTCGTTGTGGTCGCCGCCCGAGGTGGGCGGCTTCACGCCGGCCTGACCCGTACCCGACACCACCGGCGATTTAATGCCGCCCGTCTGCCAGTCATTCGGGGGCGTTTTGATGCCCCCGGTTTCTACTTCCCGGGTCGGCGGCTTGACACCGGCGTTACCGGCCCCGGAACCCGCCGGAGGCGACTTGATGCCGCCGGTTTGCCAGTCGTTGGGCGGGGTTTTGATGCCGCCGGTTTCTACTTCGCGGGTTGGGGGCTTCACGCCGATGGGGTCGACGCGGACGGGCTGCTTCACCCCGCCGGTTTCCCAGCCCGCCGGGTTCCGAACCCCGCCGGTGCCGCCGCCGGTGGGCGGCGTTCTGACGCCCCCGGTCTGCCCGCCGCCGGTGGGCGGATAGTAAGCTCCCCGGGTGCGGTGCGTGGTGCGGTGGTAGGTCTGGTTTTGGTCGACGCCGTAGAGATTGACGGTGCAGGACGACGTTAGGCCGAGACCCAACAGCAGCACCCAGGCCGGGAGTAGAGAACGTTTCATGAGGAGGGGAAAGTAAGTGGATACGCCGGCCAAAATTCCAAAAAGCGGGCCAGCATTATAAAACGCTAATATAGCCGAAACCACCCGGCCGGACCCGTTGGCCAGCCCACTCACTTACGCCTTGATAATCAAGCACTAAAAGTCAGCTAGCTTTTTCAATCAGCGGGCACAAAAAAAGCCGCCCCACCCGGAACGGCTCTTAATGAAATCGGGGCCGGCGAAAAATTCCCACCCAACGCCGGCCCCATTCTAACCTTATGGCTTAGTGCCGGAACATCAGCTCGCGGTACTTCACCAGCGGCCAGTCCTCGTCGGACACCATCAACTCCAGCTTGTCGACGGAGCGGCGGATGGTGTCGAAATGCAGTTTCACCGTGTCGCAGTAGGCAATGGCGCGGTCCCGGGTGTCCTCGATTTTGTTGGCCACCTTCCGGGCCTTCACCATCTCGTCGACCTGAGTCTTGATGGTGCTCACGTGGCGGGAAATAGCCTTGATGGTATCCACCGTCACCTGCGAGTACTCGTCGTCGAGGCCCAGCTCGCGCAGGCCGCGCACGTTGGTAATGAGCTTGGTCTGGTACGCCACGGCCGTCGGGATGATGTGGTTGACGGCCAAATCGCCCATCGTGCGGCTCTCAATCTGGATTTTCTTGATGTAATCTTCCAGCAAAATCTCGTGGCGGGCGTGCAGCTCGACGTGGGAGAAGATGTTGTGCCGGTCGAACAGCGCGGCGGCATCCTCGCGGATAAAGGCGTCGAGGGCCTGGGGCGTGGTCGGGATGTTGGACAGGCCGCGGCTGGCGGCTTCGTCCTTCCACTCGTCGGAGTAGCCGTTGCCTTCGAAGCGGATGCCTTTGGAAGCAATAACGTACTCGCGCAGCACCTCCACGATGGCCACTTCCTTCTTCTTGCCCTGCTCAATGAGCGCATCGACCGAAGCCTTGAACTCGATGAGCTGCTCGGCCACGATGGTGTTGAGCACCGTCATCGACGAGGAGCAGTTGGCCGACGAGCCCACGGCGCGGAACTCGAACTTGTTGCCGGTGAAGGCGAAGGGCGAAGTACGGTTGCGGTCGGTGTTGTCGAGCAGGATGGCCGGAATCTTGTCGATGCCGAGCTTGAGGTAGATGTTGTCGCCCTTGTCGAGGGGCAGCTTGGCGGTGCGCTCCAGCTCGTTGAGCACGCTGTCGAGCTGGGAGCCCACGAACACCGACATGATGGCCGGCGGGGCTTCGTTGGCGCCCAGACGGTGGTCGTTGGAAGCCGAGGCAATGCTGGCGCGCAGCAGGTCGCCGTAGCGGTGCACGGCCGTGATGGTGCTGATGAAGAAGGCCAGGAACTGCAGGTTCTCCTTGGGACGACGGCCGGGAGCCAGCAGGTTTACGCCCGTATCGGTGCTCAGGGCCCAGTTATTGTGCTTGCCCGACCCGTTGACGCCGGCGTAGGGCTTCTCATGCAGCAGCACTTTGAAGTTGTGCTTCTCGGCCACCCGGTCCATGATGTCCATGAGCAGCTGGTTGTGGTCGACGGCCAGGTTGGCGTCCTCGAAGGTCGGGGCGCACTCGTACTGGTTCGGGGCCACCTCGTTGTGGCGGGTGCGCAGCGGAATGCCCAAGCGGTTCGACTCCTCTTCGAAGTCGAGCATGAAGGCGTGCACGCGGCTCGGAATGGAGCCGAAGTAGTGGTCTTCGAGCTGCTGGCCCTTGGCCGGGGCGTGGCCAAACAGGGTGCGGCCGGTCATCACCAGGTCAGGGCGAGCGTCGTAGAGGGCCTTGTCGACCACGAAGTACTCCTGCTCGATGCCGAGGGTGGTCGATACGCGGTTTACGTCCTTATCGAAGTACTGGCACACGTCGAGGGCGGCCTGCTCCAAAGCGGCCAACGACTTGAGCAGCGGGGCCTTGTAGTCGAGGGCTTCGCCGGTGTAGGCTACGAAGATGGTTGGGATGCAGAGCGTGGAAGCGCCGGCCGTTTCGATGATAAAGGCCGGGGAAGTCGGGTCCCAGGCGGTGTAGCCGCGGGCCTCGAAAGTGTTGCGGATGCCGCCGTTGGGGAACGAAGAGGCATCGGGCTCCTGCTGCACCAGGGCTGAGCCCTTGAAGTTCTCGATGGGGCGGCCGTCGGAGTTGAGGTCGAAGAAGGAGTCGTGCTTTTCGGCCGTGGAGCCGGTCAGGGGCTGAAACCAGTGGGTGTAGTGGGTTGCGCCCTTGGCCATGGCCCAGGTTTTCATAGCCGAAGCCACCGCGTCGGCTACCGACCGTTCGACCGGCGTGCCCTGCTTGATGGCGGATTGCAGCTTTTTAAAGTACTCACCCGGCATGTTGGCCCGCATGGCCTCCAGGTTAAACACGTTTTTACCGAAGCTGTCGGAGCGACGCACGCCGGTGGAGGCTACCGTAACCGGCTTCCGCTGGTCAACAAGTTCAAGGGCTTTAAAGCGCAGAATTGCCATTGGGGAGATTAGAAACGAGAGAAGTGGGGTTAAGAAGGGCAAAAGTACAGCTTTGAACAGTTCTTTCACAAAACCACCCCTATTATTTTACCCCATATTCATTAAAATACTTGCATTTTACACAAACTCACTCCCAATTCATTAGGACATTTTCGCAAAACGTCTTTTTCACTACGCCCTACCCCTGCTCGTAGCTCAGCTCCGGCCACCCAACCACCGTCGGGGCAGGCTTTAATCCCGGCTAAACTGCGGCTACCTTTGCCGGGTGAGACACCGCTTTGCTTTTCCGCTTCGCTATTTCCTGTTCTGGCTGATTTTTTTCGTGGCCGCGAAGGGCGTGTTCCTGCTCTACCACCTGCCTAAAGCCGCCGGCCTGAGCGCCGGGGAGCTGGGACGCGTGTTTGGCTACGGCCTGCGCCTCGACGCCTCGGCCGCCGCGTACCTGAGCATTGTGCCCTTCGCCCTGCTGGCGCTGGGGAGCCTGCTGCCGGCCCGCTTCCCGCTCAGCCGTCTGCTGGGCTTCTACACGGCCGTGCTGGGCATCGTGGTGAGCGTGTTCACGGTGGCAGACCTGGAACTCTACAAAGCCTGGGGCTTCCGCCTCGATGCTACTCCGCTGCAATACCTGGACTCGCCGACCGAAATGGCCGCCTCGGCCGGCAGTGCGCCCCTACTGCTGCTGCTGGTACTGGCCGGACTGCTGATTTTGGGCTGGCTCCTATATAAGAAGGTGTGCGGCGCTCTGCCCCCGCTGCCGCCGGGCTTCGGCCGGGGCCGGGCGGCGCTGGCCAGCCTGCTCTACCTGGCCCTGCTGGTGGTACCCCTGCGCGGGGGCGTGCAGCAGATTCCGGTCAACCAGGGCGACGTGTACTTCTCGGCTCACCCGTTTGCCAACCACGCGGCCGTGAACGTGCCCTGGAACATCGTTAACTCGCTTTTTCTGCAAAACGGCGGGCCGAACCAGTACCAATTTATGCTCCAGGCCGAGGCCGACCGGCTGGTGCGGGAGATGTACGCCCCGGCCCCGCCCGCCGACTCCGCCGCCAGCCAGTTGTTGCGCACCCGCCGGCCCAACGTGCTGTTCGTTATTCTGGAAAGCTTCACGGCCAAATTTGTGGCCGGCACCGGGGGCGAGAAAAACGTGACCCCCAACCTCGACAGCCTGGCCCGCACCGGGGTGCTCTTTACCAACATCTTCGCCTCCGGCGACCGGAGCCAGAAGGGCTTGGTGTCGTTGCTCAGCGGCTACCCCAACCAGCCCACGACCAGCATTATCAAGTACCCGCGCAAAACGGAGCGCCTGCCCCACCTGTGCCAGTCGCTGAAACAGGCGGGTTATTCCTCCCATTATTATTATGGTGGGGAACTGGCCTTTGCCAATATGAAAAGCTACCTCGTGGCGGCCGGCTACGACCAGTTTACCGAGCGCCTGGACTTTCCGCTGAGTCAGCAGAACTCGAAGTGGGGGGCCCACGACCACGTGCTCTTCGACCGGCTCCTGCGTGATATCAAAACCCAGCCCCAGCCGTTTTTTATCACGGCCTTTACCCTGAGTAGCCACGAGCCCTTCCAGATTCCGATTGCGCCCAAGTTTGCCGGCACCGACGAAACAGCGCTGTTTCGCAACTCGGTGTACTACACCGACTGGGCCCTAGGCCGCTTTCTGCACGCCGCCCGCCAGCAGCCGTGGTGGGACAATACGCTCGTGGTGCTCGTGGCCGACCACGGCCACCCGCTGCCCGGCAATGATGCCAACGAGAGCCCCGGCAAGTTCCGCATTCCGCTAGTGCTGGCCGGCGGAGCCCTGCGCCCCGAAGCCCGCGGCCGGGTGATTCCGACCTACGGCTCCCAGACCGATGTGGCCACGACGCTGCTGGCCCAGCTGAGGCTGCCCACGACGGCCTACCAGTGGGGCTACGATTTGCTCCGGCCCGCGCGGGCTCCCTTCGCCTACTACTGCTTCACCGACGGGCTCGGTTTCCAGTGGCCGGGCGGGGGCCTGGGCTACGACAACGTGTCCCGCCGCCCCCTCTTTATCGTGGGCGACTCCAGCCAGCTGCGCCGGGCCCAGGCCTACGAGCAGGTCTCGTTCGAAGACTTTTTGCGTAAGTAAGACCGGCCGACCGGGGCACGAACATTCGAGCTGCCCGGCAGTTGACTTCTCAATCCGCCCGCCTTTTCTACGATGCCTGAAACTCTGTTATTCGTGTACAATGCCAACGCCGGCCTGCTGAACGGCATGCTGGATCTGGTGCACAAAACCCTTTCGCCCCGGACCTACCCCTGCTCGCTGTGCGCCCTGACCTACGGGGTGAGCATGCGGCCGGAGTGGAAATCCTTTATCGAAAGCCTGCCCATCGAGGCCCGCTTTCCCCACCGCGACGAATTCTGGGCGGCGTTTCCAGCCCAGCGCCAGCAGCCGCTGCCGGCCGTATTTCGCCAGTTGCCGGGGGGAGAACTGCAGCCCTTCATTACGGCTGCCGAGCTCAACCACACAAACCTGCCCGGGCTGATGCAGTTGGTAAGCTCTCGGCTGAGCGCCCTGCAGCCCGAGCCCGTCGGCGGCGAACTTTCCGGCTCAGGAAACTTTTAAACTCCGGCAAGCTGTATCTTTGCGGTCTTGCTTATGGAAACCAAAAAAGTTGCCTTCTACACCCTGGGCTGCAAGCTCAACTTCTCCGAAACGTCGGCCATCGGGCGGCAATTTGAGGAGCGGGGCTTCCGCAAAGTGCCCTTCGAGGACGCGGCCGACATCTACGTCATCAACACCTGCTCCGTCACCGACCACGCCGACCGCAAGTGCCGCAAGGTGGTCAAGGAAGCCCTCAAGCACAACCCGGAGGCTTTCGTGACCATCGTGGGGTGCTATGCCCAGCTTAAGCCCCAGGAAATTGCTGAAATCCCCGGTGTGCACGCCGTGCTCGGGGCAGCCGAGAAATTCCAACTCGTCGACATTCTGGCCGGCTTCGAAAAGCCCGCCCCCGGCCAGCCCGGGCAGGTCTACGCCTCTCCTATTGCGGAGGCCACCGAGTTTCACGCCGCCCACTCCTACGGCGACCGGACCCGTACCTTTCTCAAAGTCCAGGACGGCTGCGACTACTCCTGCTCATTTTGCACGATTCCGCTGGCCCGCGGCAAAAGCCGCTCCCACTCCGTGCAGAGCGTGGTGGAGCGGGTAGAACAGCTAGCGGCAACCGGCGTGAAGGAAATCGTGCTGACCGGCGTCAACCTCGGCGACTTTGGTTTGCAAGGCCCCGACCGGGAGCGGAAGGAAGACTTTTACGACCTGGTGCAGGCTCTCGACGAGGTGGAGGGTATCAGCCGGTTCCGCATCAGCAGCTGCGAGCCCAACCTGCTCACCGACGACATTATCCGCTTTGTGGCCCGCTCCAAGCGGTTTATGCCCCATTTCCATATTCCGCTGCAGTCGGGCTCGGATAAGATTCTGGGCCTGATGCGCCGCCGCTACCGCCGGCAGCTCTACGCCGACCGGGTGGCGCTGATTAAGCAGGTAATGCCGCACGCCTGCATCGGCGTCGACGTTATCGTGGGCTTTCCCGGCGAAACCGAGGCCGATTTTCTGGAAACCTACCAGTTTTTGAACGAGCTGGACGTGAGCTACCTGCACGTGTTTCCGTATTCGGAGCGCGAAAATACCCTGGCCCCCAGCCTGCCCGGCCGGGTGCAGGACCGCCACCGCCACGAGCGCACGACGCAGCTGCGCGGGCTGTCGGAAAAGAAAAAGCGCTTTTTCTACGAGCAGCACGTGGGCCAGGAAACCCAGGTGCTCTTCGAAGACGACGTGACCAACGGGCAGATGGAAGGCTTTACGCCCAACTACATCCGCGTAGCCGCCAAGTACGACCCGCTGCTAGTGGGTGAACTGAAAGCCCTGCGCCTGACGGCCGTCAACGCCCAGAACCTGATGGAAGCCGAAGAAATGGGCATTGAGGTATTCCACCACTAGCCTCTTTACTGAATATACACAAACCAAAAGGGCAAGCCTCGTACGAAGCTTGCCCTTTTGGTTTACACTTATCTAACAAGCAGTTGCTTGCTTATCGAACGAGTTGGCGCTGCATTAAATCCAGCATCTGCTGCATCAGCCGCTGCTGCTCGAGCAGGTGTTGGTTGCGCAAATCAGCCAGGGCCAGTTGGTGCGCCATCTGCTGAGTATAGAGGGCCGCCTGCCAGTTGGAGTCCGGTGTCGGTGGGACAACGGCCACTGTTCCCGTAGCCGCGGGAGCAGCCGCTGCTTCGGACGACGGAGGTGCTACTGGCGGGAAGTCCATAGCAACCTTTTCTACCGGTGGCGCAGTTTCAGGGGATGTAGCTGCTGGTGCAGCCGCCGGCGGAGCATCCGCCACCAGAGCCAGAGGCGTGGAGTCCGCTTCGACTACGGTAGCGGGTTTTGCCGCGGGGCGGGGTAAGCTCTCAACGCTGGTTGGTGGTGCGTCGGTTAACATGGGACCCGTACCAGTCAGCAGCCAGTCTTTTGATACATTTGGATATACCTCAAACACTTTACACAAAAGATCAAAGCCCGGCTTATTCCGCTCATCCACTAGGTGTTGGATAACCGTAGCAGTCTTATCGAGCGAAGCTGCAAAGGCATTCTTGCTTATACCCAAATGAGAAATAAGCTGCGTAAATCGGGTTCCGACGGTTTCAATCTTTTGCATTACCCAAATGAGTTAAGCGATTATTGCCAGCAAATATACACCCAAATGAGTAACAAACACTAGATTCTTCTTGCCCATCTCTTACGGTATTGCTCTGCGGTTTGCTTGCGGCCGAAATACGTCGGTAAGAAGTTATAGTGCGCAGTTAACGCAGAGCCCGCAGTTCAAGCGGCTACCGATGCCGCTACCTTTCCCTGCCTGGCCGCGTGCTTCTCTCGCCTTCCCTAAGAAAGAACAGATAATCCCGAGCTCGGCGGCTTTCGGAAGCTAGCTCCGTAGCGGCCACCAACGGCAGCAAGATTCTTCACAGCTTTGGGAGGTAGTCCAGACCACAAGAAACACGGCCGCCATCCCAGTCCGTCCAGACGGAAACAGCAGCCGGCTTTGAGCAGGTGGTAGAGCCCAGCACACGCTAACTCGGCGCAGAGTGGCCTATTAGCAGCCCCCGCCCCTGCTTGGTCGGAGTGGGATAAGCAAGCCCATTGGGGCGCGGCGCGAGACCGGGCGCCATGGGCACATCGAGGGCGTGGGCAGGCGGCAGCAGCTGGCGCGGGTGAGGCTGCAACTGTTGCACCTGCTGGGACGTGCCGCGCGCAATTGTCCGCTTTGCCCGCGGGTCCGTCAAGAAAATGGGTTCGGCTCAGGGCAGCTAGGCGCAGAGACGAGGCGCTAGGGCTGCTCTTGCGGAGCGCCGGATTTACTCGTAACGCAGGCTCTCAATTGGGTCGAGGGCGGCGGCTTTACTGGCCGGGTAGTAGCCCGAAGCCAGCCCCACGGTCACGCAGATTAGCAGCCCGCCGCTCATCCAGAGCCAGGGCACAATGAAGCCGCTGCCGCCCACAATCAGCATCACGCCGTTGCCCATGGCTACGCCCAGCAGCACGCCCAGCAAGCCGCCGAGCAGGCAGATGACGATGGCCTCGATCAGAAACTGCTGGCGGATCTGTTTGGCCGTCGCGCCCAGGGCCTTGCGAATTCCGATTTCGCGGGTGCGCTCCGTTACCGACACCAGCATGATATTCATCAGGGCAATGCTGGCGCCGAGCAGGGTGACAAGGCCCACGATGGAGCCGTACTTGCGCATGTTGCCCGACAGCCCGTCGAGGGTGTTAGCCAGCGAGTCGCTGCCCTCCACCTCGAACGATTCTTCCTGGCCCAGCGCATCGTGGCGCACGGCGCGCATGATGCCGGTGGCCTCCCCGGTGAGGTAAGTCAGGTTGTCGGGCGAGGTCGTGGCCGTCTTGATATCGTAGGTGAGGGCCCGCTGCCGGGGCATTTGGTTGCCGGTTTCGAGTGGAATCAGCACGAGGCGGTCGGCCCCGCCCCCGCCCATGGTGCTGCCGCTTTTCTCGAGCTGGCCCACCACCAGAAAGCGTCGCCCCAGCAGGTAAACGTACTTGTCGACGGGGCTCTGGTTGGGAAACAGCTTGTCCTTGACCTCGGTGCCGACGATGGCCACGTTGGCCCCGCTGGTCAGTTCAGCCGGGGAAAAAGCCCGCCCGGCGGCCAGGTTGTAGTTCTGAATCTGCAGGTAGTTCTCGTCGCCGGCCACCACGTTCATGTTGGGGTTGGTTTTCTCCCCGTTGGCCTTGATTTCGGTGGCTCCCGAAATAAAGGCCGATACGCCCACTTGGGCCTGGTCGCCGATTGCGCGCTTGTACTGTACGGCCTGCAGGTAAGTAATGGCCGGGTACACCTTTTCCTGCACGCCCCCCCGGCGCATCCGGTTGGAATAGCCCTTGGCCTTGATTTCGAAGGAGTTGGCGCCCAGGCTGGCGAAGGTCTCGTTGAGCGAGTACTTGATGGCGTCGATGGCGGTCAGGATGCCCACGAGCGACATGATGCCGATGCTCACGATGAGGGCCGTCAGGACGGTGCGCAGCAGGTTGCTGTGAATGGAGCGAAAGGCTTCCTTGATATTTTCCAGCAGGTGCATAGCGGCAGAAACAACCCGGAGAGTGAGGAGCAAATCCGGCGGCAAGCGGCTAAAAGGCCGTTTTGGCAGCAGCGGCCGGCGCCGCAAGGTAGGCGGTTTCCCCTAAACTCCCGCCCGGTTTCGCTACATTTGTTTGGCTGCCTGGCCCCGGCCGCAACCCCGACGGAATTATGCGCGTCGGTTCGTTGTACGGTTGTCGTATCCTCTCCCCGTAACTCCGCAGAACCTGATGGCCCCGAAGCGAATTCTGCCCCTGCTGCTCCTGCTGGCCGCCTGGCTTGGCCCGTCGGCCGCCGCCTGGGCCAACCACGTTTTTATCCCGATGGACAACACCCAGAAGGAACACCTGAAGGCCTACGGCATTGCCTACTGGCTGCTGGGCAAGCAGGTGGAGGTCGACTGGCTGCTCAACTACCGCGGGGGCTCGTTTGCCTCGGAAGTGGCCCCGGGTCTGGAAAATGAGCTGGCCGTGCGCGGCATCACTTACCAAGTGATTTCGGAGGCCCAGTACACGGGCATTCTCTCCGAAATAGCTGACCCCAACGCCAACATGGACATCATGAAGCTGGAGAAGGCGCCCAAGATTGCCGTGTACACGCCCAAGGGCAAGCAGCCCTGGGACGACGCGGTAACGCTGGTGCTGGGCTACGCCGAAATTCCCTACACCCAGATCTACGACGACGAGGTGCTGCGCGGCGACTTGCCCAAGTACGACTGGCTCCACATTCACCACGAGGACTTTACGGGCGAGTACGGCAAGTTCTACGCCTCCTACCGCAACCGCCCCTGGTACCAGCAGCAGCGCGACGCCGAAGCCACGGCCAAGCGCAACGGCTTCAGCAAAGTCAGCGTGATGAAGGGCGCCGTGGTGGTTAAGATGCAGGAATTCATTGCCGGCGGCGGCTTCCAGTTTGCCATGTGCGGGGCCACCGATACCTACGATATTGCCCTGGCCGGCCTGGGCGTGGACATGGTGGAAACGATGTACGACGGCGACCCGGCCGACCCCCAGGCCCAGCAGAAGCTCAACTTCAACCGCACCCTGGCCTTCAAGGACTTTCAGCTCGTGCGCGACCCCTACCAGTACGAGTACTCCGATATCGACATGCAGCCCGCCGAGCGGGGCGTGTACGAAGACAACGACTACTTCCAGCTCTTCACCTTCTCGGCCAAGTACGACCCGGTGCCGACCATGCTCACCCAGGACCACGAGAAAACCATCAAGGGCTTTATGGGCCAGACCACGGCCTTCCGCAAGCAGCTCATCAAGTCGGATGTGGTGATAATGGGCGACAACAAGGCCTCGGGCGAAGTGCGCTATATGCACGGCACGCTGGGCAAGGGCACCTGGACGTTTTACGGCGGCCACGACCCCGAAGACTACCAGCACCTGGTCGAGGAAGAGCCCACGGACTTGTCCTTGCACCCCAACTCCCCCGGCTACCGGCTGATTCTGAACAACATTCTGTTTCCGGCCGCCAAAAAGAAAAAGCAGAAAACCTGATACCGCCGCCGCAACCGGGCTGCAGCCTAGCTTACAGGTTCCAACGTCGTTGAATACGCCCTAAATTTTTCGCTATTTTATCCGCCCATTCACCGTTTTACCCTTCTACTAGTTATTCTCATGCATTACCTCCTGCGTACCTGGACCCTGCTGCTGGTCCTTGGTGCTTCGTTGCTTACCGTCACCTCTTCCTGTTCCAAAAAGGAAAACCCGGCGCCGGCCCCTACTACGGGGGCGGTAGAAGGCCTGATTAGTCCGGTCGGCTCCATCACCACCGTAACGGCTACCTCCAGCGGCGGCCTCACCTTTCCGGTGGTTCCCAACGGCGCCAGTGGGGCGTTTGCGCTGCCTGAGCTGGCGGCGGGTACGTACGTGCTGAGCTTCACACCAGCTAGCGGCTACGTAGCGCCGAGCCCGCGCACGGTAGACGTCGTGGCGGGTAAGACCACGGCCGCGGGTACGGTTAGCGTATCCGGCAACGGCACGCCGCGCGGCACAGTAAGCTGGATGAAAGATGGGACGGCTTACTCTTCCACCGTGCTGAGCGGTTTGATAAACAACCAAAGCTTTTCCTTGGAAGCGGCGGCTGCCAACCCCACTTTTACCGACAATGTCCGCCTAGACGTGCCCTTGGGCATAACGGGCCCGGGCACCTACAGCCTCGCCGGCAGCAGCGACCCGCGCAGCAACACGGCCGACTACTGGCGCACGAGCGGAACCGTCACCACGTCCTATACCACCCAGCTGCGCCTGACCTCGCCTACTACCGGCATTAATGGCACGGGCACCCTGACGGTCAGCAGCTACGATGCGGCCACTCGGACCATGAGCGGCACCTTTGCCTTTAACGCCTACAACCTGGATAACGGGCTCAATAACGTGGTGCGCGTCGACATCACGAACGGCACGTTTACCATTCGTTTCTAAGCAGCTGGCGGGCGGAGCGGGGCAACCTCAGGCGCCTTATGGCCCGCCCGATTACCATCTAATTCTGAACATCATACAACGGCAGGCGGCCAAAAAACCCGCAGACCTGCTCTAGCATTCCAACGGCAGCTTTCCCGGTGCGGTTGGGCGTTGAGAATAGCCCGGCTTGGGCTTCCCCACACAAAGCCCCCGCTGACTGGTGTCGGTGGGGGCCATTTTGTGGGCCGGCCGTTTTCGCGCGCAAACCCGTATAGCAGGCAGTAGCGAGTTCCGCCTAACCCCTTGCGCATGAATTCTGAACACACCAATTACAGCCTCTCGGGCAGCCTGGAAGCCCCCCTGGCCCCCACCGACTCGATTAACCCGCTTCCCCGGGCCGTATTGCGGCTCAACAACCACTTTCTGCTCGATGGCGAATGGAAGTTTGCCGTCGATGCCGACGACAGCGGCCTGCGCGACGGCTGGCACCTGGGCCACCGCTACGAGCACGCGGTGCAGTGGCCCGGCTCCATCGAAACCCACCTGGCCCAAACCAAGGGGGATGTGACCGAGCCCACCCTCTGGCACGACAAGGTGGTGGTCTGGTACGAGCGGGAGTTTACCCTGCCCGAAATTGAGGAGCCCCTGACGCGGTCCATGTTCCAGCTCACCTTCGGGGCCTGCGGCTACGAAACCCAGGTCTGGCTCAACGGCCGCCAGTTGCGCACCATTGAGGGCGAAGACGTTCACTACGGCGAGTATACCTCGTTTTCCTACGAGCTGCGCGAGGAAAACCTGCACCTCGTCAACCGCCTCACCGTGCGCATTGCCGACACGATGGACGCCGAAACCACCCGCGGCAAGCAGGAGTCGCACATCTACAAGCGCGGCGGCATCTGGTACCACACCTACAGCGGGGCCGTGCGCAGCGTGTGGCTGGAAATGGTGGAGCGCAACCGCCTTCGCTCCCGCCTCGGCGTCGACTCGGTGGTGGAAGATCAGCTCGTGCGCTTCAACCTGACTACCCGCGTGCACGACCCGGGCCACTATACCCTGCGGGTGCGCGTGTTTGAGCGGGGCGGCCGCCACCAGCCCCCGCTGTTCACGTCCGAATTCCCGCTGCGCCTCGAAGCCGGGCAGAAGCAGCAGCGCGTGGTGCAGGAAATGCCCGGGGCCAAGCTCTGGTCGCCGGAAGCGCCGAACCTGTATCTGCTGGTCGCCGAGCTTGTCGATGCCGACGGCTACGCGGCCCAGATCGAGACCCACTTCGGTCTGCGCAAGATTGAGTCCCGGGGACGGCACGTGTACCTCAACAACGAGCCCACCTACCTCGACGGCATCCTCTACCAGCCCGGCACGGCCACCTACGAGGAAATGCAGCGCCACATGCACGCCATGCAGAAGCTGGGCTGCAACCTGGTGCGCGTCCACATTGCCGGCGTCGACCCGCGCATCTACAACCTGGCCGACGAGCTCGGGCTCCTGCTCTGGGTGGAAGTGCCCAGCCCCCACACCTCGAGCCCGCGCAGCCGCCAAAATCACCGCGAGGAGCTGCTGCGCATGCTGGCGTTGATTGAGTCCCACCCCTCGGTGGTTATCTGGAGTCTGTACAACGAGGACTGGGGCTGCCAGGACATTGCCACCAACCCCGAAACGCGGCGCTACATCACCGAAACCTACCACTTCATGCAGATCGAGCACCCGCAGTTTCTGGTGGTCGACAACGACGGCTGGCACCACATTTCCCAGGAAGGACGCCTGAAGTCGGACCTGCTCACGGCCCACCTCTACACCCCCGACCTGCCCCGCTGGCAGGAACTGCTCGACCGGCTGGTGCGCGGCGAGATGGTAGGCACGGCGGCCTACCCGCTGATTGTGGGCGACGCCTTTTTCTACCGGCGCCAGAAACCCCTGATTGTGAGTGAGTGGGGCGGCTTCGGCTTTGCCGATTACGGCGGACCCCAGGCCGGGGAAGAACGCACCGAGCGAATCCGGCAGTTCAAGCAGGAGCTGCGCGCCCGCCCCATTGCCGGCGACGTCTACACCCAGGCCACCAACATCGAGGATGAGCGCAACGGCATCATCGACCCGCACTCCGGGGAATTGTCGGTGCCGGAAGGCGTGCTGCACTCGCGCCCGGCCACCGACCGGTAAGGCCCTAGCGCAGCAGATTATCCCGCAAAAAGCCCCGTCGGATAGTACCGGCGGGGCTTTTTGCGGGACTTACTACACCGGCCGATACACCGGGAGGGGCCTATTTTTCGAGGCGGACAAACTGCCGGGCGAAGGCCGGGATTTCCGCGCTTTTGTAGGGGTCAATTTCGGTTACGAGCTGAATCACGACCGGCTGCCCCTTGGTCACGCCGTAGGCCAGCAGTTCGTAGGCCATGCCGGTTTCGGTGCGGTAGCTGAATTTGTAGGCCTTGGCCGGCGCCTCCTGGATAAAGCAGGTTATTTCCTGCATTTCCTTGCTCTTCATTTTTTTCATGCGCTGCTTCAGAAACTCGGCCGGCATCCCGTTGCGGAAGTCGGCGTAGTTCACGTAGAGCAGCGTCAGGCCAAAATCGGGTCCTTTCACCTCGTAGGGGGAAAGCAGGCTGGCATCGGCGGGGACGGCGTACTGCTGGCCGCAAAAATCAACTTTATCGGCCTGGCCGAAGGCAAACGTAGCGGAGCAGACGAGCAACAGGGAGAGAAACAACGCTTTCATAATCGGAAAAGTACTAGAGAATAATGAGTGCGCAAGCTATGGCAATCAATTTCTTCTTGGTTAAATAATATACAGTAGAATCTATACTTAGTGCATCCGGTCGTCGCGGACCGGCAGGCTGGTAATAATCTCACCCTCAATCCGCAGCAGCTCCTGCAGGCGGGCATCCACTTCCTTGGGGTCGCGGTATTCCTTGGCCAGATCCACGTAGGCCACAAAATGCGCGGCTTCGGACACCATCAACTCGTAGTAGAACTTGCTCAGGTCGGGGTCGGGAATGTGCTGCCAGAGCAGTTTGAACCGCTCGCAGCTGCGGGCCTCAATCAACGCCGATACGAGCAGCATGTCCATCAGCTGCCGGTCGCGGTGGTCGCCGCGGCGCACGTGAGTCATGAGCTGCACCACGTACTCGTCGCGGCGCTGGGGGCCTAGTTCGAAGCCGCGCTTGCGCAGCTCGAGCAGCACCCGCTCGAAGTGGGCCCACTCCTCGGCCACGAGCAGGGTGAGTTCATCCACGAGCCGGGTTTTCTCGGGGTACTTGACGATAAGCGAGATGCCCGTGCTGGCCGCCTTTTGCTCGCAGTAGGCGTGGTCGACGAGAATATCCTCGATGTTTTTGCTGGCAATATTCACCCACCGCGGGTCGGTGTTGAGCTTGAGCTTGAGAATGGTCTTTTCCTTGGGCTCGGAAGAACCGGAAGGAAGCTCGGACTGAAGTTGCATGGGCGTAGAAATCGAACGGTTAGGAATGACGGTGGCCGCTAGTCGAAGAACTGCCAGCGGATGCCGAACTGAAAGCGGCGCGGCAGCCCCGAGTAGTAGGGCGTGGCGAAGTAGCCGTTTTCGGGCAGAAACTGGTTGACGTAGGCCATTTTCAGGAACAGCGACACGGTCTTGATGTCGGCGCTGAAGTACACGTCCACCAGCGGGTAATTGCGGATGGTGAAGTGGTCCTGGAGGTAAAACTGCTGGGTGCTGGGGCTGTAGGCGTAGCCGCGGAACTTCGACTGGTAGTACATTTCCACGCCCACCTGGCTGAAAAGCGCCTTTTTGAAAATGTAGCTCTGGTAGTACACCTTGCTGTTGGACACGAGCTTGGGAAAGCGCACGCCCCGCTCGTCGGCGCTATAGGTGTAGGTGGCCTGGTTGTCGGTGAATATGTGGCCGAACTGCAGGCGGTGGCGCAGCGTGCCAATGAGCAGGCGCTTGGCGTCGTCGAGCTGCCGGGGCCGGGCATCCTGGGCGTAGTACACCAAGTTGCGGATGTTGACCACGCTGGCCGCCAGTTCAAAGCGCTGCGTGCCCACCTGCTGGTCGAGGCGGCCGGTGAGCTGCTCCACGCTGGTGTTGCGGAAGTCGGTGGGATAAAACGCGTTGTCGGGACCCCAGACGTAGTGGTTGCCGCTGAACTGCTGCTGAGTGAGCGTGGGCGCGTACGAGGAGGTGAGCAGCTCCCCGCTCAGGGGTCCGAGCCGGGCCGTGCCGCGCAGCCAGTACTCGGCCTTCTGGGAGGTGAAGTCGGGTTTCACGTCGAGGGGCTTGAGTTCCCCGGCCACTTCCACTCCCACCAGCTGGCGGTAGCGGAAGGCTGCCGTGCCGCCCACAAACAGCTGGCCGAAGGAATAGTCGGGCAGAGCCGGCACCTCCACGCCCGGCACGCCGCGGCGGGTGCGGGTCACCAGCGTGCCGTTGCGGTAGCGCCCGTACACCCGGTACTCCACGGCCGGCGTGCGCCCCAGCAGGCCCAGGGTATTTTCCAGCTGCCGCAGCTCGGCCCGGTCGTCGGTGCCCTCGTTGCTTTGCAAAGGCAGCGGCGGATAAAACAGCAGATTGCCCTGGCCGTCGCGCACGGCGGCCGTAAACGTGTCGGTGAACTTGTTCTGCTGGCGGCGCCAGTCGGCGGTGTGGTACACGGTCAGGCCCCGGCCCAGCAGGCGGTACGTATGAGTCAGGCGCACCTGGTCCCGGTCGTCGCGGTTGAGGGCCCGGGGCAGCCAGATGTTTTCCTTGCCGTAGTCAAACAGGTTTTTGGGGTAGAGCTCATCGGCCACGTCGAGGGCCGAGGGCCGAATGCCGCCCTGCTCGGGCACAATGTGCCGAGACGTGCTGACGCTGAACAGGGCGTGGTACCGGTCGTTGGTGCTCTGGTAGCGGGTGAAGAACAGCAGGTTGTTGTGCTCGGCAAAGTTCTCGCGCCCGTTGGTGTTGAAGATTTTGTTGGAGGCAAACCGCTCGTAGGCAAACCCCACGTTGGCCCGCTTCCCGATGCTGCGGCTGTAGGACAGCTCAAACACCTGCTCGCCAGCGCTGCTCTGATCGTAGCGAAAGAACGTGTAGGGCGACTTGGTGTCGTAAAAAGGTACGTCGGCCGCGTCGCGGGTGTACTTGTCGAATACCGTGCGGCCCAGGCGGGCGCCCAGGCGGGTGTTGGTTTGCCAGAGCAGCCGCCGCGAGGCCGTGCCTACGTTGCCCAGGTCCTGCTGAAAGGTGCTGTCGTGAAACCAGTTGCGCTGCTGGTGCAGGTAGGTCAGCGTCGTGTCAATCACGCGGCCCTCGTACTGCTCGCGCAGGATGTCGGACTCGTAGAGCACCCGGGTGGTTTTGGCCCCGTAGAGCACTTTGGTGGAGTCGTCCACAATTTGGGCGCGCACACTCAGGGGCAACAGCAGCAGAAGCAGCCCTCCCAGCAGGAAGGCGCGGCGGGCCCGGAAAAGGCGCAGGGACAGGAGCAGCAGCAGGTCAGACAACAGCTTGGGGCTGAAATAAAGGCGGGAGCAGGCGGTGAAGGCGGGCGGCGCCGTCGGCCAGAAACCGGACTTCGATGGGAATGTAAAATACGGGCAACGCCGCCACGGCAGCCCGCAGCGCGGGCTCCAGCAGGCGGGCGGCGTCCTTCTGGGTGGTAAAAACGCTCTGACCGGGTTGTAATTGCCCGGCCACGGCGGCCAGGTCGGCGGCGGTAAAGGCGTGGTGGTCGGCAAAGGCGGCGTGGTGGCTGATGCGGTAGCCGGCCGCCGTGAGGTAGTCGCGCAGGGGGCCGGGCTGGGCAATACCGGTCAGCAGCAGAATGTGGGACCCGGCGGGCTCAGCCTGCCCGCCCACGGCCACCGGCGCGCCGTAATGGTAAGCGGAAAACAACACCGGTACTCGCGGCCCGGCGTAGCGCCGGATGCGGGCGGCAATGCTGTCTTGGTCGGCCGCCGGCAAGTCAGGCGCGCACTTCGTGACTACCACCACGTCGGCGCGGGCGGCGCCGGCCCGGCTTTCGCGCAGGCGGCCGACGGGCAGCACGTAGTCCTGGTAGAAAGGCCGCTGCTGCTCGGTGAGTAGAATATTGAGCGCCGGCCGCACCCGGCGGTGCTGGTAGGCATCGTCGAGCACGATGGCCGTCAGCGCGGGCTGAGTGCGCAGCAGCGTGGCAATGCCCAGGCGGCGGTCTTCGCACACGGCCACCGGCACCCGGGCGCCAAAATCCTGGTAGTGCTGCCGGGGCTCGTCGCCGATGGTGGCGGCCGTGGCGGCGGCATCGGCCAGCTGGTAGCCGCGGGTGCGGCGGCCGTAGCCCCGGCTCAGCACCGCCGGCTGTTCGCCCATTCGAAGCAGCTCGGCGATAATCCAGGCCACGTGGGGCGTTTTGCCCGTGCCCCCGGCCCGCAGGTTGCCCACGCTGATGACGGGCAGCGCATACGCCGTCGATTCCTTCAGCCCACTGTCGTATAGCCAGTTGCGCACGCGCATCACCGCGGCGTAGAGCCAGGCGAAGGGCAGCAGCAGAAAGGCGAGCGGGTGGGGCATGAAATGGCGGCAAAAACGCGGAACCGCAAAAGTACGCCTACTTCCCGAAGGTAGGAAAGATTTTGCCCCGCCCCACGCGGCGCCCGTCCGACGTCCTGCGTATGGCCAAGGTCTCCTACCGAATCTATGTCTTCCTTCGCCGACCGCCTGCTGCGCTTTCTGACCGAGTTTCCCCTGCCCGCCGCCCCGCTGCCCGACGGCGTGCAGGCCGTGAGTCCGTACCGGGAACCCGGCCCGCGGGAGCTGCTGACCGAGTTTGCGCACCGCTACTACGCCGGCGCCCAGCCCCGGGTGGCCTTGCTGGGCATCAACCCCGGCCGCCTCGGCAACGGCCGCACCGGCGTGGCCTTCACCG
Source organism: Hymenobacter persicinus (assembly GCF_004167665.1). GTDB lineage: Bacteria > Bacteroidota > Bacteroidia > Cytophagales > Hymenobacteraceae > Hymenobacter > Hymenobacter persicinus. The sequence goes on along the minus strand of NZ_SEWE01000004.1, from coordinate 23,464 downwards.
ACCCGGTGGCCCTGGCCCAGGACTGCGGTATTGCGAATGAGCTGCCCCAGAACCGGGAAATTTCCAGCCAGTTCGTGTACCAGGTTATTGCGGCCATGGGCGGGCCGGCGGCGTTTTACCAGGACTTCTTCCTGGGCTCCCTCTACCCGCTCGTGCTGCTGCGCCAGGGCCTGAACTACAACTACTACGACGCCCCGGCCCTGACCCGGGCCCTGGCCGACGATATCCGGCTGTCGTTGCAGCGGCAGGTGCTGGAGGTGGGTCTGCACCGCCGGGTGGCCGTGTGCCTGGGCCGGCGCAACGGGCAGTTTCTGACCCGCTTTAACCAAGAATTGCAGCTCTTCGACCGGATTCACATTCTCGACCATCCCCGCTACCTGATGCAGTACAAGCGCCGGGAACTTCCTGAGCACGTGGCCCGCTACGCGGCGGTGCTGGACGAAATCCGGGCCGGCGGCGTTTAGCCGGGCCTACGGTGCAGCTTCGGCGGGTTTGACTACATTTAGCCTCCGCCCACCGCTTTGCTGCCCTATGAAGATATTGTTAGTTGAGGACCACCCCGAGCTGGCCCGTAGCATTGCCAGCTACCTCGTGCAGGAGCACTACATCTGCGAGGTGGCCACCACCTTCGACGAGGCCCGCGAGAAGCTGGCCCTGTTTCGCTACGACTGCCTGCTGCTCGACATCATGCTGCCCGACGGCAACGGCATCAACCTGCTCAAGCTGCTGCGCAAGGAAGGCGTGGACAGCAGCGTGCTCATCATTTCGGCCCAGAACGCGCTGGACTTCAAGCTCACCGGCCTCAGCGAAGGCGCCGACGACTACATCACCAAGCCTTTTCCGCTGCCCGAGCTGCACGCCCGCATCAAGGCCATCATGCGCCGGCGCAGCCCCCAGAAAAACAACGTCCTCACCTTCCAGGACCTGACCGCCGACCTGGAGTCGATGGAGTGCCGGGCCAACGGCAAGCTGCTCAGCCTCACGCGCAAGGAAACCAACCTGCTGCTCTACTTCATCAACAACAAGGGCCGCATGCTCACCCGCCAGGCCATTGCCGCCCACCTCTGGGGCGACTACACCGACAACCTCGACAGCGTGGACTTTGTGTACCAGCACGTGAAAAACCTGCGCAAGAAAATCACCGACGCCGGCGGCCGCGACTACATCAGCACCGTCTACGGCCTGGGCTACAAGCTCAACGCCCCGGAGTGAAGCGGTGAAATTGTGAAGTGGTGAAATTGTGAGCTGTTCCGGCGGCGCGGCTTTGCCCTGCCGCCGCTAGTGGTGCCAGCGGCGCCGACAGTTCGCCTACCCACGTTGGTACCATCTCCTACTCCTAACGGCGCCGCTAGGCCCGTGGCGCCTGTCGCGCCAGCCGAACGTCAAACGCACAATTTCACCACCTCACAATTTCCCCGCCTGTCCCATGAAGCTCAACTACCGCTATACCATTGCCTACGCGGTGATTACGCTGTTTGTGCTGGCGGTAGGATTCACGATTGTGTACGGGGCCATGTCGCGCAGCGTGACCCAGACCACCGTCGGCAAGCTGCGCCACCTCAACGCGCTGGTGGCCCGGCAGCTGGCCAGCGGCCGCGACTATACCGGCCACCCGGCCCGGACCCAGGTCCGGATTCGCCGCCTGCTCCCCGCCGACCCGGCCGGCCCCGACCAGCTGGTGCAGGTGCGCGACGAGTGGGTACCGGCCCTGCAATCCTCGGCCAGCGTGGTGCGGCTGACCACGTATCCGCGCGTCGGCGGGCAGCGCTACGGCCTCACCAGCCAGGCCGTGGTGGTCAGGCCCAGCGACGAGTACCTGACCGGCATCATGCTCGTTTTTGCCTGGACGTTCGTGTTTTTGCTGGCTCTGGTCGTGATTCTGAGCGAGGTAATTTCCTGGCACATCCTGAAGCCGTTCAACGCCATTTTGCGCGGCATCGAGCGGTTTCAGCTCAGCCAGAAAACCACCATCCACCTGCAGCCCAGCCGCACGCTGGAGTTCAACGTGCTCAACGAGTTTCTGATGCGCATGACCCGCCAGGCCCAGCGCGACTACCAGGGCCTGCAGGAGTTTTCGGAAAATGCCTCCCACGAGCTCCAGACGCCCATTGCCAGCATGAAGGCCCAGCTCGAGCTGCTCATCATGGACTCGGAGCTGACCCCGCAGCAGCTGCGCATGCTCACCACCATCCACGACCAGCTGGAGCGCTTGGCCAAAATCAACCAGGCCCTGACGTTGCTGGCCAAGCTGGAGCACTACGAGACTCACCCGGCCCCCCTCACCGACCTGAGCCAACTGGTGCCCGCCACCGAGGCGGCCTTCGCCGACCTGGCCGAAATGAAGGAGCTGCGCACCACCCAGCACGTGGCACCCGACGTGCGCGTGCCCCTGGACGAATCATTGGCCCAGTTGCTGCTGAACAATCTGTTTAGCAACGCCATCCGCCACAACCTGCCCGGGGGTGAAATCCGGGTTACGCTCACCCCGGCCGCCCTGGAGCTGCGCAACACCGGCCTGCCGCCCTCGTTGCCGGTGGCCGAGCTGTTTGGGCGCTTCAAAAAAGGCAACGCCGCCCTCGACTCCATCGGCATCGGCCTGGCCATCGTGCAGCGCATCGGCGCGCTCTACCACCATCACCTGGCCTACACCTACGCCGACGGCTGGCACTGTCTGCGCGTGGAGTTTGCCCCCGAGCCGGCGTGAGCGGCGTGAACAGTTGCGAAAAAGGCGGTCATGCCTGAGCTGGCGGCCGCGTAGCCGAACCACCCCGGGTGGCGTGGAAATGGCATGCTTCACCTGCCGGGCGTTAAATTTCATACTCCCCACAACTTTCCTATAAAAATTCTTCAAAATCGGGGTGTTCATTTGAATCGAGCCAGCGGGATACGCTGACTTTTCGCGACTCCTCCTTCCCACCCACGCCCACCCGTCATGGTCCTGCTCGCCCCACCCGTTGCCGCCGCTGCCCCCGAGCAGATTTCGCGGCGCCGGCTGCTGGCCATCTTCAGCGGGTCGGTAGGCAACCTGGTAGAATGGTACGACTGGTACGTCTTCTCGGCGTTTTCCCTGTACTTCTCCGCTTCCTTTTTTCCCTCCGGCGACACCACCGCCCAGCTGCTGCAAACGGCCGGCATCTTCGCCCTGGGCTTTCTGATGCGCCCCATCGGTGGCTGGATGTTCGGCCGCATTGCCGATAAAGTCGGCCGCAAGCAGTCCATGACCCTGTCGGTGCTGCTCATGTCGTTGGGCTCGTTGCTCATTGCCCTCACGCCCACTTACCAGACCGTGGGCATCGTGGCCCCCATTCTGCTGCTCACGGCCCGGCTGCTGCAGGGCTTAAGCGTGGGCGGCGAGTACGGCGTGTCGGCCACCTACCTGAGCGAGACGGCCACCCGCCGCCGCCGGGGCTTTTACTCCAGCTTCCTCTACTTCACCCTGATTGGGGCCCAGCTGCTGGCCTTAGGCATCCAGTTGGTGCTGCTGAAGGTGCTGCTCACCGAGGCCGAGTTGCAGGCCTGGGGCTGGCGAATTCCGTTCGTGGTGGGCGCCCTACTGTCGGTGGTAGCCCTGTACCTGCGCCAACACTTGACCGAAACCGCCGCCTTCGTGGCCCAGCAGCAGGTGCCCGAAGAACAGCGCGGCAGTCTGCAGGTACTGCGCCGCTACCCCCGCTCGGTGCTCAAGGTTATCGGCCTGACGGTGGGCGGCACGCTGGCCTTTTACACGCTGACGACCTACATGCTGAAGTTTTTGGTCAATACGGCCCACATGACCCGGGGCGCGGCCACCAACACCTGCTTTCTGGCCTTGCTGGGCTTTGCGGCCATGCAGCCCGGGTTCGGAGCCCTGGCCGACCGTATCGGGCGGCGGCCCCTGCTCATCGGGTTCGGACTGCTGGGCAGCCTGGGCAGCGTACCGCTGCTCACGGCCCTGAGCCACGTGACCCGGCCCGCCCCGGCCCTGGGGCTGCTGCTGCTGGCTTCGGTGGTGGTCAGCGGCTACACCAGCATCAGCGCGGTGGTCAAGTCGGAGCTGTTTCCGACCGAAATCCGGGCCCTGGGCATCGGTCTGCCCCACGCCCTGACGGTGGCCGTGTTCGGGGGCACCGCCGAGTACATTGCCCTCTGGTGCAAGGGCATCGGCCACGAAGCCTACTTCTACTGGTACGTGGCCGGCTGCATTGCCATTTCCCTGGTAGTGAGTTTGCTGATGACCGAAACCCAGCGCACCTCCTACCACGACCACGACGGCCATCCTCCGGCCTGAGTGCTGCCGGCTTCGCTACTTTTCCTGCTCTTCCTGCTTTCCCCTCCCCGGCTCGGCCTGGCTTTGTTGCCCGGTTGGCGGGCCCGGGCTTTCCGCTCTTTTCCAACCCCCAAATCCCTCCCATGACCTCTTCTCTACGCTTTTTCTCCTTCTCCGCCCTGCGGCGGCCCGGGCGCCCGGGCCAGGCACTGCTGCTGCTGCTGGCCCTGCCCGGCGCAGCTACCGCCCATGGTCTGAGCCTCTTGCCCGCTGCGCCTACCGAGCTGCGCCGCCCGGCTGACGGCACCGTGAAGGGCCGCATCACCGGCGCCGACGGGGCCGGGATTCCCGGCGCCACGGTGGTGGAAGTAGGTACCACCAACGGCACCAGCACCGACGCCGACGGCCGCTTCACGCTCACCGTCAAGCCCGGCGCCACGCTGGCCGTGTCGGCCATCGGCTTCAAAGCCCAGCAGGTGGTTGTGGGCCAGCGGACCACCATCGACCTACGCCTGGAAACCAGCACCACCGACCTCGGCGACGTGACGGTGGTGGGCTCCCGCGGCCTGCCCCGCACCGACGTGGAGCGCCCCATGCCCGTCGACGTGCTCAACGCCAAGGAGTTGCAGCTCACCGGCCAGACCGACCTGGGCCAGCAGGTGCAGTTCAACTCGCCCTCGTTCAACTCGGCCAAGACCGGCGTGAACGGGGTGGCCAACTACGCCGACCCGGCCTCATTGCGCGGCCTCTCCCCCGACCAGGTGCTGGTGCTCGTGGATGGCAAGCGCCGCCACCAGTTTTCGGCCCTGAACCTGAACGTAACCGTGGGCTCGGGCACGGTGGTGACGGATTTGAACTCGATTCCGGCCCTGGCCATCGAGCGGATTGAGGTGCTGCGCGACGGGGCGGCGGCCCAGTACGGCTCCGACGCCATTGCCGGCGTTATCAACCTGGGGCTGAACCGCAGCACCGGCGTGGCCACCGTCAAAAGCCAGTTCGGCATCACCCAGGAAGGCGACGGGGCCCAGTACCTGGCCGGGGCCAACTACGGCGTGAAGCTGGGCAAGGAGCACCCCGGCTACCTGAACATGACCCTGCAGTACCAGCACCAGGGCCAGACCAACCGCTCCGACAACTACGTGGGCGGCATCTACACGGCTTTCCCGGCCCTGCCCGCCCGCCCCACCGACGCCCAGATTGAGGCCGAAAACAGCGCCCGGGCCAAGGCCGGCGTGTACCCGCCCGTGGGCCAGCCCCTGAAAGTGGGCGTGTACGGCAGCAACCAGGCCGACATCTACCAGGGCTTCTACAACCTGGGCCTGCCCGTGGGCGGCTCGGGCTGGACGGCCTACAGCTTCGGCGGGGTCTCGCGCAAGGACATTCTGGCCTACGGCTTCTTCCGCAATGCCCAACCCAACAACGTAAACTACAGCCCCGTGCAGCCCAACGGCTACCTGCCCGAGCTGCCCGGCCGCTCCGACGACTACTCGGCCGTGGTCGGGTTGAGCCGCAAGGTGGCCGGGCAATGGAACCTGGATTTTAGCACCGGCTACGGCTACAACTACCTCGACCTGTACGCCAACAAAACCGCCAACCCTTCGATGGGGGCCGACTCGCCGACCGACTTCTACGTGGGCCGCAGCGCCTTCGGGCAGAGCACCAGCGAGGTGAACGTGTCGCGCAACTACCTCGACCGGTTCGGGGTGAAATCCTTCAACGTGGCCTTTGGCGGGCAGTTCCGCGTGGATCGGTTCCAGTTGGAGCGGGGCAGCGCCGAATCGTACTTCGTGGGGCCGTTTGCCCTGGCGGCGCCGGCCACGCCCGGCTCCCCCGCCCGCACGGCTAAGGCGCCCGGCTCCAGCGGCCGCCCCGGCATTGCCCCCGACGACGAAACCAACACCACCCGCCGCAACGTGGGCGTGTACGCCGACGTGGAAAGCGACATCACCACCCGCCTGCTGCTGACCACGGCCCTGCGCTACGAAAACTACTCCGACTTCGGCTCCAACGTGTCGGGCAAGCTGGCCAGCCGCTTCAAGGTGACCGAAAACGTGTCCCTGCGCGGGTCCATCAACCGGGGCTTCCGGGCGCCTTCCCTGCAGCAGACCTTCAACAGCGTGACCACCTCCACCGTGCAGGCCGGGGCCATCGTGCAAACCAAGCAGCTGCGCAACAACGACGCCCGCCTCAAGCCCCTGGGCGTGGCCGACCCCAAGGCCGAAACTTCCTGGAACTACAGCCTGGGCGCCGCCGTGCAGGCCGGCGACAACCTGCTCTTCACCGTGGACGCCTACCAGATTGACATCAAGGACCGCATCATCAACAGTGAGCGGCTCATCAAGTCCGACATCAAGGCCCTGCAAACCCCGGCCTTCGACAACATCAGCGAAATCCGCTTTTTCACCAACGCCATCAACACCCGCACCCGCGGCATCGACGTGGTGTCGACCTACAAGACGGAGCTTGGGGAGCAGCAGCGCCTGACGGCCAGCCTGGCCCTGACCTTCAACGCCACCAACCTCGTCTCGACGGCGGCCACGCCGGCGGCCCTGCAGGCGGGCACCGTAAAGCCCATTTTGCTGATTGACACCGTAAGCATCGGGCTCATTGAGCGGGCCCAGCCCCGGCAGAAGGTGCTGCTGTCGGCCACCTACCAGATCGGCAAGTTCAGTTTCACGCCGCGCGCCACCTACTTCGGCGCCGTGACGGCCTTCGAGAAGCCTGCCAACCGCACCGTGGGCACCGGCAGCAACGCCACGACCGTCTACGTACCCCACATCAGCCAGAAGTTCGGGGGCAAAACCCTGTTCGACCTCTCGGCCGTGTATACTCCGAGCAAGGTCGTGTCCCTGACCGTAGGCGCCAACAACCTGACCAACGTGTACCCCGACAAGGTGGATTCGAGCCGCTTTGCGAGCTACTCCAACGGCGAAATTCCGTATTCCCGCAACGTGGCCCAGTTCGGCTTCAACGGCGCGTACTACTATACCAACGTGACGCTGACCTTCTAGGCCAGTCGGCCAGTGTTTGGGTGCTGCCGGGCGAGGCAGAATAGCGGACTTGGCTTTATCGCTGCAACGAGTTCAACCCGCTATCCTTCCAAACTAGGCCAGTGCTTGAGGGCTGCCGGGCAAGGCAGAATAGTGGGCTTGGCTTTATTGCTGCAACGAGTCCGACCCGCTATCCGGCCTGTCCGGCGGCCCCTCACGTTGTCGTTTCAATCCCTCTTGCATGACCAACCTGCTGCTGCTGCTCGCGTGCCTGGGCCTGGGGGCGCTGCTGCGCTGGCGGCAGGCCGTGCCCGCGGGGACGGCCGCCGTGCTCAACCAGCTGCTGGTGCTCGTGTTTATGCCGGCCCTCACGTTTCTGCACCTCGCCGATGCCCACCTCGACCGGCATTTCCTGCTGCCAGTGCTGGCTCCCTGGCTGATTTTCGGGGTCAGCGCCCTGCTCTTCGGCACCCTGGGCCCGCGGCTGGGACTGAGCCGGGGCACGGTGGGTGCCCTCATCGTCACGGCCGGCATCAGCAGCACCTCCTTCGTGGGCTTTCCCATCTTCGAGCTGCTCTACGGGCCGGCCGGGCTGGAATTAGGCATCATGATGAGCCAGGCGGGCTCCTTCTTGATTGGCGTGACCCTGGGCGTGGCCGTGGCCTCCTGGTACGGGTCGGCTGAGCCCTCGTGGCGGGCCATGCTGGGCTCGGTGCTGCGCTTTCCACCGTTTCTGGCCTTTCTGCTGGCCCTGGCGGCCAACGCGGCCGGCTACCGGCATCCGGAGCTGGTGCGCGGGGTCTTGGAAAAGCTTAGCGCCCCGTTCTCGGTGGTGGCCCTGCTCTCAGTGGGGCTGCAGATGAATCTGGCCGTGCCCCGGCCCCAGCGCCGGGCCCTGGCCCTGGGCCTCGCCTACAAGCTGCTGCTGGCGCCCCTGCTTATCTTCGGGCTCTACCACGCCCTGGCCCCGCGGGCCGGCACGGTCGTCGACTTGTGCGTGCTGGGCGCGGCCATCGGGCCCATGAATACGGCCGCGGTGGTGGCAGAGCGCTACGGCCTCAACCCGCCCCTGGCCGCCCAGATGGTGGGCCTGGGCATTCCGCTTTCGTTGCCTTGGCTGGCGTTGCTGGCCTGGGCGCTGGGCGCGGGCGGCCCGCCCTAACCCGCTTTTTTTGCCACCTTATCCACTTCCGCGGGGTATTACCCGTGGGCCGCTCCTATCTTCGGCGCCCGTTGCCGCCGGAATCTTTTCCGCCTCCGCCATGAAAAAACTGGTTTCCAATCTGACGTTCTGGGTGCTGACGGCCATTGTGGCCGGGGCGCTGCTGGGCCACTTCGCCCCGGCCACCGCCGTACGCATGGACGTGCTGGGCAAGGGCTTCATCAGCGTCGTCAAGCTCTTCATCAACCCCATCATCTTCCTGACCATCCTGCTGGGCATCAGCAGCATGGGCGACCTGAAAAAGGTGGGCCGCATCGGCGGCAAGGCCCTGCTCTACTTCGAAATCGTGACCACGCTGGCCCTGGTTATCGGCGTGGGCGTGGCCTACCTGATCCGGCCCGGCGACGGGGTAAGTACCGGCAAGCTCAACGGGCAGGCAGTCGGCGAGTTCACCCAGCGGGCCGGCGAGTTTAGCTGGCTGCACTTTCTGGCCGACAACCTCACGCTCCAGGTGTTGCTGGTGTCCATCGTGCTGGGCATGGTGCTCAGCCGCTACGCCGGCCGCCAGCCCATCATCGACCGGCTGAACTGGGCCTCGAAGTACGTGTTCCGGGGCCTGCACCTGGTCATGATGTTTGCGCCCATCGGGGCCTTCGGGGGCATGGCCTTCACCATCGGCAAGTACGGCATTGCCACCCTGCTGCCCTTGGCCAAGCTCCTGCTCACGGTCTACGTCACCTGCGGGCTGTTCGTGTTCGTGGTGCTGGGCTCCATCCTGCGCTACTGCCGGGTCAGCATTCTGGCCTTCCTGGGCTATATCAAAGAGGAGCTGCTGATTGTGCTGGGCACGTCGTCGTCGGAGGCCGGGCTGCCCGGGCTGATGGAAAAGCTCGAGCGCCTGGGCTGCGCCAAGCCCGTGGTAGGCCTGGTGGTGCCCGCCGGCTACTCCTTCAACCTCGACGGCACCACCATCTACCTCTCGTTGGCCACTATCTTCCTGGCCCAGGTGTTCAACGTAGAGCTGACGGGCGCCCAGATGCTGACTATTGTAGGCATCCTGATGGTGACCAGCAAGGGCGCGGCCGGCGTCACGGGCTCGGGCTTCGTAGTGCTGGCCAGCACGCTCACGGCCGTGAAGGTGAGTCCCGTCGAAGGGCTGGCCCTGCTGCTGGGCGTCGACCGGTTTATGAGCGAGGCTCGCTCCCTGACCAACTTCGTCGGCAACGGCGTGGCTACCATTTTCCTCTCCCACAACGAGGGCGCCCTCGACCACGCCCAGCTCGCCCGTACCCTCCGCGGCCATTCCGCAGGCGAGGCCGTAGCCACGGAGCCGACCCCGCCTACCGGCCACCTTGTGCCCTAAACCGTTGGGCGAAATGGCGGCGCGGGTTGGATTGGCGGACGTCGTTACTTTTGGCAAACCGTTTTCCCCGCCGCATGCCCACCGTTGCTGACCTTACCCGCGCCCTCGAACGGGCCGCGCCCCTGGCCTACCAGGAATCCTACGACAATGCCGGCCTGCAGTGCGGCGACCCGCAGGCCGGAATCCGCGGCGTGCTCATTGCCCTCGACTGCACCCCGGCCGTGGTCGACGAAGCCCTTGCGCGCGGCTGCAACGTGGTGGTGGTGCACCACCCGGTGATTTTCCGGCCCCTCAAGCGCCTGACCGGGGCCAATGAGGTGGAGCAAACTATTATCAAGGCCCTCAAAAACGACGTGGCCATCTACGCGGCCCACACCAACCTCGACAACGTGCGCCACGGCGTCAACCGCAAGCTGGCCGACAAGCTCGGGCTGACCAACGTGCGCATCCTGGACCCCAAAACCGGCACCCTGGGCAAGCTGATTTTCTACGTGCCGCCCACCCACACCGACGCCGTGCTGCAGGCTCTCTACGCCGCCGGCGCCGGGCAGGTCGGCGACTACGCCCAGTGCAGCTTCCGCTCCGAGGGCGTGGGTACGTTCACGCCCGGGGCGGGCACCAACCCATTTCTGGGCCAGCCGGGCCGGGCTGAAACCACGGTTGAGCAGCGCGTGGAAGTCTTGCTGCCCCTGCATGTGCAGGGACGGGTGCTCAGCGCCCTGCGCCAGGCCCACCCCTACGAAGAAGTGGCCTATGAGCTCGTCCGGCTGGAAAACGTGCACCAGGACGTGGGCTCGGGCATGGTGGGCGAGTTGCCTGAGCCCCTGAGTCCGGCTGAGTTTCGGGCCCGGCTGCGGGCAGCGCTGCTCGTGCCGGTGGTCAAGCACACCGAATTTGAGCGACCCATCCGCACCGTGGCCCTCTGCGGCGGGGCCGGCAGCTTTCTGATCGGCAAGGCCCGGGCCGCCGGCGCCGACGCCTTCGTGACCGGAGATTTGAAATACCATGAGTACTTTGGGGCCGAAGGCCGGCTGATGCTCTGCGACGTGGGCCACTTTGAAAGCGAGCAATTCACCGGGGAGCTGTTCCGGGATTTGCTTCACGCGAACTTTGGAAGTACTTTTGCGGTCTTAATTGCTCAGACCCTCACCAACCCAGTCCGATATGATTTCTAACCCTTCTACGGAAACCACCGTTGCCAGCAAGCTGGAAGCTCTTCTGAACCTGCAGCGCCTCGACTCGCAGCTCGACGAAATCCGGCGCGTACGCGGTGACCTGCCCGAAGAAGTTCGCGACCTGGAGGACGAAATTGCGGGCTACGAGGTGCGCGTGAGCAAGTTCGACGAAGAAATCCAGGCGCTCAACGACCAGATCAAGCAGCGCAAGCAGAACGCCAAGGACGCCGACGGCCTGATCAAGAAGTACGAGGAGCAGCAGCAGAACGTGCGCAACAACCGCGAGTACGAGGCCATTGCCAAGGAAATCGAGTTGCAGCGCCTGGAAATTCAGATTTCGGAAAAGAAGATCAAGGAGGCCCAGTACCAGATTGAGTTGAAGAACAACGACATCGCCGGTACCAAGCAGCGCCTGGACGAGCGCAAGAAAGACCTGACCAACAAAAACACCGAGCTGCAAACCATCGTGGGCGAAAGTGAAGCCGACGAGAAAAAGCTGCTCGACGAGCGTGAGAAGGCCGTAAAACCCATCGAGGAGCGCCTGCTGACGGCTTACACCCGCATCCGCGGCAACGTGCGCAACGGCCTGGCCGTGGTGACGGTGAAGCGCGACGCCTGCGGCGGCTGCTTCAACACGGTGCCCCCACAGCGGCAGGCTGATATCATCTCGCACAAGAAAATCATCGTCTGCGAACACTGCGGCCGCGTGCTGGCCGACGTGGATTCGAAAGTAGTGGCCTAACTCTCCGCTATTGTTTGTTGACTAGTGAAAAGGAACGGCCCCGCGCCGTTCCTTTTTTCGTTTCAAAAATGCAGAAAGTGCAGCACGGACGGCCATTCAGACAAGGCGCGCGGCAGGGGCCGGTGGGCGGAGCGCGGCTTCTGCCCCTGTTGCTCCTGCTCTGGTTTAGTCCGGCCATGGCCCGCCCACCCCAGGATTCGAGCGCCCAGCAGCCGGCCGCGGGCACTACGAACTTTGCTTCAACCACAGCTCTATCTCCGGTTTGCCGGCAGGCTTACACTGAGCTGTTTAAACTGCGCGTGGAATCAGCCCGGGCGCTGCTGCAACCCGAGCTGAATGCCCAGCCCACTGGTGCCGCCCCCCTGCTCGTCGCCGACTGCATCGACTTCACCGACCTGATGATTGCGCAGGATGCCGGCCGCTACGAGGCGGTGGTAGCGGCCCAGGACCGGCGGCTGGAACTGCTGGAAAAGTCGGCCGCCCGCGGGGCCTTGCGCGACTACGCCCGGGCCGAAATCCGCCTGCACCAGGCCGCGGTGCAGGTAGCCTTTCAGCACGAGGTGCAGGGCGCCTGGAGTCTGCGCCAGGCCTACCAGCAGATGCAGGCCACAGCGCAGCGCTACCCGGATTTTCTGCCGGCCCGCAAAACCCTGGGCATGCTGCAGTTTTTTATCGGCTCCCTGCCCGAAGGCTACCGATGGTTTCTGAAGCTGCTGGGCCTGCCCGGCAGCGTGGAAGCGGGCCTGCAAAACCTGCGCGCCGCCGCTCAGCGCCCCAACGACTTCCAGTCCGAGGCTCAGGTGATTCTGGCCCTGGTGCAGGAAACGTACTACAAAAAGCCCGACGCGGCCGTGCAGCTCGTCACGCGCCTGGCCGCCCAGCAGCCCGACAATCTGCTCTTCAGCTACCTGGTAATCAGCCTCAACAAGCGCCAGCACCACACCGCCGCCGCCCTGGCTGCCTACCGCACCCGGCCAGCCGGGGCGGCCTACCTGCCCGTGCCCTACCTGCACCACATGGCCGCCGACTTGCTGCTATACCAGGGCCAGTACGCGGCTTCGCGGCGCGAAAACCAGCAGTTTCTGCAGCAGTACCGGGGCATACACTACCGCAAAGACGCCGCCTTCAAGCTCTACCTGGCCGCCTGGCTGGCCGGCGACGCTCCGGCTGCCGACCAGTACCGCCGCCAGATTGGCGCGGCCGGCCGCACGGAGCTCGAGGAAGACAAGTATGCCCAGCGCTTCTACGACGACCAGGTGCCGCTGAACCGCCTCCTGACCCGGGCCCGCCTGCAGATTGACGGCGGCTACTACCGGGAGGCGCTGAGCACCCTGCGCGGCTTCGCGGCCGGTCCCGGCACCCTGCTGCGCGACCAGCTGGAAGACCCTTACCGCCGGGCCCGGGCCTACCAGGGCCTCGGCCGCCTCGACTCGGCCCGCCTGTTTTATAGCCGTACCGTGGCGCTGGCGGGCAAAGCCCCCTATTACTTCGGGCCGCAGGCCGCGCTGCAGTTGGGCTACCTCTGCCAGGCCGACGGGCAGCCCAACCTGGCGCGGGTGTATTTTCAGAAGGTACTCGACTCGCCCCGGCACGAGTACAAGAACAGCACCGACGCCAAGGCCAAGGTGGCGCTGGCGGGCCTGCCCCCGGCGAAAGTCCGGTAGCGGCTGGTTACTTTTGGGCCCCGCTTTTCCCGCCCGCCGTGTCTTCCCCGATTCCATTTGCTGCGCTGCCCATTTCGGCGGCGCAATTTCGCGTCAAGGCCCTGCACTGGGCCGCGCAGTTTGCCTGCTGCGCCTACTACGACGCCCACGAGCTGCCCTACCCCGGCGGGGCGTTTGCGCAGCTGCTGGCCGTGGCCGACGCCGCTGAGGCCGGCCCCGCAACCCTAACCGAGCTGGCCGACTGGCTGCAGACTCCCACGGCGGCTCCCCGCTGCGGCTTTCTGACCTACGACCTGAAAAATGAGCTGGAGCAGCTTTCCAGCCACCATTTTGACGGCCTGCACTGGCCCGCTCTGCACTTTTTCACACCCCAGACCTGGCTGCGCTGGGGCCCGGAATCAGTGGAAATCCAGGGACACTCGACCGGTGTGCTGGCCGCTATTCTGGCCACTGAAGTGCCGGCCGCCGCGCCTGGCCGGGTAGCCACTCTGCGTCCGCGCCTGCCCAAAGCCGAATACTTGGCGGCCGTGGAGGCCATTCGGGAAGACATTCTCAACGGGGAAGTCTACGAGCTTAACCTGTGCCAGGAGTTTTACGCCGAAAGCGTAGCTCTGGACCCGGTGAGCACCTTTTTCCAGCTCAGCGAAGCCTCGCCGACGCCGTTTGCGGGCTTCTACAAGTGGCAGGACCGCTACCTGCTCTGCGCCTCGCCGGAGCGGTTTGTCCGGCGGCAGGGCCCCGACGTTATTTCCCAACCTATCAAGGGCACCATTCGCCGGGGCCTGACCCCGGCCGAAGACGACCAGCAGCGTCAGTTATTGGCCCAGGATGAGAAAGAGCAGGCCGAAAACCTGATGATTGTGGATCTGGTGCGCAACGACCTGGCCCGCGTGGCTCGGTCCGGCAGCGTGCAGGTACCCGAGCTGTGTGGCCTCTACCCTTTTCGCCACGTCTGGCAGATGATTTCCACGGTGCAGGCCGAGCTGCGGCCCGACACCAGCCTGCTGGACGTACTCCGCGCCACGTTTCCGATGGGCTCAATGACTGGGGCGCCAAAAATCCGGGCCATGCAGCTTATCGAGCACTACGAGCGCACCAAGCGCGGCCTCTACAGCGGCAGCCTGGGCTACGTGTGGCCCAACGGCGACTTCGACTTCAACGTGGTCATCCGCAGCCTGCAGTACCGCACCGGCACTGGCTACCTGAGCTTCCAGGTCGGCTCGGCCATCACCTACGATTCCGACCCGGCCCGCGAATACGACGAGTGCCTGCTCAAAGCCCGCGCCCTGCTCGACGTGCTGGGGGCCGAGGTGAAATAGTGAGATGGTGAAATAGTGAGTTGTCGTTCCGCTGGCGCGGTTTGCGCTATCTGCGCCATTGGCGCAAGTTGAACATCAAACTCACCAGCTCACTGTTTCACCACCTCACCACCAAGCCGCCGCTCAAACGCCTCCAAAAATTGGCCGACGTGGTAGCCGTCGGCCAGGGCGTGGTGCACGTTGACGGCCACGTTCATGTAGGTCCCGCCGTTTTCCTCGTAGAGCTGGCTGAAGGAGATTTTGGGGCAGCTGTCGGGGTGCTGGAAGCTGCGGGCGTGGGTTAGGCCCGTGAAGCGCACCCACGGAATGGCCGAGCAGTGCAGCACGTCGGCGCGGGCCGTGGTTGGGCTCAGGCGCAGGCCGGAGCTGTTCTGCACGGCCTCGATTTCAACCCGGGCGGCGGCCACGAAGGCGTTCAGCTCGTCGTTTTGCTCGATAAAGGAAAAGGCGAAGGTGTGGTCGGGGCGGCCCAGGGTGGCCGAGGCGTGCACGCGCGCGTATTGGTACACCTGCCCGCCTTCAATGCGGGTGCGCAGCTCGGGCACTTCGTTGGCGGCCTGCACGGCGTGGTAGAGGTAGTAGAGAAAGAACGGCACGCCCAGCTCCTTGGCCGCGGCCTGGGCCCCGGTGCAGCGCACGGGCGCCACGAGACCGAAAAACGGTTCTTCAAACGCCCCAAAGAAGGCAAAATGCTCCCGGCGGTTCCAGGTCGTCAGGTCGATGAGCTGTTTCATAGGCCCGCAAGTTCGGTAACTTTGCGGCCTGGCGGGGCCTTTCCCGCGGCTTTTCCGATTTTTTCCGCCCATGTCCGCTGCTCACCTCATTGCCTTCGACGCCGACGACACGCTCTGGTCCAACCAGCCCCACTTCGACCAGGTGGAAGCTCGCCTGCTCGAAATTATTGCCCACTGCGGCGAGCCGGCCCACCTCACCGAGCAACTCAACGCCGTGCAGCGCCGCAACATGCAACTGTTCGGCTACGGGGCCAAGCCGTTTATGCTCTCGATGATTGAAACCGCCATCCAGCTCACCGACGGGGCCGTGACGGGCAAAGACATTCAGCAGATCATCGACATGGGTAAGGAGCTGCTGCGCTACCCGATTGAGCCCCTACCCGGCGTGGTGGAGGTGCTCACCGAGCTGCGCCGCCGCGGCCACCGCCTACTGGTGCTCACCAAGGGCGACCTGCTCGACCAGGAAAGCAAAGTGGCCCGCTCCGGCCTCGGCGACCTGTTCGACCACGTGGAGGTAGTCAGTGAAAAGAACGAGGCCACTTACCGCCGCCTGCTTACCCGCTACAACGCTACGCCCGAGGAGTTTGTCATGGTCGGCAACTCGCTCAAGTCCGACATTCTGCCCGTGGCTCGGCTGGGCTTGCGCGCCGTGCACGTGCCCTACCACGCCAACTGGATTTTCGAGCACGTCGACCCCGCCCAGCTCGCCGGCCTCGACTTCCACACCGTCCAGGACGTGCGCCAGGTGCTGACGCTGGTGAACTAGTGAGATGGTGAACTGGTGAGTTTGATGTTCGCCTTGCGCAGCACCGCGCCGGTCCGCGCCGCCAGAACGTCAACTCACCATCTCACTAGTTCACCATCTCACCTTCCCTGCCATTCTGTCATTTTCGGGGCAAAAAACTTACCTTTGCCCTTCTTCTGAGTTTGTACTACCTATGTCGCAGCAACTGTTCACCTTAGATTATCTGGATACGCCGCCGACGGCCGTGGCCGGCGCGGAGCCCGCCCAAGACGTACGCGTGAGCCCGGCCACCCGCACCGGTCGGCAGCGCAAGCTCTACATTGAGAGCTACGGTTGCCAGATGAACTTCTCGGACTCCGAAATCGTGTCGTCCATCCTCTTCGACGAGGGCTTCGATACCACCGAGCAGCTCGCCGACGCGGATTTGGTGCTGCTCAACACCTGCTCCATCCGCGAGAAGGCCGAGCAGACCGTGCGCATGCGCCTGTCCCAGATCAACAGCCACAAAAAGCGCAACCCCGGCATGCTGGTGGGCGTGCTCGGCTGCATGGCCGAGCGGCTGAAAAGCAAGTTTCTGGAGGAGGAAAAGCTCGTCGACCTCGTCGTGGGCCCCGACGCCTACCGCGACCTGCCCAACCTGATCCGCGAGGTCGACGGCGGCCAAAAGGCGGTGAACGTGCTGCTCAGCCGCGACGAGACTTACGCCGACATCACGCCCGTGCGCCTGAACTCGAATGGTATCACGGCCTTCGTGAGCATCATGCGCGGCTGCGACAACATGTGCTCGTTCTGCGTGGTGCCCTTCACCCGGGGCCGGGAGCGCAGCCGCGACGCCCACAGCATCGAGCAGGAGTGCCGCGACCTGGTGGCCCAGGGCTACAAGGAAGTGACCCTGCTGGGCCAGAACGTGGACTCCTACAAGTGGGCCTCCGAGGACGGCACCGAGCACGTCAACTTCGCCCAGCTGCTGGAGCGCGTGGCCCGCATCAGCCCCGAGCTGCGGGTGCGCTTCTCCACCTCCCACCCCAAGGACATCACCGACGAGGTGCTCTACACGATGGGGCGCTACGAGAACATCTGCAAGTACATTCACCTGCCCGCCCAGAGCGGCAACTCGCGCATCCTCAAGCTAATGAACCGCACCTACGACCGGGCCTGGTACGAGGAGCGGGTGCAGGCCATCCGCCGCATCCTGGGACCCGAGTGCGCCATCAGCACCGACATGATTTCGGGCTTCTGCTCCGAAACCGAGGAAGAGCACCAGGACACGCTCAGCCTTATCGACTGGGTGCAGTACGACATGGCCTACATGTTCTTCTACTCGGAGCGCCCCGGCACGCTGGCCGCCCGCAAGCTGGAAGACGACATTCCACTGGACGTAAAAAAGCGTCGCCTCCAGGAAATCATTGATTTGCAGCAGAAAAGCAGCTTCGCCCGCAACCAACAAGCTGTGGGCAAGGTGCACCGCGTGCTGGTCGAGAACTTCTCCAAGCGCAGCCAGGAGCACCTCAGTGGCCGCAACAGCCAGAACCAAGTCGTCATCTTCCCCAAGAAGCACTACAAAAAGGGGGATTATGTCAACGTATTCGTGCACACCGGTACGGGCGGGTCGTTGCTGGGGGACGCGGTGGAGTAGGTTCAGGGCCCTATGTTTGAGGTATGGGTCAAAAGCTTCTCTTTATTGACGACCAGCTGCGGGCCACGTTCAGCGAATTGCAGCTACTGTTCAAGGTGACCTTTGACCAGACAGAAATCAGCCGTCTGTTTTTGGACGCTGAGAATGACCAGGTTTCGCTCAAAACCTATTTATTCTACAAGTCTTCCCGATGGCCTTTTTGGAATTGGTCTGTAACTGGCACCGTGGATGAATATGAACCTGAGACAGCCTGGTTAACGATTCAAGGAGATGCTGGCAAACGCAAAGCCTTTGAGTCCTTCTTTGCCAGAAAGTAGGACTCCCGTTGTGCTATTCTATAAGCTACTTAAAATAAAACCTTAGCCTATTCGTCTTTCTCCCGAAACCCCTTCCAACCTTGACACCATCAGAGATTCAGAGTATCAAGCAGCGCTTCGGCATCATTGGCAACGCGCCGGCGCTGAACTACGCCATTCAGGTGGCGGCCCAGGTGGCGCCCACCGACATGACGGTGCTCATCAGCGGAGAAAGCGGCTCGGGCAAGGAATCTTTTTCCAAGATCATCCACGCCCTGTCGCCGCGCAAGCACGGGCAGTTCATTGCCATCAACTGCGGCGCCATTCCTGAAGGCACGATTGATTCGGAGCTGTTCGGCCACGAGAAGGGTTCGTTTACCGGCGCCCAAGAAGCCCGCAAGGGCTACTTTGAGGTGACTAACGGCGGTACTATCTTCCTCGACGAAATCGGGGAGATGCCGCTCGGCACCCAGGCCCGCCTCTTGCGGGTGCTCGAAAACGGCGAGTTTATCCGCGTCGGCTCCAGCAAGGTGCAGAAGACCGACGTGCGCGTGGTGGCCGCTACCAATGTGAATCTGCTCGACGCCGTGCGCGAGGGCAAGTTCCGCGAAGACCTCTACTACCGCCTCAATACCGTCCCGATTACGGTTCCACCGTTGCGTGAACGGGGCGAGGATATCTACTTACTATTCCGCAAGTTCGCTACCGATTTTGCCGAGCGGTACCGCGTGAAGCCCATTGCCCTGAACTCCGAAGCGGTGGCCGATTTGCAGCGCTTCCGCTTCCCCGGCAACATCCGCCAACTCAAGAACGTGGCCGAGCAGATGTCGGTGCTGGAAACGGACCGCGACGTGGACGCCACCCGCCTGCGCCAGTACCTGCCCGCCGAGCAAAGCAGCCGCCTGCCCATGCTCATGCACGCGGCCACCGGCAGCGCCGACGGCGGCAGCGGGTCGGGCACCTATTCCGAGCGCGACTTGCTCTACAAAGTGCTCTTCGACATGCGCCGCGACATGACCGACCTCAAGAAGCTCGTGCTCGACCTGGCCGCCGGGCAGCGGCCCGCCGAAGCCCAGGAGTTGCTGCGCCAAAACAGCCACCTGTTTACCAACCTCAACGTGGCCCCGAGCTACGAGGGCAGCCGCCTCAACCGCGCTTCCCCCGACGGGGCCGCCGAATACATCCTCACGCCCCGCCCCGAGCTGACTGTGGACGACGACGCGGCCTACGAGGAGGAACCGCACCGCGTGGAAGACATTCCGCACGAGACGGAAGAGGAAACCCTTTCCCTGGAGGCCAAGGAAAAGGAGATGATCATGAAAGCCCTCAAAAAGCACCACAACAAGCGCAAGTACGCCGCCCACGATCTGGGCATTTCGGAACGCACGCTCTACCGTAAGCTGAAGCAATATGACCTGGAGCAAGCGTAAGTTCTTATTCAGCCAGCAGTTCTACCTCACCAGCCTGCTGCTGTTGCTGGGCTTGAGTGGCTGCAGCGTGTACTCGTTCACGGGCACCAACATTGATCCGGCGGTCAGAACCATTTCGATTCAGACCTTCCAGAACAACGCCAACAACGGTCCTTCCTTTCTGGCCCAGCGCTTCACGGAGGAAATGAAGGACTATTTCCAGCGCAACACCACGCTGAAGCTCGTGCCCCGCGACGGGGACCTGCAGTTTGAAGGCCAAATCATTGCTTACGACTTCGCCCCGGCCGCCATCCAGCGCGAAAACGGCGTCGACCAAGCGGGCGTCAACCGCCTCACGATTCAGGTGCGGGTACGCTTTACCAACACCAAGGACGAGAAGCAGGACTTCGAGCAGACCTTCCAGAGCAACGGCGACTTCCCCGCGTCCCAGGACGTGTCGAGCATCAACAACGACCCCAGCGCCCTGAAGCGCATCACGACCAACATCATCACCGACGCCTTCAACAAGTCGGTGGCCAACTGGTAAGCTACCCAAGCCGCTCACCACCAGTCGATTTACCGGGCCTACTCCGCCCTTGACAATGCGTTTTGCGCTGCATTCAAAGCACTTGGGGCGGGCGGCGGATGGGTTTCCCGGTTAAAATGATGCACTTTTGCCGCCCGCTCCGACCCTAACACCCCGGCGGCCGGCGGCCGCCTGCTCAGCTAAAGAATTGACTTGCAATCTTTTTCTGCAATCCGCCCCATTGCCAATTCCTAACTCCCCGCTATGACCCGCGCGTCGCTGCTGCACATTCTGGACCATGTGAACGGAATTTCGGAAGCCGAAATCCGGGAGCTGGAGCAATTGGCGGCGGCGTTTCCGTATTGCCAGACGGCCCACGTGCTGCTGGCCAAGGCCGCCCACGACCGGGGCAGCATGCTGGCCAGCCAGCGCCTGCGCCGGGCAGCCACCTACGCCGCCGACCGGGAGCTGCTCCGCCAGCTTATCGAGCAACCCACCGGCTTGGTCGCGCCCGCACCTCCCGCGGAAGCACCAATGCCGGCCTCCGCAACCACTATAGCCGCCGAGACGGCCGTGGCGGCACCGGTTTTTTCCTCAGAGCCAGCCGTTGCCGAAGCACTCCTCCCCGACGCAACTGTTGCCGCCCCAGCCTTGTCAAACGAGCGGGAGGCTGCTGACGGTGATGTCGAAGTAAGGACTTCAACCCAACCCGACTCCACCGACGAATCGGTAGCGCCTGCCGCTACGGAATCGTCGGTGGAGTCGGCCGACGTTACGTTGACGGAACCGGAGCCTGAATCTACACGGGCGGAACCAGAACCCGCACCGGTTGAGGAGCCAACTAAAACAGAGCAAACCGCTGATAACGAACCGGAAGCCGTAACTGCCCAGGTACTAGACGAACCTGAGCTAGAGGTGGAACCCCAGCCCGAGCCGGTGGAAGAGGATGGCCTAGCCCCGCAGGCGGAAGAAACTGAAACTGCCGCCGTAGCCGAGCATCCGGAAGCCCCTGAGGCAGTTACGGAGGAGCTCCTGCCACCGGTGGCGCCCCCTATCCGCCCCCCGGTGGAAGCCGGGGCAGCCCGCTTCGAATTTGGTCTGACCGACACCCCGCCGGAAGCTCCCGCCGCCTATCAGCTGCCCACCCTCGACGAGGATGACGAGCCCACGCCAGCTACCGGCATCACCCTGCCTGCTTTCCGGGCCGATGAAGCCGTGGCCTACGCTTTTAGTGGCAGCAGCCGGTTGGGCTACTGCCTGCAGCTGCGCGACGAGCTCACCCAGGATCTGCCCGCCGATGACTTCTTTGCCCCGGATCCGCTGCTGCTGGCCCACCTGAAAGCCTACTCGCCCCCGAAGCTCCTGCCGTCGCGGTCTTCGTTTGAGCTGATCAACAAGTTCTTGCGCGCCCAGCCCCGGCTCAAGACGCCCACGCTCACCGCGCCACCGGCCGAGCAGCAGGCCGATTTGTCGGTGCGCAGCACCCAGGGCGTACCGGAGTTGGCCTCCGAAAGCCTGGCCAAAATCATGGTGCGGCAGGGCAAAATCGAGAAGGCCATCGAAATATATGAACGGCTGATAGTGCGTCAGCCGGAAAAAAAGGCGTATTTTGCCGAACAAATCCAACAACTGAAAAAACCGGAGTAATGTACGTTGCCCTTATCATCCTGATTCTTTTCGTGTGCTTCCTGCTGGCCCTGGTGGTTTTGGCCCAAAACCCCAAAGGTGGTGGGTTGTCGAGCCAGTTCGGCTCCGGCGGTGCCGCTAACCTGATGGGTGTGAAGCGGACCGGCGACTTGCTGGAGCGCCTGACCTGGGGCTTCGCCATTGCCCTGATGGTGCTCAGCCTGGGCACGCACGTGCTCCGCGGCACTTCCGACGCCGGTGGGGCTCCCCGCAGCATCAACCAGCAGAAAGCCCTGGAAAGCCGCCTGCCCGCCGGCCCCGCTACGCCGGCTCCAGCTCCGGCTGGCGCTCCGGCTCCGGCTGGTGCTCCCGCTCAGCAGCCTGCTCCGGCCGCCACGCCAACCCCGGCTCCGGCCCAATAGATTTTCGTCGCTCCGGCGCCGGCAGCCGGCGGTTTCGCAAGAAGCCGCCGGCTGTTTTTTTTGTGCCCCCTCCCCCCTCTGCCCAGCGCCGCACCTGACAGGTTGGGCAAGGCCAGGAGCCCGTTGGCGCCGCCGGGGCCGGCGCAGTGTTCATTCTGTCAGGTTTCGGCAGGCTGGCACAAGAAGTGCTGCCTGCCGCACTACCTTCATAAAGGCTAAACTCTTTCACCCAAAACGAACAATATGTCACTAAGCATGAAACCGCTGGCTGACCGCGTCATCATCGCACCGGCTGCTGCTGAGGAAAAAACCAAATCGGGCATCATCATCCCCGACACAGCAAAAGAGAAGCCCCAGCGTGGCGAAGTAGTGGCCGTGGGCGCAGGCAAGGTGGCCGACAGTGGCACGCTGATCCAGCCGCAGGTAAAAGTAGGCGACCAGGTTCTGTACGGTAAGTACGCCGGCACGGAAATCACCATCGACGGTACCGACTACCTCATCATGAAGGAGTCGGACATTTTCGCCGTCCTGTAGACCTGCCCCTTTTTCCTTTCGATTTCATTTCCTGATTCAATAAGATGGCTAAGAACATCCAATTCGATACCGACGGCCGCGACAAGCTGAAGCGCGGCGTAGACAAACTGGCGAATGCCGTGAAAGTAACCCTGGGCCCCAAAGGCCGCAACGTGGTTATCGACAAGAAATTCGGCGCTCCGACCATCACCAAGGATGGTGTGACGGTCGCCAAAGAAATTGAACTGAGCGACCCGGTGGAAAACATGGGCGCCCAGCTCGTGAAGGAAGTGGCTTCCAAAACCGCCGACCAGGCCGGTGACGGCACCACTACCGCTACCGTACTGGCCCAGGCTATCTACACCGCCGGCTCCAAGAACGTAGCCGCCGGTGCCAACCCCATGGACCTGAAGCGCGGCATCGACAAGGCCGTGAAGGCCGTGGTCGAGAACCTGAAAGCCCAGTCCAAGAAGATTGAGAACTCCTCGGAAATTGCCCAAGTAGGCACCATCTCGGCCAACAACGACTCGGAAATCGGCAAAATGATTGCCGATGCCATGGATAAAGTGGGCAAGGAAGGCGTTATCACCGTGGAAGAAGCCCGCGGCACTGAAACCGAAGTAAAAACGGTGGAAGGCATGCAGTTCGACCGCGGCTACCTGTCCCCCTACTTCGTGACCAACCCCGAGAAAATGGAGGTTGAGCTCGAAAACCCCTTCATCCTGATCTACGACAAGAAGGTGAGCACCATGAAGGAGCTGCTGCCCGTGCTCGAGCAGGTTGTGCAGACCGGCAAGCCCCTGGTTATCGTGTCGGAAGACGTGGACGGCGAGGCTCTGGCCACGCTGGTGGTCAACAAGCTGCGCGGCTCGCTGAAAATTGCCGCCGTGAAGGCT